>JAIRVG010000045.1 GCA_031253995.1 Paucimonas sp. | reverse complement strand
ATGTTCAGGCCACGGTTGCTGATGAAGAAGGTGTCGTTGAGGTTGATGCTGCCCCGCGGTCCCGGCAGGGTCAGGAACACCGCGAAGTACCAGAACAGGATCTGCAGCAGCGGCGGGATGTTGCGGAAGGTCTCGACATACACCGTGGCCAGCTTGTTGATCATCCAGTTCGGCGACAGCCGCGCCACGCCGATGATAAAGCCGAGCAGGGTCGCCAGGATGATGCCGATGAAGGTCACCAGCAGCGTGTTGAGCAGGCCGATGACGAAGACCCGGGCGTAGGAATCGGATTCGACGTAGGGAATCAGGTGCTGGGCGATGCCGAAGCCGGCGCTGCGTTCGAGGAAGTCGAAGCCCGAGGTGATACCCCGGTGTTGCAGGTTGGTCTGGGTGTTGTGGAACAGGTACCAGCCCAGACCGACCACGAAGACGATCGTGAGGATCTGGAACAGCCAGGCGCGAACGCGTGGGTCGCTAAGGGACAAGCCCCTGGGTGGATTGTGCATGAAAGGCCCCGAAAAGAAGGAACGATACGGCCCGCGGTGACAGGAGCGTCACCGCGGGCCGGCCCAATCAGCGCACCGGAGGCGCGTACTGGATGCCGCCGTTGTTCCACAGGGCGTTCAGACCGCGGTCGATCTGCAACGGGGTGCTCTTGCCAAGGTTCTTCTCGAACACTTCGCCGTAGTTACCCACCTGCTTGACGATCTGCACCACCCAGTCCTTCGGCAGTTTCAGGTCCTTGCCGTACTCGCCGTCGGCACCGAGCATGCGCGCGACGTCGGGGTTCTTGGTCGCCTTGGCTTCGGCCTCGACGTTCTTCGAGGTGATGCCCGCCTCTTCGGCGTTGAGCATGGCGAACAGGGTCCAGCGCACGATGGAGAACCACTCTTCGTCGCCTTTACGCACCACCGGGCCCAGTGGCTCCTTGGAGATGGTTTCCGGCAGCACGACGTAGTCGGTCGGCGCGGCCAGCTTGGAGCGTTGTGCGTAGAGCTGCGACTTGTCCGAGGTCAGCACGTCGCAACGACCGGACTCCAGCGACTTGGCGCTCTCGTCGGAAGTGTCGAAGGTGATAGGGGTGTATTTCAGGCCGTTGGCGCGGAAGTAGTCCGACACGTTCAGCTCGGTGGTGGTACCGGCCTGGATGCAGATGGTTGCACCGTCCAGCTCCTTGGCGCTGGAAACGCCGAGCTTCTTGTTCACCAGGAAGCCGATGCCGTCGTAGTAGGTGACACCGGCGAACACCAGGCCCATGCCGGCGTCGCGCGAGCTGGTCCAGGTGGTGTTGCGCGACAGCACGTCGACTTCGCCGGACTGCAGCGCGGTGAAGCGCTCCTTGGCGTTCAGCTGGCTGAACTTGACCTTGGTGGCGTCGCCGAACACTGCGGCTGCGACGGCGCGGCAGACGTCGGCGTCGATGCCGACGATGGTGCCCTTGGCGTCCGGTACCGAGAAGCCCGGCAGGCCGTCACTGACGCCGCACTGGACAAAACCTTTCTTCTGCACCGCATCCAGGGTCGCACCCGCCTGGGCCATGGCGCTCACGCCCAGTGCTGCGGCAGCCGTCATGACTGCCAGGGTGGTCTTCAACATCTTCATTAAAACCTCCAGTTCGCTCTTATTGTGTTGAGCCGGCTTGCACCGCACCCTTATGAGGCGCATCCGACCCTTTTCGGCTTGTTATTGGGTCAATTGGCGCAATTCGCTGTTCTGTGACAGCCTTGGATTTCCCATGAGGGGTGTTACCGCACATTGCTACTTCCCTCACGTCCTTGGGGGAATTGCAAAGCGCGTACCAGATTGTTTCGCTAAAGCGTTTCAGTCAGTTACAACAGGCAAAGTTATAGCAATGCGACATCATTTTTTATCTGTGTTCACTTCATGCCTTTTTTTCATGCACCCCCGTGAAAACGCGTGCACTAATTCGGAGCAGTCATGACCAAACCCTTGATTCTCGAACCACAAAAGAACGCCGACGCCTGTGTCATCTGGTTGCACGGCCTGGGCGCCGACCGCTATGACTTCATGCCGGTGGCCGAAGCGCTGCAGGAACACTTGCTCTCCACCCGTTTCGTAATGCCCCAGGCGCCGACTCGCGCGGTGACGATCAACGGCGGTTATGAAATGCCCAGCTGGTACGACATCAAGGCCATGAGCCCGGCGCGGGCCATCGACGAGGGCCAACTGGAAGAATCCGCCGCCCAGGTCATCGCCCTGATCGAGGAACAGCGCGCCCAGGGCATCGACCCCAACCGCATCGTCCTCGCCGGCTTCTCCCAGGGTGGCGCGGTGGTGCTGCACACTGCCTATATAAAGTGGCAAGGCGCTCTTGGCGGCGTGCTGGCCCTGTCCACCTACGCCCCGACCTTCAAGGACGACACCCAGCTCACCGCCAGCCAGCAGCGCATTCCGGCGCTGTGCCTGCACGGCCAGTACGATCCGGTGGTGCTGCCGGCCATGGGCCGCACCGCCTACGAGCACCTCAAGCACTGGGGCGTCAGCGTCGGCTGGCAGGAATACCCGATGGAGCACGCAGTGCTGCCGGAAGAAATCAGCGATATCGGCGCCTGGCTGTCGCAGCGCTTGCGCTGAAAGTCGCATTCCCTGTAGTTGTCGGCTCATTCCACTACGCCGAGCCCGGATCTTGCATTACACTGCCCGGCGTACATTCCTTAACCAATTGACGAGAAGATCGTGCTCAAAGCACTCAAGAAGATGTTCGGCAAGAGCGAGGTCGAGCAACTCGCCGCCGAAAGCGCTGCCCCCGTGATGCAGCCGCCCGCGCCGATACCCGCTCCCGTCCCCGCCCCTGCGGCCCCGGTCAAGGCCGAAACGGCCCGGCCGACACAGGCCGAACCGGCAGCTGCCAAGCCGCGCCGCGAGCGCAAGCCCAAACCCCAGGCCTCGACCTGGAAGCTGGAAGACTTCGTGGTCGAGCCCCAGGAAGGCAAGACTCGCTTCCACGACTTCAAGCTCTCCGCCGAGCTGATGCACGCCATCCACGACCTCGGTTTCCCGTATTGCACGCCGATCCAGGCGCAGGTCCTCGGCTTTACCCTGCGCGGCCAGGACGCCATTGGCCGGGCCCAGACCGGTACCGGCAAGACCGCGGCCTTCCTGATCTCGATCATCACCCAGCTGCAGCAGACCCCGCCGCCGAAAGAGCGCTACATGGGCGAACCGCGGGCGCTGATCATCGCCCCGACCCGCGAGCTGGTGGTGCAGATCGCCAAGGACGCCGCGGCGCTGACCAAGTACACCGGCCTCAATGTCATGACCTTCGTCGGCGGCATGGACTACGACAAGCAGCTCAAGGCCCTGGAAGCCCGCCACTGCGACATCCTGGTCGCCACACCGGGCCGCCTGCTGGACTTCAACCAGCGCGGCGAGGTGCACCTGGACATGGTCGAGGTGATGGTCCTGGACGAAGCCGACCGCATGCTGGACATGGGCTTCATCCCGCAGGTGCGTCAGATCATTCGCCAGACTCCGCCGAAGGCCGAGCGTCAGACCCTGCTGTTCTCCGCTACTTTCACCGAAGACGTGATGAACCTGGCCAAGCAGTGGACCACCAATCCGGCCATCGTCGAGATCGAGCCGGAGAACGTCGCCAGCGAAACCGTGGAGCAGCATGTCTACGCCGTGGCCGGCAGCGACAAGTACAAGCTGCTGTACAACCTGGTCACCGAGAACAAGTGGGAACGGGTCATCGTCTTCGCCAACCGCAAGGACGAGGTGCGGCGCATCGAGGAGCGCCTGGTGCGCGACGGTGTGAATGCCGCGCAACTGTCCGGCGACGTGCCGCAGCACAAGCGCATCCGCACCCTGGAGAACTTCCGCGAAGGGCGCATCACCGTGCTGGTGGCCACCGACGTGGCGGGGCGCGGGATCCATATCGATGGCATCAGCCACGTGATCAACTTCACCCTGCCGGAAGACCCGGACGACTACGTGCACCGGATTGGCCGTACTGGTCGGGCGGGCAC
Organism: Paucimonas sp.; assembly: GCA_031253995.1. Lineage (GTDB taxonomy): Bacteria > Pseudomonadota > Gammaproteobacteria > Pseudomonadales > Pseudomonadaceae > Aquipseudomonas. The sequence continues at coordinate 80,163 of JAIRVG010000045.1, read as the reverse complement.
CAGCGGGGTTTCGATCAGCTTTGCTGGTGAAGATGATTCCTACCAGTTGCCGGCGATCGAGGAACTGCTGGGGCGCAAGATCAGTTGCGAGATGCCGCCGACGGAGTTGCTCAAGGCGGTGCCGAAGCGGCACGGATGAGCATAGGGAACGCAGTCTTCGGACTGCGTTTTTTTATGCCTGGATCTTGGTCTCTGCAGGCGCGTGAGATGTGCAGATAATTTTCAGACCCGGGATAGAAAAAACTTAAACTAAAAGTCCATAATGGAAAAATTAGTTTAAACCCCAACCCCGGAGTCCACCTCGATGTCCGCCCCCCTCGTTCTCGATCAGCAGCAAGCCCGTCAACTGCTCGCCCAGGTGGATGTCCTCCGGGTGCTGCGCGACCTGTTCCGCGACCTCGCCGCCGGCCAGGCGGTGCAGCCGCCACAGCAACTGGTGGAATTCCCCGCCGGCCAGGGCGACTTCATCAACTACGGCGGCGTCCTCGCCGAAGACCGCGTCTACGGCCTCAAGACCTCGCCCTACATCGTTCGCGAGCAGGGCCCGCTGGTCACCGCCTGGACCCTGCTGATGTCCATGGACAACGGCCAACCCCTGCTGCTCTGCGATGCCGGCGAGCTGACCATCGCTCGCACCGCCGCCGCCACCGCTGTCGCCGTGGATGCCCTCGCCCCGGAATCCGCGCAGCGACTGACCATCATCGGCGCCGGCCCGGTGGCCCGCGCCCACCTGCACTACGCCCGCACCCTGCGCCCCTGGCAGGACATCCGCCTCTACGCGCCAAGCCTGAAAAACCTCGGCGCCAGCGACCGCGATGCCCTGGCCTCGTCCGATCCGCGCCTGAGCCTGCACGACGACGCCGATTCCGCCCTGGCCGACGCCGACGTGATCCTGCTCTGCACCTCCTCGGCCAAGCCGGTCATCGACCCGGCCAAGCTGAGCAAGCCGGCGCTGATCACTTCCATCAGCACCAACGCGGTGCGTGCTCATGAGGTACCACCGGCCAGCCTGGCGGCGATGGACGTGTACTGCGACTACCGCCGCACCACCCCGGGCAGCGCCGGGGAAATGCGCCTGGCCGCCGAACAGCACGGCTGGAACCCGGAGGCCATCATCGGCGACCTGCCGGAACTGGTCAGCGGCCAGGCCTCGCGCCCGGACTACCAGCGCCACGCCTTCTTCCGCTCCATCGGCCTGGGCCTGGAAGACGTCGCCCTGGCCAACGCCCTGTATCACCTGCAACGCGGCCACTGAGTCGTGGCCGTCCTGGCCGGGTGACGCCCCCGCGCGTTTGCGGCACACTCCCAGCGTCCTTGGCCCAAGGACGCTGACCCCCTTCGCGGAGCCCGAATGTCCACCACCGACCCTTTCCTGCAGAACTACCGGGCGATCGCCGACGCCATCGCCACCCTGTTCTTCCCCCACGCCGAAGTGGTGCTGCACGACCTGCGCACGCAGAAGATCGACTACATCGCCAACAACCTGTCCAAGCGTGAAGTGGGTGATGACGCGGCGCTGGAGGACATGTTCGAGGACGGCACCGACGAGACCAATATCGGGCCCTACGAGAAACTCAACTGGGACGGGCAGAAGATCCGTTCGCTGAGCACCGTGCTGCGCGACGCAGCGGGCCAGCCGCTGGCGGTGCTGTGCATCAACCTGAACATTTCCCTGTTCGAGAACGTCAAGGCGGCGCTGGACCTGTTCCTCTCGCCGAGCAAGCTGATCCCGCAGCCGGACGCGCTGTTCCGCGACGACTGGCAGGAGCGCATCAACACCTTCCTCAACAGCTGGCTGCGCCAGCGCCAGCTCAGCCTCAACCTGCTCAACCGCGACCACAAGCGCGAGCTGGTCCTGGCCCTGCATGCCGAGGGCGCGTTCAAGGGCAAGAGTGCGGCCAACTATGTGGCCAATGTGCTGAACATGGGGCGGGCTACGGTGTACAAGCACCTGAAGGAGCTGAAGGCATAGCCCGACGCTCCCACAGGTCCAGGACTACAGATCAGTCGCCGTAGATATCGGTCTTGAAGTACTTCGCCTGGATCTTCTGGTACTCGCCATTGGCGCGGATCGCATCGATGGCTGCGTTCAGCTTGCCGACCAGCTCGGTATTGCCCTTGCGCACGGCGATACCGGCACCCTCACCGACGAACTTCGGATCCTTCAGTTCCGGCCCGACGAAGGCGAAGCCCTGGCCCTTCGGCGTGTCCAGGAAGCCCAGCTGCAGCGGGATGGTATCGGCGAACACACCGTCCAGGCGCCCGGCCACCAGGTCCATGAAGATCTCTTCGTTGGTGGTGTACGGCACCACGATCACGCCCTTGGGCTCCAGCACCGTGCGCACGTAGCGGTCGGTGGTGGTGGCACGCTGCACGCCGATGCGCTTGCCCTTCAGGGCTTCGTACTGGTCATCGACCTGGACGCCTTCCTTCATCGCCAGGCGAGCGCCGGTGAAGTAGTACTTGTGGGAGAAGTCCACGGAGTTCTTGCGTTCCTCGGTGATGGTGATCGAGGACAGCGCGGCATCGATCTTCTTCACCTTCAGCGACGGAATCAGGCCGTCGTACTCCTGCTCGGTCCACTGGCACTCGACCTTCATCTCGGCGCACAGGGCGTTGCCGATGTCGTAGTCGAAGCCGGCGATCTTGCCTTCCGGGGTCTTGTAGGCGAAGGGTGGGTAGGCGGCCTCGATGCCGATGCGCAGAGGCTTGTCTGCCGCGAACAGCGGGCTGCTGGCCAGCAGGCCGAGGGCCAGGCCGGCGATCAGGTGAGTGGTCTTCATGTGGGTCTCTCTCGCTCGTTGTTGTGTTGGGGGTGACAAGACAGAGGAAAGGAGTCAGGCGCAGGGGCCTATCGTTGTTTTGTACTTGTTAATCCATACTGGACTTTATTGTATGGAAACACAACCAGCGGAGTTTTCAAGAGCAACACAAAACCCTGTGGGAGCTGGCTTGCCAGCGATGACGGTGGTGAATTCACCATCGCAATCGCTGGCAAGCCAGCTCCCACAGGGTTTTGTACAGTTTTCAGAAGTGGTGTTTACCAGCGCCCCGCCGCATCGGTATCGCTCTGTTTCCCCTCGACCCAGCGCTCTCCTTCGCTGGTCTGTTCCTTCTTCCAGAACGGCGCGCGGGTCTTGAGGTAGTCCATGATGAAGTTGCAGGCGTCGAACGCCGCCTGGCGGTGGGCACTGGCAACGCCTACGAAAACGATCGGCTCGCCCGGTTCAAGGGCGCCAATCCGGTGCAGCACCTCGACCTTGAGCAACGGCCAGCGCTGTTCGGCCTCGATCACGATCTTGCCCAGGGCCTTCTCGGTCATCCCCGGATAGTGTTCGAGAAACATCCCCGCCACCTCCAGGCCATCATTGAAGTCGCGGACATAGCCGACGAACGCCACCACCGCGCCGACGCCGACATTGGCCGCATGCATCGCACTGGTTTCCGCCCCCGGATCGAAGGGCGCACTCTGGACCCGGACGCTCATCTCAACCTCCCGTGACCGGCGGGAAGAAGGCCACTTCGTCGCCGTCTTCCAGGGCTTCGTCGGGCTTGCACAGGTCCTGGTTGCGTGCGCACATCAGGTTCTGCTCGGCCAGCACGGCATAGGCCTCGCCCTTGCCGAGCAGGGCCTGGCGCACGTCCTCGATGCGGGCGAAATCACCGTCGAGCACCTCGCCATCGCGGCCCAGCACTTCACGGTAACGGGCGAAATAGACCACCTTGATCTTCATTGCGCGTCCGCCTGGTAGTGGCCGCTCTTGCCGCCGAGCTTCTCCAGCAGGCGCACATGCTCGATGGTCATGCCGCGGTCGGCGGCCTTGCACATGTCATAGATGGTCAGCGCGGCGACGCTGGCGGCGGTCAGCGCCTCCATCTCCACCCCGGTCTGCCCGGACAGCTTGCAGCGCGCGACGATATGCACGCAGTCGCTGCCTTCGGCGCTCAGTTCCACCTTGACGCTGGTGAGCATCAGCGGATGGCACAGCGGAATCAGGTCACTGGTCTTCTTCGCCGCCTGGATGCCGGCGATGCGCGCCACGGCGAACACATCGCCCTTGGGATGAGCACCGTCGACAATCATGCTCAGCGTCTGCGGGAGCATGCGCACCCGCGCTTCGGCCACGGCTTCGCGGTGGGTCACGGCCTTGTCGGTGACGTCGACCATGGCGGCGCGACCTTGGGAATCGAGATGAGTCAACACGAGGGGAACTCCTGATCGGGGGCGATGATTGTAAACCCGCGGGTCAGGATCTGGCAGCGAAAAAAAACCGGGCGGCGCATGGCCGCCCGGTGCCGGGTGTTACAGATGGGATTCCGCGTATTCGGCCAGAATCGACCGCGGCACCCCTTGCAGGGTGATGTGCACGCCGTTGGGGAAGTCCTTGAAGCGCTCGGTGAGGTAGGTCAGCCCGGAGCTGGTGGCCGACAGGTAGGGGGTGTCGATCTGCGCCAGGTTGCCCAGGCAGATCACCTTCGAACCGGCGCCAGCACGGGTGATGATGGTTTTCATCTGGTGCGGGGTGAGGTTCTGGCATTCGTCGATCAGGATCAGGCTCTGCTGGAAGCTGCGCCCGCGGATGTAGTTCAGGGATTTGAACTGCAGCGGCACCCTTTCGAGAATGTATTCGACACTGCCGTGGGTACTCTCGTCGTCCATGTGCAAGGCTTCGAGGTTGTCGGTGATGGCGCCGAGCCAGGGTTCCATCTTCTCCGCCTCGGTACCGGGCAGGAAGCCGATCTCCTGGTCCAGGCCCTGCACGCTGCGGGTGGCGATGATGCGCCGGTAGCGCTTGCTGACCATGGTCTGCTCGATGGCTGCAGCCAACGCCAGAATGGTCTTGCCGGAACCGGCGGCGCCGGTCAGGTTGACCAGGTGGATGTCCGGGTCGAGCAAGGCGAACAGCGCCAGGCCCTGATGGATATCCCGCGGTTTCAGGCCCCAGGCTTCCTGGTGCAGCAACGGCTCCTGGTGCAGGTCGAGCAACAGCAGCTCGCTGTCCTTGATGCCCTTGATCCAGCCGACGAAGCCCTGTTCATCGATGATGAACTCGTTGACGTGCACCGCCGGCAGGTTGTCGATCAGTTGCACCCGATGCCAGGTACGACCGCGCTCCTGACGGGTCTCGACCTTGGCGACACGGTCCCAGAACGAACCTGTGACCGAGTGGTAGCCCTTGGACAGCAGGCTGACGTCGTCCACCAGTTGGTCGGTGCTGTAGTCCTCGGCCGCGATCCCACAAGCCCGGGCCTTGAGGCGCATGTTGATGTCTTTGGTCACCAGCACCACGTCGCGATCCTTGTGCTTGGCGCGCAAGTCCAGGACCTGGTTGATGATGATGTTGTCGTTGAGGTGCTCGGGCAGCAGGCGATTGGGTTCGGCGCGCTGGTTCATCAGGATCGACAGGGAACCCTTCGGACCGCTCTTGCCGCGCTGGATGGGCACACCCAGTTCGACATCGGAAGGCGTTGCGTCGCCCAGGGTCTGGTCGATCAGGCGGATGGCCTGGCGACATTCGGCGGCGACGGTGTGTTTACCGGTCTTGAGCTTGTCGAGTTCCTCCAGCACCGTCATCGGAATGGCGACGTGGTGTTCTTCGAAGTTGAGCAGGGCGTTGGGGTCGTGAATCAGGACGTTGGTATCCAACACATAAAGGATTGGCTGGTTGGAGGAAGAAGTGCGTCCTTGGTCATCCATACTCGGTCACCTTGTGTGGGAGCTACACGGCGCGCTACTGCCGCACCGCAGAGTGACCGCCGCTCTTCCCGTATCCGCGTCGTTACGGGCGGGAAGCACACCTGCACAAGGAGAGTCCTAAGACGCCACCTGGCTGCAGGATTCGGCTGTCTGACTCCTACATACCGCAAAAACCATTACCGGAAAAAGCGTTTTCATCGGTAAGTGAAGTTTATTTTTCGGTTTGACGAATAGCCCTTGGCGGGTGCGAAAAGCACGACTACAGTCATGAGTGGACCCCGTTGAAACGTTTCGCCCAAACCCTCCCTCATTGCCCTGCGGCAAAGTCCTTGCACCCCTCCCAGCCGATCCCGCTCTGTGCCGTGTTGCTCAGCAACCAGGTCACCACTTCCTGCGCCTTCGGCTGGCTGTCATGCAGCTGGATCAGGCCACGACGCCACAGCAGCATCAGGGTCAGGGTGCGCTGCGCCGACTGCTCGGCGGTGAGCGGGCTGAGGTCCTGGGCATCGATGTCCCACAAGGTTACCCGCAGGTTCTGGCTGGCGAAGAAGGCCGGGCTGTCGGCGCGGCGCTGGCCGTAGGGCGGGCGGAACAGCGGCACGTACTGCTCCGGCAGGTCGCTCTGCGCCCGCGCCACGCCGCGGATCACCGAGTCTTCCCAGTCCTGCCACTGGGCATGGGAACGGTATTGCCAGCCCTGGGTGCCGACGCACTGGCCGCGGTAGATATCCCGCAGCGCTTGCATCGACTGCTTGTCGCGGCGGGTCTGCAGGTTCTGCCCGAGGACGAAGAACAGCCCCTCCATCTTCTGCTTGCGCAGGAAAGTGGCCAGGGCCTCGGTGCTGCCCGGCAGCACGCTCGGGCCGCCGTCGAAGCTGAGCAGGAACAGGCGGTCGTTGAGGCGATCGCCGGTGACTTCCTGCGGCGAGAAGAACGCCACCTCGCTGGCGGTCTGGGGGAACAGCGCGGCCTTGCGCAGCAGCTCGTTGACGTAGGCGATATGGAACTGCCGGCTCGGTTCGGCCCAGCCGGCATAGAAGGAATCGGCCTCGACGGCGAAGGTGGCGGCGGTGCGGCGCAGGTCGCCGAGATTCTCCACCGCGTAGCAGAACGAGGCATCCTGCTCGCAGCTCTGCTGGGCCATGTCGTAGTTGCGCCACAGGGTCCGCCACACGCGCTCGCGCACCTCGCGGACCATCGGCAGGTTGGCCTGGCGCAGTTGCAGGCGGGCGGTCAGGGTCGCATCGTCGAGGGACTCGGTTTCCGCCAGCACCCGGGCGAAGGACAGGATCTCGGCCCGCGAGGCGACATCGAACAGCGCCGGCGTGTCGAGGGATTCCGGCCAGTGGCTGCGGTCGAAAATCGCGATCTGCTGCGGGGCGGCCTGGGCGCCGAAGGCGAGCAAGGCGGTCAGGACAACGAGGGCTAGGCGCACGGGTAGAGACTCTTGGGTTGATCCGCCGGCCACTATAGCAGCGCGTCCGTCTATCGCCGCGATAGCTGGAGAACATCCGCCCCGCCCCGTAGAATCCCCCGACGATTCAAGGAGCCGACCTCATGCTGACGGTGATTTCCCCCGCCAAGACCCTCGACTACGACACCCCGCCGGTGACGGCGCGGCACACCCTGCCGCAATACCTGGACGACTCCCAGGAGCTGATCCAGCAACTGCGCGAGCTGTCGCCGGCGCAGATCAGCGAGCTGATGCACCTGTCCGACAAGCTGGCCGGCCTGAACGCCGCGCGCTTCGGCAGCTGGACCCCGGACTTCACCCCGGCCAATGCCAAGCAGGCGCTGCTGGCGTTCAAGGGCGACGTCTATACCGGGCTGGACGCCGAGAGCCTGGGCGAGGACGACTTCAGCTATGCCCAGGACCACCTGCGCATGCTCTCCGGCCTGTACGGCCTGCTGCGCCCGCTGGACCTGATGCAGCCCTATCGCCTGGAAATGGGCACCAAGCTGGCCAATGCCCGCGGCAAGGACCTGTATGCCTTCTGGGGCACGCGGATCAGCGAATGGCTGAACCAGGCCCTGGCCGAGCAAGGCGACGACCTGCTGCTCAACCTGGCCAGCAACGAGTACTTCAGCGCGGTGAAGCGCAGCGCCCTGAATGCGCGGGTGATCAACACCGAGTTCCGTGACCAGAAGAACGGGCAGTACAAGATCATCAGCTTCTACGCCAAGAAGGCCCGGGGCCTGATGAGCCGCTTCGTGATCCAGGAACGCATCCAGGACCCGGAGAAGCTCAAGCAGTTCGATGTGCAGGGGTACTACTACAGTGCCGAACTGTCGAAGGTGGATAACCTGGTGTTCCTGCGCGATCACCCGATCGACTGATCGCCACATGACCTTGTGGGAGCGGGTTCACCCGCTCCCACAGGTTTTTCTGCCAGCCGTTGGTTAGCGCATTCCACCTCGAAATCGCCAATATTCCGGCGCCACAAAACCACCACCCCGCCGTTATCGCAAAACGCCATAAGACCGTTCGTAGTTTTTTGACGAAAAATCCTGAAAAAATTTCGCGTACTGGCACAAAACCATCCCACCTCAAGTTCACCCTTTATATATCGGGGTGAAACTCCCGCGTGCTATCAGATTGAAAGCATCCATATCGGAAAAAATATTAAAAATTCTTTCACCAGCACTTTGCCACCCCCGGAACTTCTCCCCGCCTCCCCCGCTCATACCACCCGTAGCGATTTTCAAGCGTCACGTGAGAAATGACTTACATAACCAAACGGTCACAGTAAAAGTTGTCAGGACCCAGTAGAGCACCCGCCCGGAACCCGTCCGGCGCGCCGCTCACGCCCAGGAGAAGACGCACTCAAAATTCGTCCTAGTGGTTGATTTCAAAGGATTTTATCCACTTGAAAAAACAAGCACAGCAGTATTGAAAGTTCGGTACTGCAATAAAGACGGCTAGCGTTTTGGGGCATGCCCCGTTTTATGGCCTTTGCCTGCCTTATATGAGTGCATTGTTTTGCGCGCTCACAATTTACTTATGCCTGCGTTCGAAACCGCGAACTAACGGAACGGTTTCGTGCGCCCGGAAAACGGCTGGTAATTCAATCCGGTCCGGTTCTTTGAATGGAATCGGCGTAGCTAACGACATGAGGTGAATGCGATGCGTATCAGCATCTTTGGTTTGGGTTATGTGGGTGCAGTCTGTGCCGGTTGCCTGTCTGCCCGGGGCCATGAGGTCATCGGCGTGGATGTGTCGGCAACCAAGATCGACCTGATCAACCAGGGCAAGTCGCCCATCGTCGAACCCGGCCTCGAAGCCCTGCTGCAGCAAGGCATCGCCAACCGCCGCCTGAGCGGCACCACCGACTTCTCCCAGGCCATCCGCGACACCGACGTGTCGATGATCTGCGTCGGCACCCCGAGCAAGAAGAACGGCGACCTCGGTCTCGAATACATCGAGTCGGTGTGCCGCGAAATCGGTTTCGTGCTGCGCGAGAAAGCCAGCCGCCACACCATCGTGGTGCGCAGCACCGTATTGCCGGGCACCGTGAAGAACGTGGTGATCCCGATCCTCGAAGACTGCTCCGGAAAGAAGGCCGGGGTCGATTTCGGCGTGGCGGTAAACCCCGAGTTCCTGCGCGAAAGCACCGCGATCAAGGACTACGACCAGCCGCCGATGACCGTCATCGGTGAACTGGACAAGGCCAGCGGCGACGTGCTCCAGGCCCTCTACGAAGAACTCGACGCACCGATCATCCGCAAGGACATCGAGGTCGCCGAGATGATCAAGTACACCTGCAACGTCTGGCACGCCACCAAGGTCACCTTCGCCAACGAGATCGGCAACATCGCCAAGGCGGTGGGCGTCGATGGTCGCGAAGTGATGGACGTGGTCTGCCAGGACAAGGCCCTCAACCTGTCCCAGTACTACATGCGCCCGGGCTTCGCCTTCGGCGGCTCGTGCCTGCCCAAGGACGTGCGCGCCCTCACCTACCGCGCCGGCAGCCTCGACGTGAAGGCACCGCTGCTCGACTCGCTGATGCGCAGCAACGAATCCCAGGTGCAGAACGCCTTCGACATCATCGAAAGCCATGACAAGCGCAAGGTCGCCCTGCTCGGCCTGAGCTTCAAGGCCGGCACCGACGACCTGCGCGAGAGCCCGCTGGTGGAACTGGCCGAGCGCCTGATCGGCAAGGGCTACCAGTTGAACATCTACGACCAGAACGTCGAGTACGCCCGCGTGCACGGCGCCAACAAGGACTACATCGAGTCGAAGATCCCTCACGTCTCCTCCCTGCTCAACGCCGATTTCCAGAAGGTCATCGACGACGCCGAGATCATCGTCCTCGGCAACCGCGACGAGCAGTTCCGCGCCCTCGCCCAACAAGCGCCGGCCGGCAAGCAGGTGATCGACCTGGTGGGCTTCATGAGCAAGCCCACCTGCCCGGTCAGCCGTACCGAAGGCATCTGCTGGTAAGCAGGCCGCGCGGGGCCTCCGGGCCCCGCGCGCTCCCAGCACAGTCCCAACACCGTCCCGTCACCGATACGGATGCTGAACATGCAAAGCCTCAAGCACGGCCTGCTGCAGGCCGCCGGTTGGCTGTTCTACGTGAGCCTGCTCATGCTGATCGCCCTGGCCCTGCCCAACACCCTGTTCGACCCCGACTCCAAGGACTTCCTGTTCCTGATCGGCGCGGTCGGCATCTGGCGCTACTCCATGGGCGCGACGCACTTCGTGCGCGGCATGCTGTTCCTCTACGTGGTCTACCCACGGCTGCGGCGCAAGGTGCAAAAACTCGGCAAGGCCGCCGATCCATCCCACGTCTACCTGATGGTCACCAGCTTCCGCATCGACGCCCTGACCACCGCCCAGGTCTACAGCTCGGTGATCCGCGAAGCGATCCAGTGCGGCTACCCCACCACCGTGGTCTGCTCGCTGGTGGAAATGTCCGATGAACTGCTGATCAAGAGCCTGTGGGCCAAGTACAACCCGCCGGAACACGTCAGCCTGGACTTCGTGCGCATCGCCGGCACCGGCAAGCGTGATGGCCTGGCCTTCGGTTTCCGCGCCATCTCCCGCCACCTGCCGGACGAGAACGCAGTGGTCGCGGTGATCGATGGCGACACCGTGCTCGGCGAAGGCGTGGTGCGCAAGACCGTGCCCTGGTTCAAGCTGTTCGGCAACGTCGGCGGCCTGACCACCAACGAATTCTGCGAAGTACGCGGCGGCTACGTCATGAGCGAGTGGCACAAGCTGCGCTTCGCCCAGCGCCACATCAACATGTGCTCCATGGCCCTGTCCAAGCGCGTGCTGACCATGACCGGGCGCATGTCGATGTTCCGCGCCACCGTGGTCACCAACCCCGAATTCATCGCCGACGTGGAAAGCGACTCGCTGTACCACTGGCGCCTCGGCCGCTTCCGCTTCCTCACCGGCGACGACAAGTCCAGCTGGTTCAGCCTGATGCGCCTGGGCTACGACACTTTCTACGTGCCCGACGCCGACATCAACACCGTCGAGCACCCGCCGGAAAAGAGCTTCTTCAAGGCCAGCCGCAAACTGATGTACCGCTGGTACGGCAACAACCTGCGGCAGAACTCCCGCGCCCTGGGGCTGGGCATGCGCCGCCTCGGCCTGTTCACCAGCGTCGTGCTGTTCGACCAGCGCGTGTCGATGTGGACCAGCCTGCTCGGCCTGACCGTGGCGATGATCGCCAGCTTCAAGTTCGGCGCCAAGTTCCTCCTCGCCTACCTGCTGTGGATCGGCATCACCCGCCTGATCCTGACGATCATGCTGCTGTGCTCCGGACACAAGATCGGCCCGGCCTATCCGCTGATCCTCTATTACAACCAGATCGTCGGGGCACTGATGAAGATCTACGTGTTCTTCCGCCTCGACCGGCAGTCCTGGACCCGCCAGCCCACCGCACTCAAACGCGACCTCGCCAGCTTTCAACAATGGTTCAACACCTGGTCCTCCCGGACCATGACCTTCTCGGCGGCCAGCATCTTCGTTGCTGTGCTGTTCGTGGTCGTGTGAGTCGCAGCCCCCTACGGATCCAACAGGAAAAACATCACCATGAATACCGCCGTGAACGTCAATGTCGTGCATGAATCCGAGACCCAGCGCCAGCATGCCCGGGTGAAGATCCCCGCCAAGTTGCGCTACCTGGGCGAGAACCGCGAAACCCTGGAGGTGAAGATCGACGATCTCTCCGCCGGCGGCATGAGCTTCCACGCCAAGCAGCCGCTGACCCTCGGCGAGGTGATCCGCGGGCGCCTGCAGTTCACCGTCGACAACCTCGGCCTGTCGATGGACGTCGAGTTCCTGGTGCGGGTCTACAACCCCAACACCGGCCGCGCCGGCGTCGAGTTCCAGAACCTCGAACCGCGGGACATCGCCACCCTGCGCCACATCATCACCTCGCACCTGTCCGGCGAGCTGATCAGCATCGGCGACGTACTCAGCACCCTGCAGCGCGACAACTTCACCAAGGCCCGCAAGCAGAAGCACGACAACGGCGGCCTCAGCACGCTGGGCCGGCTGCGGGCGGTGACCTTCAGCCTCGGCGTGTTCGTGGTGGGCGTGGCGGCCTTCGGTTTCATCGCCAAGTCGGTGTACGGCGTGTACTTCGTCAGCCATGCCGAAGCCGGCGTGGTCAGCGTGCCCACCACCCAGGTCACCATGCCCCGCGACGGCACGGTCCAGGCCCTGGTGGAAAACGGCGCCGACGTGGTCAAGGGCGCGCCGCTGGCCTCGTTCAGCACCAGCATGCTCGACCTGCTCAAGGGGCATCTGGATGACGAACAGCTGGAGCCGGCCAAGGTCGAGGAACTGTTCGGCAAGCAGATGAGCGGCACCCTCACCAGCCCCTGCGACTGCACCGTGGCCCGCCAGCTGGTGGACGACGGCCAGTACGCGGCCAAGGGCGCGCCGATCTTCCAGCTGATCCCGCGGACCACCAACCCTACCGTGGACGCACGCTTCAGCTATCGCCAGTTCGACGACGTCAAGCCGGGCACCCGGGTCAACTTCCAGGTGGCCGGCGACGACGAAGCGCGCACCGGGATGATCGTCAGCAGCACCAGCCTGAACAGCGACGACCTGTCCTCGGACATCCGCGTGCAGATCAAGCCGGATGCGCCGATGCCGGCGGAGCTGGTGGGGCGTCCGGCCAGCGTGAATGCCAAGCGTGGGCCGTCGCTGGACTGGCTGATCGACAGCGCCATGGCGCATGGGCTCTGAAGAGGGTTCCTTGATGAACAGTTATTCCGCGGTGACCGCAATCGCTGGCAAGCCAGCTCCCACAGGGTTCACGGCTGGCCACACCATCGAGTCCGACACAGGACCTGTGGGAGCTGGCTTGCCAGCGATGAGGCCCTCAGCAGCCCCCCTGCTCTGTGCCCTGGCCATAGCCATCAGCCTCACCGGCTGCGCCGGCCTCCCCGACCAGCGCCTGGCCAACGAAGCCCTGAAGAACGGCGACACCGCCACCGCCGAGCGCAACTACCGGCAACTCGCCGACCTCGGCTACAGCGACGCCCAGGTCGGCCTCGCCGATATCCAGGTGGAAACCGGCGACCCGGCCAAGCTCAAGCAGGCCGAAGCCACCTACCGCGACGCGGCGAAAACCTCGTCCCGCGCCCAGGCCCGCCTCGGCCGCCTGCTCGCCGCCAGACCGGACGCCAGCGAGGAAGAACGCCACGAAGCCGAAGCCCTGCTCAAGCAAGCCTTCGCCGCCGGTGAAGGCAACACCCTGATCCCGCTGGCGATGCTCTACCTGCAATACCCGCAGAGCTTCCCCAAGGTCAACGCGCAGCAGCAGATCGACCAATGGCGCAGCGCCGGCTACCCCGAGGCCGGCCTGGCCCAGGTCCTGCTGTACCGCACCCAGGGCACCTACGACCAGCACCTTGCCGAGGTCGAGCGCATCTGCAAGACGGCGCTCGCCACCACCGACATCTGCTACGTCGAACTGGCCACCGTCTACCAGAAACGCGCCCAGCCGGAACAGCAGGCGGCGCTGCTGGAGCAGATGAAAAGCGCCTACCAGCGCGGCCAGATCCCGGCCAGCCGGGTCGACAGCGTGGCCCGCGTGCTCGCCGACCGCAGCCTCGGCCAGACCGACGAAAAGACCGCCCAGGCCCTGCTGGAAGACATCGCCCCGCAGAACCCGGCGTCCTGGGTCAGCCTGGCGCAACTGCTCTACGACTTCCCCGACCTGGGCGACAGCGACCAGTTGCTCGGCTACATCGAGAAAGGCCGCGCCGCCGAACAACCCCGCGCCGAGCTGCTGCTGGGCCGCCTCTACTACGAAGGCAAGACCCTGCCCGCCGACGCGAAGCAGGCCGAGACCCACCTGCTGGCCGCCGGCCAGGCCGGCGAGATCAGCGCCCATTACTACCTGGGCCAGCTCTACCGCCGCGGCTACCTGGGCAACGTCGAGCCACAGAAGGCCGTCGACCACCTGCTGCAAGCCGCCCGCGGTGGCCAGCTCAGCGCCGACTACGCCCTGGCCCAGCTGTTCAGCGAAGGCCACGGCATCCGCCAGGATCCGGTCAACGCCTGGGTCTTCGCCCAGCTGGCGCAGGCCAACCCGAGCGAACAGTCCACCGCCCTCGCCGGCGAGCTGGATGCGCAACTGAACCCGCAACAGAAAGCCAGTGCCCAGCGCCTGCTGGAGCAGGAACGCGCCGCCCGTGGCGCCATGGGACCGGGCCCCGGCGCCCTGGCCCTGCAAGCCGTGCAAAGCCCTGAAGAAGAAGCTGAGGACTCGTCGCTATGATGCTCAATCCGTGGATGAAAGCCGGTCTCGGCCTGGGTTTCGCCCTGTTCTGGGCCTGCCCGACCCTGGCCGCCGAAACCGCTGAAAAGAACTTCGGCCTGGAAGTGAAGATCACCGGCCAGTCCGAAGACGACCGCGACCTCGGCACCCGCGATGGCGGCGACGTCAATGGCCTGGGCCTCGACCTGCGCCCCTGGGTGTTCTTCGAGCGCGGCAACTGGAGCGCCTACGCCATGGGCCAGGCGGTCGCCGCCACCGATATCATCGAGACCGACACCACCCGCCAGTCCGCCGACGGCAGCGAAGTGCAGGACAGCAACAACACCGACGACAGCCGCGAAGCGGACAAGAACTACCTGGCGATGCGTGAGTTCTGGGTCGGCTACAAGGGCCTCACCGCCTACCCCGGCGAAGAGCTGCGCTTCGGCCGCCAGCGCCTGCGCAACGACGACGGCATGTGGCGCGACACCAATATCGAAGCGCTGAACTGGACCTTCGACACCACCCTGCTGCGGGCCAACCTCGGTGTCGCCGAGCGCTTCAGCGAATACCGCACCGACCTCACCGAGCTGGCCGCCGAGGACAAGGACCGCCTGCACGTCTACGGCGACGTCGCCGCCCAGTGGACTCCCGGTCACTGGGTCGGCCTGCGCGCCCACCACACCCACGACGACGGCAAGCTGAAGAACCCCGGCGAGAGCGTCGACGCCCTGGACAAGACCCGCACCGGCGACCTCACCTGGCTCGGCCTGGAAGCCAACAGCGACGCCTACAACTGGCGCAACCAGAACACCCTCAACTACTGGGGCAGCCTCACCTGGCTGACCGGCGACCGCGACACCCTCGGCACCACCACGGTCAATGGCGAACAGGTCGCCACCGGCAAGCAGAGCGGCGACGTCAACGCCTGGGCCACCGACCTCGGCATCCGCCTGCGCCTCGACCCCAACTGGCAGGTCGGCGCCGCCTATGCCCGCGGCAGCGGCGGCGGTGGCGACGACGGCTCGAACAACTACGAGCAGACCGGCCTTGAGTCCAACCGCTCCAACTGGACCGGCACCCGCTCCCGCGTGCACCGCTTCGGCGAAGCCTTCCGCGGCGAGCTGGGCAACCTCCAGGCGGCCACCCTGTTCACCTCCTGGCAGTTGCGCGACGACTACGACGCCAGCCTGATCTACCACAAGTTCTGGCGCGTCGACGGCGACCAGGCCATCGGTGCCAGCGGCATCAACGCGGTGGTCGATGACGGCGGTATCAACCGTCCGATGATCCAGGGCGAGAAGGACGTCGGCCAGGAAATGGACCTGGTCGTCACCAAGTACTTCAAGCAAGGCCTGCTGCCGGCGGCGCTGAGCAAATCCATCGACGAACCCTCGGCGCTGGTGCGCTTTCGCGGCGGCGTGTTCAAGCCCGGCGACGCCTACGGCAAAGAGGCCGACTCGTACATGCACCGCGCCTTCATCGACGTGGTCTGGCGCTTCTGATGGGCGGAGAGCACTGACATGAACCTTCATCCGAACCCGCTCCACGCCCTGCTGGCCGGCGCCTTCCTGCTGGCCGCCGGCATCGCCCAGGCCAACGGCCAGGCGGCCCCGGTGGCCAAGGAACTGCAACAGGCCAAGACCTACACCGTCAGCAGCGCGCCGGTGGAACCCTTGCACCTGGACCCGCCGAAGCTACCGGACCTGACCGGCTACACCGCCGAGGCCGTGCAGAAGAAGATCGACCGTTCCAAGCCGGGCAAGATCAGCGTGCGCCGCATGCTCCAGGAGAACAGCCTCAAGGAGTTCATCGGCGGCGACAACAAGGGCGCCGAATGGGTCGCCCGCCAACGTGGCATTCCCCAGGCGATCTTCGTCGACGGCGGCCACGTGGACTTCACCACGCTGGCGAAGAAGGTCCCCGAACGCTACCTGCGGGAAACCTCGCCAGGCGTGTACCTGGCCCGCCTGCCGATCGTGGTCGGCCATGGCGCGACCCTGGAAATCGACGGCAAGGTCAAGGAACTGCGCCTGTCCCAGGAAGGCGGCTCGTTCCTGGTCAACGACGGCAAGCTGTTCGTCAGCGACACCCGGGTGATCGGCTGGCGGGAAAAGGACAACGGCCCGGCGAGCTTCCGCAAGCCCGATGAATTCCGGCCGTTCCTGCTGTCCTGGGGCGGCACCGAGACCTACATCGTCAACACCACCATGGCCAGCTTCGGCTACGCCAAGAGCAAGTCCTACGGCGTGAGCATCTCCCAGTACACGCCGAACATGGCCAAGCAGATGGGCCGTGCCGAACCCACCGGCTGGATCATCGGCTCGACCTTCAGCGACATGTGGTACGGCTTCTACTGCTACGAGACCAGCGACTTCGTGGTCAAGGACAACACCTACAGCGACAACATCGTCTACGGCATCGACCCCCACGACCGTTCGCACCGCCTGGTCATCGCCGGCAACACCGTGTACGGCACCAGGAAGAAGCACGGGATCATCATTTCCCGCGAGGTCAACGACAGCTGGATCATCAACAACAAGAGCTACGACAACAAGCTCTCCGGGGTGGTGATCGACCGCAACAGCGTCAACAACCTGATCGCCTACAACGAGATCTACCGCAACCACACCGACGGCATCACCCTGTACGAAAGCGGCGACAACCTGATCTGGGGCAACAAGCTGATCAGCAACCGCCGCCACGGCATCCGCGTGCGCAACAGCGTGAACATCCGCCTCTACGAAAACCTCGCCATGGCCAACGGCCTGGTCGGCGTCTACGGGCACATCAAGGACCTCTCCGACACCGACCGCGACATCGCCCTCGACCCCTTCGACACCAAGGTCTCGCTGATCGTGGTGGGTGGCGAGCTGGCGGCCAACGGCAGCGGACCGCTGTCCATCGACTCGCCGCTGAGCGTGGAGCTGTACCGGGTGTCGATGCTGGCCCCGAGCAAGGCCAGCGGCATCAGCTTTTCCGGCGTGCTGGGCGAGCGCCAGGACGAGATCCTCGACCTGATGGTGCGCCAGCAGAAAGCCGTTCTGATCGACCCGGTCGAACGCCAGACCGAAATGCTCGACTGAGGAAGCCCAGACCATGACCCCACACCTGTTCAAACTGCTTGGCCTGAGCGCCGCCTTGCTGGCGGTGGCCAACAGCGTCCGCGCCGACGAGGTCCAGGCCCCGGCCTTCACCGCCGAGCCGTGCTGCCAGCTGTGCCCCGAAGCCCACGACGCCAGCCGCTACACCACCCGCTACCAGCAGAACTTCACCACCCTGGTGCAGGCCAAGGGCGACTGGCTGTTCCGCACCCGCGAAGACCTGCGCACCGAGTTCGACACCACGCCCGCCGGCTACAAGCGCCTGCAGCAACTGCACGACGCCTTCAAGGCTCGCGGCGTCGAGCTGGTGGTGGTCTACCAGCCGACCCGCGGCCTGGTGAACCGCAACATGCTCAACCCCGAGGACAAGGCGAAGTTCGACTACCAGAAGGCCCTGGGCAACTACCAGGCCATGCTCGGTCGCTTCCGCAAGATGGGCTACAACGTGCCGGACCTGTCGCCGCTGACCAACGAACAGCTGGCCGCCGCCGACCAGGGCAAGGACTTCTACTTCCGCGGCGACCAGCACTGGACCCCTTACGGCGCCGAGCGCGCGGCGAAGATCGTCGCCGACACCGTGCACGGCATGCCGGCCTTCGAAGGCATCCCGCGCAAGGAATTCGAGACGAAGAAATCCGGGCGCATGGGCAAGACCGGCACCCTGCACAACGTCGCCGGCCAGCTGTGCAACACCAGCTACGCGGTGCAGTACATGGATCAGTTCGCTACCGAGCCGAAGGGCGAAAGCGGCGGCGACGATCTGTTCGGCGACAGCGGCAACGCGCAGATCACCCTGGTGGGTACCAGCCACAGCGGCAAGAACTACAACTTCTCCGGCTTCCTCGAACAGTACATCGGTGCCGACGTGCTCAACGTCGCCTTCCCCGGCGGCGGCCTGGAAGGCTCGATGATCCAGTACCTGGGCAGCGAGGAGTTCAGGAAGAACCCGCCGAAGATCCTGGTGTGGGAGTTCTCCCCGCTGTACCCGCTGAACCAGGAAACCATCTGGCGGCAGATGCTCGCCCTGCTGGACAACGGCTGCGAGGGCAAGCCGGCGCAGATGAGCGCCAGCACCGCGCTCAAGCCGGGCAAGAACGAACTGATGGTCAACGGCCGCAACGGCGTGATCAAGGACCTGACCAACCGCAACCACCAGCTCGACGTGCGTTTCGAGGACACCTCGGTGAAGGTCCTGCAGGCCACCCTCTGGTACCTCAACGGCCGCCACGAGGACATCAAGATCGAGAAGCCGACCACTTCCGACACCGACGGCCGCTTCGCCTTCCAACTGCGCGAGGACGAGGACTGGGCCGGGCAGACCCTGCTCGCCGTCGAACTGCAGGGGCCGGAAAGCGGCAGCCAGAAAGTCCAGGCCACCCTGTGCAAACGCGGCGCCTCGGGCAATGCCCAGGCCGGATTGTGAGGACATCATGAACAGATTCAGCCTGATCGCCAGCGCCGTGCTGCTTGCCCTTTCCGGGCAGGCCATGGCCGCGCTGGTCCCGCCGCCGGGCTACTACGCCGGCATCGAGAAACAGAAGACCGGCGACGGCGATTTCAAGTGCCAGGCCGCGCCGACGCCCTACACCGGCAGCCTGCAGTTCCGCAGCAAGTACGAAGGCTCGGACAAGGCCCGCGCCACGCTCAACCGGGCCTCGGAGCAAGCCTTCCGCGACTCGACCAAGGACATCACCGACCTGGAGCGCGGCGTCAGCAAGCTGGTCACCCAATACATGCGCGATGGCCGTCCGGCGCAACTGGACTGCGCGCTGACCTGGCTGGACAGCTGGGCGCGGGCCGATGCCTTGCTGTCGAAGGACTTCAACCACACCGGCAAGTCCATGCGCAAATGGGCGCTGGGCAGCCTCAGCGGCTCGTGGCTGCGCCTGAAGTTCTCCAATGCCCGGCCGCTGGCGGCGCACCAGGCCCAGGCCGAGGAAATCGAGAAATGGTTTGGCCGCGTGGGCGAACAGGTGGTCCGCGACTGGAGCGACCTGCCCCTGGAAAAGATCAACAACCACAGCTACTGGGCGGCCTGGTCGGTGATGGCCACGGCCGTGGTCACCGACCGCCGCGACCTGTTCGACTGGGCCGTGAAGGAATACCGCGTCGGGGCCAACCAGGTGGATGAACAGGGCTTCTTGCCCAACGAGCTCAAGCGCAAGCAGCGCGCCCTCGCCTACCACAACTACGCCCTGCCGCCGCTGGCGATGATCGCCAGTTTTGCCCAGGTCAATGGCGTGGATGTGCGCGACGAGAACCATGGTGCGCTGAAGCGCCTGGGGGATCGGGTGCTGAGCGGGTCGAAGGACCCGGCGCAGTTCAAGAGCCGCAACGGCGAGAAGCAGGACATGGACGACCTCAAGGTCGACAGCAAGTACGCCTGGCTGGAGCCGTGGTGCAGCCTGTACCAGTGCAATGCGGATGTGCAGCAGCGCCGGCAACGCATGCAGCCGTTCAACAGCTTCCGCCTCGGCGGGGATGTGACACGGATCTACGACCCGGGAGCCGAGCGCAAATAGCCGGCTTCGCACGGCCCCTGTGGGAGCTGGCTTGCCAGCGATAGGGCCAGACCTGAGACCACCGCTGGACCTGCTGGCCTCATCGCTGGCAAGCCAGCTCCCACAGGGACCGCAGCGACACTGATTCATCGGTTTCCCCCATCCACATGGCTGGGGGGTTTGGGGGGCGCTGTTGCCCCGTAGCTGACCACCAAGGAGAACCGGGATGGTCTTCTCGTCCAACGTGTTCCTGTTCCTGTTCCTGCCGACCTTCCTCGGCCTGTACTACCTGAGCGGGCAACGCTACCGCAACCTGCTGTTGCTGCTGGCCAGCTACCTGTTCTACGCCTGGTGGCGGGTGGACTTCCTCGCCCTGTTCGCCGGGGTCACCCTGTGGAACTACTGGATCGGCCTGAAAGTCGGCGCCGCCGGCGTGCGCACCAGGCCGGCCCAGCGCTGGCTGCTGCTGGGCGTGGCCGTCGACCTGTGCATCCTCGGCTACTTCAAGTACGCCAACTTCGGCGTCGACAGCATCAACGCGATCATGACCTCCTTCGGTCTCGAACCCTTCATCCTCACCCACGTGCTGCTGCCGATCGGCATCTCGTTCTACATCTTCGAGTCCATCAGCTACATCATCGACGTGTACCGCGGCGACACCCCGGCCACCCGCAACCTGATCGACTTCGCCGCCTTCGTCGCGATCTTCCCGCACCTGATCGCCGGCCCGGTGCTGCGCTTCAAGGACCTGGCCGACCAGTTCAACCACCGCACCCACACCGTCGACAAGTTCGCCGAGGGCTGCACCCGCTTCATGCAGGGCTTCATCAAGAAGGTGTTCATCGCCGACACCCTGGCGATGGTCGCCGACCACTGCTTCGCCCTGGAAAACCCCACCACGGGCGACGCCTGGCTCGGCGCCCTGGCCTACACCGCGCAGCTGTACTTCGACTTCTCCGGCTACAGCGACATGGCCATCGGCCTGGGCCTGATGATGGGCTTCCGCTTCATGGAGAACTTCAAGCAGCCCTACATCAGCCAGTCGATCACCGAGTTCTGGCGGCGCTGGCACATCAGCCTGTCGACCTGGCTGCGCGACTACCTGTACATCACCCTGGGCGGCAACCGCGGCGGCACCTTCGCCACCTACCGCAACCTGTTCCTGACCATGCTCCTGGGCGGCCTGTGGCACGGCGCCAACTTCACCTACATCCTCTGGGGCGCCTGGCACGGCATGTGGCTGGCCATCGAGCGGGCGCTGGGCCTGGACACCAATCCGCAGCGCTTCAACCCGGTCAAGTGGGCCTTCACCTTCCTGCTGGTAGTGATCGGCTGGGTGATCTTCCGCGCCGAAAACCTGCACGTGGCCGGACGCATGTACGCCGCGATGTTCAGCCTCGGTGACTGGAACCTTTCCGAGCTCAACCGTGCCAGCCTCACCGGCCTGCAGGTCGCCACCCTGATCCTGGCCTACGTCACCCTGGCCTGGTTCGGCCTGCGCGACTTCTACCGCAATGCCAAACCGACGGCCAAGGCCAGCCCGGTAGTGGTGCACCACGACGGCAGCGTTGGCCTGGACTGGAGCCTGTACGCCACCCGCGCGCTGGTGCTGCTGCTGTTCGTGGCCTCGATCCTCAAGCTCTCGGCGCAGAGCTACTCGCCCTTCCTCTACTTCCAGTTCTGAGCGAGCCGACCATGACCCGATCACTTCGCATCTTCTACTCGCTGCTGTTCCTCGCCCTGCTCACGGCGCTGGGCCTGTGGTCCCTCGGCGGCTTCGCCGGGTTCCAGCGCACGGCGCAGATGAGCCTGCTGGACGGCAAGCTGGCCAAGGCCACCGAGACCCACTACGACGAGCAGTTCCCGCTCAAGCGCATCGGCACCAACCTGTGGGCGGCGCTGGACTTCAAGCTGTTCAACGAAGGCCGCCCCGGCGTGGTCCTCGGCCGTGACCAGTGGCTGTTCAGCGACGAGGAATTCAAGCCCGCCGTGCATGCCGAGGCCAGCGAGGCGGAAAACCTCGCCCTGCTCCGCGGCGTGCGCGACACCCTGCGCGAAAAGGGCGTGGAACTGGTACTGGCGATCGTCCCGGCCAAGGTCCGGGTCTATCCCGAGTACATCGGCGAGCAGACCCCGGCCAGCCTGCACGATGACCTGTACAACGCCTTCCACGCCCAGGCCCGCCAGGCCAACATCTTCGCCCCCGACCTGTTCGGCCCGCTGCAGGCGGCCAAGTCCCGCGGCCAGGTGTTCCTGCGCACCGACAGCCACTGGACGCCGCTGGGCGCCGAAGTCGCCGCCCAGCAACTGGCCGAGGCCGTGGCCCGGCAAACCCTGCTCAGCGGCGAGCCCCAGACCTTCATCACCGAGAAGACCGGCGAGACCGAGCACAAGGGCGACCTGACCAACTTCCTGCCCCTGGACCCGCTGTTCAGCAACCTCATGCCGGCCCCGGACCAGCTGCAACAGCGCAGCACCCGTCCGGCCCAGGACGCCGGCGAAGGCGACGCCGCGCTGTTCGGCGACAAGCAGATCCCCGTGGCCCTGGTGGGCACCAGCTACAGCGCCAACCCCAACTGGAACTTCCTCGGTGCCCTGCAGCAGGCCCTGCACAGCGATGTCGCCAACTACGCCGAGGACGGCCATGGCCCGATCCTGCCGATGCTCAAGTACCTGCAAAGCGACGAGTTCAAGAACAACCCGCCCCAGTTGCTGGTGTGGGAATTCCCCGAGCGTTATCTGCCAATCAAGAACGATCTCAGCGGCTTCGATCCGCACTGGATCGCACAGCTGAAACAAACCCGAAATGCCAATCAAGAGCTGGCCCTGTCGTCCCATCGGACGGAACACTGAAGAGGAAACGCACATGACCTTGCACACTTCCAAGCACCGCATCGCCAAAGCCTGCGCCCTGGCCGCCGGTCTCACCCTCGCCTCCCTGCAGGCCTGGGCCGGCGCCGACGCCGCGCTCTACGGCCCGAGCGCGCCGAAGGGCTCGACCTTCGTGCGCCTGTACAACGCCTCCGGCGCACCGGTCGCCGCCAGCGTCGGCAACACCCCGATCAACCAGGTCGGCGCCCAGTCCAGCAGCGACTTCAGCTTCATGCCGCAAGGCGACTACAGCGCCAAGGTGGGCAGCCAGACCCTGCCGGTGAAACTGGCCGCCGACCACTACTACACCCTGGTCAACCACGCCGACGGCAAGGCCCAGCTGGTGGAAGAACCGCCATTCCGCAACAAGCAGAAATCCCTGGTGCGGGTGCAGAACCTCAGCAACCAGGCCCTGACCCTGAAGACCGCCGACGGCAAGACCGAAGTGGTCAAGCCGGTGGCCGCCAGCGGCCGCGGCGAACGCGAGATCAACCCGGTGAAAGTCAGCCTGGCCCTGTACGAAGGCGACAAGAAAGTCAGCGACGTGAAACCGGTCGCCCTGGAGCGCGGCGAAGCGGCGGTGCTCTACGTCACCGGTTCCGGCAGCAACCTCTCGCCAGTCTGGGTCAAGCGCCCGGTAGCGACCCGTTAATCCACCTCACTTGCAGCTCTTTGGAGAACACTCATGATTCCAGTCATCCTGTCCGGTGGTAACGGTTCCCGTCTGTGGCCACTGTCGCGCAAGCAATTCCCCAAGCAGTTCCTCGCCCTCACCGGTGAACACACGCTGTTCCAGCAGACCCTGTCGCGCCTGGTGTTCGACGGCATGGACACCCCCATCGTGGTGTGCAACAAGGACCACCGCTTCATCGTCAACGAACAGTTGAGCAGCCTGAACCTGGAGACCCAGGCGATCCTCATGGAGCCCTTTGGCCGCAACACCGCGCCGGCGGTGGCCCTGAGCGCCATGAAGCTGGTCAACGAAGGCCGCGACGAGCTGATGCTGGTGCTGCCGGCCGACCACGTGATCGACGACCAGAAGGCCCTGCAACGCGCCCTGGCCCTGGCCACCATCGCCGCCGAGCGCGGCGAGATGGTGCTGTTCGGCATCCCCGCCACCAAGCCGGAAACCGGTTACGGCTACATCCGTTCCAGCCAGGATGCGCTGCTGCCCGAGGGCGTCAGCCGGGTCGCCCAGTTCGTCGAGAAACCCGATGAAAAACGCGCTCGCGAGTTCGTCCAGGCCGGCGGCTATTTCTGGAACAGCGGCATGTTCCTGTTCCGCGCCAGCCGCTTCCTCGAAGAGCTGAAGAAGCACGACCCGGACATCTACGACACCTGCCTGCTGACCCTGGAACGCAGCCAGGAAGACGCCGACACCGTGAGCATCGACGAAGCCACCTTCGCCTGCTGCCCGGACAACTCCATCGACTACGCGGTGATGGAAAAGACCCAGCGCGCCTGCGTGGTGCCGCTGTCCGCCGGCTGGAGCGACGTAGGTTGCTGGTCGTCGCTGTGGGACGTGCACCCCAAGGACGACAACGGCAACGTCACCAAGGGCGACGTGGTGGTGCAGGACAGCCACAACTGCATGATCCACGGCAACGGCAAGCTGGTCTCGGTGATCGGCCTTGAGAACATCGTCGTGGTCGAGACCAAGGACGCCATGATGATCGCCCACAAGGACAAGGTTCAGGGGGTCAAGCAACTGGTCAACACCCTCGACGCCCAGGGCCGCAGCGAGACCCAGAACCACTGCGAGGTGTACCGACCGTGGGGCTCCTATGACTCGGTGGACATGGGCGGGCGCTTCCAGGTCAAGCACATCACCGTCAAGCCCGGCGCCAGCCTGTCGCTGCAGATGCACCACCACCGCGCCGAGCACTGGATAGTGGTGTCCGGCACCGCCGAAGTGACCTGTGACGAGAACGTCTTCCTGCTCACCGAGAACCAGTCCACCTACATCCCGATCGCCTCGATCCACCGCCTGCGCAACCCGGGCAAGATCCCGCTGGAGATCATCGAGGTGCAGTCGGGCAGCTACCTGGGCGAGGACGATATCGAGCGCTTCGAGGATATCTACGGGCGCTCCACGCCGATCGAGCGTGGGGTTTCGATCAAGACCATCGCGCAGTAACCGCCCCGCGGAAATGACAGATCCCCTGACCTCCCGCTAGGATCAGGGGATCTGTCATTTCCGGACATCCCCATGATCATCGGCATCCTGCTCATCCTCACCTGGCTGGTCCTGCTCCTGCGCTACCCGGCCAAGGCCCTGCCGGTGTCGCTGGCGGCGCTGCTCGGGCTGGTCATGGTCGGGGCCTGGGTGGTCTGGCTGGACAACCGCGAGGCGCGCCAGCTGGCCCGCCTGGAACTGCGCCTGGACTACGTGCCGCAGGAATGCCCCGCCGGCCGGCCGCTGCGGGTGAAGATGAACAACGGCAACGACGTGCCGCTGGTGGAACTGCGCTGGCGCGTCGCCGCCTATGCCCCCGGCGATAGCGTCAACCTGGCCGAGAACACCTACGCCGCGCCACGCTACCGCGGCCCCGGCGAACTCCAGGCCGGCGCCGACTGGAGCGACTGCCTGCCGCTGCCGCCGCTGCGTTCCGGCTACCGTCCGCAGACTCTCGAATTCCGTGCCGAACACCTGCAGGGCAGCTTCGCCGACTAGCATTTTTGTCAGTTTCCACAAACACCGCACAGGTGTTGAATAGCGTTCATGCACAGCCTGCTGCAAAGGAAGCAAGCCATGGACGTAAAGCGCCTCGATACCGTCGATTCCGTGGAAACCCTGCTGACGACCGATGAGCGCGGCAAGCCCGGCCTGATGCTCGTCGGCTGCTCCAGCGCACCGCAGCCCTCGGCCCTGCTCAGCCATGTCCAGCACCTGGCAGCCATGCTGCCGCAGTTCGTTTTCTATGAACTCGACCTCGACGATTACCGGGCCCCAAGCGACGCCAAGGCCCTCAAGCGCCTGTTGCAGGACTGGCAGATCGACGCCCCGGCGCAGGTGCTGCTGCCGAGCAACCACCTGCCGACGACCCTGCACGTTACCCGTTGCCAGGAGATCGACCGGGCGCTGAAGCGGTTGTACTGACTTGCACACTACCGCGTCCCCCCACACCCACACGCCGACCCTCGCCGTGGTCGAGCCTCGCGGCCTGCCGCTGCGCACGGTCGGTTACTGCCGGGCGAGCAGCGAGCAGATGCCGCAAGCGCGCATCGAACGCCATCAGCACACTGCCGCCGGTCACCACCAGGCCAGTTGGGACCCGCGCCTGTGGGCCCAGGGCAGCACAGCCAACCTGCGGCAGGTGCATGGCCTGTCGGGCCAGGTGCTGTTCAGCGACAGCGTGGATGCCGGCTGGAACCTGCGACTGCCGGCAGAAACCGGCCTGCCCGTGCTGACCTGGGACAGCCGCGGCACCCGCCGGCACCTGCGCCATGACGACCTGCTGCGCCCCCTGGAAACAGGTGAAACCGCAGCCCAAGGCAGCGAACACATCAGCGAGCGCTTCGCCTATGCCGGTGCCGATCCCGAGTTCGCTGCCCGCAACCAGTGTGGCCGCCTGCTGCGTCACGACGACCCCGGCGGCACCCTGCATCTGCACGGCTACTCGCTGGGCGGTGCGCTCAGCCGGCAGACCCGGCATTTCCTCCAGGCACTCGATCCGGTGGACTGGCCAGTTGCAGTTGCCGAGCGCGATGCGTTGCTGGAAAACGGCGAAGGCTTCAGCACCGCCGAGCAGCACGACGCGACCGGCCAGTTGATCTCGCGCACCGATGCGCGGGGCAACCAGACACTCTTCAGCCACACCCTCGGCGCCCGACCCGGGCCGATAGCCCTGCGCCTGGCCGGAAGCAGCACGCCCACGCAACTGCTCAGCCATGTCGTCTACGACGCCTGGGGGCAGGTCGAGCAGCAGACCGCCGGCAATGGCGTGCTCAGCCGCTACACCCGCGACCCGGCCAATGGCCGTTTGCAGAGCCTTCAGCACGGCGTTCCCGGGCAGCCGGTGCTGCAAGACCTGCACTACCAGCACGACCCCTGCGGCAACCTGGTCGAGCTGGTCGACCAGGCCATGCCCGTCCGCCACTTCGCCAACCAGCGCATCGAACCGCGCTGCACCTACCGCTACGACAGCCTCTACCAACTGGTCGAAGCCAGCGGCCATGAACTGCTCGACGCCAGCCCCGGCCCGGGCCTGCCGCCGCTGCAGCCGCTGCCCGTCGACCCGGCGCGGCAGAGCAACTACCGCCAGCATTACGACTACGATGCCGCGGGCAACCTGCTGCTCCTGCGCCATGTCGGCAGCCACGGCTACACCCGCGAGATGCAGGTCGCCCCCGGGAGCAATCGCGCCTTGCCGCTGGACACCCGGCGCGATGACGTCGACAGCGCGTTCGATAGCGCGGGCAACCTGCTCAGGCTGCTCCCCGGCCAGGAACTGCACTGGAACCTGCGCCAGCAGCTCGAACGCGTCAGCCTGGTGGTTCGCCAGCTCGCGGCAGACGATCAGGAGCGCTATGTCTACGACAGTGCCGGCCAGCGTCTGCGCAAGGTGCAGCAGCGCCTGGCCGCCGCACGCAGCCTGCACGCCGAGGTGCGCTACCTGCCCGGCCTGGAACTACGCGACGACGAGGCCAGCGGTGAACGCCTGCAGGTGATGCTCTGCGGGGTGGCGCAGGTGCTGCACTGGGAACAGGGCCTGCCGGACCGGATCGACAACGACCAGCAGCGCTATTCGCTGCGCGATCACCTGGGCTCACACAGCCTGGAAGTCGACGCGCACGCCGTGCTGCTCAGCCAGGAAATCCACTATCCCTTTGGCGGCACCGCCTGGTGGGCCGCGGCCAGCAGCAGCGAGGCGCGCTGCAAGTGGCGCCGCTATGCGGGCAAGGAACTGGATGCCAGCGGTCTCTACTACTACGGCCTGCGCTACTACGCGCCGTGGTTGCAACGCTGGATCAACCCCGACCCGGCTGGCAGCGCCGATGGACTCAACCGCTACCGGATGGTTGCCAACAACCCCCTCGGCTTCGGCGATCAGCAGGGCACGGTGAAGATCCCGGTGGATATCCTGCTGGTGGATGTGCTCGATCCGACCAGCCTTTCGATCGACAGCGGCTGGTACGAGGAACTGCTGTGGGACGCCGGCGGCCAGGGGTTCGTGCCGTCGCGCTCGGTCTACACCAGGGGCATGGACCCGCTGCAAGGCGAAACGCCGGTCTGGTCGCTGTCCGATGAAGGCAGCGCGGTGGCCATGTTCCGCGACAGCCATGACGCCCTGCGCCTCTTCACCAACACCGAGCACCAGCACATGGGCATCCAGCCCGGCATGGGCCTGCCGCTGTTCGCCGGCCTGATCCAGCGCGGCAGCAACGGGCAGATCCGCTTCAGCAACCACTCGGGGCACTACAAGCCGCCGGCGGCGGTCGACGAGGTGAACGCCCTGCTCAAAGAGCTGGCGCCCGGCGCCGGCAACCTGAGCTATGTGCCGATTGCCGAGTCCGCCGGCTTCGCCAGCCAGGCACGTCTGGAGGGTGTGACCGGTCCCGAGCATTACGCTGACCTGGTCCGCGGTTTTCGTCGCGACAAGGCCAAGCTGATCGACCACCTGAAGGCGGAAGGGCTGTGGGATGCCGCCCGCCGGGATCACCAGGACAACCCGGTGCTCAACGTGCTCTTCGAGATGGATGACGAGGGTTTGAGTCTCGACGAGGTCCATCAGCGTCGCGCCGAAAAGGCACGCACAGCGGCGACCCCGGCCCGGCGCGCGCCGCCCCGACAGTCGCGCGCTACCGAGCCGTTACCCCAGCGTGCAGTGGTACCGCGCAGGCCAGGCGGATTCCTCAACCTGTTTCGCAAATGCGCGGGGCGTTGAAGGTCGGCGAATACGGGCTATGATCGCTGCTCCCTCTGCTTTCAAAGGACTGCGTTCATGCCTGTCGCCCTGATCACCGGATGTTCCAGCGGCATCGGCCGCGCCCTGGCCGACACCTTTCGTGATGCCGGCTACACCGTGTGGGCCACGGCACGCCGCGCCGAGGACGTGGAGCAGCTGGAGACCGCAGGGTTTCGCGTGTGGAAGCTGGATGTGAACGACGGGCAGGCGCTGCAGCAACTGGCCGAGGCCATCGAGCGCGAGCATGGCGGACTCGACGTGCTGATCAACAATGCCGGCTACGGCGCCATGGGGCCGCTGCTGGATGGCGGGGTCGAAGCGCTGCGCCAGCAGTTCGAGACCAATGTCTTCGCCGTGGTCGGCGTGACCCGCGCGCTGTTCGGCGCGCTGCGCCGCAGCCGTGGGCTGGTGGTGAATATCGGCAGTGTGTCCGGGGTGCTGGTGACGCCGTTCGCCGGCGCCTATTGCGCGTCGAAGGCGGCGGTGCATGCCTTGAGCGATGCCCTGCGTCTGGAGCTGGCGCCGTTCGGGGTGCGGGTGCTGGAGGTGCAGCCGGGGGCGATCCAGTCGAGCTTCGCCAGCAATGCCGGGTATCAGGCGGAGCAGGTGTTGCGGCCGGACTCGCCGTGGTGGCCGCTGCGCGAGAACATCCGGGCCCGGGCCCGGGCGTCGCAGGACCGGCCGACCCCAGCCAGCGAGTTTGCCCAGGGGGTGTTGCAGGCGGTGGGCAAGTCGCCGGTGCCGGGGCTGGTCAGGCTGGGCAATGGCAGCCGGGCGTTGCCGCTGCTGGCCAACTGGATGCCGAGTGGGTTGCTGCAGAAGGTGCTGAAGAAGAAGTTCGGGTTGGATCGCCAACTGTGAATGCGGGACGCTCCTACAGGTCGAAGGCCTGCCAGCCCCCGCCCAGCGCCTTGTACAACCCCACCAGCGCCTGGGACACCGCCGCCGAGCTGTCGATCCACTGTTCCTCGCTGGCCAGCAGCGCACCCTGCACGCTGAGCACATTGAGGAAGTCCACCGCACCCTCGACATACTGGCGCTGCGCGGTTTCCAGGGCGATGCGGTTCTGCTGCACCGCCTCGGCCAGGTGATCGCGACGCAACTGACTGGCATTGTACAGCCGCAGCACATCATCGATCTCATGCCAGGCACGCAGCACCACCTGGCGATAATTCAGCGCCGCTTCCTGCTGCTGCGCCTCGCGCAACTCAAGCACACCACTCAGCCGTCCCCCCTCGAAGATCGGCAGCGATACCTGCGGGCCGATGGCGAAACGACGGGAATCCCAGGCGCCGAAATCACTGAGCTGCATGGCCTGGAAACCGAAGTTTCCAGACAGGCGGATGCTCGGATAGAAATCCGCCTTGGCCACGCCAATGCTGGCCGTGGCGGCATGCAGCCGGGCCTCGGCCTGGCGGATATCCGGACGCCGCTCGGCCAGTTCCGACGGCAGGCCAATGGCGAAGCGCTGTTGCGGTGCCGGCAGGTCGGCCGGTGCCAGCAGGTCGTCCTGCAGGCTGCGCGGTGGCTCGGCGGCCAGCAGGCTCAGGGCGTTGATAAGATCGGCCTGCCGCGCTTCCAGGGTTGGCAGGCGCGCTTCGATCGACGCTACCTGGGCGCTGGCCTGGGCCACGTCGAGACGGGTGGCAACCCCCTGGGCCTGGCGGTCGTTGGAGAGCTTCAGGCTGTGTTGCGCAACCTTGAGGTTGTCGCGGGTCACCGCCAGGGTGCGCTGCACGGCACGCAGCTGGATGTAGTCACCGGCGGTTTCCGCCAGCAGCGCGAGCACCACGCCGCGACGGTCGTTCTCGGCCACTTCGACGCTGGCATCGGCGGCTTCCACCTGACGCCGCACCCGCCCCCACAGGTCCAGCTCCCAGCCCGCGACCAGGTCGCCCTGCCACAGGTTGTACGCCGCCTTGCCGCCATTGCCCGACGGGTCGCTGAGACCTTCGGCGCTGTTACGCGCGCGACTGTAGCCGGCATTCATATCCACCGACGGCGATTGCTCGGCGGCGATGCTGCTGCGCAAGGCGCGACTTTGCGCCAGGCGGGCGCTGGCCATGCGCAGGTCGAGGTTGTTATCGGCGACCCGCTGGACCAGGGCGCTGAGACGGGCATCATGAAAACTTTCCCACCAGCGCAACTCCAGCGGCTCGGCCTGGGGCTGGCTCGGCGCGGCCTCGCCCTGCAGCGCGGCCCACTGTTGCGGCGCCTGGCTGTCGGGCCGCCGGAAATCCGGGCCCAGGGTGCAGCCGGCCAGGACCAGGCCGAGCAGCAGCGGGCTCAGGCGAAACAGGCTGTTCATCGTGCGGTGACCTCCTTGCCGGCCAGGACATCGCCCCGGGTATCGATGGTCGCTTCCACCGACATGCCCACGCGCAGGCGTTCGAGCAGCGGCTGGTCGGCGTCGAACACGATCTTCACCGGGATGCGCTGGACCACCTTGGTGAAGTTGCCGGTGGCGTTATCCGGCTTGACCGCGGCGAAGGTCACCCCGGTGGCCGGGGCGATGCTCTCGACATGGCCGCGCAGGGTCTCGCCGGAGAAGGTGTCGACGCTGATGTTCACCGGCTGGCCGGGCTGCACGTGGGTGAGCTGGGTTTCCTGGAAATTGCCCAGTACGTACGCCTGGCTCAGCGGCACCACCGAGAGCAGCCGTGCCCCCGGGTTGACGTAGGCGCCGACCCGCAGCGCACGCTCGCCGACCATGCCGTCCACCGGGGCGACGATGCGGGTGTAGGACAGGTCCAGGTTGGCCTTTTCCAGCCCGGCCTCGGCGCGCTTGAGCTGGCCGTCGGCACTGGCCACCTGGGCTTCGAGGATGTCCACCTGCTTGCGCGTCGCCAGCAGCGCGGCCTGGGCGTTGGCCAGCCGGGCGCGGGCCTGGTCCACCCCGCTGCGCGCCTGCTGGGCGTTCTGCACGGTGCCGGCGCCTTGCTCGGCGAGGCGGCTGTAGCGGGTCACTTCATGGTCGGCGAAGGCCGCCTCGGCCTGCGCCGCCTTCACCGCCGCGTCGGCCTGGGCGATCAGTGCGGCCTGGCGTTCCAGGGTGGCGCGGGCATCGGCGCTCTGCGCCCGGGCCACCAGCAACTGGGCCTGGGCGGCGTCCAGCGCGGCCTGGTAGTCGCGGTCGTCGAGGGTGGCCAGCAACTGCCCGGCCTGGACCCGCTGGTTGTCTTCCACCAGCACCTCCTTGATGAAGCCGGCCACCTTCGGCGCGACCACCGTGTAGTCGGCGCTGACGTAGGCGTCGTTGGTGCTCTGCCGGTGGTCATTGCCGAGCAGGTGCGGGCCAGCGATGGCGGCGAGGACGGCAATGGCGAGCGCCGAGCCGATGAGGATGTTCTTGCGGGTGTTGGTCATCTTGGCAAATCTCGAATTCTTTTGGGCTCAGGCCACCGCGCGCGGTGGGTAGACCCGGGTAGGCACGAAGGGAATCAGGCAGATCAGGGCCACGGCGATGCAGCCCACCACCAGGTAGAGGTCGGCCGAGGTCAGCACCAGGGCCTGTTCATGGATGCGCCGGGCCAGGCCGGCAGCGCTGTCGTCGATCAACGGCGCGTTGCCCAGGCTGTCGGCCAGGTGGGTGGAGTGGAAATGCCGGCGCAGGGTGCCGAGGGCATCCAGCAGGCCGCTGGCGATCACGGCGGCAAGGCCCTTGACCGTGTTGAACCAGGCCGAGGCGAAGGGGCCTTCCTGCGGGGTCATGCCGTTGGTGGACAGCATCAGCAGCGGCAGCACCGCCATTGGCTGGCCGAACACGTGCAGCAATTGCAGGACGTAGAAATTGTCGCGAATCCATTCGGAGGTCAGCAGCGTGCCGCCGAAGCAGGCCAGCGCCAGCATGCCCAGGCCACAGGCCAGGACCCAGCGGCAGTCCACCGCGCGGATGTTGCACAGCGCCGCCACCAGCGGCAGCGAGACCAGTTGCGGCATCGCCACCAGGAGCATCAGCGGGCTGGTCTGCGCCGGCCGGTAGCCCTGGATCTGCGCCAGGTACGCCGACGGAATGCTGATCGCCGCCGAGAGCACGATCAGCACCCCGGCCAGGGTCACCAGGGCGAAGGCGAGGTTGCGCCGGCCGAGCATGCGCAGCTGGAAAAACGGCAGCGGCTCGGACCACTCGTTGAACATGAACAGCACCAGCAGTACCAGGCCCCCGCCGAGCAGCCAGCAGATCAGCGGCGAGTCGAACCAGCCCCAGCGATCGCCCAGGGTCAGGCCCAGCACCAGCGCGCTGATCGCCGGCAGGCCGAGCAGCACGCCGCGCCAGTCCAGCTGGCGGAAGCGCTCCAGGCGCAGCGGGTCCTGGGGCAGGCCCCAGCCGACGCAGAACATCGCCAGCAGCGACGGCGGGATGATCTGCCAGAACGACCACTGCCAGCCGACATATTCGGTCCACAGGCCGGCCAGTGGCGTGCCGAGGTTGGGGCCGAAGGTGGCGGTCAGGGCGTAGCAGGCCAGGCCGTAGACCTTGATCCCCGGCGGCAGGAAACGCAGGGCCACGCTCATCAGCATCGGCGGCAGCGCGCCGGAGGCCAGGCCTTGCAGGATGCGCAGCAGCATCAGGCTATGCAGGTCCGGCGCATAGGGCTGGACCAGCCCGAGCACGGCGAACAGGCCGATGGCGGACAGGGTGAAACGACGCAGGGAAAAGGTTGTCGCCAGCCACGGCGCGAAGGCCATGGCCGAGACCGAGGCGGCGGCGTACACCGCCACCAGCCAGGCGCCTTCGTCGGCGCCGATGCCCATGGCGCCGCGGATATCGGCCAGCGAGACCTTGGTCACCATCTCGTTGAGGCCGGCGCAAAGCACGGCCAGCAGCACTCCGAACAAGCCGACCACCACCTGCAGGCCGAACGCCGGCTGCGCAGGGGCCGCAGCCGCAGGAGCGGCAGCGGGCGCAGCAAGGGGCACGGACAGGGATGTCATCAGAAATCTCCAGCAACAAATTGACCTGGAGAAGTCTAAAAACCTTGAATGCTGACGAAAACTGACTTATTGGCAGCTTACTGTTGCACCAGACGCAATCGACCTGTCACGGATCCACTTCGCAGCAGGTTTTCACGGTCTGGCGCAGCCAGCGATGGGACGGGTCGTTGTCGAACCGCGGGTGCCACGCCTGCATCACCGTGACCCGTTCCATCGGCAATGGAATTTCGAAGGAACGCAGCGGCAGGCCGAGGCGGCGCACGCTGTTGAGGATGTTGGCCGGCATCGGCAGGATCAGGTTCGACGCCGGCAGCGAGAACATCGCCGAGTAGAAACTCGGCGTCACCAGCGCCACCCGCCGCTGCACCTTGTAGTTGGCCAGTTCGACATCGATCGGGCCGTTGGCACGACCGCGCCGCGACACGCTGATCTGCGGATAGGCGGCGAAGGTCTCGGGGGTGATCTCACCGTCGAAGATCGGATGGTCGTGCCGTGCCAGGCCGATGAATACCGTGTTGAACAGGGCCTGCACCTTGATCTCCGGACCGAGGTCGATGCTGGAACTGAGGACCAGGTCGGTGCGCCCGTCGCGCAGCACCGTGTCGTCGTCGCCGCCACCGCTTTCCGGCACGAAACGCAGGACGATGCGCGGTGCCTGCTCGTGCAGCAGGCTGAGCAGGCGGGCGCCATAGAGGGCGATGAACAGGTCGTTGGTGCGGATGTTGAAGGCCCGGTCGAGGCTGCCCAGGTCCACCTCGTCGCCACCGCGAAACACCTGGCCCGCCTGTTCCACCAGGGTCCGCACCTGTTCCTGCAGGGCCAGGGCCCGCGGGGTGGGTACCAGGCCGCGACCGGCGCGGACCAGGACCGGATCGCCGAGGGCTTCGCGGATGCGGCTCAGGGTCCGGCTCATGGCCGCCGGACTGAGGTTCATGCGCTGGGCGGCGCCGACCACGCTGCCTTCGTCGAGCAGGGCATCGAGGGCGACCAGCAGGTTCATGTCCGGGAGTGGCATGGCCGGGTTCCAGTTGGCAGATGATGGGAATGCGATCTTAGCAGCTTGGCGGATTGCGTCTGGTGCAACATTCCAGTGCATGTCAGGCCATTTATCAGGGCATGGGGATGGGTCGAGAATGTCCTGTTTTCGTCGTCTTCCCAGGAGTTGCCCATGTCCCGCCCGGTCCTGATCGCCATCGATGCCTCACCGTCCTGCACTGCCCTGCTCGATCTGGTGCGGCGTTATTGCCGGCCGCGGGAGCACCAGTTGCATGTGCTGCTGGCGATCGACAGCAGCTTCGCCGTGCATGACCACGCGGCGCCTTATACCCGTGGCGAGCTGGCGGAATACCCGGCGGCCTGCGATGAGCAGCAACAGGCCGAGCGTGCGGTGGCAGAGGCAGTGTGGGCCCTGCGCGACAGCGGTTTCGAGGATTGCATGGGGGGCATGGTGGCCAAGGAGCCGGTGGAAGCGATCGTCGAGCGGGCACGGGAGCTGGGGTGCGAGCTGATCGTGATGGGGCACCGGCATCTGTCGCGGTTGGGACGGTTGCTGGACCCGTCCATCAGTTCGAAGGTGATCGACCGGGTGGGGTGCCCGGTGCTGGTGGGCGCCGCCTGACCGCCCGTCGATGATCAGGCCCGCACCTTGCTATGGATCTGAACTACCCCCTTCCCCACCCAGTCAATCGATGACTGTCATTGCAAGGTGTACCCGTCATGCACAATCCCTTTCAGCAGATCAGCGCCGCGTTCTCGGCGCAGTACCGGGTCAACCTGAGCATCGAGCGCCTCGACGGCAGCATCATGCTGACGCTGTCCGACGACGACGGCGCCATCGTCGCCAAGCGCCTGATCAGCCCGGCCCAGCGCAACGACCCGAAACGCCTGGAACGGCTGATCGACAGCGTCAGGTTCGGTATTGCCATCGAGCAGGGACACAGTGCGATGGAGGTGCTGGCGGCGATGACCGAGCGGGGGAAAGGGGGCAGTCGCTGGGGTAGCAGCGCCCATCATTGAGTGCCCGTCCTAGCGGCCATCCTCCACATCCTTGCCATTGGCATCGATCACCCGGCTCGACGGATAGCGCGACGACGCATACCTGACCACCAGGATCGAGAACGACAGCAGCAGGATCCCGCCACACAGGTACAACAACCCTTCATCCGGCGCCTTGTGGTGCGACACATCACCGATCAGCAGGCGGGTCAGCGCGGTGATCGCCACATACAGCAGGAAGCGGATGGGCATGTGGTTGGTCTTGAAATAGATCCCCACCATCGCGCCCAGTTCGAGGTAGATGAACAGCAACAGGATGTCGTCGACACTCACCCCGCCCTTGCCGAGCATGTCGATGAAGGTCATCACCGCCGCATAGGCGGTGATCGCACCAATGCCGAACAGGGCCAGGTAGTGGAACGTCTCGACGCACAGATTGCCCAGCGAGTCGGCGGTGCCGTGCAGGCCCTTGCGCAGTTTTTCAGCCCATTTGATGTTCACGATGCAGTTTCCCTGATACGGCCTGGAAGAGGATGCGGCAGGCACATGACGCTTTGCCTGCATGCAGTAAAAAGGCCAGCGGCCCCGCTTGAGAAGGCGACCGATTGCCGCAAGGCACGCCACCTGCATCATCAGGCTGCAAAAACTGGGCTATAAAAAGGCCACTATCCAATGCCGGACGATTACTGTATAAATACCCAGTATTCGTATTCCCCCAATTTTCGAGAAAGGCGTGAGGTGATGAATGGCCGTCGAAGTGGTGTACCGCAGCAGCCGCGACCTGGAGCGTTTGTTCATGGATAAAGCCGAAGCAGACCGTCACGACAAGATGCTGGAGCTGGCGGAAATGCTGGCTGAAGTCCTGAAGAAGGCCGTGCCGTCGCTGGATGAACAGCAGGTCGACGACATCGGCATCTACATGGCGAAGAACCGCGACGTGTTCGCCAAGGCGTTCAAGAGCCAGCCAGACGCCCTGTCCGAGCTGCTCGACGGTACCGCGGCCGAGGAATAAGCCTCAGCCGCCGTAGACAAGACGCTCGGCAAGCTGTTCGGCGACCCGCGCCGGCGAGCGCTTTTCCGCCTGGGCGTGGGCGAACACCTCGGTCAGCCGGGTGGGAATCCGCGCCAGGTGCGCGGTGATGCCGGCCGGTGCCACGCCCTGGTGGGTCAGCGCCACGTAGATCAGCCCGCCGGAATTGATGATGTAGTCCGGGGCATAGAGAATGCCGCGGTTTTCCAGTTGGTCGGCCACCTGCAGGCTGGTCAGCTGGTTGTTCGCCGAGCCGGCCACCGCCGCGCAGCGCAACTGCATCACGCTTTGCCCGGTGAGGATCGAACCCAGCCCGCACGGGGCGAAGATGTCGCACGGCGTGCCAACCAGCGCTTCGGCAGCCACCGGGTGCGCACCAAACTGCTCCATCGCCAGTTGTACCCTTCCCCGATCATGGTCGCTGACCAGCAACTCGGCCCCGGCCGCGTGCAACTGCTCGGCCAGCGCATAGCCGACATTACCCAGCCCCTGCACCGCCACGCGCAAGCCTTCCAGGTTGTCGCTGCCCAGGCGCGCCATCGAGGTGGCGCGGATGCCGGCGAACACGCCCATGGCTGAATGCGGCGAAGGGTCGCCGGCGCGAGTGGTGCTGGTGACGTGGCGGGTGGACTGGGCGATGCAGTCCATGTCCAGGGTCGAGGTGCCGCTGTCGATGGCGGTGATGTAGCGACCTTCGAGGGACTCGACGAAACGCCCGAACGCCTCGAACAGCGCCGCCCGGTTTTCCACATGGGGATTGCGGATGATCACCGCCTTGCCGCCGCCCAGCGGCAGGCCGGCCAAGGCGGCCTTGTAGGTCATGCCCTGGGCCAGGCGGATGGCGTCGGTCATGGCGCTGTCGTCGTCCGGGTAGGCGAGGTAGCGACAGCCGCCCAGCGCGGGGCCCATGCGCTCGTTGTGGATCGCGATCACGGCCTTGAGGCCGGTGGCCGGGTCGATACACAGGTGCATGGACTGGGTGCGGGTGCTTTGCATGAGAGCGAACATCTACAGGCCCTCGTTCACAGTGCTCAATGCAGTATAGGTGGCACGCTGGCGCCTGCGCGGACACTGGACGAAACGATTCTCCGGGGCTACAACAGTAGCTCTCAGCGGAGACCACCATGAACCCACGCCAAGCCTGTCTGGCCTGCCTTGAACGAACGCCTCCGGCCTTGTTCGAAGCCGGTGTGTGGATTGCCGTCGAGCACGATGCCGCGGTGGATCCGGCGCAGGTGATGCGGGCGGTGAAAGACCTGCAGCACGAGATCAGCAACGACCTGCCGCTGCAGCCGTTGCACGAACTGGCCCAGCCGCTGCTGCGCAAGCTGTGTGCGCTGGGTTTCCAGGAAGACGAATACCACCCGCTGCGACCGCAGGCGGCCTTGCTCGATCAGTTGCTGGTGCGCCGGCGCGGACAGCCTCTGACCCTGGCGCTGCTCAGCCTGGAGCTGGCTCGGGGCCTGTCGATTCCGCTGGAAGGAGTGAATTTTCCCGGGCATTTCCTGTTGCGCGTGCCGGGGGCGGATCACCTGCTCGATCCTTGTGGCGGGCGGCGCCTGTATCCGGCGGAGTGTCGGGAGTTGCTGGGGCGGCAGTTCGGACCGCAGATGGCGTTGAGCAAGGAACATTTGCAGACGGCGACGCCGATGCAGATGCTCCAGCGCCTGTCGCGCAACCTGCGGCAGCTGCATTCGACCCATGACGATGACCTGGCGGCGTTGAAGGACGCCGAACGCGTGCTGCAACTGGGGCCGGCGCTAGCCAGTGACTACCTGGCGCGGGCGACCCTGTACCAGCATCTGGAATGCCCGCAGGCGGAGCGGTTCGACCTGGAGCATGCGTTGCTGTTGACCGATGATCCGATCCAGCGGTTGCGGCTGACCGAGCGGTTGAGTCATTTGCCCAGTGGGAAACGATCGGTGCATTGAGGGCCCTATCGCTGGCAAGCCAGCTCCCACAGGGTCAGCACAATCCTTGAGACTTGTGCAGTACCTGTGGCTTGCCAGCAATGAGGCCCGAAAAAACACTACAGAATCACCCTGCTGCCGGGGTATCGGGCTGGCGCGAAGGATGCGCCAGCACGAACGCCGGATGCTCCTCCGCCAACCCCACCACCCGCAAGATCCGCGGATAGCCGCCCAGGTCGATATTGAAGCGCTTGGCCGCATACACCTGCGGGATCAGGTACACATCCGCCAGCCCCGGCTCGTCACCGAAGCAGAAGCCCTCATCCCCGATCAGCTTTTCCACTGCCGCCAGCCCCTGGCCGATCCAGTGGCCGATCCACTGGTTCACCGCCGCCTCGTCCTGCCCCTGCTCACGCAGCCGATTGAGCACGCTGACATTGTGCAGCGGATGGATATCGCAGCCGATCAGCGCCGCCACGCCACGGACCCGGGCACGCTGCACCGGGTCATGGGGCAGCAGCGCCGGCTGTGGATACACCTCTTCCAGGTACTCGATGATCGCCGGCGACTGCACCAGCAGTTCACCGGAATCGGCCTTCAGCGCCGGCACCCGGCCCTGGGGGTTGAGCGCGAGGAAATGTTCCTCGCGCTGCTCGCCCTTGAGCAGGTTCACCGGCAAGGACTGGAATTCCAGCTGCTTCAGCGCAAGGGCGATACGCACCCGGTACGACGAAGTGGAGCGGTAGTAGGTGAACAGTTCCATGCCTCAGCCTCTCAGTGCGCCGCAACGACCTTGCCGCGACATTCGCCGAAGCCGATGCTGGCCACGCCATCGCGCTTGGCGCGAGCGCGCAGGATGATTTCGTCGCCGTCTTCGAGGAACTTGCGCACCTCGCCCGACGCCAGTTCCACCGGGTGCTTGCCGCCCTCGGTGATCTCCAGCAGGCTGCCGAACTGCCCAGGCTCCGCTCCGGACAAGGTGCCGGAACCGAACAGGTCGCCCGGCTGCAGCTGGCAACCGTTGACGCTGTGGTGGGCGACCATCTGCGCCACGGTCCAGTACATGCTCAGGGTGTTGCTCAGGGTCAGGCGATGGGCCGGCAGGTTTTGCTCGCGCATCCGCTCGGTGAGCAGCAGCACTTCCAGTTCGATATCGAAGGCGCCACCGGCCTGGTCGCGCGTGTCCAGAAGGTAGGACAGCGGCTGCGGATCACCGTTCGGACGGGCTGGCTGCGCGCAACGGAATGGCGCCAGCGCCTCGGCGGTGACCACCCAGGGCGAGACCGTGGAAATGAAGCTCTTGGACAGGAACGGGCCCAGCGGCTGGTATTCCCAGGCCTGGATATCCCGCGCCGACCAGTCGTTCAGCAGGCAGAAACCGGCGATATGTTCGGCGGCGTCGCCCACCGGGATCGGCTCGCCCAGGTCGTTGCCCTGGCCGATCCAGATCCCCAGTTCCAGCTCGTAGTCCAGGCGTGCGCACGGGCCGAAGCTCGGCTCGCTCTGTCCGGCCGCCAGGGTCTGGCCCTTGGGCCGGCGCACGGCGGTGCCGGATGGACGGATGGTCGAAGCACGGCCGTGGTAGCCGATCGGCACATGCTTGTAGTTGGGCAGCAGCGGGTTGTCCGGGCGGAACAGCTTGCCGACGTTCTTGGCGTGCTCGATGCCGACGTAGAAGTCGGTGTAGTCGCCGATCCGCGCCGGCAGGTGCAGTTCGCAGGCGCTGGCCGGATACAGTGCGGCCTGCAGTGCGGCCTGGTGTTCGCTGCCTTCGGCCAGCAGTGCCAGCAGGCGCTCGCGCAGGGCGACACGCGCACCGCGGCCCAGGGCGAAGAAGGCATTCAGTGCACCGCCATGGGTGGCCTCGACAGCAGCCCGGGCTTCACCGTCGAACAGGCCGGCGGCCAGCGCCGCTTCCAGGTCGAGGATGGCGTCGCCGATGGCCACGCCGCAGCGGCGTTCGCCACCGGCGCGGCTGAAGATCCCCAGCGGCAGGTTCTGCAGCGGGAAGTCGCTATGCCCGTTGGCGCTTTCGACCCAACTGCGGGCAATGGCGGTCTGATTCATGCTTGTCTCCGATTCGGGGTGAAGGTGCTTGGCAGCGTGGCCCAGCAACTATCGTAGTCGTTCTGCAACTGCGGGCAGTCCAGGGCATGGCGGCTCGGACGCAGCACCTGGCTGGTCTCGAACATGAAGGCCATGGTGTTGTCGATCTTGTTCGGCGCAAGGTCCGCGGCAATGGCCTTGGCGCAGGTCTCGGCGTCCGGACCGTGGGCGCTCATGCAGCCGTGCAGCGAGGCGCCGCCGGGCAGGAAGCCATCGGCCTTGGCGTCGTACTCGCCCTTGATCAGGCCCATGAACTCGTTCATCAGGTTGCGGTGGAACCATGGCGGACGGAAGGTCTTCTCGGCCACCATCCAGCGCGGCGGGAAGATCACGAAGTCGAGGTTGGCCATGCCCGGCACGCTGGTGGGCGAGGTCAGCACCGTGAAGATCGACGGATCGGGGTGGTCGTAGCTGACCGTGCCGATGGTGTTGAACCGGCGCAGGTCGTACTTGTACGGCACGTTGTTGCCGTGCCAGGCGACCACGTCCAGTGGCGAGTGCTGCAGCTCGCAGCCCCAGAGTTCGCCGCAGAACTTCTGCACCAGTTGCACCGGGCCGTCCTGCTCTTCGTAGTGCGCCACCGGGGCGAGGAAATCGCGCGGGTTGGCCAGGCCGTTGCTGCCGATCGGGCCGAGATCCGGGATGCGTAGCGGCGCGCCGTGGTTCTCGGCGATATAGCCACGGGCCTCGCCGTCCGGCAGTTCGACGCGGAATTTCATGCCGCGGGGGATCACCGCGATTTCCAGCGGTTCCACTTCCAGCACGCCCAGCTCGGTGGCCAGGCGCAGGCGGCCCAGTTGCGGCACCAGCAGCAGCTCGCCGTCGGCGTTGAAGAACACCCGTTCCATGGAGCGGTTGGCGCGGTAGCAATGGATGCTGATGCCTGCCGGTTTTTCTCCCGCCGAGTTGGCCGCCATGGTCACCCAGCCGTCGATGAAGTCGGTGGGTTCGGCCGGCAGCTCCAGCGGGCTCCAGCGCAGACGGTTGGGCGTCACCTCACCGAGCCCGCCACCGGCCAGCTGGCGCTCCAGGCGCACGAACGCCGGGTGCAGCGCGGACGGACGAATGCGGTACAGCCAGGTCCGGCGCTGTTCGTGGCGGCTCATGGTAAAGGCCGTGCCCGACAGCAGTTCGGCGTACAGGCCGTAAGGGGCTTTCTGCGGGGAGTTCTGGCCAACCGGCAGGGCGCCGGGCAGGGCCTCGCTGGCGAATTCGTTGCCGAAGCCGCTCTGGTAAGCGAGGGCGGAAGGAAAATCGGAGTTCATCGAGCCTCCTGGCCGACAGGCCGGTTATTGTTATTCGTAATTCGATTACGCATAACGTAATTTGATCGCCAAGGGTCGTCAAGCTATAAAGACGCCCTCCCCCCGCTCCGCACAGTGAAACCGACCATGAGCAAAGCCACGCCCCCCGCCGACAACGGCAAACAGAAGGTCCGCTCGGCGGAGGTCGGCACCGATATCCTCAAGGCCCTGGCACAGCTGGCGCCGGCCACCTCGCTGTCGCGCCTGGCCGAGCATGTGGACATGCCGGCGAGCAAGGTGCACCGCTACCTGCAGGCATTGATCGCCAGCGGCTTCGCCGAGCAGGACCCGGCCACCAACCACTACGGCCTGGGCCGCGAGGCACTGCGGGTGGGCCTGGCGGCGCTGGGCGGTATGGATGTGCTGAAGGTGGCGGCGGTGCCGCTCTCGGAATTGCGCGACCAGCTCAACGAGAGCTGCTTCATCGCGGTATGGGGCAACCAGGGCGCCACCGTGGTGAACATCGAGCCGGCGGTGCGCGCGGTCACCGTGGTCACCCAGATCGGCTCGGTGCTGCCGCTGCTCAGTTCGTCCACCGGCCTGGTGTTCGGCGCCTATTTGCCGGAGCGGGAAACCATCGAGCTGCGGGACCGGGAACTGGCGCAGTCGGGACAGGATGCCAGCCACTACGCCAGCCTGTTCGCCAGCATCCGCGAACGCGGCCTGCACCATGTGCATGGCTTGCTGATGCCAGGGGTCGATGCCCTGTCGGCGCCGGTGTTCAACGCCATGGGCCAGATCGTCGCGGTGATCACCGTGGTCGGCCCGACCTCGATCTTCCATGCCGACGAACAAGGCCCGGCGGCGCGCCAGTTGCTCGCGGCGGCCAAGGCCGTCAGTTGGCGCATGGGCTATGAAGAAACACGGTGAACTGATTTGGTGCACTGTTGCCATCGATGCAACAGTGAATGTCAGAAAGCACTATTTTTCCGCGGGTTACGTCTGACTATCC
Source organism: Paucimonas sp. (assembly GCA_031253995.1). GTDB lineage: Bacteria > Pseudomonadota > Gammaproteobacteria > Pseudomonadales > Pseudomonadaceae > Aquipseudomonas. The sequence continues at coordinate 37,119 of JAIRVG010000045.1, read as the reverse complement.
TTCTCCTGCCTTGACGACCCGGTGTTCGCCAAGGCGCGAAGTTGACGCTTCGTACCCCTTAACGGTCGGTTAATGCTCTCCCCCTAGAGTGCTCCTCGATTGTTGTTGCGAAGTGTCACCCTTCAGTTCACCGACGTTGATTTTGAAGCTCCTTGATCTGCGTCTTGCTTGGCCGCTGCCTTTGCAGCGGCCTTTTTTTTGAGCGGCAAGTTGCAAGCTGAAAGAAGCCGGGGGCCTGTTCATAGGCGCCCCGTCCATCAAACGATCACAGCCAGGCTTTGATACGAGCGCAGACCGCCGGAGTCGAAATACCATAGCGGTCATGCAGCGTCGGCAGCGCGCCGGCGTCCAGGAAAGCATCGGGCAAGGCGATCTGCCTGAAAGTTGGCGTCACGCCGTTGCGCAGCAGTAACCCCGCAACGGCCTCACCCAGGCCACCAATGATCGAGCTGTTTTCTGCGGTAACCACTAGCCGCCCGGGCTTCCTGGCCTCGGCCAGAATGGTCTGTTCATCCAGTGGCTTGATAGTCGGCACGTGCAACACTGCTACATCCACACCATCATCTTGCAGCGCCTTGGCCGCCTCCAGTGCGCGCATGGTCATCAGGCCGGTGGAAATGATCAGAACGTCGTTACCGGTCCGCAGGGTCTTGGCCTTGCCGATCTCGAACTTGTAGCCGTATTCGTCCAGCACCAACGGCACGTTGCCGCGCAGCAGGCGCATGTAGACCGGCCCCTGATGCGCTGCGATAGCTGGCACCGCTTGCTCGATTTCCAAGGCATCGCACGGGTCAACGATCATCAGGTTGGGCATGGCACGGAAGATCGCAAGGTCGTCGGTGGCCTGGTGGCTGGGTCCGTAGCCGGTGGTAAGGCCAGGCAGGCCGCAGACGATCTTCACATTGAGGTTTTCCTCGGCAATGGCCATGCAGATGAAGTCATAGGCGCGGCGCGAGGCGAACACGGCGTACGTAGTGGCAAAGGGCACGAACCCCTCACGGGCCATACCGGCGGCGGCGCTCATCAGCAACTGCTCGGCCATGCCCATCTGGTAGAACCGGTCCGGATGCGCCTTGGCAAAAACATGCAGGTCGGTGTACTTGGACAAGTCGGCAGACAAACCGACGATATCCGGGCGCTGATCCGCCAGCGCGGCCAGGGCATGCCCGAACGGCGCCGAGCGGGTGGCCTGGCCTTCAGAGGCAATCGACGCAATCATCGCCGAAGTGGTCAGGCGCTTCTTGACCGGCTCGCCCGTCGAAGCCTGGGTGTTGGCGGCGCTGCTCATTGGTCTTTTCCTTCTTCAAGGTGGTTGAGGGCAACATCCCATTCGTGTTCATCCACGCGGATGAAGTGGGTTTTCTCCCGGGTTTCCAGGAAGGGCACGCCTTTGCCCATCCTGGTGTCGCAGATGATCACCCGTGGCTGCGCGCCGGAATGGTTGCGTGCGGCATCGAACGCGGCGACCAGCGCCTCGACGTCGTTACCGTCCACCCGCTGGGTGAACCAGCCGAACGCTTGCCAGCGATCGACGACAGGCTCGAAGGAGAGGATTTCACTGGAATGGCCGTCAGCCTGCTGGTTGTTGACGTCGACGATGGCGATCAGGTTGTCCAGCTTCCAGTGCGACGCCGACATCACCGCTTCCCAGGTGGAGCCCTCGTTCAGCTCACCGTCCGACAGCAGGTTGTAGACGAAGGAGGCCGAACCTTTGCGCTTCAGGCCCAGGCAGGCACCCACCGCAATGCCCAGGCCCTGCCCGAGCGAACCCCCGGTGATTTCCATGCCCGGCGTGTAGGCGGCCATGCCCGACATCGGCAGGCGGCTGTCGTCCGACCCGTAGGTTTCCAGCTCATCGAGCGGGATGATCCCGGCTTCGATCAGGGCCGCGTAGAGGGCAATGGCATAGTGGCCGATGGAAAGGTAGAAGCGGTCGCGCGGCTCCCATTCCGGGTCTTCCGGCCGGTAGTTCAGGGCATGGAAGTACGAGACCGCCAGCAGGTCGGCGGCTCCGAGCGCCTGGCCGACATAGCCCTGGCCTTGCACTTGCCCCATGCGCAGGGCGTGGCGACGGATGTTGTGGGCGCGTTGCGCCAGCGCCTTGATTGACGCGTGTGACGGTTGGGTAGACATGGTGAAACTCCGTTGACTCAACGATTGACCAGGGCGGCGGGAATACGCAGGACCAGCACCGCACCGCCCACCAGCACGCCGGTGATCAGGTACATGCCAATGGCGCTGGAGCCGGTCAGGGTGGTGATCCAGCCGATCAGGTAGGGCGAGCAGAAGCCGGCGAGGTTGGCGAAGCTGTTGACGGCCGCGATGCCGGCCGCCGCCGAGACGCCACCCAGCAACGTGGTCGGCAGCATCCAGAACAATGAGGTCGCGGACAGGATGCCGGAGGCCGCCAGGCATAGGCTGAGGATCGAGAGCGTCACATTGCCGCCCATCAATGCCGCCAGGCTCAGCCCGATGGCACCGGTGATCATTGGCACGATGAGGTGCCAGCGACGTTCGCGATGTTTATCCCCGCTGCGCCCCACCAGCAACATCGCCACGATCGCGCAGAGGTAGGGCAGGCTGGTCAGGAAGCCGATGTGCAGCGGGTCGGAAACCCCGGCGTTGCGCACCAGCGTCGGCAGCCAGAAGGTGATCGCGTACTGGCCCATCACCACGCAGAAGTAGATGCTGGCCAGCAACCACAGGCGGCGGTCGCGGATGAACTCGCCCACCGACGCGTGGGTGACTTTCTGCTGGTTGTCCTCTGCCAGTTCCCGGGTGATCAGCGCCTTTTCTTCGTCGTTGAGCCAATTGGCCTGGTGCACGCCGTCCTTGAGGTAGCTCAGCACCATCAGCCCGACCACCACCGTTGGCACAGCCTCCAGCACGAACATCCACTGCCAGCCGGCCCAGCCATGCACACCGGCAAAGTGGTTCATGATCCAGCCGGACAGCGGGCCGCCGACCATGCCCGACAGCGGGATGGCGATGAACCACAGCACCGTCATGCGGGCCCGGCGGTAGGACGGGAACCAGTAGGTCAGGTACAGCAACAGGCCCGGGGCCAGGCCCGCCTCGGCGATGCCCAGCAAAAAACGCAGCGCATAGAACTGCCAGGCGGTTTCGACGAAGGCGAACAGGGCCGAGATGATGCCCCAGGTGATCATGATGCGGGCAATCCAGAGCCTGGCACCGACCCGGTGGAGGATGATGTTGCTAGGCACTTCGCACAGGAAGTAACCGATGAAGAACATGCCTGCACCCAGCCCGTAGACGGCTTCGCTGAGAGCCAGGTCGTTCATCATCTGCAGCTTGGCAAAGCCGACGTTGACCCGGTCCAGGTAGGCGCACAGGTAGCACAGCATCAGGAAAGGCATGAGCCGCCAGGCCGTTTTACGGTAGGCGGAAGAGCGCACGGTCGAAACCGCTTCGAGCGACAGGGTAGTCATGATGGTCCGATCTCTTGTTTTTATTGACCGCTAGGCCGTGAAGCCTGGCTGCATCATCGATCCAGAACCGCAGGGCCTTGCAGGCCCGCTTGAGGGGATTTAGTGAATCAGCATGCCGCCGTTCACATCCAGGGTGATGCCGGTCAGGTAAGAGGATAGGTCGCTGGCCAGGAACAGCGCCGCGTTGGCAACATCCTGGGCCTCGCCCAGACGGCCCAGAGGGATGCCCTCGATGATCGCGTGGCGACGCTCGTCCTGCATCAGGCCGCCGGTGATGTCGGTGTGGATCAGGCCGGGGGCGATGGAGTTGACGCGCACCTTGTCCGGGCCCAGTTCCCGGGCCATGGCCTTGGCGAGGCCCAGCACGCCGGCTTTGGCAGCGCTGTAGTGCGGGCCGCCGAAAATACCGCCACCGCGCTGGGCAGACACCGAGGACATGCACACGATGCTGCCACCGGCCTGCTGGCGCATCAGCGGGATGACCGCCTGCGACATGAGCAAGGTGCCGCGCAGGCTCACGTCCAGCACCTTGTCGTAGTCGCCGGGGCGGATGTCCAGGGTCTTCAGGGGTTGGGTGATGCCGGCGTTGTTGACCAGCACATCGATGCGACCGAAGTGCTCGATGACCTGTGCAACGGCCTGCTGAACTTGCGTTTCATCGGCCACATTGGCGGCCAGTCCCAGGTGGCCTTCGCCGAGCGAGGCGGCGGCATCGCGGGCAGCGGACGCATCCAGGTCGAGGATCACGACGTGCGCGCCCTGTTGCGCGAAGGTGGTTGCCGTGGCGCGGCCAATACCACGCGCGGAGGCGGCACCGGTGATGATCGCGACTTTGCCTTGGAGCAGCATGGGGGTTACCTCTTTTGTTTTTATTTGGGTGTCTTCGTGGGGTCGGTCGTAACGAACCGATGACCCAGAGTGATCTCCCGCCCCCGCCTGAGCAATAACGCAACCTTCACTGAGTGCTGAATTAAATTCAGCACTCGTCATCACGGCATTTGCTTGGTTGAATAGCGAAAAGCCCGATTCATGCAATTTCCAGCGGAGCACACATCATCATGCGATCAGCCGACGACGCTCCAGTTGTCTTGCCACCCCTGAAAGCGATTCAGGCCTTCGAGCAGACGGCGCGCTTCGGCAATGTGGCGCGCGCAGCTGAAGTGCTGGACCTGACACCCTCAGCGGTGAGCCACCAGTTGGCCAAGCTGGAGGCCATGATTGGACGGCAGCTGTTCTTTCGCACCGCCCGGGGCGTGAACCTGACCCCGGTGGGCGAGCAGTACCTGGCCGAGGTATCCGGCATCCTGCACAGCCTGGCCGTGGCGACCGAGCGCGCCACCAGCGACGTCAGCCTCGATTGCCTGCGGCTGCACTCCTCGCCCAGCTTCGGGCTGCTGTGGCTGATGCCGCGGCTGGAGCAGTTTCGGGAGAGCCACCCGGATATCCAGCTCAACCTGTCGTGTTCCTACGAGTCGCTGCATTTCAGCCGCGACAAGATCGACGTGGACATCCGCCACGGCATGCCCAACTGGCCCAGCTACGAAGTGCGCACCATCCCCAATGAGCGGATTGCCGTCATGGCCTCGCCCAGGCTGCTGGAAAAGCGCCCGGTCAGCACCGCAGCGGACTTGCTGGACAGCCAGCTGATCCTGTCCGAAGCGACCTTGATCAAGTGGCCGCAACTGTTCGCCCAGCACGGTGTGTCACGCCCGGAAAAGCCCTATACCCTCAGTTTCGACCGTTCCTACATGACGCTGGAGGCCGCCAACCACGGGCTGGGGTTTGCCCTTGAAAGCACCTTGCTTGCGCGGGACTACCTCGCGCGCGGCGACCTGGTCGAGGTCGCACCAGCCTTGAGCGCACCGATCACGGCACACCACCTGGTGTTTCCCCGCGCGCATTCGAACTTTCCGAGGGTCAGGCGCTTTCTGGAGTGGATGCAGAAGGAGTTGGGCCACGACTTCAACTACTGATCAACCTCCTTCTTGCCGCTTGAAGCTTGAAACTTGCAGCTGCTTCAATCGCAATGAAACCGGTGCAACAACCGATGCGCCACCGGCGCCAGGATCAGCCCGATACTGGCAACGAACACCAGCCCCACATACAGCCCGTACACCGCGAAGAACAGCTTGCCGCCGTGGGTCTGCGGCAGATCCACCGGCCCCATCCCGCCGATCAGCAAGGTGGCGTTGAACGCGGCGTCATACCACTCCACCCCGTCCTCGAAGTACAGATGCCCGGCCACGCCGATCAGGATCGAGCCCACCAGCAGCAACGCAGCCCCCAGCGCATGCAGCAGCAGGCGACTGCGAAAGGCTTCGGCGGAAAGGACATCTTCGTTCTTCGATTCATACATGCTTCGCACTCCTGTCGCGATCAAAGCCTTCCAGCGTAGACGACAGGGCACGGGCGAACTCAGCCCCGGGCGAACTTCTGCAGGTTGGCCATCATCTGCTGCAGCGCCTGCAGGCTGTCCTGCGGATGCACCGCGCCCTCGAAATCGCCGATCCGGCCCCAGTTGGCCGCCACTTCCTCGACGCTGAAGCCACCCTGCGGATCGAAGCCAACCCCCAGGCTGCGCTCCCAGCGCACCTGGCCGATCCAGCCGCCGCCGACCTCGTAGAGATTGCCGCTGTCCTGGCATTGCTCGCTGCCCAGGTACACCACCAGCGGGCTGATCAGTTCGGGCTTGAGCTGCTCGAAGACCTGCGGCGGAATCAGCCCTTCGGTCATCCGCGTACCGCCGGTCGGGGCGATGGCGTTGACCAGCACGCCGCTCTTGCGCCCTTCCAGGGCCAGGGTCCGGGTCAGGCCGTACAGGCCGAGCTTGGCCATGCCGTAGTTGGCCTGGCCGAAGTTGCCGTAGATGCCCGAGGTCGACGAGGTGAAGATCACCCGCCCCCAGTTCTGTTCGCGCAGGTGCGGCCAGGCGGCGCGGGTCACCTTGTAGGCGCCCTCGACATGGACCTTGTAGACCAGGTCCCAGTCCGGGTCTTCCATCTTGTGGAAGGTCTTGTCGCGCAGGATGCCGGCGTTGTTCACCACCACGTCGACCCGGCCGAAGCTGTCCAGCGCCTGTTCGACGATGCGCTGGCCGTCGGTCACCGAATCATGGTTGGCCACGGCCTGGCCGCCGGCCTCGCGGATTTCCGCGACCACGCGGTCGGCCGCCGAGGCATTGGCGCCTTCGCCGTGGGTCGAGCCGCCCAGGTCGTTGACCACCACCTTCGCCCCATGGCGGGCGAACAACAGGGCATGGGCCCAGCCAAGGCCGCCGCCAGCCCCCGTGACGATCACCACTCTATCTTCCAGGCGCACCGAATCGGTCATGGCTCAACTCCAACTGAACAGGGAACGGAACAGTCAGTGTCGACCAGCGCCCGGCCCCGGACAACGAACCGGGCGGGCGCTGAATGGCAGGTGATAAGTGACGCTTGGGTCAGGACCAGGCGACCTTCTGCGGGGTCCATGCCAGCGGTTGGTGGCGGAAGTCCAGGTAATGGCTGAGCACCTGGCACGGCGACTCGGTGTGAGGATAGTGGCCGATGCCGTGCAGCAGCACGGTATCGGGCTCCGGCACCAGCTCCTCGTAGCGTTCGACCATGTGCGCGCCGGATAGCGGGTCGGCCGCGCCATTGATGAAACGCAGCGGCAGACGGGCCGACTGCAGGGCACCGACCCAGCGCTGGCGGTGTGCCTGGCGCTCGGTGAGATACGCCGACAGGCGGTGCAGGATGCGGTTGCCGTGGTTCGACACGATCAGGCTCCAGCAATCGTCCAGCGCACTTTCGCTGGGCTGGGTGCCGGGGCCGTAGATCTGCCCGACATTGCGCACCAGGTCGTCGCGATCGAAAGTGCGTGCCACCAGCCAGCCGAGGCGGCTGAGCAGCAGGCGCTGGAGCAGCAGCGGGCGATGGCATTCCGGAAACAGCCCGGCGTTGAGAAAGACGCAGCTGGCGATGTCGATGCTGCCTTCGTTGTGTCGCGCCAGCAGTTCCTGGGCCACGCTGCCGCCGTAGTCGTGGGCAAGAAGATGCACCGGCTCCTGGATATGCAGGTGCGCCAGCAGGGCCTGCTGAAGATCAGCCTGCTCCAGCAGGCTGTAGCGGTGCCCCGGCGGCTTGGCGGAATCGCCGAAACCGAGCATGTCGCAGGCGATCAGGCGAAAGCGCTGGGCCAGCGGCTGCCAGAGGTAATGCCAGTCCCAGCTGGCGGTTGGAAATCCGTGTATGAGAAGCAGTGGCTCTCCCTGCCCTGCCGTCCAGTAGCGAATGCTCTGGCCGCGGAACGTGAATCCCAGGCTCCGTGTCCGCCAGACGCACAGAGGAATCTCTGCCAGTGGCATTGGGAGATCTCGGCTGGTGGTTTTTTTAAGTGTTGGTCACGGTCGGCACACTCACTGTGCTCTGCCGGAGAGCATAGTCAGCCGTTGGCGAAGCGAAAGTTTCCTTGGCAGCCAGCTTGATGACCTTGCAGGACAGGCGCCGAATGGCTCGGCGCACAACCGGGAGAATCAGCCGCGCAGCGCGCTGCCGAACTCGGCCAGCCAAGGCTCGGCATCGACTTCCGGGGTCACGGTTTCGCTGGCATCCAGGCGCAGCATCGGCTGGATTTCCTTGATCCCCAGCTCGGCGAACAGCTCGCGCAGTTGCTCGCCACCGCCACAGAAGGTGTCGCCATAGCTGGAGTCACCCAGCGCCAGCACCGCACCCGGCAGGCCGCGCCAGGCGGCGGGCAGGCTGTCGCGGATCTCGCTGAACAGCGGCACCAGGCTGTCCGGCAGCTCGCCCATGCCGGTGGTGGAGGTCACGGCCAGGAACGCTTCGGGGGCGAAGGCCTGGACGTCGGCGAGGGTGGCGCGGGCGGCATGCCAGGCTTCGAAACCTGCGGCCTTGAGCAGGGACTGGGCGTGACGGGCGACTTCTTCGGCGGTGCCGTAGACCGAACCGGACAGGATGACCACTTTCATGACGAATTCCGTATCTGAGCAAAAGCGTAGGATACTAGCACCGATGGCTGGCAAAAGGCCCTTATCCCTTGGCCCTGGATGCACTAGAATCGCCCATCCCCCTCGCCCCTGCGCCGGACCCCGCGATGATCAACGCCACACTGCTGCAACGCATGATCGATGCCTCCAACGACGGCATCGTGGTCGCCGAACAGGAAGGCGACGAAGACACCATCCTGATCTACGTGAACCCGGCGTTCGAGCGGCTTAGCGGCTTCGAGGCCAACGACATCCTCTACCGCGACTGCCGCTTCCTCCAGGGCGAGGACCGCGACCAGCCGGCCCGGGCGCGGATCCGCCAGGCGCTGGACAGCCGCCAGCCCTGCCGCGAGGTGCTGCGAAACTACCGCAAGGACGGCAGCGTGTTCTGGAACGAGCTGTCGATCACCCCGGTGTTCAACGAGGCCGACCAGCTCACTTACTTCATCGGCATCCAGAAAGACGTCACCCGCCAGGTCGAGGCCGAACAGCGGGTGGTCGAGCTGGAACAACAACTGGCCGAAGCGCGGGCGCACATCCAGCGCCTGGAAAACGACCAACGGTCGTAACAAAGGCACCGTTTCGCGGTCCATCGATCACCCGGAAATATCGCAGCAGTCATTCCCATGCAAGCCGATGCCCTTCTGACCCAGGACGAGCTGGACTTCATCCAGAGCGTGCACCGCTCGCCCCAGCTCAACCGAGTGGACCCCAACGCCACGCTGCGCCTCAATGGCCGCCGCGACGTACAGCAATTGCTCACCCGCCTGGTGGCCAACGAACAGGTCACGGTGCAAGCGCGGCTGGACAACCAGCAGATGAGTTTCCCGCTGCTGCTGGTGGAAGATGAATTCCATGCCCTGCACCTGCAACTGGGTGCGCCGAGCATCTTCGAGGAAGGTGAAGTGGTCCGGCCCTGGCGCCTGGCCCTGGAGCGGCCGGTGATGCTGGAAGACCAGCTGGGCCTGAGCAGCGGCCTGAAGGTACGGGAGATTTCCTTCAAGGGCGTGCTGGTGGAACTGCCGGAGGGCCGCAAGGCGCCGAAGACCTTCAACCTCTGGTTCGCCCCCGACGGCATCGCTCCCATTGCCCTGCGCGGCAGCCTGCAACGGCTCACCGTCGAAGGCCTGGCGGCCTACCAGCTGAGCCAGCGCCAGCCGGAAGAGATCGAACGGCTACGCCAGTACATGCTGCAACAGCACCGTCGTACCCATCCGGACGTCCATTTCAGCTAGCTGTCGAGGTGGCCGTTCAGGCACTGCTGCAGACGCCGCCGCATCAACCGCCCTTCCCCGCCCAGGCAGACGATCTGCGATCCCACCAGGCTGTCCTGGGCCATTTCCGACGCCTCGCCGGCGAACAGCAGTGGGCAGTCCAGCGCCAGGGCCAGGCGCGCCAGGCGCTTGGGCAGGTCGGCCGGCGGGGCGTGGTTGGAAAACAGCACCAGCGCGTCCGGCGCCCGGCGCTCGCAGACCAGGGTCAGTTCCTCCAGCGGCTGCCCGGGTGCCAGCACCGCGACCTCGACATCGCTGCTGCCCAGCAACAGCGCACAGACCAGCAGTTCCAGCTCGCGACACTGCTCCGGCAAGGCCGCCAGCAACACGCGGCTGGACTGATCTTCCCGCGCCAGTTGCAGGCGCTGCCAGGCACGGGCCCGCAGGAAAGTATCGAGGAACAGCCATTCGCTGACGCGGCCGAAACCGTCATGGGCCATGCGCAGTTCCAGCCACAGCGGCATGAAGATGTCCTGGAACACCACCGTCAGGGGATAACTGGCGAACACCTGGCCGTAAAGCCGCTCCAGGCGGGTCTCGTCGAAGGCCTGCACCGCCTGGCGCAACGGGTTGCGCCACTGCTCGTGATCAGCCGCCGCCGGGGCATGCCCACGTTCGGAAGCCACGCTGTCGGCCGCGCGGTCGCGGGCGAGGATCTTGCCGACCTTGCTCACCGCCACGCCGCGTTCGATCCAGCCAAGGATATGGCGGACTTCGTCGATATCGGCGCGGGAGTACAAGCGGTGCCCACTTTCGGTGCGTGTCGGCTGGATCAGCCCGTAACGACGCTCCCAGGCGCGCAGGGTGACGGGGTTGATGCCCGTCAACCGCGACACCTCACGGATGGGAAACAGCTCCTCGTGGTCCAGACCGCGTTCACTGAGTGACGCCGGGGAAAGCTCGATCATCGCCTGACACGCCGCAGATTGTAGGAAACGGATGACCATTCTAGCCCGGACCCACGCGGCGCGAGCAAACATCACTGTGCGTCGGGTCAACGCTGACACTGACGGGTCACATTATTTACGGAATAATCCTTGCTTGTTTTCAGACGCCGCCCAACACCCCGGGCGGCGTCGAAGGTCTGGGCTACCCGCCGCGACCGTTTGCCAGGAGATACACGATGTCTACCCCACCCGTCACCTTGATGCTCGCCCGGCGTGTCGCCGAGGGCCGTTATCAGGACATGATCGCCTGGTTGCACGAAGGCGAGCAGCTCGCCACCGACTTCCCTGGCTACCTCGGCTCCGGGGTGCTGGCCCCGCCGCCCCAGGGCGACGAATTCCAGATCATCTTCCGCTTCGTCGACGAAAAGACCCTGCACGCCTGGGAGTTCTCCGCCTCCCGCAGCGCCTGGCTGGCCCGCGGCAACGGCCTGTTCCAGCAGCCCACGGAAAAACGCGTGAGCGGCATCGAGGGCTGGTTCGGCAACGACGCCGCGCAACGCCCACCGCGCTGGAAGCAGGCCGTGGCGATCTGGCTGGCGTTCTTCCCGGTGTCCCTGGCGTTCAACCTGCTGTTCGGCCACTGGCTGGCGGAACTGGGCCTGCTGCCGCGGATCCTGCTCAGCACCCTGGGCCTGACGCCCTTGATGGTGTACTGCTTCATCCCGCTGTCGACCCGCTTGCTGGCCGGCTGGCTGAATGCCCGTCCGTCCTCGCTGAAGCGACCGCGCAGCGGCGGCCAATCGCTGGAAAGCCGCTGACCCGCCGGGGGCGGTCATTCCAGGTGAGTTCGGGTATGCTGGCGGCTGACTGCGAACCTGAAAACCGAACCTGAAAAGTTGATCGTCCCCGCATATGAACAGCCCAATCCTAGTTACCGGTGGCAGCCAGCGAGTCGGGCTGGCGCTGGCCACGAAACTGGCGCAGGCCGGCCACACGGTGGTCAGCGCCAGCCGCAGCAAGATCACCACGCCGGCCCACCCGAACATCATCCCGTTCCAGGCCGACCTGTGCCGCGTCGACGACCGCGAAGCGCTGATCGAGCACCTGCGCGGCTATGACGGCCTGCGGGCGATCGTCCACAACGCCTCGCTGTGGCTCGACGACGACCTCGACAACCTGAACACCATGTTCAAGCTGCACGTCGAGGCGCCGTACCACCTCAACCTGGCCCTGGGCGAGCAGCTGCTGAAGCTGGACAAGGCGGACATCATCCATATCTGCGACGAAACCTCGTCCCGCGGCAGCAAGAGCCATATCGGCTACGCCGCGACCAAGGCCGCGCTGCAGAACATGGTGCTGTCGTTCGCCGAAAAGTACGCCCCGTCGGTGCGGGTCAACGGCATCCTGCCGGGGCTGCTGATCCTCAAGGAAGACGGCGACGAGCAGTATCGCCAGCAGACCCTGAAGAAGGCCCTGCTGGAGTTCGAGCCGGGCGCCCAGCCGCTGATCGACGCCGTGCTGTTCCTGCTGGAAAGCCAGTACAGCACCGGCAGCCACGTGGTCATCAACGGTGGCCGCCACCTGAAGAACCGAATCGCCTGATAACGAGAACGCTATGACCCCGCAAGAACAACTCGAACTCGAAGCGGCGGCCTTCCGTCGCCTGGTCGACCACCTGCGCAACCGTACCGACGTGCAGAACATCGACCTGATGAACCTGTCCGGCTTCTGCCGCAACTGCCTGTCCAAGTGGTACAAGGCCGCCGCGGATGAACGCCAGATCGAGGTAAGCCTGGATGACGCCCGCGAGGTGGTCTACGGCATGCCTTACGACCAGTGGAAAAGCCAATACCAGAAAGAAGCCAGCGCCGAGCAGCAAGCCGCGTTCGCCAAAGGAAAAACCCATGACTGACCTGACTCAACTGCGTGCCAGCCTGAACAGCGGCGAGCACGTGTTCGCCGACACCCTGGCGTTCGTCGCCGAGCACTACGACTACCAGCAGACCGCCTTCGACAACGGCGGCCTGGTCAGCAACGCCGGGCAGAACGAAGGTTCCTGCAAGACCCTGGGCCTGGCCCTGCTGGAAGGCCTGAGCGACCAGGAAGCGCTGCTGGCGTTCGGCGAGCACTACCGCTCGGTGGTGGCCACGCCTGAAGGCAGCGACCACGGCAATATCCGCTCCCTGATCGCCCATGGCCTGGCCGGGGTGAAGTTCGAGGGTGAGCCGCTCAAGCGCAAGGCTTGAGGCTTGTGATGTAGCTGATGGCCCTATCGCTGGCAAGCCAGCTCCCACAGGGTTTGTGTTGACCATAGGATTTGTGGCCGACGCGGTCACTGTGGGAGCTGGCTTGCCAGCGATAGGGCCCGGGAAAACACCCTCAATCCTTAACCACTCCCACCGTGACCGAGTCGGCCACAGATCCTCCGGTCAACACGAAGCCCTGTGGGAGCTGGCTTGCCAGCGATGAGGCCCGCAAGAACACCCTCAATCCTTAACCACTCCCGCCGTGACCGCGTCGGCCACAGATCCTCCGGTCAACACAAAACCCTGTGGGAGCTGGCTTGCCAGCGATGAGGCCCGCAAAAACCCCCTCACTCCTCGATCCGCAACCACTCCCAGCGCTCGCGATAGCTCTCGGCCTTGCGCCGGAACATCTCCGGCTGGTGGTTCAGCGGATTGCTGCGCAGCAGCCCCTGCTGCAGATCCTCCAGCCCCCAGGTGCTGTACAACTCGCCGCTACGCACATCGAGGCCGACGCAGGTGGAGCGCACCAGGTAGCGGTCGATGCCGTCGGTGACCTTGAGCAGCGGCGCATAAGGCACGCCGAACCTTTCCTCGTACCACAGATGCACCCGCGCCTGGTTGCGCACTTCGACCTTGTCGGCAAACTCCCCGCAGGCCGCGCGGACCCGCTGGATCACCCGGTCTTCCGCCTCCCACGACAGATCGTGGTCGAAATAGATGACGTCGTAGTCCTTCACCCCCCACCCCGGCTCGCGGCCGACCCGCAGGTTCCACAGCGCCTGGAACAGGCAGCCGGCGGTGAGCATGCAGTGCGGCAGGTCGAGGCCGACCAGGGTATCCGTCAGACGCTGGTTGAGCGGGTTCTTCATGGCCATGGCAATCAGGGCCTGGGCGGTGAGCTGGCTCATCAGATCGACTCGTCCCGGCTCGGCGGTGGCATTTCCCAGACCGATGGCGGCATATCGAACAGCTTGTCGAGGTCGAAGCGCAGGTTTTCATCCCGCAGCCCGATCACCATCACCACCAGCAGCAACAGCGCCAACGCGCCCTCTGGCAGGCTCCAGCGCGGCACCTCGGCATTGCGCCCGCGGCTGCACCACCAGGCCTGGCCGATGCAGAAGGCGGCGATGGCCAGGGCCCAGAGGTAGTAGCCAGGAGCGAAGCCGATGACCTGGTGGAAGCTGTAGTTGATGTTGTCCGGCAGGCGCTCGATGCCGTGGCTGATCACCGCCAGGTAGAGCGCCCAGCACCCGAGGAACAACGCCAGCCAGCGCAGCCGCCGGCGCAGCAGCAGGGCGAGACCGAACAGTGGATTGGCGAACCAGCCGAACAGGCCGAAGACCACGCCCCAGGGCCCCTGGAACAGGGCTTGCTGGGCCGTCACGACATTGCCGCCGCTGAGGTTCACGGCGTCGAGGCACAGGGCCAGGAGATAGAGGAGAAGACTGAGGGTGACGTAGAGACGCGCCATGCGGCGACCTTGGGTGGTGAGATGAAACCAGGACAATACAGCAATTTCATGGTGTGACTGAGGGCCCCATCGCTGGCAAGCCAGCTCCCACAGGATGGGAGTTGACTTGCCAGCGATGGGGCCCCCGAGTCAGGCGCGGATCAGAACTCCATGCTGAAGTTCAGGGTCACCGCGTTGTCGCGGCTCTCGCTGGCCAACTGGCCGGAGTAACCCACGCCCACCTTGCCGGCCACACCGACGCTCAGGTCCAGACCGGCCTCGATCACGGCCGCATCCTTGGCGATCGGTACACCGGTGTTGCTGAACCCGGCACCGCCTTCGATGAAGCGCAGGTCCGCGTCCGGCTTGGTGTCGCCGAAGGCATGCCGCCAGCCGATGCTGCCGCGCGGGGTCAGGGTGCTGCCGTTGTCCAGCTTGAACGACTTGCCAGCGCGCAGGCCGACGGTGGAGAACACGTTATCCTGTTGGGTATCAGCCTCCAGGCGCCCCGCCCCACCTTTCTCACGGGCCTTGTCACTGTCGTAGTTGACGTAGGCCAGGCCGGCGAACGGCTCCAGCGCCACGCCGCCCGCGTCGATGGCATAACCCACTTCGCCGAACACCTGCGCGGTACGCGCCTTGTAGCTGGACTTCAGGCGTTCGTTGTAGCTGCCGGCCTCGACGTAACGCTTGCTGTCGATGTCGTGCCAGGTGTAGCCGGCGCCCATGCGTGCGGCGAAGGCGTCCATCTGGTAGCTCATGTAGGCCGCCAGGTGGTAGCTGTCCACCGAGGAGTCCTGCGGCTTGCCCTTGGCGCTGATGCTGCTGTTGGTGTAACCGGCAGCGATACCGGCACGCACCTGGTCGTTGAGGTTGTTGTCGAAACCGATCAGGAAACCGGACAGGTCACGCTTGACGTTGGCCGCGTTGCTGCCGCCGTCGAAATCACCCCAGCCACCCACGGCACGGATCCAGCCCACCCCTTCGCCACCGCAACCACGACCGGTGGTCTGCTGGTTGCTGTTTGGCGTCAGGGCACGGCGTGGGTCCTGGTCGTCGCTGCAACCGGCATCACGCATACGGTCGTTGACCGCGTCGCGGACGTAGCGCGAGTCCTCGATCAGCACGGTCGCGGTGCTGGCGTAGATCTCGCCGGACAGGCTTTCGAAGGCCGCCGCCGCACTGCTGGCATTGGAAGCGATGATGGTGTCGCGCAGGCTGGCCGGCGCCGAGGCGCTGTCCAGGGCGTTCGCCACCGCACGCTGGTTGTCGGTCTGCGCCACGCTGGCGAAGGAAGTGCCGTTGCGCGCTACATCCAGGGTCACCGCATTGGCACCGTAGTTCAGCGTGGTGTCGAGGAACACCATGCCTTCCAGGTTGGTGGTGCCGAAGGTGCCGGTCACGCCACCGGTGGCCGAGACCAGGGTGTACTGGGCCGCTGTGGTGCCGATGTTGGCCACGTTCAGCGTGCCGCCCAGGTTCGCCGTGCCGCCTACGTTGAGGTAGTTGGTCAGGCTCGGGGTCAGGCTGATGGACAAGGTCCCAGCGTTGCTGAAGTTGCCGGCGACAGAGAGGTTGCCGCCATCCAGGCCGGTGACCACGGTGCCGTTGTTGACCAGCGAACCGACGTTGCCGGTACCAGCCAGCACGCCATTGCTGCCGACAGTGACCTGGGCGCCGAACACGGTGCCCGGGTTGGCCGCGTTGCCGACCACCACGCTGCCCTCGTCGACGTTGAAGGCGCCGTTGAACGGCTGGCTGCCAACGATCAGCAGGTCACCGGAGCCTTGCTTGCTGATGGTGCCGTTGCCGCTGAGGATGCCGCTGAACTGGCCGCTGGTAGCCTGGGCGAAGACCAGGTTGGCGTTGTTGGTGATGTTGCCTTGCAGGCTGGTGGTGTTGCCCTGCAGCGTACCGCCGCTGACGGTGGTACCACCGGTGTAGGTGTTGGCGCCGGTCAGCACCAGGGTGCCGGCATCCAGCTTCTCGATACCACCGGTGCCCACCAGCGGCGCCGCTATGGTCGCGGTGCCGGTACCGACACGAATCGCTGCCTGGCTGCCGCTGGCCGCCAAGGCTCCGCCCGTACCTGCGCCCAGGACATAGCCATCGGTCAGGAACTGCATGCCGGTGAAGGTCTGCTGGCCTTCCACGGTGACCGAGTACTGGGTGCCCACCGCCGGGGCCGGGCCGCCGAAGACGGCGAACTGGTTGTCCCAGGCATTGCTGACTACACCGGTGGTGTTGGTCCAGTTGGTGCTGCTCGCGTTCCAGACGCCGCTGCCACCGCTGATGGTGCCGTCGGCGGTCGTCTTGCTGCCGTTCCAGAACTGCAGGGCGGTGTCGCTGCCCACGACCAGGTTGATCTGGTTGGCAATGGCGGTCTGCAGCGTCAGGTCCGCCGGCAGGGTGGTGCCCGGCAGGCTGCCGTAGATCAGCCCGTTGTCGGTAACGCTGCCGCCGTAGGTGAACAGTTGGTACACGCCCAGACCGAAGCCGCCGGCATTGCTGATGTTCAGCGTGCCATCCAGAACCAGGTTGCCCGCCACCGAAACCACGGTGGTGGAACCGCCTGGCGCGCCGAGGGCGAAGTTCAGGTTGCTGCTCGAAGACAGGTTGAGGTTGCCCACGCTCAGCGGTGCGGTCGCGGTGCCGGCGTTCAGGTTGGCGCCGTCGGCGATGGTCACGGTACCGCTGTAGGTGCCGCTGCCACCGAGGCTGGCGCCGCTGGCGACCTGCACGTTGGCGCTGGCCAGGGTGCCGTTGTTGACCAGGCTGCCCGAGCTGACCAGGGTGTTGCCGGTGAAGCCGCTGTTGCCGGTGAGCAGCAGTTGGCCGGTGCCGGCCTTGGTCAGGGTGCCCGCGCCGGTCAGGGCGCCGCTGTAGGTGCCGTCGGCGTTCTGCGCGAAGGTCAGCGCGCCGTTGTTGAGGATGGCGCCCTGCAGGCTGGTGGTATCACCGGTGACGCTGCCCGCGTTGATGGTGGTGCCGCCGCTGTAGGTGTTGGCGCCGCTCAGCAGCAGCGAACCGTTGCCGTTCTTGACCAGGCTGCCGGTGCCGGAGATGACACCGCTCAGGGTGGTGTCCTGGCTGCCGGCCAGGGTCAGTTGCGAGGTCAGGTTGAGGGCGTTGGCCAGTTGCAGTGCGCCGGTGCTGTCCAGCAGCGAGGCGCCAGTGACGCTGACCGTGCCGCTGCTCAGGGCGCCGTTGTTGCCCAGGGTCACGCTGCCGCCGTTGAGCACGGTGCCGCCGGTGTAGGTGTTGACGCCGTTCAGGGTCAGGTTGGCGTTGCCGGCCTTGGTCAGGCTGCCGGCACCGCTGACCACGCCATCCAGGGTCAGGGCATTGCTGCCAGCGACGGTCAGGCCGCCGTTGAGCACGGCGTTGTTGGCCAGGGTGACCGCGCTGTTGCTGTCCAGGGTGGTGCCGGCTGCTGCGGTCAGGTCGCCGGTGCCCAGTGCGCCGTCGTTGCCCACCACGATGGCGCCGCCGTTGAGGACGGTACCGCCGGTGTAGCCGTTGGCGCCGTTGAGCACCAGGGTGCCGTTGCCCTCTTTGTTCAGGGTCCCGGTGCCATTGACCGCCAGGCCCAGGGTCCCGGTGACGCCGGTATCGACCCGCAGGATGTCGGTGCTGGTGCCAAGGAGCAACTCGCCACCGATACCACCGTTGAGGGTGTAGCCGTTGTCCATGAACTGCAGGCCGGTGATGGCGTGCGAGCCGTTGACGGTGATGGTGCCACCAGTGCCCTGGAACACGGCGAAGGTGTTATTCCAGGCCTGGTTGATGCTGCCGTCGGAGTTGGTCCAGTTGGTGTTGGTGCTATCCCAGACACCGAAGCCACCTTCCACGGAGCCGTTGCCCGAGGTCTGGTTGCCGTCCCAGAACAAGACGGTGTCGGTACCACCCACCACCAGGTTGACCTGGTTGCTGACCGAGGTCTGCAACACGACGTTGCCTGGGTCGACAGTGCCCGGCAGGGAGTTGATGGCCAGGCCGTTGTTGACCAGGTTGCCGGCGTAGTAGGCCAGGCGATAGACACCGCGGCCGAAACCGCCGCCGTTGGAGACATTGAGGCTGCCGTCCAGGGTCAGGTCGCCGGCCACGTTCAGCAGCGACGGATCGCCCGATACCGCGACGCCCAGGTTGGCATTGAGGTTGGAGCCACTATCCAGCACCAGCGAACCCACGTTCAGGGTGTTGCCGGTTTGCAGGTTCAGGTTGCCGCCGTTGGCCACGGTGACGGCGCCGGCGAGGTCGCCGGTACCGGACAGGCCGGTGTTGGCGCCGACGCTGACGGTGTTGCTCGCCAGGCTGCCATCAACCACCAGGTTGCCGCCGCTGACGGTGGTAGCACCGGTGATGCTGTTGGTGCCGGTCAGGGTCAGGGTGCTGGTACCGACCTTGTTCAGGTTGCCGGTACCGCTCAGTCCACCGTCGAAGGTGCCGCCGACAACCGCCAGGGTGACGCCGCTGTCGACTTCCACGCCACCGCTGCCCGTCAGGTTGGTCAGCGCCAGGTTGCCGCCCAGGTCGAGGTTGGCACCGCTGCTGACATTGAGCTGCGTCGGGTTGCCCAGGGCGCCGCTGCTGGTGGTCCTCAGGGTACCGGCCAGGACGTTGAAGATACCGGTGAAGGTGTTGTTGCCGCCCAGGGTCAGGGTCGCCAGGCCGTTCTTGTCCAGGGTGCCGACGCCGCTGAGTACGCCGTTCAGGGTCAGGTCGCGGTTGCCGGCGACCGCCAGGGTGCCGCTGATATCGACGTCGTTGCCCAGGACCATGGCGCTGGTGTTGCTCAGCAGCGAGTTGCTGGTAACACGCAGTTGGCCAGTGCCCAGCGCACCCGCATTGCCCAGGGTCAGGTTGCCGCTGTTCAGGGTCAGGCCGTTGGCGAAGCTGTTGGCGCCGGTCAGGGTCAGGTTGCCCAGACCGTTCTTGATCAGGCCACCGCCGCCGGAGATCGCGCCGTCGAGGCTCAGGTCGGTAGTACCGTCGAGGGTCAGGACGGCGTTCAGCAGCATGTTGTTGGCCAGGGTCATGGCGCTGCTGGTATCCAGCTCGGACGCACCACTCACGGTCAGGGCGCCGCTGCCCAGCGCGGCGGCACTGCCCAGTCTCAGCTTGCCGGCCGCCAGGTTCATGCCGCCGGTGAAGGCGTTGACGGCGTTCAGCGTCAGGGTGCTGATGCCTTGTTTGGTGAGGCTACCGACGCCGTTGACCGGACCGTTCAGGGTCAGGTCGTTGTTGCCGACGAGCAGCAGGTTGCCGGCCAGGTTGACGGTGTTGGCCAGGGTCAGCGCGCTGGAGTTGTCCAGCGAGGTGCCGTTGGCAGCGGTCAGGGCGCCAGCGCCCAGTGCTCCGTTGGCGCCCAGGATCAGGCGACCGGCGTTCAGCTTCAGACCACCCTGGAAGGTGTTGACGTTGTTCAGGGTCAGGAAGCCGTTGCCGTTCTTGAGCAGGCTACCGTTGCCGTCGACCACGCCGTTGAGGGTCAGGTCATTGCTGCCGGCCAGGGTGAGCGCACCGTTCACGACGACGTCGTTGAGGATCGACACGGCCTGGTTGCTGTCCAGCGTGGTGCCGGCTGCAGTGGTCAGGCCAGCGGAACCCAGGGCGCTGTCATTGCCGAGCACCAGGGTGCCGCCGTTCAGCGCGGTGCCGCCGGTGTAGCTGTTGACGCCGTTGAGCACCAGGGTACCGACGTCCAGCTTGGTCAGGATGCCGTCGCCTTCGAGCGGCAGGTCCAGGGTGGCAGTGACGCCATTGTCCACCCGCACGGCGAAG
The DNA here is from genome assembly GCA_031253995.1 of Paucimonas sp. Taxonomy (GTDB): domain Bacteria; phylum Pseudomonadota; class Gammaproteobacteria; order Pseudomonadales; family Pseudomonadaceae; genus Aquipseudomonas. Next base: position 17,042 of record JAIRVG010000045.1, on the reverse strand, counting down.
TTGGAGCCGTTACGGTTGCTGGTGTTCAGCGAGCCGTTGGTCCCGGCGATCAACTGGTAGCCATCGGTCATGAACTGCATGCCGTTGATGTTCTGCTGGCCATCCACGGTGACGGTGCCGGTCGCGCCCTGGAACACCGCGAACTGGCCCTGCCAGGCGAAGTTGTTGAAGCCGTCGTACTCGGCCCAGTTTTGGGTGGTGTTGTCCCACACGCCACTGCCGCCTTCGACCAGGCCGTTGCTGGTGGTATCGACACCATCCCAGAACTGGATGACCAGGTTCGGGGAGCCCACCATCAGGTTGACCTGGCTACTCGTGCCAGTGAGCAGGGTCAGATCGCTGTAAGTCACACCAGTGGGCAGATTGCCGAAGGTCATGCCGTTGTCGATCAGGCTGCCGCTGTAGTCGAACAGGCGATAGACGCCGTTGCCCAGGCCACCGAAGTCGGCGATGTTGAAGGTGCCCGCCATGGTCAGGTCGCTGTTCACGTTGAACAGCGCATCGGCGCTGGTGGTCAACGAGCCCAGGTTGAAGTCGACGTTGCTGGCCTGCGAGAGCACCAGGTTGTCGAAGGTCAGCTTCTGGCCGCTGTAGCCCACCAGGGTGGCGCCGTCGGCGATGGTGGTGGTGCCGTCGATGCTGCCACTACCGGTCAGGGTTGCACCGGGGTCGACGTTCAGGCCGCCACCACCACCCAGGCTGCCGGTGACTTTCAAGGTACCGGCGCTGACGGTGTTGACCCCGGTGTTGTCGCTGGTGCCGGTCAGTTCCAGCACCCCGGCGCCGACCTTGGTCAAGCCGCCGCTTTGGGTCACCGTACCGGCGAACACGCTATCGAGGTTGTTGCCACCGACGCTGACATTGCCGTTGGTGATGCGCATGACGCCTTGGCCGGTCAGGCTGCCGATGTTGATATTGCCATCGACGGTCAGCCCGGAACCTGCCGCCAGGCTGGCGGACCTCAGGTCGCCCAGGGCATTGGTGACGACTGCGGTGACGTAGCCGGCCAGTACATCGATGTCACCGTTGAAGTTGCCGGCGGAGATCAGCAGCACTTCGTTGCTGCCGGTCTTGGTCAGGGTGCCGCTGCCATTGAGCGCGCCCAGGAACTGGAGCTCGGCCGGGGTATCCAGGGTCAGGTTGCCGTCGACCACGAAGGTGTTGCTGAGTTTGCGCGTCACGGTGTTGCGTACGACGGTTGCGGTGTTGCCGGCGTTGGCAACCACCGAACCGGTACCGAAGGCGCTGTCGTTGCCGGCCACCACGACGCCACCATTGAGGGTGGTGCCGTTGTTGTAGGTGTTGGCGCCGTTCAGGGTCAGGGTGCTGGTACCGGTCTTGATCAGGCTGCCGTTACCGCTGATGACACTGTTCAGGGTCAGGTTGTTGGCGCCACCGACGGTCAGGCGGCTGTCGGTCTGGATGCCGTTGGTCAGGGCCACGCCGTTGTTGGCCGCCACCAGGGTGGACGAGCCTGCGACGGTCAGGTTGCCGGAGCCCAGCGAGCCATTCTGGCCGACGGCCAGGGTACCGGCATTGAGCGTGACGCCGGCGGCGAAGTTGTTGCTGCCGTTCAGGGTCAGGGTACCCGCGCCGTTCTTGATCAGGCTGCCGCCTGCGCCAGTCAGCGCGCCGTTCAGGGTCAGGTCGGAGGTACCGCCGATGACCAGGGTACCGAGCACGCTGAAGTTGTTGGCCAGGGCCACCGCGGTGGAGCTGTCCAGGCCAGCACTGCCGGTGGTGATGTTGCCGGTACCGAAGGCGGTATTGCTGCCGACGGTGGTGGTGCCGCCGAGCAGGAAGGTATTGCCGGTGTAGGTGTTGTTGCCGGTCAGGAGCAGGTTGCCGACGCCGGTCTTGGCCAGGTTGGCGCTGCCGTCGATCACACCGTTGAGCGCCAGGCTCTGGGCACCGGTCAGGGTCAGGGTGCCGAGCAGGTGCACGGCGTTGTTCAGGCTGGCGCTGACGGTGTTATCGAGGAAACCGCCCGCTACGGTCAGGGCGCCACTGCCCAGGCCGGTGGCCGAGGCCAGGATCAGGGTGCCGCCGTTCAGGCGCACGCCGCCGCTGAAGGTGTTGTTGCCACCCAGGGTCAGCGAGGCCAGGCCGCTCTTGAGCAGGCTGCCGGTGCCGGTGATGTTGCCATTCACAGCAAGCCCGTAGGTGCCGGTGAAGGTCAGGGTGTTCCCACCCAGGGCGATGGCGTTGGCGATGGCCAGGCCGGTGTTGTTCGCCGCGTCGAGGAAGGTCCCCGCCCCGGTGATGTTCAGCGCGCCACTGCCCAGCGCGTTGTTGTGGCCTACCTGCAGGCTGCCATTGGCCAGGGTGGTGCCACCGCTGTAGCTGTTGGCGCCATTCAGGGTCAGGGTGCCCGCGCCGCTTTTCAGCAGTGCGCCGGTACCGGCCACGCTGCCGTTCAGGGTGATGTCGTTGTTGTCAGCGAGGGTCAGCAGCGCACCGAGGTTGATGGCGTTGGCCAGGCTGAAGGTGCTGGTGCCGGCCAGGTTGGAGGCGGCGCCGACATTCAGGGCGCCAGTGCCGATGGCGGCATCGTTGCCGACGGTCAGGGTGCCGCCGTTCAGGTTGGTCGGGCCGGTGTAGGTGTTGACGCCGAGCAGGGTCAGGTTGCCGTTGCCGTTCTTGGTCAGGCCGCCTGCACCACTGACCAGGCCGAGCAGGGTCAGGTCGGCGTTGCCGATCAGGTTCAGGTTGCCGCCCAGGTTAAACGCGTTGCCCAGCGAGGTGTTGCCCAGGGTGCCGAAGGTCACGCCATCGGCGGTGTTCAGGGCGCCGGCGCCCAGCGCGGTGTCGCTGCCGACCACCAGGGTGCCGCCGTTCAGGGTGGTGTCGCCGGTGTTGCCGTTGTTGCCGGTCAGGGTCAGGACACCGGCGCCGTTCTTGGTCAGGCCGCCTGCGCCATCGATGACACCGCTCAGGGTCAGGTTGTTGCTGCCGATGACGTTCAGGCCGCCCAGCAGGGTGAGGCCATTGGCCAGGCCGAGCGCGGCGTTGCTGTCGAGCGCGGTGCCGTCCGCGGCGGTCAGGTGACTGGTGCCCAGCGCGGTGTTGTTGCCGACCACCAGGGTGCCGCCGGCAAGGCTGGTAGCGCCGCCGTAGGTATTGGCACCGTTGAGGGTGAGCGTGCCGGAGCCGGTCTTGTTCAGGCCGCCAGTACCGGCGACCAGGCCGTTCAGGGTCAGGCTGGCGTTGCCTGGCAGGCTCAGGTCGGCGCCGAGGTTGACGTTGTTGCCCAGGGTCACCGCGCCCGAGTTGTTCAGGCTGGAAACGCCGGTGACGTTCAGTGCGCCGCTACCCAGTGCCGCGCCATTGGTGACGGTCAGGCCGCCGGCTGCCAGGGTGGTGCCACCGGAGTAGGTGTTGAGGCCGCCCAGGGTCAGGTTGCCCAGGCCATTCTTGACCAGGCCACCGGCGCCACTGACCACGCCGTTGAAGGCGAGGTCGCTGGTGCCCAGCAGGGTCAGGCTGTTGCCCAGGTCGATGGCGTTGGCCAGGGACAGTGCCGGAGAGTTATCGAGGGTGATGCCGGTGCCTGCCACATGCAAGGCACCCGCGCCGAGGGCGCTGTCGTTGCCCAGGACCAGCGCGCCGCTGTTGATGGTGGTACCGCCGATATAGGCGTTGGCACCATTCAGGGTCAGGGTGCCGGTGCCGTTCTTGACCAGGCTGCCGCCGCCGGTGACCAGGCCGTTGAGGGTCAGGGCATTGCTGCCGGTCAGGTTGAGGGCGCCGAAGGTGCCGATGTTGTTGGCCAGGGTGACCGCGGTGTTGCTGTCCAGGGTGGTGTTGGCCGCGGTGACCAGGGTGCCGTTGCCCAGCGCCGAGTTGTTGCCGAACACCAGGGTGCCGCCATTGAGGACGGTACCGCCGGTGTAGCTGTTGGCGCCGTTGAGGACCAGGGTGCCGCTGTCAGCCTTGTTCAGGGTGCCGGCACCAGTCAGGCCGAGGTTGAGGGTCGCGGTGGCATTCGGGTCGACGCGGAAGGTCGCGGTGCCATTGCCGTTGTTGACCAGTTGCAGGGCGCCAGGGCCATCGAGCACGTAGCCGTCGACGGTGAATTGCAGACCGGTGATCGCCTGGGTGCCGTTGACGGTGACGCTGCCAGCCGGGGTCTGGAACACGGCGAAGTTGCTGCTCCAGTCGCGGTTGCCGGTGCCGTTGACCGTGGTCCAGTTGGTGCTGGTGGCATCCCAGACGCCGCTGCCGCCCTGGATCACGCCATCGCTGACGGTGTTGCTGCCATCCCAGAACAGCACGCTGCCATTGGCGCCGCCAACCAGCAGGTTGACCTGCGCGCCGATCGCGGTCTGCAGTTGCAGATCGCCCGGCAGGACGCCGCCCGGCACGGTGCCGATCACCAGGCCGTTGTCGGTGAGGGTGCCGGTGTAGTCGATCAGGCGGTAGATACCGGCGCCGAAGCCGCCGATATCGCTGACATTCAGGTTGCCGTCGAGGGTCAGGTTGCCGCCCACGGCGAGCAGCGCATTGCCGCCGGTGGACGGCGAGCCGAGGCCGACGTCGAGGTTCGAGTTGCCGTTGAGGATCAGCGAACCGGTGCTGAGCTTCGTACCGCTGTTCAGCGCCAGGTGACCGCCGTCGGCGATGTTCACCGGGCCGGCGATGGAGCCGCTGCCGGTCAGGGTCGCGCCGGTGTTCACCTGGACCTGGCCGCCGGCCAGGGCGCCGCTGATATTCAGCGTGCCGCCGTTGACCTGGGTGTTGCCGGTGTAGGTGTTGCTGCCGCCCAGTTGCAGGCTGCCGCTGCCGGTCTTGACCAGGCCACCGTCGCCGGAGATCACACCGCTGAACAGGCCGCTCAGGTTGCCGCTGCCGACGCTCAGGCTGGTGCTGTTGCCCAGGGCGATCGAACCGCCGCCGGCCAGGGTGCCGACGCTGGAACTGGCGCCAAGGTTGAGCAGTGCGCCGGTGGCGACGTTGACGGTCGAGGCATTGCCCAGGGAGCCGGTGTTGAGGGTGCTCAGGGTGCCGGCCAGGACATTGACCGCGCCGGTGAAGGTATTCGCGCCGCTGAGGATCAGGTCGGCGGTGCCGGTCTTGGTCAGGCCGCCGCTGCCATCGATCACGCCGGCAAGGGTCAGGGCGTTCCTGTCTAAATCACCCGGAACGAAGTTGCTGCCCAGGGTAAGGTCGGCGCCAAGGGTGATGGCGTTGCCCAGGGTCAGCTTGCTGCTGTTGTTCAGGGTTGCCGCGCCGGTGACGTTCAGGGCGCCGTTGCCCAGGGCGCTGCCATTGCCGACGGTCAGGGTACCGCCCGCCAGCGTGGTGCCGCCGACATAGGTGTTGACGCCGTTCAGGGTCAGGTTGCCCGCACCGCTCTTGGTCAGGCCGGCAGCGCCGTCGATGACGCCATTGAGGGTCAGGTCGCTGTGGCCGATGAGGTTGAGGTTGGCGCCGAGGGTGATGGCGTTGGCCAGGGCGAATGCCGAGTTGGTGTTCAGGCTCGACGCGCCGGTCACGCTCAGGCGACCGGTGCTCATGGCACCGGCATTGCCGAGGGTCAGGGTCCCGGCGCTGAGGGTGGTACCGCCGGTGTAGGTGTTGACCCCGGTGAGGGTCAGGTTGCCCTGGCCGTTGGCGGTCAGGCTGCCGGCACCGCTGATCACGCCGCTGAGGGTCTGGTCGGCGCTACCGCCCATGCTCAGGGCGCCGCTCAGGTTGATGGCGTTGCCCAGGTTGATCGCGGTGAGGCTGTCCAGGGTGCCAGGACCGGTGACGGTCACCGCGCCGTTGCCCAGTGCCAGGCTGTTGCCGAGCATCAGGGTGCCGCTGGCCAGGGTGGTGCCACCGGTGTAGGTGTTGGCGCTGTTCAGGGTGACGATCGAGGTGCCCTGCTTGGTCAGGCCACCGTTGCCGGTGACCAGGCCGTTGAGGGACAGGTCGGCGCTGCCGCCCAGGATCAGGCCGCCATTCAGGTTGATCTGGTTGTTGACGCTGACGGCGGTGGCGGCCTGGAGGATCGCGTTGCCGCTGGCATTCAGCGCACCGAGGCCCAGGGCGCTGTTGCTGCCCAGGCTCAGGGTACCGCCGCTGAGGTTGACCGGGCCGGCGAAGGTGTTGTTGCCGGACAGGGTCAGCTTGGCGCTGCCGGTCTTGGTCAGGCCACCGGTGCCGGCGATATCGCCGGTCAGGGCCAGGTTGTTGCTGCCCAGGACGTTGACGTTGCCGGTCAGGGTGACAGCGTTGGCCAGGCTCACGGCCTTGTTGGCATCCAGCGAAGCGCCGGCGCCAGCGATCAGGGTGCCGCTGCCGAAGGCGGTGTTGGTACCTGCCACCAGGGTACCGCCGGACAGCAGGGTCGCGCCGCTGTAGGTGTTGGCGCCGTTCAGCGTAACGGTGCCGGTACCGGTCTTGATCAGGCCACCGATGCCGTCGAGCACGCCGTTGAGGGTCAGGTTGGCGCTGCCAGGCAGGGTCAGGTCGGCGTTCAGGTGCGCGGCGTTGGCGAGGATCTGGGCGCCGGTGGTGGTCAGGTTGGCGGCGCCGCCAATGGTCAGGTCGCCACTGCCGATGGCGGTAGCGCTGCCGATGTTCAGGGTGCCGGCGTTGAGCGTGGTGCCGCCGGTGTAGGTGTTGGCGCCGGACAGGGTCAGGGTGGTGTTGCCGGTCTTGACCAGGCTGCCGGTGCTGGATCCGTTGGTGATCGGTCCGGTCAGGCCGAGATTACCGGTACCACCGAGCGACAGCGCGCCATTGACGGCAATCCCGTTGGCCAGGGTGACCGCGCCGGCGGCATCGAGCGCGGTGCCGTCTGCAGCCGTCACGGTGCCCGAGCCCAGGGCGTTGGAGTTGCCGACCACGATACGACCGGCATTCAGCGCGATGTTACCGGTGAAACCGCTGTTGGCGCCGCTGAGCAGCAGGTTGCCCGCACCGCTCTTGGTCAGGTTGCCGCTACCGCTGATGGCGCCGGTCAGGCCCAGGTTGTTGCTGCCGCCGATGGTCAGGCTGCTGTTGAGGACGACCTGGTTGGCGAGGATGGCCGAGGCACTGCTGTCGAGTATCGACGTGCCCGCAACGGTCAGGGCACCGAGGCCCAGGGCGGTATTGCTGCCCACCACCAGGCCGCCGGAATTGAGTACGACGCCACCCTGGAAGGTGTTGACGCCACTCAGGCCGAGGACGGCGCTGCCGTTCTTGGTCAGGCTGCCGCTGCCGCTGATCGCGCCGCTGAGGCCGAGGTCGGCGAGGCCGCCGATACCGAGGTTGCCCGCCAGGTTGACGTTGTTGCTCAGGTTCGCGCCGCCGATGGCATCCAGCACGGTGCCGTTGGCGGCGTTCAGCACGCTGGCGCCAAGGGCGGCGTTGCTGCCGACGATCAGGGTGCCGGTGTTCAGGTTGGTCGGCCCGGAGTAGCTACTGCCGGTGCCACTCAGGGTCAGGGCGCCGGCACCGTTCTTGTTCAGGCCGCCGTTACCGCTGATGTTGCCGGTGAGGGTCAGGGCGTTGTTGCCGGCCAGGTTCAGTTGGCCGTTGTTGACGCTCACGGCGTTGCCGAGGGTCATTGCGCTGGCGGTATCGAGGGTCGCCCCTGCCCCGGTGCTCAGGGTGCCGGTGCCGATGGCGCTGGCATTGCCCAGCAGCAAGGTGCCGGCTGCCAGCGCTGTGCCGCCGTTGTAGGTGTTGACGCCATTCAGGGTCAGGGTGCCGGTGCCGGTCTTGTTCAGGGTGCCGGCGCCGTCGATGACGCCGTCGAGGGTCAGGGCATTGCTGCCGACCGGCAGGTTCAGGACGGAATTCAGGTGGATCTTGTTGGCCAGCGTCAGCGCACCGGTACCCGCCAGGGTCGAGGAACCACCAACGGTGATATCGCCGTCACCGATGGCGCCGGCGTTGGTCAGGGTCAGGGCGCCGCCGAGCAGGGTGGTGTTGCTGTAGGTGTTGACGCCGGTCAGGGTCAGGTTGGTCCCGCCGACCTTGACCAGGGTGCCGCCGCTGATCAGGCCGCTGAGGGTCAGGTTGGAGGTCCCGCCGACGTTGACGGCGCCATTGAGGTTGATGGCATTGCCCAGGGTGATCGACGCGTTGGAGTCCAGGGTGCTGCCGGCTGCGGCAATCAGGGTGCCCTGCCCCAGCGCGTTGGCGTGGCCGACGACCAGGCGACCGGCATTGAGCAGGGTATCGCCGGTGTAGGTGTTGTTGCCGTTGAGGATCAGGTCGGCGGTGCCGTTCTTGACCAGGCCCGCGCCTGTAGCGCCGCTGATGATGCCGTTGATGCCCAGGGCGGAGGTGCCGCCGATGGTCAGGTTGCCGCCGGCGCCCAGGGTGACGCCGTTGGCGATGGAGACCGCGGTGTTGGCATCCAGCGTGGTGCCGGCACTGGCGACCAGCAGGTTGTTGGGGTTGCCCAGCGCCGTGGGGGAACCGAGGATCAGGGTGCCGGCGTTGAGCAAGGTGTTGCCGATGGTGGTGTTGGCCCCGCCCAGTGTCAGGCTCGCCGAGCCGTTCTTGGTCAGGGTGCCGTTGCCGGCGATCTGGCCGTTCAGCGCCAGGTCGTTGCTGCCGGCGATGGTCAGGTTGCCGGTAATGTTGATCGCATTGACGGCGAGGGTGCGCGCAGCGTCGCTGTCGAGAACGGTGTTGGCGCCCGCCGCCAGGCTGCCGATACCCAGCGCGGAGTTGCTGCCGATGATCAGCTTGCCGTTGGTCAACTGCACGACCCCGGCGAAGCCGCTGTTGCCGCTCAGGGTCAGGTCGCCGGTTCCGCTCTTGATCACTTGACCGGTGCCGGCGAGCGCACCGCTGAGCGTAGTGGCAGCGGTGTTGGTCAGGGTCAGGGCACGGGAGCCCAGGTTGATGGCGTTGCCGACGTTGAGGCCGTCGGCCAGCAGGCTGGAGTTAGCGATCAGGGTCAGTTGGCCGAGGCCCAGGGCGGCGTTGTTGGTCAATACCAGGGTGCCGCCGGCGAGGGTCGAGTTGCCGGTGAAGTCGTTGGCGCCGGTCAGGGTCAGGGTGTTGGTGCCGTTCTTGATCAGGCCGCCGCTGCCGGAAATCTTCCCGTTGAGGGTCAGGTTATTGTTGCCGGTCAGGGTCAGGTTGCCGTTTAGCTGGACCAGGTTGTTCAGGGTCTGGGCGCTGGAAGTGTCCAGTTCGACACCGGCGATACCCGCGGTGATAGTGCCCGCGCCGGCGGCCCCGGCATTGGCCAGGATCAGCTTGCCGGCGTTGATGTTGAGACCGCCACCGAAGTTGTTGGCGCCGCTCAGGGTCAGGTTGGACGAGCCGGTCTTGGTCAGCGCGCCGGTTCCGTTGATCGCACCGCTCAGGGTCAGGGTCGAATTGCTCTCGACCGTCAGGTTGGGGGCGTTGACGTCGATGGCATTGGCAAATGTCATCGCCGAGGTGGTGGTCAGGGTACTGACGCCATTCACACTCAGCTTGTTGGTGCTGGCACCCAGGGCCGAGGCGTTGCCCAGGGACAGGGTACCGGCGGACAGGGTGGTACCGCTGGTCAGGGTGTTGGTCCCGCTGAGGGTCAGGGTGCCGGTGCCGGTCTTGATCAGGGTGCCAGCGCCGCTCAGCTCGCCGCTGAGGGTCAGGCCCAGGTCGCTGTTCGCCGTCAGGTTGCCGACCAGGTTGAAGTCGTTGCTGACGGTCGTGCTGGTACCCTGGATGTTGCCCAGGCCGCCGCCGTTGACGTTGACCGAGGCGACGCCCGACAGCGCGGTACCATCGACGCGCAACAGGCCGCCATTCAGGCTGACACTCGGGTTGGTGGTGCCGAGCTTGAACAACTGGTTGGTCATCGTCCAGTTGCCGCTGTTGACCACCAGGTTGTTGAAGTTGACGTAGTTCGTCGCGTTGATGGTTCCGGTATCGGACTTGCTCATGTCCGGGTTGCGTTGCAGATACAGGAAGTTGCCGGCGCCGCCGCCATTCGGGTTGTTCAGGGTACCGCCATCGACGAAACCGGTAGCGGCGTAGGTGATGCCTATCGAGCCGATACTACCGAGCGAGATTGCGATGCCGTTGCCCTTGTTCACTTGCGAAGCGGTGCTGGCGTAGAAGCTGTTGGGCATGCCGCCAGTGCCCAGGTTGACGCTACCGTTGATGATGCCGTTGTTGGTGAAGACGTTGCCGGAGGTCAAGATACTGCTTTGCAACGCGAGCCGTCCGGTAATGGTGCCGGAGTTGGTCACGATGTTCCGCGCCCCGCCGCGCAGCACCACTACCGGGACATCTTCCAGCTGCACCGATATCCCCCCGATCAGGCTGCTGGAAATGGTGCCGCTGTTCTCGAAGGTAGTGGTGCCACCCGCGCCGTTCGCAACGACTACGGCATTGCCATTGAGGCTGGTGAGCGGGACAAGCGAAAGCGCCAGGGACGAGCCCTTCATCACGCCGCCTGCCAGGTTGCGGACCATGACCGTGTTGCCGGCGGCGTTGCTGATTTCCACGCCGGTGGTCAGCAGTGTCAGCCCACCCAGGAACAGCGAAGGATCAATGGTCCCGGCGTTGTTCACCGTGGCTCCGGTGCCCGTCATCTGAAGCACGGATATAGCGGGTATCAGCGGGATAATGCTGGCACCGGCCTGGATGTTGTACGTGAGGTTGTTGGCCGCCGAGGCCTGGTTACCGTTGGTGACCCCTGTACAGCTGTAGATGGCGCCGACCTGCGTACAGTTCGCCAATGCCTCGGGGCTCAGGAGTCCGGAGACCATCCCGGCTGCCGCCATGCTGATGGCGAGAGGCAATGGGGCGAAACGGGCGGTAAAGGTCTTCTTGGCGGTTCTTCTGTCCACGAGCGTCTCCTTCGTGGATCAGGCGAATCCGTTTATGAATGCGTGCCGGCTGACAAGCCGTCCCCCTCAGGAACTACACACACTGCTGTCGAACTGCCTGACCCTGGCGAATACAGGTTCCTTGATGGGGGTGATTTGTAGCTAAAAACTTGGATCCATGCCGGACAATTCGTACACGCGCTTAGTATTAATCCTTTAGTGATAATCCCCGGAAACGCGGGGCGTAAACGAGACGGCGTGCGGGCTTGAGCTGACGAACGGCAATTACTTGGGGGAAATTTCCTTACTGTTTGTAGGATTAGCGGAATTGTTTCTGAATGTTACAAAGCTGACCGAACAGATGTTTTTGGGGGGGGGCAGATCCGCAAAGGTGCTGTGGGCGAGATGCGACTTGCCGGTTGAGCCACGCCGCGGGCGTCCACTATAGTGACGCCATGACTACCGAAAACGATCTCGATGCCCGCATTGGCGCGCGCATCCGCACCGAGCGGGAAAGCCGTGACTGGTCCCTCACCGAACTGTCGCAGCGTGCTGCGGTTTCCCGCGCGATGATCCACAAGGTCGAGCGCGGCGAAAGCAGCCCCACCGCCAACCTCCTCGGCAAGCTCTCCGGTGCCTTCGGCCTGAGCATCTCCAGCCTGATCGCCCGCGCCGAAACCCGGCAGGGCCGCCTGCTCCGCGCAGCGGACCAGGCCGTCTGGACCGACCCCGAAACCGGCTACCTGCGCCGGCATGTCTCGCCGCAGTCCGACCTGCCCGTGGACCTGGTGCAAATCACCCTCCCCGCCGGCAAGCACGTGCCCATGCCCGCCTCCGCCTATGCCTTCCAGCGCCAGTTGATCTGGGTGGTGCAAGGAGAACTGGTGTTCGTCGAGGGCGACGTGCACCACGCCATGCAAACAGGCGATTGCCTGGAGCTTGGGCCGCCGGTGGATTGCGAATTTCGCAATGACAGTGCTGCGGAGTGCGTGTACGCGATCATCCTGCTGAACAGCCGCTGACTTCGTTCAGCGCTGAACGGGCTTGCACCGACAGTCCACTATAATGGATTATCCATCCACTATAGTGACAACCGGAGTTTGCCATGCTCATTCGCGACGCCGTCCCCGGCGACATTCCCGGCATTACGCTTATCTACAACGACGCGGTCGCCCACTCCACGGCGATCTGGAACGAAACCCTGGTGGACACGGCCAACCGCCTGGCCTGGCTAGGTGATCGACAAAAGGCCGGGTATCCGGTGCTGGTGGTGGTCGACGACGCGGACGACGTGCTTGGCTACGCCTCCTTCGGAGACTGGCGGGCGTGGGATGGGTATCGGCATACCGTCGAGCATTCCGTGTATGTACGTGGCGACCAGCGTGGCAAAGGCCTTGGAGAAAGGCTGATGCGCGCCCTGATCGAACGCGCCCGGGCCATTGGCAAGCACGTCATGGTCGCCGGTATCGAAGCGGGTAACCGCGGCTCCATCGCCCTGCATGAAAAGCTCGGTTTCGAGAATGTCGGGCATCTGCGGGAGGTCGGCGCCAAGTTCGGCACCTGGCTGGACCTGGTGTTTCTCCAGCTCACGCTCGATCAGCGCGTCGTGCCGGAGTAGGTCATGGCCTGGATCGTTGCGCTGCTGGTCGCTGCAGGGGCGGCGCTGGTCATCCAGAACCTGCTGATGGTGCAGATCACCAGTACGGTGTCGACGGTGCTGATCACCTTGCTGGTCAACTCGGCGGTGGGGTTCGTCATCCTGCTCGGGTTGCTGCTCGGGCGCTCCGGACTGGCCGGGATTGGCGAAATGTTCGGCGCGTTGCGCTACTGGAGCGTGCTGCCGGGGGTGCTGGGGTCGTTTTTCGTGTTTGCCAGTATCTGCGGGTACCAGCGGCTGGGCGCGGCGGCGACGATTTCGGTGTTGATTGCCAGTCAGTTGGTGGTGGGGCTGGGGGTGGATGCGGTGAGGTCGGGTGGGGTTGCGGTGTCTTCCGTGGTGGGGGTGGTGTTGTTGGTGGGTGGGGCCTGGTTGGTGGCTTCGCGGTGAGTGTCATGGCTGAGGGGTGCTTGCCTTGGGGGGGCTGGCGCTCTTGAGATCGAGCGCCGCCCGCGACGCGGTTTCCTGACAGGCGCAATCACTCCCCATCCTGTCCGCGCCCATCGCGTAGTCCCATGCCCACATCATCAATGAGCGCCTTCACCTGCTCGCCCAGGTAATGGGCTGCCCAGACTGGAGCGCCGTTTTCGGCATCTGCTGCGCCGATCAGGGTCAGGCGGTTGATGCAGTCCATCAGGACGGAGGCCTGGGCCAGCGCCTCGGCGCTCGGTACTCCAGGATTCACACGGAACAAAGGTTCACTGACAGCGGTGCACTTACCGAACGTAGCGATGCCGGCGGTGACGTTTACCGGGCTGAAATTCATTTGGGAATTCATGGTGAGCATCGACCTTTCCTTGGTGAAGCTTCGAGCCTAACAAAAACCCGTTTTGGGATAAACCTGTTTCAGGTTTATTAGGTAGGTCGGCTTTTTAACCGGCACACCGCGATGAAGACGATTCGAACTGCTGCGTATCAACAATTCCTTACCTTGCTGGTCCAGGCACGGAAGGAGGCTGGGCTTACCCAGCGGGAGCTGTCAGAGCGGCTAGGGAGACCACAATCGTATGTGTCCAAGTTTGAACGCGGGGAAAGGCGATTGGACGTGATCGAGTTTCTGGAGATCACGAGGAACCTGGGGGTTGATCCACACAAGATGCTGAAAGAGGTTGATTCGGCACTCGACTGAAGCGGCTGGAAAGAATGAATCTGGAAATCCATCGAGACATGCCGCTCGCGCCCGTCAACTTTTATTGACACCCTGCTGCCCTGCTTAGTATCGTCCCGCCTCCCTCCTTTCCGGCCACCTCCGCCGTGCACCGCCCAGGCGTTAATTCGCGAAGCGGTCATTCAAGGTTGCCGACACTGATGTCCGCTGTTTCACAGCGGGCGTGATTTCCATATCAAGTGTTCTAAGGATGACTCCATGATCATTCGTCAGGCTACCAACGCCGACCACCCGCTCCTGCTCGACCTCTGGCAGCGCTCCGTTCGCGCCACTCACCACTTCCTGCAACCGTCCGATATCGATGCGCTGCTTCCGCAGCTTCGAGATCTCTACCTGCCCGCTGTCGAGTTGTGGGTTGCGGTGGATGAACAGGACCGTCCTTTGGGCTTTATCGGGCTCAATGAAAACCATGTGGAAATGCTCTTTATTGAGCCTGATCTGCGAGGCCAGGGCATTGGCCGGGCGCTGCTGGATCATGCTCGCTGTTCACGTGCTGACTTGAGTGTTGATGTGAATGAGCAGAATCCGCAGGCGGTTGGCTTCTATAAGCATTACGGCTTTGTGCAGACCGGTCGTTCACCATTGGATGGCGAAGGGCGGCCATTCCCGTTGCTGCATCTGAGCTTGCGCGGTCAGGGCTGACAAGACGGGGAATGCCGTCTGTCATCTTGATGACGGAAGCTGCCAGGGACGGCGGTGTAGTCTGGGCGGCCGTTAAAGCCACTGGTCCACTTGCCGATGTCAGGCTGCTGACAGTGAAGGACGGCAGTCAATGAAACGCTGTTTTATGCTTCTGGGCCTGCTCGCCCTCCAGTTCGTTTGCCCAAGGGGGGGGGCAGATGCACATTCTCTGGTACAGCCCGACTCGAACAGAAATGCTCGCGCGAGGCGTAATGCCAGTCAGTTCAGCCGTTGAGCGAGCAATTTCTCGCTTGGAGTGACGAGGCCCAAGAAAAAACGGCGATTTCCCATCTCGGAAAATCGCCGTTTTTTCTTAACTGACTGGTATTACGCATCAGGATTCTTTGGGCTGCATACAACCGAAGCAACGTGGGGCCTGCTGAATTGGTGCGGAGACAGACGAACGGTTGTTGGCCGTGAGGGCCCGGTTTTCGCGGGGCTGGAGTTTGGTGGATTTTTTGATGTACCTCATAGGGTATCTATAAACAAATCAGCTGGTTATGGCTTTCCGTGGAATCAAATCGGGAATTTTTGAACTCCAGTGAGAGCGAAGGCCACCCGCTTCAAACGCTAGGTGGGGAACGACAGAATCCGTCCGAAAATGGCAGCTAGCGACCAGAAGCGGCCTCCGATCGGCGAATATCCACAGTCCTTCGCGGCAGTCAGTAATCGGCCATACCTCGCTTTCTTACCACGGTTCGACGCCCGCCACCTGTCAAGGCATAGATTTCGCCAGTGCAGGCCATCCTTGTCTAGCAAGAGCCACCCATGGACAAAATAGTGGCAAATAGATAGCGTCCATAGCGACAAGAGGCGTGACATAGTAGTTATGTGCTCAAAAGAATAATCTACCAAAGAGTTGAAACATTGAAAATGGACTACCAGAAAAGCGTTGCGTTGGCCATAGCTCTTGGCTACGAGGGGATACAAGACGAGAGCGCCTACAAAGGTATCTATTACAGTAAAAATAGAATGATATGGATTCATGACATTGAAGCGTTGAAGGCGTCTTTGGGTTCGATTTCTAGCGAAGAACTGGTGAGTCTTGGCTACGATGTTGATGCTTATAATAAGTACAAGAACCATACGAACGAGATGGCTGATGATGAAATGAAATGTTTACATTCAGACCTTAGCCCTGGCGAAGGTGAACCTGCCTACTTGATGGACGGTATGTATCTTTTTCCAGATGGCAGCATACGTGAGATATAAAATCCCTTGTGCGTTGAGCGTGCCGGTTCAACTTTGG
The DNA here is from genome assembly GCA_031253995.1 of Paucimonas sp. GTDB lineage: Bacteria > Pseudomonadota > Gammaproteobacteria > Pseudomonadales > Pseudomonadaceae > Aquipseudomonas. Next base: position 1,530 of record JAIRVG010000045.1, on the reverse strand, counting down.
TTCTAGACACCATATGAAACAACCATAGCTGCCCTCCATGACGGGCAGCTATGGGGCGATAGCTGCCGTTGGTGAAGGACCGCTTCCGACTCTTAGCAGTCCTTAGGAGAGGGCCGCTCACGGCCAGAAGCAGCAATTTTATCATCTACGACATCAGCATAATTGATTCCTTATGTATGCTAATCGCAAAAATGTGCATAATTTATTGAGAGTAAAAGCGATTGGATCTATCGTTCACGCTTTTCCTCCAATGAGAACTGATGCGATGTGCAAAAATAAAACCCCCTCGATGTCTTTTTGAGAACAGTCAATATTCATAATAATTTAGTCGGAATCCGCCCAATATTTATCATTGCTTGGGAAGGTGGCGAATTCTGTAATCTCGCGCAAGTTAATTGGGAGCTCTCATCCGTGCAACAAATTAAATTTCACTTCACGTTAAGGTCTTCGCATGAGGCTGCCACCTCAGACTTCTCAGGGTCTGCATCTACTGTTTTCGATGATGGAAGCTTCCTTGAAAACATTGATTATCTTGGCTACCCAATAACTTCGACAAACCTTCAGCGAAATGGAGAACTCTACGAGGCAACTGTGAATTTTGCTGACAATATAAGCTTAGGCGATGCAAAATATTTCGCGGAAGCTTTTGCTAGCTTAACGACACATCATTTATCGTATGACATAAACCACTTCTATGGATCTCCTTATGTGGAAATCGATTTCGGTAAATTCTACCGCCTCAACGGGGACGGGGCCGGAATCAGAGATCACATATCCATTAATTCAGTACGGACAGTACAACTCGAAAGTTTTCCAATCAGTGCGTCTGAGCCGCACGAACTAGTTCATTTTTATTATTTAGGGATGCAGTCTAACAATTTAAAATCTAAGTTTTTTAATCTGTTTTTAATACTTGAGGCAGTTGAATCATCTGCTATTGCGCAATCAATTTTTGCAGATGGTACACTTTTTTCAGAAGCCGAAAAAAATATTATTTCCGGTATCGCAAACAAAATGGGAGATCGCCGAAAAAAAGGTGTAATCCTCTCGATCATAAATCGCACCGAACAATCTCGGCAGAGTAAACTTTATTCCGTTCTGGCAGCGCTAGGCATTACACAATTTTGTGCATTAGGTGATACAGCCACCCCTCTCTCTGTTAATTTAGTCAAGGAGTTGATTGAGGCTAGAAACAAGCTATTTCACAAGGGAAGCTCAATAGATGAGCATCTGATTTGGGGCAAGCTAATTCCGATAACTAGAGAAATCGTAAAGCTTCTTTTGACAAATCCTAACGCCTTAACCCCAGACTAGATAAAGCCCACTGCCCCCTAATTTTGTAGATACTTTTGAGTATTCGTTTAGAGCTGCTATCGCGCTTGGGGGACGGACTGCAATTATCCGGTTGCAACGTAACCGCTCCATGAACCCCACATTCAAAGCTCCTGCCTGAACCCGGATGCTGTGCTCCCGATTTCTTTCTGGAGCCCGCCGCCATGATGCGACCCGACGCCAAAGTCGAAAAAGTCT
>JAIRVG010000020.1 GCA_031253995.1 Paucimonas sp. | reverse complement strand
GCGACATTCTTTTCACCGGAGAGTAACGAGGAATCCATGAAGGTTCTTGTAGCTGTCAAACGAGTGGTCGACTACAACGTCAAGGTTCGCGTCAAGGCGGACAACTCCGGCGTCGACCTCGCCAACGTCAAAATGTCCATGAACCCCTTCTGCGAGATCGCCGTCGAAGAAGCCGTACGCCTGAAAGAGAAAGGCGTGGCCAGCGAGATCGTCGTCGTTACCGTCGGCCCGGCCACTGCCCAGGAGCAACTGCGTACCGCCCTGGCACTGGGCGCCGACCGCGCCGTGCTGGTGGAGTCCGCCGAAGAGCTGACTTCCCTGGCCGTTGCCAAGCTGCTCAAGGCCGTCGTCGATAAAGAGCAGCCTCAGCTGGTCATCCTCGGCAAGCAGGCCCTCGACAGCGACAACAACCAGACCGGCCAGATGCTGGCTGCGCTGACCGGCTTCGCCCAGGGCACCTTCGCCTCGAAAGTCGAACTGGCTGGCGACAAGGTCAACGTTACCCGTGAAATCGACGGCGGCCTGCAGACCGTTGCCCTGAACCTGCCGGCGATCGTCACCACCGACCTGCGCCTCAACGAGCCGCGCTACGCGTCGCTACCGAACATCATGAAGGCCAAGAAGAAGCCGCTGGAGACCGTCACTCCGGACGCGCTGGGCGTTTCCACCGCCTCGACCAACAAGACCCTGAAAGTCGAAGCCCCGGCTGCTCGCAGCGCAGGCATCAAGGTCAAGTCGGTTGCTGAACTGGTCGAGAAACTGAAGAACGAGGCGAAGGTAATCTAAATGACTATCCTGGTTATCGCTGAACACGAAAACGGTGCCGTTGCACCCGCTACCCTGAACACCGTTGCCGCTGCCGCCAAGATCGGTGGCGACATCCACGTCCTGGTCGCTGGCCAGAACGTCGGTGGTGTAGCCGAAGCTGCTGCCAAGATCGCTGGCGTGGCCAAGGTCCTGGTTGCCGACAACGCCGCCAACGCTCACTTCCTGCCAGAGAACATAGCGCCGCTGGTAGCGGAGCTGGGCAAGGCCTACAGCCACGTGCTGGCGCCTGCCACCTCCAACGGCAAGAACGTCCTGCCACGCGTTGCCGCACTGCTGGACGTCGACCAGATCTCCGAGATCATCTCGGTCGAGTCCGCCGACACCTTCAAGCGTCCGATCTACGCCGGTAACGCCATTGCCACCGTGCAATCGACCGCTGCGGTCAAGGTCATCACCGTTCGCGCCACCGGCTTCGACGCCGTTGCCGCCGAAGGTGGTTCGGCTGCCGTCGAAACCGTCGCTACCGCGCACGACGCTGGCAAGTCGTCCTTCGTTGGCGAAGAGCTGGCCAAGTCCGACCGTCCTGAACTGACCGCTGCCAAGATCGTCGTTTCCGGCGGCCGCGGCATGCAGAACGGCGACAACTTCAAGCACCTGTACGCCCTGGCCGACAAGCTGGGCGCGGCGGTCGGCGCTTCCCGCGCCGCGGTCGACGCAGGCTTCGTGCCGAACGACATGCAGGTCGGCCAGACCGGCAAGATCGTCGCGCCACAGCTGTACATCGCCGTCGGTATCTCCGGCGCGATCCAGCACCTGGCCGGCATGAAAGACTCGAAAGTGATCGTCGCGATCAACAAGGACGAAGAAGCACCGATCTTCCAGGTGGCCGACTACGGCCTGGTGGCGGATCTGTTCGAAGCCGTTCCTGAGCTGGAGAAGCTGGTTTAATCCAGTCGCTTCACTTATAAAGGGCCCGGTTGTCGCGGGCCGTGCAGTGGTGGTTTCCATCGTCGCACGGCCCGGGCAACCGGGCTTTTTGATTTCTGCAGGTCGAAAAAGGGGTGGGTGGATGAGAAAGGGAATGCTGGCGGTGCTCGGACTGGCGTGCCTGCCATCGCTGGCGCTGGCGGTAGGCAAATGCGAGCGGCTGGTGGCCACCGGCAGCCCGGATGCGCCGCCCTACGCCTGGCGTGATCCGCAGGACCCCCGGCACCTGATCGGTGCCAACGTCGACCTGCTGCAGCAGGTCGCCGCCGAACTGGGGGTGAAGGTCGAGGTCCTGTACGCCGGCAAGCGCAGCGATGCCCAGGCCGAAGTGCGCAGCGGGCGCATGGACTTGCTGGTGGACGCGCCACTGGCCGTCGACGAACTGACCAGCATGGACTACATCCACCCGGCCGTGGTGCAGAACGAGTACGTGGTCTGGACCCGGCACGACTCCGCTCTGGTGTACGACAACCTCGCCGATCTGCACAAGCACCAGGGCGCCATTTCCGAAAAGGCGCGCCTGACACCCGAGTTCGCCGCGTTCACCAAGGCCGAGCTCAAGCTGGCGGTGGTGCCGAACCTGACCCAGGCCATGCAGAAGCTGCTGCTCGGCCAGGTCGACTATGTGCTTGCCGGGCGCTACGCCGGCATGGCCATGGCGCAGAGCCTGGGCATGGCCAATGACCTGGTCGCCCGGGGCCAGGCGTTGGATCATCCGGGGCTGTTTCTTGCCCTGTCGCACAATTCCGCCTGCAACGATGCCTGGTTGCGCGGACAGTTGGCGAAAAAACTGACAGAATTGCCGGCTTCTGGCGTAGTCCAGGCGGTAGTGCAACGCAACGTCGAGCGCTGGCAGGCGCAGTTGCAGGCGCCGCTCGATGCCCCAAAACAGTAGGAAATCCGTGTGAGAACTCAACCGCTATTCATTGCTCTGGCGTTGCTGGCCCTGGCCGGTTGCGCCAGCGATCCGGCCCCCGAGGAACAGATGCGCCTGACCGAGCAGGCGCTGGAGCAGGCCAAGGCCGTCGGTGCGACCGACGACGTGGCGGAGCTCAAGCTGGCCGAAGACAAGCTGGCGCGGGCCAAGTCCAACATGGCCAGTGAGTCGTTCCGCGACGCACGCATGCGCGCCGAGCAGGCTGAACTGGATGCGCGCCTGGCTGAGGCCAAAGTGTTGACCCTGAAGAGCCAGGAACAACTGACCTTGCTGCAATCCCGGGTGGATCGCCTGCGCAAGCAACTGGGGGAGCAGCAGTGAGTTCGAGCAAATCTATGGCCTTGCTGGCGTTGGCCGGCGTCCTTGGCTTGCAGGGCTGCGCCAGCGAGCGTAGCGAAGTCGCGCTGGACCAGGCGAGCGCCAGCTTCCAGTCGGTCAAGGACGATTCCAATGTCCTGCGCAGTGCGCCGCGGGATGTCATCCGTGCCGGCGAATCGCTGGCCAAGGCCGAGCGCCTGGCGACCTACTGGGGCACCGGCAGTGATGTGCGTCACTACGCCTACCTGAGTCAGCGCTACAGCGAAATCGCCCGCGAGCACAGCAACCTGGTGCTCAACCAGGAGCGCCAGACCAAGCTGGAACTGGAACGCCAGCGCCTGCAACTGGCGTTGCGCGAAGCCAAGCTGAGCAGCGTGCAGCAGCAGGGCAAGTGGCTGGAAGAGCAGATCGTCAGCCTTGCCACGACCCAGGGCGACCGCGGCCTGGTGATGACCCTCGGCGATGTGCTGTTCGACACCGGTCAAGCCGAGCTGAAGAATTCCGCCAGCCGTACCGTGCTCAAGCTGGTGCAATTTCTCCAGTTGAACCCCAAGCGTGTGGTGCGCATCGAGGGCTACACGGACAGCACGGGCAACCCGGAGGACAACCTCACCCTTTCGCGCAATCGGGCGCAGGCAGTGGCTGACATGCTGGTGGATCTCGGCATCGACGAGAAGCGCATCAAGGTGATCGGCTATGGCGACCAGTATCCGGTCGAAGTGAATGCCTCGGAGCGGGGCAGGGCGCAGAACCGCCGCGTCGAGATCGTTTTCTCCGACGAAAAAGGCCGACTTGGCGCGGAGCGCTGAGTCAGGCGAAACGAAAAACCCGGCCATCGCAAGAGGTCGGGTTTTTTCATGCTTGCAGCCCTGCTTATTCCAACGAAGCGCTTTGCAGCGCCGTGATCCAACTGTATCGTCGTCTGATCTGCAATCTGTTCCAGTACACTTGGCAACTGTTACGGTATTCTTCGCCGGCCTGGACTATAACAACCAAGATTGCCTGCGCGTGTCGAGAGTGGATCATGACCAACCTGTTGCTTTACCAGCGTATCGCCCAACAACTCGCCGAAGATATACGGCGCGGGGTCTACCAGCCGGGCGAGCGCGTGCCTTCGGTGCGCAAGATGAGTTCGCAGCTGAACGTCAGTCATGCCACGGTGTTGCAGGCCTACGCCAATCTTGAGGACCAGGGGCTGATCCGCGCCCGCCCGCAGTCCGGTTACTACGTCCACCAGACTCCCGCGCTCACCGCCTCGACGCCCGATATCGCCCGGGTCGAGCGGCCGGGGCTGGTCACCCGTGCCAGCATCATCCAGCAGGTGTTGACCGAAGCCCGTCGCGATGGCGTGTTCCCGCTGGGAGCGGCGGTGCCCCATGTGGATTACCTGCCGGTGCGCGCGTTGCACCAGCAACTGGCCAAGGTCACCCGGTTCCAGAGTCCGCGGGCGTTCAGCTACATGTTCAGTCCGGGTTTCGAGCCGCTGCGCCGGCAGATCGCGATTCGCATGCGCGATGCCGGGGTGGTGGTGGATCCGTCGGAAGTGGTGGTCACCCATGGTTGCGTCGATGCGCTGCAGATGTCCCTGCGGGTCCTGACCCGTCCGGGAGACCTGATCGCCGCCGAGTCGCCGACGTACTACGGCTTGCTGCAACTGGCCGACCTGCTGGGCCTGAAAGTGATCGAGATCCCCAGTGACCCGTCCACCGGCATCAGCCTCGAAGCGCTGCAACTGGCGGCCAACCAGTGGTCGATCAAGGCCCTGGTGCTGACTGCACGCCTGAGTAACCCGCTGGGTGGCACCATCCCGGAAGACCGGCAGAAGCAGCTGTTGCGCCTGGCTTCGGATTTCAATATCCAGATCATCGAAGACGATATCTACGGCGAGTTGATGTTCGAGCAGGGCAAGACCAAATCGCTCAAGGCCCATGACCGCCTTGGTCGGGTCATCTACTGTTCGAGCTTCTCCAAGACCCTGTCGCCGGGGGTGCGGATTGGCTGGATGGTGGCTGGTAGCTACCAGCAGGAAATCCAGCGCTTGCAGACGTTCAGTACCCATTCTGCCTGCAGCGTGACGCAGATGGGCGTCGCGTCCTACCTGGAAAACGGCGGCTACGACCGTCATCTGCGCTTCATCCGCCAGGAGTACCGCAAGAACCTCAGTGCCTATCAACTGGCAGTGCAGCAGTATTTCCCCGAAGGCACCCAGATGACCCGGCCAACCGGCGGCTTCATCCTCTGGGTCAGTCTGCCAGGAAGGGTCAATACGCAGGAACTGCATGTGCGGGCATTGCAGCAGGGCATCAGTATCGCGCCGGGGCTGATCTTCAGTAACACCGAGCAGTTCAACCACTGCATTCGCCTGAACTGCGGCATTCCCTGGAATCGCGAAGCAGAGCGTGCGCTGATGACCCTCGGCATGTTGGCGAACCAGCTGTGCCAGGAAGCGTCGAGCGGTACTGGCTATCTGTAATCTGCATCTTGTCAGGCCTGTCTGGAACAGGGACGATAGCGGCTTTCCAGGGATGTTCCGTTACTGCCTATGACTCTATCGCGTTGTATCGGTCTGCTGTTGGCGGGGTTGGCCGTAGTGCCATTGGTCGGTCCGGCGCTGGCCAGTCCTGCAGCGGCTCCCGTGTTGCTCGCTGAGGCCAAGGTTCCAGCGCAGAAACCCAAGGCCAAGCCGCAGCCGGCCAAGGCAAAGCCTGCCGTCGAGCAAAAGACCACGAAAAAGCCGGTCAAGGCCAGCAAGACCAAGAGTCGCAAGAAAGCGGACGCCATCGCTGCGCCGTTGCCCAAGGCCAGGCTGGATCTGAGTCTTCCGCCGGACATGGTCAATGAGATGAAACCCGTGGAGCAGATCGAGGCCGAAGTACGCAAGCCGCTATTGCCGGCGATGTTCGGTGAGAAGCCGGACAGCCAGAGTCCTTTCCAGCTCAACGGGCGCCTGCTTAGCAACGAAATGCAGCTGCAATTGCGCAACGAAAGTCGTCAGCAGGACATCGAGGGCGCCGCCATCGATTTCGAGTTCAAACAATAAGCGTTCAATACGAGAACCGGTCGGTCAGTGTTATTTCATCCTGTCGGTAATTTCAAACGATTGTTTTAGTCGTTACTATCCTTCCATCCGCACTATTTGCTTCCCCGAGGTTCTGATTTCCATGAAATGCCGTGAAGGCTGTGGCGCCTGCTGTGTTGCGCCATCGATCAGCTCGTTCATTCCCGGCATGCCCGATGGCAAGCCGGCCGGCGAGCGCTGCATTCACCTTTCCGCAGTCAATCTGTGCAATCTGTTCGGTCAGCCGGAACGTCCGGCTGTATGTTCCGGATTCAAGGCGGATGTCGAGGTGTGTGGGAGTGATCGCGAAGAGGCGATCAGGATCATCGGTTGGTGGGAGCAGATGACTGCGGCCTGAGGCTGATCTTCGACAACAAGGAAAACAAGCGGATGAGATCGTTGAAGCGTGTAGCAGTAATCGTGGGTTTGACTGCCTTGTCGAGCATGGCGCTTGCCGAGGAGTGGAAAGTCGCCAAGGACGAGGAGGGGATCAAGGTTTCCCTCAGCGAAGTGCCTGGCTCCGACTACAAGGCCTACCGTGGCGTGACCCTGATCAAGGCGCCGGTGGCGACTATCACTCGGCTGCAGGAAGATGTGGCCGGCTCCTGCGCCTGGATCCATGAGTGCAAGATGCAGAAACTGCTCAAGCACGAGGGTGACCAGAGCTGGACCTATGCCCAGTTCAACACGCCATGGCCGGTGACGCCGCGGGACTCGATCCTGCATGTCACCATAGTGCAGGATGCCGATGGCAGCGTGACCCGCAAGATCAGCGCCGATCCGAAATACCAGCCGGACGAGAAGGGCTTCGTTCGCGTGGCCGCGGCCGATGGCTACTGGAAGCTGGTGCCCAAGGGCGATGCCACCGAGGTCACCTATCAGTTGCATACCAATCCGGGCGGCAGCGTGCCGTCGTGGCTGGCGAACAAGTTCGTGGTCGAGGCGCCGTTCAATACGCTGAAGGCGCTGAAGGAGCGGGCGGAAAAGGCCAAGTGAGGTGTAACAGTTGCCAGGATTTTTGGTTTTCCCGGTAACTGTAGATATCCCGCCCAATAAAAAAGGCTGCCATCAGGCAGCCTTTCTTGCATTCGGCCGAAGCTTACTTGCGGTCTTCCAGCTTGACCAGGTCGCGAGACTCGTAGCCGGTGTACAGCTGGCGAGGGCGGCCGATCTTGTAAGGGCTGGAGAGCATTTCCTTCCAGTGCGAGATCCAGCCGACGGTACGCGCCAGGGCGAAGATCACGGTGAACATGCTGGTCGGAATGCCGATCGCCTTCAGGATGATGCCCGAGTAGAAGTCGACGTTCGGGTACAGCGAGCGCTCGATGAAGTACGGATCGGTCAGGGCGATCTCTTCGAGACGCATGGCCAGTTCCAGTTGCGGGTCGTTCTTGATGCCCAGCTCGCGCAGGACTTCGTCGCAGGTCTGCTTCATCACGGTGGCGCGTGGGTCGCGGTTCTTGTAGACGCGGTGACCGAAGCCCATCAGCTTGAACGGATCGTTCTTGTCCTTGGCCTTGGCGATGAACTTGTCGATGTTCGAGACATCGCCGATTTCATCCAGCATGGTCAGCACGGCTTCGTTCGCACCGCCGTGGGCAGGCCCCCACAGTGCGGCGATACCGGCGGCGATACAGGCGAACGGGTTGGCACCCGAGGAGCCGGCCAGACGCACGGTGGAGGTGGAGGCGTTCTGCTCGTGGTCGGCGTGGAGGATGAAGATCCGGTCCATTGCCTTGGCCAGCACCGGGCTGATCGGTTTGATCTCGCACGGGGTGTTGAACATCATGTGCAGGAAGTTTTCCGCATACGACAGGTCGTTGCGCGGGTACATCATGGGCTGGCCCATGGAGTACTTGTAGACCATCGCCGCCAGGGTCGGCATCTTGGCGACCAGGCGCACGGCGGAGATCTCGCGGTGCTGCGGGTTATTGATGTCCAGGGAGTCGTGGTAGAACGCCGACAGGGCGCCGACCACGCCGCACATGACGGCCATCGGGTGGGCGTCGCGGCGGAAGCCGTTGAAGAAGGACTTCAACTGCTCATGCACCATGGTGTGGTTCTTCACGGTGCTGACGAACTGGGCCTTCTGCTCGGCGTTCGGCAGTTCGCCGTTGAGCAGCAGGTAGCAGGTTTCGAGGTAGTCGGATTGCTCGGCGAGCTGTTCGATCGGGTAGCCGCGGTGCAGCAGGATGCCCTTGTCGCCATCGATGTAGGTGATCTTCGACTCGCAGGATGCAGTCGCCATGAAACCAGGGTCGAAAGTGAAGTGACCCGTGGCCCCCAACCCTCTGACGTCGATAACATCTGGACCAACGGTGCCGGTTAAAATGGGCAGCTCGACGGGGGCTGCGCCCTCGATGACCAACTGCGCTTTTTTGTCAGCCATGTGGCCTCCTATTAATGCTTGAAATCATCTGACAGACCCCCCACGCAGGGCCCGCACCACTATAGTGAGATAAATTCGAAAGTCAATTTGCCTAAAGCCCGGTTGTAATAGGGTTTAGGCCCTGTTTTTCCTCGAAAATCCCGCCCATTTACGCCTTTTGTCCGGTAAAGGCAATGCGCTATTTGGGCTAGCCCTTCACGTTGTCATTAGTAGCCTAACTGTCTATACTCGGCACCCGACCTCCAAGGGCATGCGCGCCCGTCTCTCTGGGGGTCGCCGCTCCCTGGGTGGTGGGTACCTGACCAGTACACTTACCAACAACTTTGCCCTGCTTGCTAGGGGCTCTTCAGTGTGAAAAAAGCCGTGAAAAGCCAACGACCTGTAAACCTAGACCTAAGGACCATCAAACTCCCGATCACCGCTTACACGTCCATTCTCCATCGTATCTCCGGCGTCATCCTGTTCCTGGGCCTGGCCATCATGCTTTATGCATTGGGCAAATCCCTGGGTTCCGAGGAAGGCTTCGGTGAGGTGAAGGCGTGTCTGACCAGTCCGCTGGCCAAGTTCGTGTTCTGGGGCCTGCTGTCCGCCTTGCTGTATCACCTGGTGGCCGGTGTGCGCCATCTGATCATGGACATGGGCATCGGTGAGACGCTGGAAGGCGGCAAACTGGGCTCGAAAATTGTCATCGTCATCTCCGTGGTGGTGATCATCCTGGCGGGAGTTTGGATATGGTAACCAACGTCACGAACCTGTCGCGTTCGGGCCTCTATGACTGGATGGCGCAGCGCGTTTCTGCGGTCGTTCTCGCGGCTTATTTCATCTTCCTGATCGGCTACCTGGTAGCGCACCCTGGCATCGACTATGCCACGTGGCACGCTCTGTTCTCCAACAACGCGATGCGTATCTTCAGTCTGCTGGCACTGGTTGCCCTGGGCGCTCACGCCTGGGTCGGCATGTGGACCATTGCAACCGACTACCTGACCCCTATGGCGTTCGGCAAGTCGGCGACTGCGATTCGTTTCCTGTTCCAGGCGGTATGTGGTGTCGCGATGTTCGCGTACTTCGTCTGGGGTGTGCAGATTCTCTGGGGTATCTGATTCATGGCTATCATTCCAACCATTTCTTTCGACGCCATCATCGTTGGTGGCGGCGGTGCCGGCATGCGCGCAGCGCTGCAGCTGGCCCAGGGCGGTCACAAGACTGCCGTGATCACCAAGGTCTTCCCGACCCGTTCGCACACCGTATCGGCCCAGGGTGGCATCACCTGCGCCATCGCTTCGGCCGACCCGAACGATGACTGGCGCTGGCACATGTACGATACCGTCAAGGGTTCCGACTACATCGGTGACCAGGACGCTATCGAATACATGTGTCAGGAAGGTCCTGCGGCAGTTTTCGAACTGGACCACATGGGCCTGCCGTTCTCTCGCACCGAGACCGGCCGTATCTATCAGCGTCCGTTCGGCGGTCAGTCCAAGGACTTCGGTAAAGGTGGCCAGGCCGCCCGTACCTGCGCCGCTTCCGACCGTACCGGTCACGCGCTGCTGCACACCCTGTACCAGGGCAACCTGAAGGCAGGCACCACCTTCCTCAACGAGTACTACGCGGTTGACCTGGTGAAGAACCAGGACGGCGCGTTCGTCGGCGTGATCGCGATCTGCATCGAAACCGGCGAAACCCAGTACATCCGTTCGAAGGCCACCGTGCTGGCTACCGGCGGTGCCGGTCGCATCTACTCCTCGACCACCAACGCCCTGATCAACACCGGCGACGGCGTGGGCATGGCCCTGCGTGCCGGTGTGCCGGTGCAGGACATCGAGATGTGGCAGTTCCACCCGACCGGCATCGCCGGCGCAGGTGTACTGGTCACCGAAGGTTGCCGCGGTGAAGGTGGCTACCTGATCAACAAGCACGGCGAGCGTTTCATGGAGCGCTACGCGCCGAACGCCAAGGACCTCGCCGGTCGTGACGTCGTCGCCCGTTCGATGGTTAAAGAGATCATCGCCGGCAACGGCTGTGGCCCTAACGGCGACCACGTGATGCTGAAGCTCGACCACCTCGGCGAAGAAGTGCTGCACAGCCGTCTGCCAGGTATCTGCGAGCTGTCCAAGACCTTCGCCCACGTCGACCCTGTCGTCGCGCCGGTTCCGGTCGTGCCGACCTGCCACTACATGATGGGCGGCGTTGCCACCAACATTCATGGCCAGGCCATCACCCAGGACGCCAACGGCCAGGACCAGATCATCCCGGGTCTGTTCGCCGTAGGTGAAGTCGCTTGCGTATCGGTCCACGGCGCCAACCGCCTGGGCGGCAACTCGCTGCTCGACCTGGTGGTCTTCGGTCGCGCCGCCGGCCTGCACCTGGAAAAAGCGCTGACCGACGGTATCGAATACCGCGACGCCAGCGACACCGACGTGGAAGTTGCCCTGAATCGCCTGAGCAAGCTCAACGAGCGCACCACTGGCGAAGACGTGGCCACCCTGAAGCGCGAACTGCAGAGCTGCATGCAGAACTACTTCGGCGTGTTCCGTACTGGCGAATACATGCAGAAAGGCATCGAGCAACTGGCCGGCCTGCGCGAGCGTATCGCCAACGTCAAGATCAACGACAAGTCCCAGGCCTTCAACACCGCGCGTATCGAAGCGCTGGAGCTGCAGAACCTGCTGGAAGTCGCTGAAGCTACCGCCATCGCGGCCGAGCACCGTAAAGAGTCCCGCGGCGCTCACGCCCGTGAAGACTACGAAGACCGTGACGACGAAAACTGGCTGTGCCACACCCTGTACTTCCCAGGTGAGAAGCGGGTTGCCAAGCGTGCAGTCAACTTCGCGCCGAAGACCGTACCGGCGTTCGAACCAAAAGTCCGGACTTACTAAGGGTGGCCGCCATGTTGCAAGTAGAAGTTTATCGTTACAACCCGGATACCGACTCGGCGCCTAAAACCCAGGTGTTCCAGGTCGATACCGGTGGCAAGGACCTGATGGTGCTGGACGTGCTGGCGCTGATCAAGGAGCAGGACGAGGGTTTCTCCTACCGTCGCTCCTGCCGTGAAGGCGTTTGCGGTTCCGACGGCATGAACATCAACGGCAAGAATGGCCTGGCGTGCATCACGCCGCTGTCCGCTGTCGTAAAAGGTAACAAGTTGGTCGTGCGTCCGCTGCCTGGTTTGCCGGTTATCCGTGACCTGGTCGTCGACATGAGCATCTTCTACAAGCAGTACGAGAAGGTGAAGCCGTTCCTGCAGAACGACACTCCGGCCCCGGCCATCGAGCGTCTGCAGTCGCCGGAAGAGCGTGACAAGCTGGACGGTCTGTACGAGTGCATCCTGTGCGCCTGCTGCTCGACCTCCTGCCCGTCGTTCTGGTGGAACCCCGACAAGTTCCTCGGTCCAGCTGCACTGCTGCAAGCCTATCGCTTCCTGGCCGACAGCCGTGACACCAAGACCCAGGAGCGCCTGGCGTCCCTGGACGATCCGTTCAGCGTCTTCCGCTGCCGCGGGATCATGAACTGCGTGAACGTCTGCCCTAAAGGTCTGAACCCGACCAAGGCAATCGGCCACGTACGCAACATGCTGCTGCAGAGCGGTACCTGATTCTGAAAGTGTGTTGAAAGTGTGAAGCTGTAATGTTGTAACCGCAGTACGCCAAGGTGCGGGCGCAAGCCCGCACCAAGGTGCAACCCGAGCCAGGGTCATAAGCCCGGGCTTTTACCTATGAAGATATGAGACCAGCAGGGGCTTCCGGGCTGGTACCCGGTAAATCTGCGGGATCTTGCAGGCCTGGTTTTGGTGAGAAGACTCCAGGCTTACGTGGTTCTGCCGATCGACGCCCCTAACCGAGGGTGACCAAGCATGCAAGAAAGCGTGATGCAGCGCATGTGGAACAGCGCCCACCTGTCAGGTGGTAACGCTGCATATGTGGAAGAGCTTTATGAGCTCTACCTGCACGACCCTAACGCTGTGCCAGAAGAGTGGCGCACCTACTTCCAGAAGTTGCCCGCCGAAGGCAGCACTGCTACCGATGTATCGCACTCGACGATCCGCGACCATTTCGTACTGCTGGCGAAGAACCAGCGCCGCGCCCAACCGGTTTCCGCCGGGAGCGTGAGCAGTGAACACGAGAAGAAGCAGGTCGAAGTGCTGCGACTGATCCAGGCCTACCGTATGCGCGGCCACCAAGCCGCGAAGCTCGACCCCCTGGGGTTGTGGCAGCGCCCTGCGCCAGTAGACCTGTCGATCAATCATTACGGCTTGACCAATGCCGATCTTGATACGACCTTCCGTGCCGGCGACCTGTTCATCGGCAAAGAGGAAGCGAGCCTACGCGAAATCTTCGACGCCTTGCAGCAGACATATTGTCGCACCATCGGCGCCGAGTTCACCCACATCGTCGACTCCGAACAGCGCAGCTGGTTCCAGCAGCGTCTGGAGAGCGTGCGTGGGCGTCCGTCCTTCTCCGCCGACATCCAGAGCCACCTGCTCGAACGCGTTACCGCGGCCGAGGGCCTGGAGAAGTACCTGGGCACCAAGTACCCGGGCACCAAGCGCTTCGGCCTGGAAGGTGGCGAAAGCCTGATCCCGATGCTGGACGAAATGATCCAGCGCTGCGGTTCCTACGGCACCAAGGAAGTCGTGATCGGCATGGCCCACCGCGGCCGCCTGAACGTGCTGGTCAACACCTTCGGCAAGAACCCGCGCGAGCTGTTCGACGAGTTCGAAGGCAAGAAGAAGGTCGAGCTGGGCTCCGGTGACGTGAAGTACCACCAGGGCTTCTCCTCCAACGTGATGACCGCTGGTGGCGAAGTCCACCTGGCCATGGCATTCAACCCGTCCCACCTGGAAATCGTCTCGCCAGTGGTGGAAGGGTCCGTGCGTGCCCGCCAGGATCGCCGCAACGACACCGTTGGTGACAAGGTTCTGCCGATCTCCATCCACGGTGACGCCGCGTTCGCGGGTCAGGGCGTGGTCATGGAAACCTTCCAGATGTCGCAGACCCGCGGTTTCAAGACCGGCGGTACCGTGCACATCGTGATCAACAACCAGGTTGGCTTCACCATCAGCAACCCGCTGGATGCCCGTTCCACCGAGTACTGCACCGACGTCGCCAAGATGATCCAGGCGCCGATCCTGCACGTGAACGGCGACGATCCGGAAGCGGTGCTGTTCGTGACCCAGCTGGCTGTCGACTACCGCATGCAGTTCAAGCGTGACGTGGTCATCGACCTGGTCTGCTACCGTCGCCGTGGCCACAACGAGGCCGACGAGCCGAACGGCACCCAGCCGCTGATGTACCAGCAGATCACCAAGCAGCGCACTACCCGCGAACTCTACGCCGACAGCCTGGTGCAAGCCGGCCGTCTGGATGCCGAGCGCGTCCAGGCCAAGGTCGACGAGTACCGCAGCGCCCTGGACAACGGCCTGCACGTGGTGAAGAGCCTGGTCAAGGAGCCGAACAAGGAACTGTTCGTCGACTGGCGTCCATACCTGGGCCACGCCTGGACCGCGCGTCACGACACCCGTTTCGACCTCAAGACCCTGCAGGAACTCTCGGCCAAGCTGCTGGAGCTGCCGGAAGGCTTCGTGGTTCAGCGCCAGGTCTCGAAGATCTACGAAGACCGCCAGAAGATGCAGGCCGGTGGCTTGCCGATCAACTGGGGTTATGCCGAGACCATGGCCTACGCCACGCTGCAGTTCGAAGGTCATCCGATCCGCATGACCGGCCAGGACATCGGCCGCGGCACCTTCTCGCACCGCCACGCGGTGTTGCACAACCAGAAGGACGCCAGCACCTATATCCCGCTGCAGAACCTGTTCCCGGGCCAGCCACGTTTCGACCTGTACGACTCGTTCCTGTCCGAAGAAGCCGTGCTGGCCTTCGAATACGGCTACTCGACCACCACGCCGAACGCGCTGGTGATCTGGGAAGCCCAGTTCGGTGACTTCGCCAACGGCGCGCAAGTGGTCGTCGACCAGTTCATCACCAGCGGCGAGCACAAGTGGGGTCGTCTGTGCGGCCTGACCATGCTGCTGCCACACGGTTATGAAGGTCAGGGCCCCGAGCACTCCTCGGCACGTCTTGAGCGCTACCTGCAGCTGTGCGCCGAGCACAACGTCCAGGTCTGCGTACCGACCACCCCGGCCCAGATCTACCATCTGCTGCGCCGCCAGGTGATCCGTCCGCTGCGCAAACCGCTGATCGTACTGACGCCGAAGTCGCTGCTGCGCCACAAGCTGGCCATCTCGACCCTGGAAGACCTGGCCGAAGGCTCGTTCCAGACCGTGATCCCGGAAATCGATACCCTCGATCCGAAGAAAGTCACCCGTCTGGTCCTGTGCAGCGGCAAGGTCTATTACGACCTGCTGGAAAAACGCCGTGCCGAAGGTCGTGAAGACATCGCCATCGTGCGTATCGAACAACTGTATCCGTTCCCTGAGGACGATCTGGTCGAGATCCTCGCCCCATACACCGAGCTTACGAACGTCGTGTGGTGCCAGGAAGAACCGATGAACCAGGGCGCCTGGTACAGCAGCCAACACCACATGCGTCGTATCCTCGGCCGTCACAACAAGGCCCTGGTACTCGAATACGCCGGTCGTGATGCGTCTGCCGCGCCAGCCTGTGGTTACGCTTCGATGCACGCCGAGCAGCAGGAAAAACTGCTGCAAGATGCCTTCACCGTTTAATGCCTCGCGCACCTGAAACCGAATTAAGGAACCACTGATAATGGCTATCGAGATCAAAGCCCCTACCTTCCCGGAATCGGTTGCCGACGGCACCGTTGCCACCTGGCACAAGAAGCCGGGCGAAGCCGTCAAGCGTGACGAGCTGATCGTCGACATCGAGACCGACAAGGTCGTCCTGGAAGTTCTGGCCACCGCTGACGGCGTGCTGGGCGCAATCGTCAAGAACGAAGGCGACACCGTCCTCTCCGACGAAGTCCTGGGCTCGATCGAGGCTGGCGGCGCTGCTGCTGCTCCTGCCGCCGCCCCGGCTGCCGCACCTGCCCAGGCCGCCGCTGCCGCCGACGCTGGCGAAGACGACCCGATCGCCGCTCCAGCCGCACGCAAGCTGGCTGAAGAGAACGGCATCGACCTGGCTTCCGTTGCCGGCACCGGCAAAGGCGGTCGCGTGACCAAGGAAGACGTCGTGGCCGCCGTTGCCGCGAAGAAATCCGCACCTGCCGCTGCACCGGCTGCCAAGCCGGCCGCTGCCGCCGCCGCTCCTGTGGTCACCGCCGCTGGCGACCGCACCGAGAAGCGCGTGCCGATGACCCGCCTGCGCGCCAAGATCGCCGAGCGTCTGGTCGAAGCCCAGTCGAACATGGCCATGCTGACCACCTTCAACGAAGTCGACATGACCGAAGTCATGGCCCTGCGTTCGAAGTACAAGGACCTGTTCGAGAAGTCCCACAACGGCGTACGCCTGGGCTTCATGTCGTTCTTCGTCAAGGCCGCCACCGAAGCCCTGAAGCGCTTCCCGGCAGTCAACGCCTCGATCGACGGCAACGACATCGTCTACCACGGCTACGCAGACGTCGGCGTAGCCGTCTCCAGCGACCGTGGCCTGGTGGTACCGGTACTGCGTAACGCCGAATCGATGAGCCTGGCTGAAATCGAGAACGGCATCGCCACCTTCGGCAAGAAGGCCCGTGACGGCAAGCTGGCCATCGAAGAGATGACCGGTGGCACCTTCACCATCACCAACGGCGGTACCTTCGGTTCGATGATGTCGACCCCGATCGTCAACCCGCCGCAAGCCGCGATCCTCGGCATGCACAACATCATCCAGCGTCCAATGGCCGTCAATGGCCAGGTCGTGATCCGTCCGATGATGTACCTGGCGCTGTCCTACGACCACCGCCTGATCGACGGTAAAGAAGCCGTGACTTTCCTGGTGACCATCAAGAACCTGCTGGAAGACCCGGCACGTCTGCTGCTGGATATCTAATACGCAGCTTCAAGCTGCAAGCGGCAAGCTTCAAGTCAGAAGCCGGTCGTCTTGCAGCTTGTAGCTTGCTGCTTGAAGCTATAAAGGAATCTTTTTATGAGCCAGAAGTTCGACGTAGTAGTAATTGGTGCAGGTCCTGGCGGCTACGTGGCCGCCATCAAGGCCGCGCAACTGGGCTTCTCCACTGCCTGCATCGAGAAATACACCGATGGCGAAGGCAAGCTGGCCCTGGGCGGTACCTGCCTGAACGTTGGCTGCATTCCATCCAAGGCGCTGCTGGACAGTTCCTGGAAGTACAAGGAAGCCAAGGAAAGCTTCAACGTCCACGGTATCTCCACTGGCGAAGTCAAGATGGACGTCGCCGCGATGGTTGGCCGCAAGGCTGGCATCGTCAAGAACCTGACCAGCGGTGTCGCCACCCTGTTCAAGGCCAACGGCGTGACCTCGATCCAGGGCCACGGCAAGCTGCTGGCTGGCAAGAAAGTCGAAGTCACCAAGGCTGACGGCACCACCGAAATCATCGAAGCCGAGAACGTGATCCTGGCGTCCGGCTCCCGTCCGATTGACATTCCGCCGGCTCCGGTCGACCAGAACGTCATCGTCGACTCCACCGGCGCCCTGGAATTCCAGAGCGTACCGAAGCGCCTGGGCGTGATCGGTGCCGGCGTCATCGGCCTGGAACTGGGTTCGGTCTGGGCTCGCCTGGGTGCCGAAGTCACCGTCCTGGAAGCCCTGGACACCTTCCTGATGGCCGCCGACACCGCCGTCTCCAAGGAAGCCCTGAAAACCCTGACCAAGCAAGGTCTGGACATCAAGCTGGGCGCGCGCGTCACCGGTTCCAAGGTCAACGGCGAAGAAGTCGAAGTGACCTACACCGACGCCAACGGCGAACAGAAGATCGTCTTCGACAAGCTGATCGTCGCGGTCGGCCGTCGTCCGGTCACCACCGACCTGCTGGCCGCCGACAGCGGCGTGACCATCGACGAGCGCGGCTTCGTGTTCGTTGACGATCACTGCGCCACCAGCGTTCCTGGCGTGTTCGCCATCGGTGACGTGGTTCGCGGCATGATGCTGGCGCACAAGGCCTCGGAAGAGGGCATCATGGTCGTCGAGCGCATCAAGGGCCACAAGGCCCAGATGAACTACGACCTGATCCCGTCGGTCATCTACACCCACCCGGAAATCGCGTGGGTCGGCAAGACCGAGCAAACCTTGAAGGCCGAAGGCGTTGAGGTTAACGTGGGCACCTTCCCGTTCGCGGCGAGCGGCCGTGCAATGGCTGCCAACGACACCGGTGGTTTCGTCAAGGTCATCGCCGATGCCAAGACCGACCGCGTCCTGGGTGTACACGTGATTGGCCCAAGCGCTGCCGAACTGGTGCAGCAGGGTGCAATCGCAATGGAATTCGGCACCAGTGCCGAAGACCTGGGCATGATGGTCTTCTCCCATCCGACCCTGTCCGAAGCGCTGCATGAAGCCGCGCTGGCCGTGAATGGCGGTGCCATCCACGTAGCCAACCGTAAGAAGCGTTAACTATAAGAAAACCACGGCGGTCTGCCCGTCGTGAGTCTTGCGTGCATGACTCACCGCGGAAAGTCCGCCGGACTCGAACCCCCGGAGCATACCGGGGGCAAGCGGTCACAGGTGGCGCGGCACCCCTCACGGGCGCAGCGCCGAAGCGCAGTACCTAACGAAGACGGTAAAAAGCATGAATCTTCACGAGTATCAGGGTAAGCAGCTGTTCGCTGAATACGGCCTGCCAGTTTCCAAGGGTTTCGCAGTCGACACCCCTGAAGCTGCAGCAGAAGCCTGCGACAAGATCGGCGGTTCCGAGTGGGTTGTAAAAGCCCAGGTTCACGCGGGTGGTCGCGGTAAAGCGGGCGGCGTCAAGCTGGTTCGCAGCAAGGAAGACGCCAAGGCGTTCGCTGCACAATGGTTGGGCAAGAATCTGGTGACCTACCAGACTGACGCCAACGGTCAACCAGTCTCCAAGATCCTGGTCGAATCCTGCACCGACATCGCCAAAGAGCTGTACCTGGGCGCTGTGGTCGATCGTTCGAGCCGCCGTATCGTGTTCATGGCTTCCACCGAAGGTGGCGTGGACATCGAGAAAGTCGCGCACGACACTCCCGAGAAGATTCTCAAGGCAACCATCGACCCGCTGGTCGGCGCTCAGCCGTTCCAGGGTCGTGAGCTGGCATTCCAGCTGGGTCTGGAAGGCAAGCAGGTACAACAGTTCGCCAAGATCTTCGTTGGCCTGGCCAAGCTGTTCAAGGATCACGACCTGGCCCTGCTGGAAGTGAACCCGCTGGTGATCAAGGCCGACGGCGACCTGCACTGCCTCGATGCCAAGATCAACATCGACGCCAACGCCATGTACCGCCAGCCGAAGCTGAAGACCTTCCACGACCCGTCGCAGGACGACGCCCGTGAAGCCCACGCTGCCAAGTTCGAACTGAACTACGTTGCCCTCGAAGGCAACATCGGCTGCATGGTCAACGGTGCCGGCCTGGCCATGGGTACCATGGACATCGTCAACCTGCACGGCGGCAAGCCAGCCAACTTCCTCGACGTAGGTGGTGGTGCTACCAAAGAGCGCGTTACCGAAGCCTTCAAGATCATCCTGTCCGACAGCAATGTCGCGGCCGTTCTGGTCAACATCTTCGGCGGCATCGTTCGCTGCGACATGATTGCCGAAGGCATCATCGGCGCTGTGAAAGAAGTCGGCGTCAAAGTACCGGTCGTCGTTCGCCTCGAAGGCAACAACGCCGAACTGGGCGCTAAAGTACTGGCAGAAAGCGGTTTGAACATCATTGCGGCCACCAGCCTGACCGACGCTGCTCAACAAGTTGTCAAAGCTGCGGAGGGCAAGTAATGAGCGTCCTGATCAATAAAGACACCAAAGTCATCTGCCAGGGCTTCACTGGCTCGCAGGGTACTTTCCACTCCGAACAAGCCATCGCCTACGGCACCAAGATGGTCGGCGGCGTCACTCCAGGCAAGGGTGGCACCACCCACCTGGGCCTGCCGGTGTTCAACACCGTCAAGGAAGCCGTGGAAGCTACCGGCGCCGACGCTTCGGTGATCTACGTTCCGGCTCCTTTCTGCAAGGACTCGATCCTGGAAGCGGCCTTCGGCGGCATCAAGCTGATCGTCTGCATCACCGAGGGTATCCCTACCCTTGACATGCTGGATGCCAAGGTCAAGTGCGACGAGCTGGGTGTTACCCTGATCGGCCCTAACTGCCCAGGTGTGATCACTCCGGGCGAGTGCAAGATCGGCATCATGCCAGGTCACATCCACCTGCCAGGCAAGGTCGGTATCGTTTCCCGTTCCGGCACCCTGACCTACGAAGCGGTCAAGCAGACCACTGACGCCGGTTTCGGTCAGTCCACCTGCGTCGGTATCGGTGGCGACCCGATCCCGGGCTCGAACTTCATCGACATCCTGAAGCTGTTCCAGGAAGACCCGAAAACCGAAGCCATCGTCATGATCGGCGAAATCGGTGGTTCGGCTGAAGAAGAAGCGGCTGCCTACATCAAGGCTAACGTGACCAAGCCAGTGGTTTCCTACATTGCCGGTGTGACTGCCCCAGCGGGCAAGCGCATGGGCCATGCTGGCGCCATCATCTCTGGCGGCAAGGGCACTGCGGACGAGAAATTCGCAGCCCTGCAGGACGCTGGCGTGAAAACCGTGCGTTCGCTGGCTGACATCGGCAAGGCCCTGGCCGAGCTGACCGGTTGGGAAGTGAAGAAGTAAGACTTCTTCGCTGAACAAGCAGAGAAAGGCCACCTTCGGGTGGCCTTTTTTCGTTTTGGCTGTCGAATCTGCTGGGTGAAAAGAAACCTGTGGGAGCTGGCTTGCCAGCGATAGGTCCGGCCAGGGCAATGATGTTGCCTGATCTGGCCTCATCGCTGGCAAGCCAGCTCCCACAGAGGCCGATGTGTGCCTCGGGAGTCGCGCATTCCTGATTTGGCGCAACCGTTTGCGACATTCAGGTTCACTCATCGGACAAACCGCCCCGAAACCGTGCGCCAGAGCGGCAAATTGAGTACCATGCGCGTTCATTTCGTGTCCGCGGCCCAAAAGGCAGCGCCACGCTATAAAAGTCCGCCTCAATCAGGGCGGAAAAAACATTTCCCTAACCCAAGGGGAAATCCCTCTCTAAATTCCGATTTACGTAGTGTGGTATTTCCTTAAATGAAAGTTTTGAAAGGCCAGGACATCCTGGCGCTTGGCTTCATGACGTTCGCGTTGTTCGTCGGAGCCGGCAATATCATTTTCCCGCCAATCGTCGGTCTGCAATCCGGTCCGCACGTGTGGATGGCGGCCCTCGGCTTCCTGGTGACCGCGGTCGGTCTGCCAGTGGTCACCGTGATCGCCCTGGCCAAGGTCGGCGGTGGCATGGACGAACTGAGCAGCCCGATCGGCAAGATCGCCGGTGGCCTGCTGGCTGCCGCCGCGTACCTCGCGGTCGGCCCGCTGTTCGCCACGCCGCGTACCGCCACCGTGTCCTTCGAGGTGGGTGTGGCGCCGCTGACCGGCGAGAGCCCGCTGGCGCTGTTCATCTACAGCCTGGTGTACTTCATCGTGGTACTGGCGGTGTCCATGTACCCGGGCAAGCTGCTCGACACCGTCGGTCGCTTCCTCGCCCCGCTGAAGATCATCGCCCTGGCCGTGCTCGGCATCGCCGCGTTCGCCCTGCCAGCCGGGACCATCGGTGATGCGCAGCCGGAATACGTCGCCGCGCCGTTCTCGCAAGGCTTCATCCAGGGCTACCTGACCATGGATACCCTGGGCGCGCTGGTGTTCGGCATCGTCATCGTCAACGCGATCCGCTCCCGTGGTGTCGAGTCGCCGCGCCTGATCACCCGCTACGCGGTGATCGCCGGCCTGATCGCCGGTGTCGGCCTGACCCTGGTCTACGTCAGCCTGTTCCGCCTGGGTGCCGGCAGCCATGACATCGCCGCTACCGCCACCAATGGCGCCGTGGTGCTGCATGCCTACGTCCAGCACACCTTCGGTTCGCTGGGTAGCGGCTTCCTGGCTGTACTGATCGCACTGGCCTGCCTGGTCACCGCGGTCGGCCTGACCTGCGCCTGCGCCGAGTACTTCAGCCGCTTGCTGCCGCTGTCCTACCGCGCGCTGGTGGTGCTGCTGGCAGGGTTCTCGCTGCTGGTGTCGAACCTGGGCCTGACCAAGCTGATCATGTTCTCGGTTCCGGTACTGACTGCCATCTACCCGCCGTGCATCGTGCTGGTCGGCCTGAGCTTCTGCAAAGGCATGTGGCATTCGCAGACCCGCATCATGGCCCCGGTCATGGCGGTATCGCTGATCTTCGGCACCATCGATGCGCTGAAGGGCGCCGGCTTCAACATGCCGGAGGCGCTGGCCCACCTGCCGCTGAGCGAGCAGGGCCTGGCCTGGCTGGTGCCATGCGTGGTGACACTGGTGGCCGCCGTGGTATGCGACCGCATGCTCGGCAAGCCGCGCGAAGTCATCGCCTGACGTAAAGCCTTCGGGCGGACGAGGCCACAAGCCATGAGCGTCAGCCAGGGGTAATTGCGTAAAGCCCCGTCTTCTATCCAGGAGACGGGGCTTTTTCATGCCCGCTTCCACAAGGCCCGCGAAACGTGCCTTTTTCTGCGTGCGGACGTCGAAACCACGTCACTGCCTGATGGGACCGTCCATGAGCTTCATCGAATCCAACCTGACCAACCTGCTGGCCGCCCTCTGGTTCGTCATCTGCTGGGGCGGCTACACCCGCTACGCCATCTGGAAGGGCCGCGATACCGCGTGCCTGGCCAGTGTGATGCATCTCTACCGGGAAGACTGGATGCGCCGCATGCTCCTGCGCGACAACCGCATCGCCGACGCCAGCGTGATCGGCAACCTGGAGCGCAACGCCTCGTTCTTCGCCTCCAGCACCCTGATCATCCTCGCCGGTATCCTCACCGTGCTCGGTGCTTCGGACCGCGCGCTGTCGCTGCTGGCCGACCTGCCGCTGGTGCAACAGACCTCGCAGAGCATGTCGGAGATCAAACTGTTATGCCTGGCGATCGTCTTCGTCTACGCCTTCTTCACCTTCAGCTGGTGCATGCGCCAGTACAACTTCGCCGCGGTGCTGGTGGGTTCGGCGCCGATGATCGGTGAGCGACAGGTCAGCGAGCTGGAGCGCAAGGCCTTCGCCGCGCGGGCGGCACGGGTGATCTCGCTGGCGGCCAACCAGTTCAACTTCGGTCTGCGCTCGTACTATTTCGGCATGGCGTTATTGAGTTGGTTTGTCAGTCCCTGGGCATTCGTGGCGATGAGCACGGGCGTGGTATTGATTCTCTACCGCCGTGAGTTCCACTCGGATGTCCTGGACGTGATGGTTTATACGCCGACCGAGGCGACGGCGGCTGAAACGATTAATGAAGCAAACAGCTGACTTTCACGAAAAACAGCAATAAAAAAACCCGACCGAAGTCGGGTTTTTCTATTCCAGCAGTAATTACTGCTTGGCTGGCTCAGCCGGAGCGGCTGGAGCAGGGGTAGCCGGTGCGGCTTCCGGAGCCGGAGTAGCTGGAGCAGCTTCTTCAGCGGCTTTTTGTTCAGCTTCGGCGGAATCTTTGGCGGCTTCGGCGTTTTCTTTGGCGGCCTCGTTCACTTTATCCTGAGCTTCGTCCATCTTCTGCTGGGCTTGCTCGGCATGTTTTTGAGCATCTTGAGCCTTGTTCTCGCTGGCTTTGTCGCAAGCGGCAAGACCCAGGGCGGCGGCGAGCATGACGGCATAAGCAAAAGGTTTACGCATGGGGTGTTTCTCCTTGTGGAATAGCATTGCTTAAACCGTTTGAGTTGTCCCTTGTGGTTTAAGTTCCGCGCACGATACAGATATATAAGTTACGGATCCATATAGACTTTTTGCTGGCCTTGTGCAGGTCCGCACAATAATGGAGAAAAGTTCGGAAATGAACGAAACGCCGTTGCTGGACCGCGCCAGACGCTTCCTTTCCGCTTTGCGTCATTGCCAGAAATTGAACATGCAAGTTCATTCTGCCAATGCCGAAGGTATTGTCCTGCGCTTGCCGTATTCGCCCTCGATCGTCGGTAACCCGCAGACTGGAGCCATCCACGGCGGTGCCATCACCACCCTGATGGATACCGCCCTGGGCATGGCTACCCTGTGTTCCTTGCCAGAGTTCGAAGTGTGTCCGACCCTGGACCTGCGCATCGACTACATGAGCCCCGGCGTCGCCGACCAGGACGTGTTCGGCCATGCCCACTGCTACCGGGTCAGCCGCGACGTGATCTTCATCCGCGGCACCGCTTTCCAGGATGACCCCGAACAGCCCATCGCCCAGGTAGTCGGCACCTACATGCGCCTGGGCAAGGATATAAAAGGCGGCATCAACTTCGCCCGCACCCTCAAGGGAGATGCGCAATGATCCCTGCCGACATCCACCAGCAACTGCGCGAGGCGCACAGTCGCGGTGATTACTCCGCCTTGCTGCAACTGATCCCCTATGCCGGCCTGATCGGCATCGAATGCAGCCGCGACGGCGACGACCTGCTGTTCCGCCTGCCGGCCAACCCCGACAACATCGGCAACCCGCTCTTGCCGGCCATCCATGGCGGGGTGATCGCCGGCTTCATGGAGCTGTCGGCGGCGCTGTACCTGCTGATCTTCAGCGAAAGCGCGAGCATTCCTAAGATCATCGACTTTTCCATCGACTACTTGCGCGCTGGCCACTTCCGCGACACCTGGGCCCGCTGCCAACTGTGGCGCCAGGGTCGCCGGGTGACCAACGTGGCGATCACCGCCTGGCAGGGCGACGTCAACGAGCCCATCGCCACCGCCCGCGCGCATTTCAAGATCAAAGAACTGGCCGCGCCCTTGAAATAGTCCGGCGCGGCCCCATCTGCTGTTCATCCCGCCGCGACTGGCGACGGGCGCGCCCGGAAGGCCGCCTGCCAGCGTGACCAATGCCATCAGATCGGAGTTTTGAAGACCATGAGTGTGGAGACTCAAAAAGAAACCCTGGGCTTCCAGACCGAGGTGAAGCAACTGCTGCACCTCATGATCCATTCGCTGTACTCGAACAAGGAAATCTTCCTCCGCGAGCTGATTTCCAACGCCTCCGACGCTGTCGACAAGCTGCGCTTCGAAGCGCTGGGCAAGCCTGAGCTGCTCGAAGGCGGTGCCGACCTGAAGATCCGTGTCAGCTTCGACAAGGACGCCAACACCGTCACCCTCGAAGACAACGGCATCGGCATGAGCCGCGACGAGGTGATCGCGCACCTCGGCACCATCGCCAAGTCCGGCACCGCCGACTTCATGAAGAACCTCACCGGCGACCAGAAGAAGGACTCGCACCTGATCGGTCAGTTCGGCGTGGGCTTCTACTCCGCGTTCATCGTCGCCGACCAGGTCGACGTGTTCAGCCGCCGTGCCGGTGCGCCGGCCGCCGAGGGCGTGCACTGGTCGTCGAAAGGCGAGGGTGACTTCGAAGTCGCCACTGTCGAGAAAGCCGAGCGCGGCACCCGTATCGTCCTGCACCTGAAGAAGGGCGAGGAAGAGTTCGCCGATGGCTGGCGCCTGCGCAACATCGTCAAGAAATACTCCGACCATATCGCCCTGCCGATCGAGCTGCCGAAGCAGGCCGAAGCTGCCGAAGGCGAGGAAGCGCCGGCCGAGGAATGGGAAACCGTCAACCGTGCCAGCGCCCTGTGGACCCGTCCGCGTACCGAGATCAAGGACGAGGAATACCAGGAGTTCTACAAGCACATCGGCCATGACTTCGAGAACCCGCTGGCCTGGAGCCACAACAAGGTCGA
>JAIRVG010000074.1 GCA_031253995.1 Paucimonas sp. | reverse complement strand
CCGCCACGGAACACGCCTTCGAGTTCCTGGATGATCTTGCCGTTGCCGCGAACCGGGCCGTCGAGGCGCTGCAGGTTGCAGTTGATGACGAAGATCAGGTTGTCCAGCTTCTCGCGGCCAGCCAGGGCGATCGCGCCCAGGGATTCCGGCTCGTCGCACTCGCCGTCGCCCATGAAGCACCAGACTTTCTGCTTGCCGGCCGGGATGAAACCACGAGCTTCCAGGTACTTCATGAAGCGTGCCTGGTAGATCGCCTGGATCGGACCCAGACCCATGGAAACGGTCGGGAACTGCCAGAAGTCAGGCATCAGCCAAGGGTGTGGGTAGGAGGACAGGCCTTTGCCGTCCACTTCCTGACGGAAGTTGTTCATCTGGTCTTCAGTGATGCGACCTTCGAGGAAGGCGCGGGCATAGATGCCTGGGGAGGCATGGCCCTGGAAGAAGATCAGGTCGCCACCGTGCTCCTCGGTAGGAGCCTGGAAGAAGTAGTTGAAGCCGATGTCGTACAGGGTGGCGCTGGAGGCGAAGCTCGAGATGTGGCCGCCCAGGTCCGAATCCCGCAGGTTGGTACGCATGACCATGGCCAGGGCGTTCCAACGTACCATCGAGCGGATGCGGCGTTCCATGAACAGGTCGCCAGGCATGCGTGCTTCGTGGGTAACAGGGATGGTGTTGCGGTATGGCGTGGTGATTGCGTACGGCAGCTGAGAGCCACTACGGGTGGCCAGCTCGCCCATACGGGTCATCAGGTAGTGAGCGCGGTCTTCGCCTTCTTTGTCGAGGACCGACTCCAAGGCATCCAGCCATTCCTGGGTTTCGACGGGATCGAGGTCTTGCATGGCTTGCTCCAGGGCGGAAAGGCCACCAGAATCGGGGGCCTGAGTTTGCGACTGGCCTTTTGGGCAGACGTCGTGAATTCTTGGATTAGCCGGACAGTCATCCGGCGCCGTGTAGTTTTACTACAAATGATTTGGCATTTCATGCTTTTGAACAGCCGGGGTAGTAGTAAAACTACAGAAAAGCGGCATTTTGTCGCATGCCGGGTTGTGGGGAAAAACGTTCCCGTAGGTTTGGACTGGGCTCTGACTGGGTGAATCTTGATGTTTTTAACCAATGATTCGTTTATTTCAGCTATTTCCAACTTTTGTATGACAGTCCAACCGTCATTCGACATCCCCTCGACCGCAGCTACCCCTCTCACTCACGCCGATCAAGGATAGACCATGCGCCTGCCTTTGCCGCTCGATCTGCCCGCCGTCCTGCAACCGCTGGTCGTCCGTAACCAACAATCACTGCGTGAGGCCATCGCCGGCCTGGAAGGGCTGGACTTCGATGCCTGGAGTCCCGCGCAGCGCCACGCTTTCGACCAGGTCGCGGCTGCCAGCGACTTCGTGCTGGAAGTGGTCCTGCGTGAGCCGGCCATGCTCTTCGCCTTGCAGGCCAGCGGTGAGCTGGAGCGGCCTTTCGCCCCGGGCGAGTTGCGCGCGCGCATCGCAGCCGCCGCCGACGCTGCGCAGAGCGAAGAGGAACTTGCGCGCAACCTGCGCCGTGAGCGCAACCGCCAGCAAGTGCGCATCATCTGGCGCGACATCACCCGCCAGGCGGCACTGGGGGAAACCTGCCGCGACCTGTCCGACCTGGCCGACGCCTCCATCGACCAGGCGTATCAATGGTTGTACCCGCGCCATTGCCAGCAGTTCGGTACCCCCATCGGCAACCGCAGCGGCCAGCCGCAGCACATGGTGGTATTGGGCATGGGCAAGCTGGGCGCGGTGGAGCTGAACCTGTCTTCTGACATCGACCTGATCTTCGCCTTCCCCGAGGGCGGCGAGACCGAAGGGGTCAAGCGCTCGCTGGACAACCAGGAGTTCTTCACCCGCCTGGGCCAGCGGCTGATCAAGGCACTGGATCCGGTGACCGTCGATGGCTTCGTGTTCCGCGTCGACATGCGCTTGCGCCCTTACGGCTCGGCCGGTGCCCTGACGCTGTCGTTCAATGCCTTGGAGCAGTATTACCAGGACCAAGGCCGCGACTGGGAACGCTACGCCATGATCAAGGCGCGAGTCGTGGCCGGCGACCAAGTGGCCGGCGCCCAGTTGCAGAAGATGCTGCGCCCGTTCGTCTACCGTCGTTATCTGGATTTCTCGGCCATCGAGGCGCTGCGCACCATGAAGCAGCTGATCCAGCAGGAAGTGCGGCGCAAGGGCATGTCCGAGAACATCAAGCTCGGCGCTGGCGGCATCCGCGAAGTGGAGTTCATCGCCCAGGCGTTCCAGTTGATTCACGGCGGGCGCGACCTGAGCCTGCAACAGCGGCCACTGCTCAAGGTGCTGGCCACCCTCGAAGGCCAGGGCTACCTGCCGCCGGCGGTGGTGGCCGAGCTACGCGAGGGCTATGAGTTCCTGCGTTATACCGAACATGCGATCCAGGCCATCGCCGACCGCCAGACGCAAATGCTGCCGGAGGACGAAAAGGACCGTGAACGTGTGGCCTTTATCCTGGGCTTTGCTAATTGGCAGGGCTTCCATGACCAGCTCATGCACTGGCGCGGCCGGATCGACTGGCATTTCCGCCAGGTGATCGCCGACCCGGATGACGAGGAAGGCGAGGGCGAGCTGGTCGTCGGTGGCGAGTGGTCGCCCCTGTGGGAGCAGGCCCAGGATGAAGAGGCCGCTTGCCGTCAGTTGGAGGAGGCCGGCTTCAGGCAACCCGCGGAGGCCTTGCGTCGCCTGGCGTTGCTGCGCTCCAGCCCGTCGCTGCGCTCCATGCAGCGTATCGGTCGCGAGCGCCTGGATGCCTTCATCCCGCGCTTGTTGGCCCAGGCTGTGGAGCACGACGACCCGGACCTGGTGCTGGAGCGGGTGTTGCCACTGGTCGAGGCGGTGGCGCGACGCTCGGCCTACCTGGTGCTGCTGACCGAGAACCCAGGCGCCTTGCGCCGGTTGTTGACGCTGTGCGCGGCCAGCCCCTGGATTGCCGAACAGATTGCCCGCTACCCGTTGCTGCTCGACGAACTGCTCAATGAAGGCCGGCTGTTCAGCCCGCCCCTGGCGCCGGAGTTGGCCTGCGAGCTGCGCGAGCGCCTGACGCGCATTCCCGAGGACGATCTGGAGCAGCAAATGGAGGCGTTGCGTCACTTCAAGCTGGCCCACAGCCTGCGGGTGGCCGCCTCGGAGATCACTGGCAATCTGCCGCTGATGAAAGTCAGCGACTACCTGACCTGGCTGGCCGAAGCGATCCTCGATCAGGTGCTGGCCCTGGCCTGGCGCCAGACAGTTGCCCGTCACGGCCAGCCCAAACGCAGCGATGGCAGCCTGTGCGATCCGGGCTTCATCATTGTCGGCTATGGCAAGGTCGGTGGCATCGAGCTGGGGCATGGCTCGGACCTGGACCTGGTGTTCATCCACGATGGCGATCCCCAGGGCGAGACCGACGGTGCCAAACCCATCGATGGCGCGCAGTTCTTCACCCGGTTGGGCCAGCGCATCATCCACATGCTGACCACCCAGACCAACTCCGGTCAGCTCTATGACGTGGACATGCGCCTGCGTCCTTCTGGCGCCTCGGGGCTGCTGGTCAGCTCCGTCGGCGCCTTCGAGCGCTATCAGCAGGGCGAGGCCTGGACCTGGGAGCACCAGGCCCTGGTGCGGGCGCGGGTACTGGTGGGCTGCAAGCAGGTCGCAGCGGCCTTCGAGGACGTGCGCGCCCGGGTGCTGGGCAAGCCCCGTGAGCTGGATAAACTGCGCCAGGAAGTGAGCGAAATGCGCGCCAAGATGCGCGACAACCTCGGCACCAAGAGCACCGCCGCAGGCACTGCCGCCAACGCCTTCGAGGCTGGGATGCCCTTCGATATCAAACAGGATGCCGGCGGTATCGTGGATATCGAATTTATGGTGCAATACGCCGCTTTGGCCTGGTCCCACGACCACCCGGCCCTGCTGCGCTGGACCGACAACATTCGCATCCTCGAGGAGCTGGAGCAGGCGGGCCTGATGCCGGCCTGCGACGCGGTGCTGCTGCGCGAAGTGTACAAGGCGTTCCGCTCGGCCTCGCACCGCCAGGCCCTGCAGAAACAGGCCGGCGTCGTCGATGCAGGGCAGTTTGCCGACCAGCGCCGCGAGGTGCGGCGGATCTGGAGCGAGCTGGGGCTGACCTGAGGCCCTCCGCCAGCCCTGTAGGGGCGATCAGCGGCAGAAATGCCTGGGTGTTACACTGTCCGCCACATAGCCTGAATATAAAGAGGGGAGGCCAGGCCAACGCTGAGCCTCCCCGAGCGTTTCTGGACTAAGCATGAGAATACTGATCATTGGGCCCAGCTGGGTCGGCGACATGGTGATGGCGCAGACCTTGTTCCAGTGCCTGAAGCAACAGCACCCCGAATGCGTGATCGACGTGCTGGCGCCCGAGTGGAGCCGGCCGATCCTCGAGCGCATGCCCGAGGTGCGCCAGGCCCTGAGTTTCCCGCTCGGCCACGGCGCGCTGGAACTGGCCACGCGCCGACGCATCGGCAAATCCATGGCGGGCCAGTATGACCAGGCGATCCTCCTGCCCAACTCGCTGAAGTCGGCACTGGTGCCGTTCTTCGCCGGCATCCCCAAGCGCACTGGCTGGCGCGGCGAAATGCGCTTTGGCCTGCTCAATGATGTGCGCAAGCTGGACAAAGCCCGCTACCCGCTGATGATCGAGCGCTTCATGGCACTGGCCTATGCGCCGGGTGCCGAGCTGCCACAGCCTTACCCACGGCCGAGCCTGCGCATCGAAGCGCAGAGCCGCGACGCCGCACTGGCCAAGTTCGGCCTGGAGCTCGATCGACCGGTGCTGGCGCTGTGCCCAGGCGCCGAGTTCGGCGAGGCCAAGCGTTGGCCGGCTGAGCACTATGCCGAGGTTGCTGACGCGATGATCCGTCAGGGCTGGCAGGTGTGGCTGTTCGGTTCGAAAAACGACCATCCGGTGGGTGAGTCGATCCGTGACCGGCTGATTCCAGGGTTCCGTGAGGAGTCCTACAACCTTGCCGGGGAAACCTCTCTCGCCGAAGCCATCGACCTGTTGTCCTGCGCCGATGCCGTGGTGTCCAACGACTCCGGGCTGATGCACGTGGCCGCTGCCCTGAACCGCCCGCTGGTGGCGGTCTACGGCTCCACCTCGCCGGGCTTCACCCCGCCTTTGGCCGAACACGTGGAGATCGTGCGCCTGGGCATCGAATGCAGCCCCTGCTTCGACCGCACCTGCCGTTTTGGCCACTACAACTGCCTGCGTCTGCTGGAGCCCGGCAAAGTGATCGCCGCGCTCACACACCTGGGCGGGCCGAACCTGATCGATGTCCTGGCCGAGGTCGACTAAGTGCGGGTCCTGATCATCAAGACATCTTCGCTGGGCGATGTGATCCACACGCTGCCGGCGGTCACCGACGCCGCCCACGCCATTCCCGGTATCCGCTTCGACTGGGTGGTGGAGGAAGGTTTCGCCGAGATCCCCAGTTGGCACCCGGCGGTCGACCAGGTCATTCCGGTGGCCATCCGGCGTTGGCGCAAGAATCTCTGGCAGACGATCAAGAGCGGCGAATGGAAGGCGTTCAAGCAACGTCTGCGCGCGCGCAAGTACGACCTGGTGATCGATGCCCAGGGGCTGGTCAAGTCGGCCTGGCTGACGCGCTATGTCAAAGCGCCGGTGGCGGGGCTCGATCGCTACTCCGCCCGCGAAGGCTGGGCCAGCCGCTTCTATGACCGACGCCTGTCGGTCGCTGTCGGCCAGCATGCCGTGGAGCGGGTGCGCCAGCTGTTCGCCCTGGCCCTAGCCTACGACCTGCCCGAAGGCATCGGCCGCTATGGCCTGGACCTGGACCGTCTGCAACTGCCGCCTGCCGCGCCGTACGTGGTGTTCCTGCATGGCACCACCTGGGCCACCAAGCACTGGCCCGAAGCCTACTGGCGCGAGCTGGCCGAGCGCTTGGGCCGGCGCAACCTGCAGGTGCGCCTGCCGTGGGGCAACCCGGCCGAGAAAGCCCGCGCCGAGCGTATTGCCCAGGGCTTGAAGAACTGCGAAGTCCTGCCCAAATTGAACCTGGCCGGTGTCGCCCGCGTACTGGCGGCGGCCAAGGCCTGCGTGGCGGTGGACACTGGCCTGGGCCATCTGGCGGCGGCACTGGATGTGCCGACCATTTCCCTGTTCGGCCCGACCAACCCTGGCCTGACCGGCGCCTACGGGCGTGTGCAGGTCCATCAGGCCAGCGACTTCCCCTGCGCGCCCTGCCTGCAGAAGAAGTGCACCTACAAACCGAGCGCCGAGGATCTGCGCCGGTTCGATCTCAAACGCGAGTGGCCGCTGTGCTTCACTCGCCTGAATCCCGAGCATGTGGCGAGCCGCTTGAGCGCGCTGCTGCTGGCTGAGGATGTTCGTTGATGCAACTGGCTTTCGTGCTTTACAAATATTTCCCGTTCGGCGGGCTGCAGCGCGACTTCATGCGCATTGCCCTTGAGTGCCAGAAGCGGGGCCACCAGATCCGTGTCTACACGTTGATCTGGGAGGGTGACATTCCGCCGGGCTTCGAGGTGCTGGTGGCGCCGGTCAAGGCACTGTTCAACCACCGTCGCAACGAGAAGCTCAGCGCCTGGATGGCCGCGGACCTGGCCAAGCGCCCGGTCGATCGTCTGATCGGCTTCAACAAGATGCCGGGGCTGGACGTCTACTACGCCGCCGACGGTTGCTTCGAGGACAAGGCCCAGACCCTGCGCGGCGGCTTGTACCGCCGCTGGGGCCGCTACCGGCATTTTGCCGAGTACGAGCGCGCGGTGTTCGCCAAGGATGCCCGCACCGAGGTGCTGATGATCTCCGAGGTGCAGCAGCCACTGTTCATCAAGCACTATGGCACTCCGCTGGAGCGCTTCCACTTGTTGCCGCCGGGGATCTCCCAGGACCGCCGTCGCCCGGCCGACGCCGATGCGATCCGCGCGCAGTTTCGCAAGGAGTTCGGCCTGGGTGACGACGACCTATTGCTGGTGCAGATCGGCTCGGGCTTCAAGACCAAGGGCGTGGACCGCAGCCTCAAGGCCTTGGCAGCGCTGCCCTCGGCGCTGCGCAAGCGCACCCGGCTGATGGTCATCGGCCAGGACGATCCGAAGGTGTTCCAATTGCAGAGCGCCACGCTGGGCCTGGGCGAGCAGGTGCAGTTCCTCAAGGGGCGCAGCGATATCCCGCGCTTCCTGCTTGGAGCCGATTTGCTGATCCACCCCGCCTACAACGAAAACACCGGCACCGTGCTGCTGGAGGCCCTGGTGGCCGGCCTGCCGGTGCTAGTCTCCCAGGTGTGCGGCTATGCCCATTACATCGCCGAGGCCGACAGCGGCCTGGTGCTGGACGAGCCGTTCGAGCAGGAGCAGCTCAACCGCTACCTGCAACGCATGCTCGAAGACGGCCAGGCGCGTGCCGCCTGGGCGCGCAACGGGCTGGCCTTCGCCGATACCGCGGACTTGTACAGCATGCCGCAGCACGCCGCCGACGTGATCCTCGGGCAGGAGCAGGCATGAAGCTGATATTGGCCGAGCCGTTCAAGCGCCTGTGGGCCGGGCGCGACCCCTTCGAGGCCGTGGAGGCCCTGCAGGGCGAGGTGTTCCGTGAACTGGAAGGCCGCCGCACGCTGCGCACCGAAGTCGAGGGCGAGGGCTACTTCGTCAAGATCCACCGCGGCATAGGCTGGGGCGAGATCTTCAAGAACCTGTTCAGCGCCAAGCTGCCGGTGCTCGGCGCCGGTCAGGAGTGGCGCGCGATCCAGCGCCTGCATCAAGCCGGCGTACCGACCATGACCGCCGTGGCCTACGGCGAGCGCGGCAGCAATCCGGCGAGTCAGCATTCGTTCATCGTCACCGAAGAGCTGGCGCCTACCATCAGCCTGGAAGACTTCAGCATCGACTGGGTCAAACAGCCGCCCCAGGCGCGCCTGAAATGGGCATTGATCGCTGAGGTGGCGAAGATGACCGGCGGCATGCACCGTGCCGGGGTCAACCACCGCGACTGCTATATCTGCCACTTCCTGCTGCACACCGATCGACCGGTGACGCCGGAAGATTTCAAACTGTCAGTGATCGACCTGCACCGCGCCCAGACCCGAGACAAGATCACCCGCCGCTGGCGTGACAAGGATCTGGCGGCCCTGTATTTCTCGGCCTTGGACATCGGCCTGACCCGCCGCGACAAGCTGCGCTTTTTGCGTGGCTATTTCCAGCGTCCCTTGCGCCAGGTCCTGGCCGATGAGGCCGCGTTGCTCGCCTGGCTCGAGCGCAAGGCGCAGAAACTCTACGATCGCAAGCAACGCTATGGGGATGCGCTCTGATGGCGGGTTGGACATTGGCACCAGGCTACGAAAGCCTGGCGGCGGATTTCGGCAGTCTCGAGGCGGTGTTCGCCCTGCAGGGCGAACGTCTCACCCGTGACCCGCTCAGCGAAGTGGTGCGCATCGAGCGGGACGGGGTCAACTACTACGTCAAACGCTACACCGGTGCCGGCAAGGCCTTGCGCCGTTACCTGGGCCGGCCGCGCATCAAGGCCGAGTGGCAGAACCTCAAGCAGTTCGCCAAGTGGGGGATCCCCACCGCCGACGTGGTGGCCTGGGGCCTGGAGCGCAACGGTCTGGGCTTTGGCCGTGGTGCGATGATCACCCGCGAGCTGCCAAACACCGAAGATTTGTCCGCCCTGGCCGAGCGCAAGGATCCGCGCCTGGCCGACCGCGCCTGGGTCGACCGTGTCAGCCGCCAGCTGGCCAGGCATACCCGGGTCATGCACGATCACCACTTCGCCCACAATGATCTGAAGTGGCGCAACCTGTTGGTGGACGACAAGGCGACGCTGTTCTTCATCGATTGCCCGACCGGCGACTTCTGGCGCGGCTGCCGTGCCCTGATGCTGCGCCACCGCCTGATCAAGGACCTGGCGTGCCTGGACAAGGTCGCCAAATACCACCTTTCGGCGACCCAGCGGCTGCGCTTTTACCTGCAGTACCGCGGCCACCAGCGCCTGGATTCCAGGGACAAGCGACGGATCCGTGAGGTGGTGAGCTTCTTCGAGGGAAGGGAATGACCGATTACCTGGCCAGCGCCGACGAGGCGCTGCTGCAACGCCACGGGCTGAACGACTTCGAGGCGCTGTGGGCGCTGCAGCTCGACGCCGTGGATGAACCCAACACCGGCCGTGGCGGCTGGAGCAGCGTGTTTCGCCTGGAGCTCGAGGGCAAGGGGTTCTACCTCAAGCGCCAGAGCAACTACCTCACGCGGACCCTGCACCGGCCATTCGGCGAGCCGACCTTCGCCCGCGAGTTTCGCAACATCAGCCGCTACGAGAAACTCAGGATTCCCGCCTTGCAGGCGGTGTTCTATGGTGAACGCAAGGGCAACGGTCAGCACCGCGCCATTCTCATGACCCGAGCACTGGATGACTGGCGCGACCTGGACAGCCTGCTGGCCCAGTGGCCGCAACTGGCGGCCGGGCAGCGCGAGGGCATCCTCAAGGCCTGCGGTCAGCTGGCCCGCACCCTGCACGCGGCAGGCCAGGTGCATGGCTGTTTCTACCCCAAGCACATCTTCCTGCGTGAGCGTCGCGAAGGCTGGCTGGCCCAGCTGATCGACCTCGAGAAGACCCGCCCGCTGCTGATGGGCATGCGTGACCGGCTCAAGGACCTGGAACCCTTGCTGCGCCGTGCCCGCGCCTGGGGCGAGGGGGACGTGCGCAGCCTGCTGGCGGCCTACCTCGAGCAGCCTGGCGACAGCAGCCTGGTCGACACTTGGTTGCAGCGTCTGGTGCGTCGTCGCCGTGAAAAGGAGGCGCGTTGATGCGTTTGTCTGATCTCAAAAACGCCGGGCGCAGCCCGTCGTTACCCCTGAGCGTGACCCTGGCCGATGCGGCCGGCAGCGCCGACCTGCAACTGCTCAGCCTGCTGCGCGTGCTGCCTGGCCAGCGCTATGTTGGCGCCGGAATCTGGCGTGGCACACCGGTGTTGGCCAAGCTGCTGGTCGGCGGCAACGCGGCCCGCCACTTCCAGCGCGAGCTGGAGGGCGTGAAGCTGCTCGCCAGCCAAGGCCTGACGACTCCGCAATTGTTGGCCGATGGCCTGAAAGAGGGTGAGGGCGGCTGGTTGCTCTTCGAGTTGCTCGACGGCGCCCAGAGCCTGGCCGATGCCTGGGCAGCGGTGGAGAATCTCCCCGTGCTGGCGGACGAGCAGCAGCAGGTCCTGGGCGAAGCGCTCGCCGCGGTCGCACACATGCACGCCAAGGGCCTGTGGCAGGAAGACCTGCACCTGGACAACCTGCTGCGTCATGGCGGTCAGCTGTACCTGATCGACGGTGGCGGCATCAAGGCCGAGACCCCGGGGCAGCAGCTGTCGCGCCAGCGCGTGCTGGAGAATCTCGGGGTGTTCTTCGCCCAGTTGCCCAAGCGCCTGGAGCCGTTCATCGAAGAGCTGCTGGTCCATTACCTGCTGGCCAATGCCGAGCACGCCCTGCCGCTGGAAGCCCTGCAGAAGCAGATCGACAAGGTGCGCAACTGGCGCTTGAAGGACTATCTGGAAAAGGCCGGGCGCGAGTGCACGCTGTTCAGCGTGGAGCGCAGCCTTTCGGGCCTGCGGGCGATCCGCCGGGCCGAAGTGCCAGCCATGCTGCCGGTGCTGCAGAACGCCGATGCATTGATCGACGAGGGGCATCTGTACAAGACCGGCGGTGCGGCCAGTGTGGCGCGTATCGAGGTCGATGGCCGCACCTTGGTGCTCAAGCGCTACAACATCAAGAACACCGCACACTGGTTCAAGCGCTTCTGGCGGCCCAGCCGCGCCTGGCACTCCTGGATCGAAGGGCATCGTCTTGAGTTTCTCGACATCGCCACGCCAAGGCCGTTGGCGGTGCTGGAGCAACGGGTCATGGGCCTGCGCAGCCGAGCCTTTTTGGTGACCGAGTATGCCGACGGGCCGGACCTGATCGAATGTTTCCAGCCATACGTCGAGAGCGGCGAGGCGCCTGAAGAACAGGTGCAGGCGTTGGTGCACCTGATGCAGCAGCTGATCCGCGAGCGCATCAGCCATGGCGATTTCAAGGGGCACAATTTGTTCTGGCAGAACGGCCAGTGGTCGCTGATCGATCTCGATGCCATGTGCCAGCATGCCACCCAGCTCAGCTTTGCGCCGGCCTATGCCCGCGACCGGGCGCGAATGTTGCGCAACTGGCCGAGCGGCAGCGCCCTGCACCAACGGCTGGATGCGGTACTGCCGCGCATTGATCAGTAAGTCTCGGCACCGCATCGCGGGGCAAGCTCGCTCCTAATAAGTACAGCAGATGACTGTGCAGGACTTGTAGGAGCGGGCTGCGGTGCTCTCGACAGCACCGCTGTACCTGTGGGGGGCCCGCGAAGAAGACGCCACGGAGCAAGACTAT
The DNA here is from genome assembly GCA_031253995.1 of Paucimonas sp. Lineage (GTDB taxonomy): Bacteria > Pseudomonadota > Gammaproteobacteria > Pseudomonadales > Pseudomonadaceae > Aquipseudomonas. The sequence continues at coordinate 1,406 of JAIRVG010000074.1, read as the reverse complement.
TGCTTTCAGTGCTCAGGCTCGGCCGATCAGCCCACGAACCCCCAGCAGCGCGGGCACACCCAGCCCCACCCAGGACAACACGTCCCACCCGCCATCCCCCAGCAACGCGGCAAACAACCCCACTGCGCCCAGCACCGCGATGACCGTCGGCCAGGCGAAGATTCGCCGGGTCGATTGCGACTTGTGGCTCATGCCGTCACCTCCCGCGCCTTGCGCTGCTTGCCCCACCACAGGTACAGGCCGCTGCCCAGGACGATGAGGGTCAGCACGTCGAGCACTGCCCACAGGATCTGCATGGGGCGCCCGCCGTAGTCGCCAAAATGCAGCGGCTGTGACAAGCCCATGGCATCCATGTACCAGGGACGCTCGCCGACCGCCGTGACCTGAAGCGTGCGGGCGTCGATCAGCACCGGGGTCAGCAGGTGCGAGGTCAGGTGCGTGGCGCCTTTCATGAATACGGCGTAGTGGTGCTCGCTGGAAAAGCGTGTGCCGGGGAAGGCGATGAAGTCCGGTCGCATGCCTGGCGCGGCCTCGGCGGCGATCTCCAGCAGACGGCTGGCCGGTGCGCGTTCGGTCAGCGGCGGGGCGTCGCGGTAGGGGGCAACCATCGCCGCCAGGCTGTCGTTGCGCCAGGCGGCGATGACCAGGTCGGAGAGGGCGCTGATCACCCCGGTGACACCGACCACCAAGGCCCAGGTCAGGGTGACGATGCCGATCAGGTTGTGCAGGTCGAGCCAGCGCAGGCGACGCGAGCGATCATGGCGCACGCTGGCGAACTTCAGGCGGCGCATGAACGGGGCGTAGAGCACCGTGCCGGAGACGATCGCCACCACGAACAACACGCCCATGAACGCCAGCAGCAGCTTGCCGGGCAGGCCCGCGAACATGTCCACATGCAGGCGCAGCAGGGTCATCATGAGGCCGCCGTTGGCCGCAGGCATCGCCACGGCTTCGCCCGTGCGTGCGTCGAGCATGAAGGTGTGGGACGAGTTGGGTTCGGTACCGGCAGTGGCGGCCATGATCGCCACCACGCCGTTTGGGTCGTCCTCGTCATAGCCGAAGTACTGCATGACTTCGCCCGGGCGATGGGCCTGGGCCTTGAGTACCAGTTGCTGTAGGTCCAGGTGCGGCGTGCCCTCGGGCATCTCGCGCAGCTCGGGGGCATCGCCGAGCAGGTGCTCAAGCTCGTGATGGAAGATCAGTGGCAGGCCGGTGAGGGCCAGCAGCATCAGGAACAGGGTGCAGACCAGGCTGGTCCAGGTGTGGATCACCGACCAGCGGCGGATGGTTTGGCTCTTCATTACGGTTCCGGGAAATCTGGGGGCTCGGTGGTGTTGCTGCGCAGCCCGGCGCGGGGGCGGGCCGCGGGCAGGGGGGGGGGGGGGCCGCGGCGCGGGGGGGCCGCG
>JAIRVG010000071.1 GCA_031253995.1 Paucimonas sp. | reverse complement strand
GCATCAGACGGCGCAGGGTGTCGGTGAGCAACGCTGGCGGACGGCGGCGGTCCATCAGGGTCTGGCGCAATTGCGCCTCGCTGACCCCGCTGATGCGCAAGGCACGCCGGGCCAGTTCCACGCTTACCTCGGCCTCCCGATGACCCTGGCGGCGGAACAGCTCCACGCCCTGCCATTGTTCCGGGGTGTCCAGTTCATGCAGCCAGCCGCCGTTGCCGTTGGGGCGAACCGCCGGTTCATAAGCACCGGCCCGTTCGGGGTGTTCCAGGCGATAGCCCTGCTCTTCGCCTAGCAGCGTGCGCACCGAGTAGTAATGCTTCTCCAGCTTCAGCCACTGCCGTCCTTCGTGGTGATAGAGCCCGTTTTCTTCTGGCAACAGATCAGCCGGCAGACGCACTTTCCAGGCGAACGGCGACAGATCCGGCTTCCACAACCGCACGCTGCCGTCGGGCAAGGTCACCGGGCGCATCCCGCGCACCGCCAGCGGCAGGTTGCCGGAGAAGCCCTGCCCCACCGCACCCAGCACGGCGATCATCGCCAGGTTCTCGCCCACATCCATGAAGTAGCCCCAGGCCTCCTCGCGCTCGCCTTTGGACAGCGCGTCGAAACCTTCGTAGACCTCGTAGCCCAGCAGCCCGGCATTGACCGCCAGCATCACCTCGCCAAGCCCTGGCACTACGAAGGCCGCCACATTGGCCACGTTGAAGACGACGCCGAGACCGTATTCGAGCTTGGCCATCGCCGACTTGTGGTTCTCTTGCGCCGTGGTTACCGCATGGAACAGCCCGTCGTCCTTGAGGACGGCCATCTTGCGCTGCAACAGCACATTGAACAGCGGTGCGCTGAAAGCGTGTTTTTCCAGGCGCAACGAGGCCTCGGCGTCGTACTGCTCTTCATACCAGCCACCCGGATTCCACACCTTCGGATACAACGTGCGCTGGATCCGCTGCATCAGTTGATCGCGTTCACGGGCCGGGACGAAACGCAGGAAATACTGGCGCCACGCCGGGTCCTTCAACTGCTCGCGCAACCAGCCCTGCACCGCCTGGGTCGAGTCGAACACCCGCAGCGGCTGCTGCGGTTCGTCCGGCAGGTACAGCACCCACTGCGTCGGGCGGAAGAACAGCACGGCGCCGTTCAACTGCACGTCCCACAGGCTCAGGGTATTGCGCTCCAGGCTGTCGCTGGCCTTGCCGTTTTTCGCCACCTCCATCAGGTCGCGGTACAGGCCTTCATCGATCCACCCGCGCAGGCGGGCCAGGTGCAGGGTAAGGCGCAAGGTCGACTGCTCGAACAGCTTGAAGCGTGCCTGGCGATTCATCGCCGCGGCCTGGGTGCTTTCCTGCGCCGTCGGTGCGGGCTCGAACAACCCGGCGATCAACCGTTGATACTGGCCGCCCAGGTCCAACTGGCGACACAGGGCGGCAAAGCGCTCCGGCGACAGATCGACATCGCCACCCGCCTCCAGCACCTGCCCCGATTCGCTGGTGAACACCCGCGATGCACGACGTCCGTCGCCCATGCCGTCCACCTCGGCTTCGAACGCCTCGAAATTCTGCAGCGCGGCGTGGAGCAACGAAGACGTGGCCGCCTTCACCACCTGGAACGCCCGCACCGCAGGATCGTCCTCCTTCAGCCGGGATTCCGCGAGCCGTGCGCGGGCAGCATTGAGCAGATAGGTCTGGCGGACATCGAGATCCAGCCCGAGGGTGTCTTTCAACGCCGCCCGCAGCAGCGGTTCGGCGAAGGCCTCGACGGCGGGCACGCCGGCAAGAAAGCCGTCCACGGCCTCGGCAAAACGCTGGTGACGCGGGTACTCGTCACGCCAGGCCTGGACCACCTCCGGCAGTCGCACCCTGGCATCGTCCAGCCAGGGCATCGGCTCCGGCGGACCGCTACGCAGCGCCTGGCGCTGCCCGTGGGTCAGTTCCAGCAGCGCCGGCGGCACCCGCCGGCTGACGGTCTGGTAATGGATATCCGGCGCCGCAAAGGCTGCCGTGGGAAGTGCGAGATCCTGTGGATCGGCCATGTCGAAGCCCTCTCGTCCGTGAATGGGGCGTTCAGGCTAGTGGGCCGATCCTGTTTTAAAAATGGCAAATTTCTTATGGAACAGGCCGGCTTCCGATCGGAACTTCGAACCTGAAAAAGGCATATGTACCACCGTGGCCGCAGCGCCGGGGCCCCTCGCCCCGGCGCCGCCCAGCGGCTCAGTCCGACGACAGCGACTGGCCGAGGGTCAGTTGCTCGATCAGTGCCTGCTCGGCGCTCTTGAAGCGCTCCTCCAGTTGCCGGATCCGCGCCGAGGACTGCTCCGGCGACTCGTCGGGATGGGCATCGATGGCGTTCAGCACGTCCGCCTCGTAGCCGTCCTTGAGCACCTTGAACCGCTCGGCGAAGCTTTCCCGCAGGTACGCCGTCCAGAAATCGCACTGGCCGGCGAACGTCAGCAGGCCCTGGCGGGCTTCCTCCTGGCGCACGCGGGTCAAGGCCTGGTCCAGTTCCCCCGGGGCGATCTGCGCATCGGCGCGGTACAGCATGCTCCGTGGCGGCAACGGCAGCTCCAGTTCCGCGGCCCAGCGCAGGCGGTAGGCCAGGCGCACTTCCGCCTCGTCACGACCGTTGGCCGCCTCGCGGGCGATGCGGTCCAGCAGCGTCGAGCGGAAGATGCTGCGCATCAGGCGGAACAGCGCCGGCCCCCGCTTTTCCTCGCCGATCTCGCGCAGGGCCTGGCGGGTGTAGACCTGCAGCTCCATCTGGTTGAACTCCAGGCGGATCCCGTCCGGGCAGGTCTCGTGATGGTCCAGTTGCTGCAACGGTTCCTCGGCCATGCCGTTGAGGGTCTGGCGCAAATCGGCATCGTCGACCACCGCCGACAGCAGGCTCCAGACCCGCTGGACCAGCTCGGGACGGGTGTTGCCGGAACGGTAGTCGGCGCTGTGCCGCAGCCGCGCCACCAGCTTGAGCAACGACTCGCAATCACCGTGCTCCACCAGCCGGCGCCAAAGGTCCTCGTGGCGCTCGTCCTCGCCGACATCGCCGGTTTTCCAGACCGTGGTGAAGTCCTCTTCCGACTGGGCGGACTCCTCCTGCTCCGACCAGTCGTCCTCGGAATCGGAGACATGGGCCTCGCCCTCCATCGAGGCGATGTCCGCCGGCAAGTCCATGATGAAGGTAAACGGGCGGTTGTAGTGCTGCGACACATGGGCCTGGACCTGGGTGTCGCGGCTCAGCGGGTTGCCACGCAGGGAAATCTCCACCGCGCCCTCCGCAGTGCGCCGGTTATCCAGCAGGCGGGCCGGCAACGTGGTGAGCTGGTTGCCATCCAGCCCCAGCCGCTCGATCCCGACGGGCAGCATCTCGTCGAGCCACGCCGGCCAGGTGCTGATCTGCATCTCCGCCAGCCCCAGGTAGCCGAGGAAACGCTGGCTGAACATGGTCATGTCGGTGATCTCGCCAAGGCGGTTGCCGTCCAGTTGCAGCGACGACAGCATGGGCATGCGGCCGAAGGTTTCCATGGCCGCCTGGTCGATGGTCAGGCCCATGCGCACCAGCGCCAGCTCGCGCAGGTGATTGAACGAAACGAGAAACTCCGGTACCGCCTGCAACGGCGTGAGACCGTCGCTCAGCGCCAGTTCGGTGAGCTGCGGGAACATCTCGACGAAGCGTCCCAGCGCCTGTACATCGCCGTTGAACGCCGTCAGTTCCAGGCGCCGCAAGGCGTTGCGGTAGAACACCGGCAGGTTGCCGGGAAACTCGGACAGCACGATGCTTTCCAGGGCCAGCAGGGACGATCCGCCGCTGTAGAGGTTTTCTCGCCAGTGCTTGAGCAACTGCGTGCTGATGCCACGCCGGTAGGCGGCCTGCGCGGGGGTGAGAGGATTGCCTGGCGGCGCCGAGTCCATCCATTCGCGCAGCGCCACCTGCAACTGGCGGCGCTCCTGGACGCGCTGGTTGAGTTCGGTATCGATGGCGGGCGACAGGCTCAGGTCGAAGCTGAAGCGGCGCAGGAAACGTTCGGCCAGGCGCAGGTTGAGCAGGGCCTGGCGCGAGAAGCGGTTGCCCTGCAGCGAGATGCGCAGCGGCCTGGCCACTGCCTCGGAATTGTTGAGGATGTCGGGTGGCACCTCGCTGAGCTGGTTGCCGATCATCGACAGCTCGCCGATCCGCGCCAGCGCCGCGTTGTCCAGCCATTGCGGCCAGGCCTGCAGGCCGAGCCAGTCGAGACCGAGGTAGTCCAGGGTCAGGCCGTTGAGGACGCTGACCGGCATGTCGCGCAGCCGCAGGCCGCGCAGGTCGAGCCAGCGCAGGCGTGGCAGGGTCGCCAGGGCGCGCAGGTCCGGATGGCCGATCATGTTGTCGAGCTCGCACAGGCCCAGGGCAGTAAGGCGCGGCCAGGCCTCGGCGATCCGCTGGGGCAGGTTGGCGCCCCACTGGCCGCCGCGGATATCCAGCGACGCGAGGTTGGGGAAGCGTGCGGCCAGGGCGCGCACTTCGTTGCCGCCGATGAACCGTTCATGGGGCGCGCCGATACGCTGCACCACTTCGTTGAGCAGCAGCGCTTTCACCCGCTGGCGGAAGAAGTTCGGCAGGTCCTCGGGCAGGTCCGCCAGTTGTACCTGCCAGAAAATCAGCCGCGAGGCCGGCTGGCCCAGTTCCGGCAGGATGCTGCGCCGCCAGTACTCCCAGAGCGCCAGGCCGATGCGCTCACGACTGAGCTGGCGGGCGGCGTCCAGGGTTTCCCGGGAGGACTCCAGGGCCCAGCGGTCCAGGCTCTGGCGCAGCTCCAGCATTTCCTCCAGCAGGCCGTCCAGGCGCGCATTGATGGCCATGCGGTCCAGGCCACTGCTGTACAGGGACTGGAGGGCGTCCTCGACCTCGATGTCTTCCAGTTCCAGCAGGCGCAGCTTGTCGAGCAACTGGTCCTCGGTGAAGAACGGATTGCCGCCGCGTCCGCTCAAGGGGTGGCCGATGCGGCCATCGGCCAGGCGCATGGGCGAACGAAACGCCGGCTTCAGCGGCTGCATGCCGAGCCATTCGCGCAGGTGCCGGCGGGGTGCCAGGGGCTGTTCCTGCAGGCGGGCGCGCAGCATGGCGCCGTCGTCGAGTCCGAGCTGGGTGCGGGACGAACCCGGTATCGCCTCGAACAGCGCGTGGGTGAACGCCTCGGGCCGCTGCCCGCGCCAGATCAGGGCGACCGCCGGTTCCCGTTCCGGCCCGATCGCGGCCAGCAGGCGACCGTCCAGCGAGCCTTCGTAGAGGGCCAGGCGCAGGCTGGCGGGCCAGCCTGGCAGGCTTTCCAGGGCGTGCAGCATCAGGCGCGCGCTGTCGGCATGGGTGGCGATGTCCAGGTAGAAACCTTCACAAGCCCGGGCGATACGCAGTTGTTGCCGGTACAACCGCGCTTCCTCGGCCAGGCGCAGCGGGACCCCGCCGGCCCCGAGCAGCTCGGCGCGCTCCTCGGCCGTCGCCGCCTCGATGATCTCGTTGACCAGGCCATTGGGCAGGTCGAACTGGTGCCGCAGGCGCTGTCCTTCCGCCGCCAGTGCCGGCTGCAGGCGGGTGTAGTCGCGCTCGAAGGCCGCGGCATCCAGCGCGCCAGCGGTTTCCAGGCGCCCGGCCAGTTCCAGCCGGCGCAGGGTATCGGTCAGCAGCGCCGGCGGGCGGCGGCAGTCCACCAGGGTCTGGCGCAGTTGGGCCTCGCTGATGCCGCTGATGCGCAGCGCCCGCTCGGCCATCGGTGCCGAGACACTGGCTTCCAGCGGGCCTTGCCGGCGGAACAGCTCCAGGCCCTGCCATTGCTCCGGGGTGTCCGCTTCGTGCAGCCAGCCGCCATTGCCGTTGTGGCGCACCGACGGCTCATAGGCACCCGGGCGCCCGGGGTGCTCCAGGCGATAGCCCTGCTCTTCGCCCAGCAGGGTGCGCACCGAGTAGTACTGCCCTTCCAGCTTCAGCCATTGGCGACCTTCATGGTTGTACAACCCGTTCTCGCCCGGCTGCAGGTCCGCCGGCAGGCGGACATCCCAGGCGAACGGCGTCAGGTCCGGCTTCCACAGGCGCACGCTGCCATCGCCCAGGGTGACCGGGCGCATGCCGCGCACCGCCAGCGGCAGGTTGCCGGTGAAACGCTGCGCCGCCACTCCCACCGCACCCAGTGCGGCGATCATCGCCAGGTTCTCGCCCACGTCCATGAAGTAGCCCCAGGCTTCCTCGCGCTCGCCCCTGGACAGCGCATCGAAGCCTTCGTAGACCTCGTAGCCCAGCAGCCCGGCATTGACCGCCAGCATCACCTCGCCCAGCCCCGGCACGACGAAGGTCGCCACGTTGGCCACGTTGAAGGCGATGCCGAGGAAATAGGCGACCTTGTCCTGCGCCGACTTGTGGTTCTGCTCCGCCGTGGGCACGGCGTGGAACAGGCCGTCGTCCTTGAGCACCGCGATCTTGCGTTGCAGGAGGATATTGAACAGCGGCGCGGTGATGTTCTCGGTGGCCAGGTGCAGGACGGCGTTGCCGTCGTATTGCGCCTCGTACCAGCCGGCGGGGTTCCACACCTGGGGATAGAGGGTGCGCTGGATCCGCCGCAGCAACCCATCGCGCTGCCGCGCCGGGACGAAGCGCAGGAAATAGTTGCGCCACTCGCGGTCCTTCAGGCGCTCGCGCAGCGAGGCGTGGAAGGCCTGGCTGGAGGCGAAGGCCTGGAACGGCTGCCGAGGCTCGTCCGGCATGTACACAACCACGGGTTGCGTGGCGTTCTCGTCCTGTTGCGGGCGGGTGAACAGGAGCAGGCCATTGAGTTCCACGTCCCACAGTTTCAGCACCTGACGCTGCAGACCGGCGCCGCCCTTGATGTTCTTCGCCACTTCCAGCAGGTCGGTGTAGAACGCCTCGTCGACCCAGCCCTGCAGGCGTGCCAGGTGCAGGTTGAGGCGGAAGGTCGACTGCTCGTGGAGCTTGAAGAACGCCTGGCGGTTGGTCACCGCCACCTCGGCGCTTTCGTCGTTGGCCGGTGGTGGCTGGAAGACGCTGTCGATCTGGCGCTGGTACTGCTCGCCCAGGTCCAGTTGCCGGCACAGGGCGGCGAAACGCTCCGCCGTCACGTCGACCTCCTTGCCCGCCTCCAGCAGCAGGCCGTTGTCGCTGGTGAACAGGGTCGAGGCCCGGCGACCGTCGCGCAGGCCGTCGGTCTCGGCCTCGAACGCCTCGAAATTCTGCAGGGCGGCGAGCAGCAGCGGCTGGGTGGCGGCCTTTACCACCTGGAAGGCCTTGACCAGGGGGTCGTTGGCGGTGAAATGCGACGCATCGATCCGCGCCTGGGCGGCGTTGAACAGATAGGTGTGGCGTACATCCAGGTCGAGGCCGAAGGTGTTCTTGATCGCCTCGCGCAGCAGCGGCTCGGCGAATGCCTCGGCACTGGGCAGTTGCTTGAGGAAGCCTTCAACCAGGGTGCTGTGGAACTGATGGCGCTGCTGTTCTTCGCGCAGCGCTGCGAGCACCTGCGGCAGGCGCGCACCGGCCTGGGCCAGCCAGGGCATGGGTTGTGGCGGCTGCGCGCGCAAGGCCTGGCGCTGGGCGGGGGTGGCGCTCAGCAGCCACGGCGGCACGCGCTGGCTGACGGTCTGGTAGTGGATATCGGTTACTGCTGCATCCTGTAGCTCGGCCATGGCAAAGCCCTCTCGTCCGTGATTCGGGCGTTCAGGCTAATGGCGGGATCCTGCTTTAAAAATGGCAAATTTCTTATGGAAATGCCGGGATTCCGATCGGAACTTCGAGACTGAAAAAGGTATATCTACCACCGTAGGAGTCCACCCAGCCTGCCGGGCTGCGCTGTCGCGCAGAGAACTAGTTCGCAAGTGCGCCGCGTTCGGCGTGGGAGCGGATTCATCCGCGATCGGCGGCGCAGCCGTCGTAAAACCTGAATCCCGAGTTTTTCTGATACACCCGGGATACCGGTTTTGTGGCCGCTTCGCGCCCAATCGCGGATGAATCCGCTCCCACGCCATCCCTGCTAAATCAATGAGTCATGTGTTGTTCTATGAGAGCTGGCGGATTCAGCGTGTTGCCAGGTATTGGTCCAGGGTCAGGCTTTCGAGCAGGGCTTGTTCGTCCTGGCGGAATTTCTCTTCCAGCGCCCTGATCCGCGTCGCGGTCTGCTCGGGGCTTTCGTCGGGATGAGCGTCGACCGCCCCGAGCACCGCCGCTTCGTAGGCCTCCTTGAGCGGCGCGAAGCGGGCGGCGAAAGCCTCGCGCAGGTAGGCGACCCAGAAGTCGCATTGTGCACCAAAGGCCAGCAGCGCCGTCCCCGCCTCTTCCCGCAACACCTGGCTCACCGCCTGGTCCAGCTCGCCGAAGGCGATATCGGCCACGCCGCGGTAGAGCATGCCCCGCGGCGGCAAGGGCAATTGCAGGTCTGCCCCACGGTTCAGCCGATAGGCCAGGCGCACCTCCGCCTCGTCGCGGCCATTGCTGTTGTCGCGGGCGATACGGTCCAGGGCCTGTGACCGGAACAGGCTGCGCATCAGGCGGAACAACGCCGGGCCACGGTTTTCCTCGGTGATCTGGCGCAGCGCCTGGCGGGTCCAGGTGGTGAGTTCCATCTGGTTGAACTCCAGGCGGATACCATCCGGACAGGTCTCGTTCTCGCTGAACTGCTGCAAGGGTTCCTCGGCCATGCCATCGAGGATCGACCGCAGCCCGCTGTCATCGGCTGCCGCCGCGAGCACATTCCACACCCGCTGCACCAGGTCGTCACGGGTGACCGGGGAACGGTAGTCGGCGCTGTAGCGCAGGCGGGACACCAGCCCGAGCAAGGCAGCGCTGTCGCCGCCCGCCGCCAGGCCGTTCCACAGCTGGCGGTTGCGTGCATCGGCGTCGGCTTCTCCGGTGTGCCAGAGGGTGAATGGATCCTCGTCCTCGATCACGTTGTCCAAAGGCTCGCTCGCCTCGGAGTCGGAGTCCGAGGTGTGCATCTCGTAACCCAGCCCGGCGATCTCATCGGGCAGGTCCAGGTCGAAGGAGAACGGCCGGCTGAAATGCTGTGACGTGTGCAAGCGGATCAGGATGTCCCGGGACAGTGGATTGTTGTGCAGGGAGATCTCCGTCACGCCGTCCGGCGTGCGACGGTTTGCAAGGATCCGCTCCGGCAGCTCCGCCAGCTGGTTGTCGTCCAGGTCGAGGCGCTCGATGCCGCCGGGCAGCATCTGGTCGAGCCAGGCGGGCCAACTGGCGATCTGCATCTGCGACAGGCCCAGGTAGGTCAGGTAGTGCTGGGCGAACATCGACATGTCGCTGATCTCGCCCAGGCGATTGCCATCCACCAGCAGCACCGAGAGCTGGGGCAGGCGGGCGAAGACATCCATGGCCGCCTGGTCGATGGTCATGTCCAGGCGCACCAGGACCAGTTCGCGCAGGTCGCCGAAGGCTTCGAGCCAGGTCGGCGGGCCGGCCGGGGCCAGCGCACCGTCCACCAGGGAAATTTCCACCAGGTGCGGAAACTGCCCGACGAAGCGTTCGAGACTGCCGGGCTCGGCGCTGAACTGCCGCAGGCTCAGGCGACGCAGACGTGCACTGAGGAAGCCCGGCAGCAGGCCGGGAAGATCGTCGAGGCTGACCTCCGCCAGCGACAGCAACGGGTTGCTGTCCGGGTTCAGGCTCTCGCGCCAGCAGCCCAGCAGCGACCGCGCGATACGCCGGCGGTATTCCAGCGGCTCCGGCGTCGCCCTGGCTGCTTCGATCCACTCGCTCAGCGCGCGCTGGAACTGCCGCCGCTCCTCGATCCACGCCTGCAGTTGCGCATCGATCAGCGGGCTCGGGTCCAGGTCGAAGCTGAAACGCCGCAGAAACACCTCGACCAGGCGCAGGTCGAGCAGCGACAGCAGGGAAAAGCGGTTGCCCCTCAAGACGATGCGCTGGCGCCGGGCGAGTACGTCGGCGCTGTTGAGGAGGTCGCCGGGTATCTCGCTCAGGCGGTTGCCCATCAGCGACAGTTCGCCGATGCGGCCCAGCGCCGCGTTGCTCAGCCATTGCGGCCAACTGCGCAGGTCGAGCCAGTCCAGGCCGAGGAAGTCCAGGGTCAGGCCGTCCAGCGCCGTGGCGGGCAGGTCGGCGATGCGCATGCCCGCCAGGTCGAGCCAGCGCAGCCGTGGCAGCCCGGCCAGGGCGCGCAGATCCTGCTCATCGAGCACCACCCCCGGCACATGCAGGCCAAGGCTGCCGAGGCGCGGCCAGGCGCGGGCGATCATCGGCACCAGTCCCACGCTCCACTGGCCGCTGCGGATGTCCAGGGCACCGACCTCGGGGAACTGCAGGGCCATGGCCTGCAAGCCCTCCTCGCCCGGCAGCACGTCGTTGAGCAGCAGCGCCCGCACCCGCTGGCGCAGAAACGCCGGCAACGCGGGGGGCAGGTCCTGCAAGGGCACCTGCCACAGTTCCAGGCGTACCGTGGGGCGATCGAGTTCGGCCAACAGGCTGCTGCGCCAGAATTGCCACAGCGCCTGTTCCAGTCGCTCGCGGATGCCGGCCTCCGGGCGCCAGGGCTCCAGGCTCTCGCGCAACTGGCGCATCTCGTCCAGCAGGCCATCCAGCCGGGCGTTGACGGCGACCCGGTCCAGCCCGCTGCGGTACAGCGCCTGCAAGGCCTCTTCGGCATGGATGTCCTCCAGCTCCAGCAGGCGCAGCTTGTCCAGCAGGGTGTCGTCGGTGAGCAGGAGGTCGGGACGGCCGCTCAGGGGCAGGCCGATGCGGCCGTCGGCCAGGCGCATTGGCGAGCGGAAGGCTGGCTTGTGCGCTGGCAGGCCGAGCCATTTGCGCAGGCGCTGGCGAGGTGGCAGGGGCTGGCTCTGCAGGCGTTCGCGCAGGGTCGTGGCGTTGCCGAATTCGGGGATGGCGGTGAGCAGGTCCTGGCAGAAGGCTTGCGGCAGCTGGCCGCGCCAGAGCAGCGTCAACGCAGGCTCCTGATCCGGGCCGATACTTGCCAACAGCCGGCCGTCGGGCGTGCCTTCATACAGGTTCACGCGCAACTTCGCCGACCACTCGGGCAGGGTTTCAAGCAGGTGCAGCAGCAGCCGGGCGCTGTCCGGGTTGGCGTCGAGGTCCTGGTAAAGCCCTTCGCAGGCGCGGGCGATGCGTACCTGCTGCTGGTACAGCCGCGCTTCTTCCGCCAGACGCAGGGGGACGCGGGCGGTCCGGGTGATCGTGTCCAGTTCCTGCGCCGTGGCCGCGCCAACGATTTCTTCCACCAGCGCAGCAGGCAGGTCGAACTGCCTTGCCAGCAACCGCCCCTGTACCGAAAGACGCGGCTGGAGGGCGTGGTACTGGCTGGCGTCGGTCAGCATCAGACGGCGCAGGGTGTCGGTGAGCAACGCTGGCGGACGGCGGCGGTCCATCAGGGTCTGGCGCAATTGCGCCTCGCTGACCCCGCTGATGCGC
>JAIRVG010000064.1 GCA_031253995.1 Paucimonas sp. | reverse complement strand
GCATCAGACGGCGCAGGGTGTCGGTGAGCAACGCTGGCGGACGGCGGCGGTCCATCAGGGTCTGGCGCAATTGCGCCTCGCTGACCCCGCTGATGCGCAAGGCACGCCGGGCCAGTTCCTCGCTTACCTCGGCCTCCCGATGGCCCTGGCGGCGGAACAGTTCCACGCCCTGCCAGTGTTCTGGGGTGTCCAGTTCATGCAGCCAGCCACCGTTGCCGTTGGGGCGAACCGCCGGCTCGTAGGCGCCGGCCCGTTCGGGGTGCTCCAGCCGATAGCCCTGTTCTTCGCCCAGCAGCGTGCGCACCGAGTAGTAATGCTTCTCCAGCTTCAGCCACTGCCGTCCTTCGTGGAAATACAGTCCGTTCTGGCCAGGTTGCAGATCGGCCGGCAGGCGGACTTTCCAGGCGAACGGCGACAGGTCCGGCTTCCACAACCGCACGCTGCCGTCGGGCAAGGTCACCGGGCGCATGCCACGCACCGCCAGCGGCAGGTTGCCGGAGAAGCCCTGCCCCACCGCACCCAGCGCCGCGATCATCGCCAGGTTTTCGCCCACGTCCATGAAGTAGCCCCAGGCTTGTTCACGCTCGCCCTTGGACAACGCGTCGAAGCCTTCGTAGACCTCGTAGCCCAGCAGCCCGGCATTGACCGCCAGCATCACCTCGCCCAGCCCCGGTACCACGAAGGCGGCCACATTGGCCACGTTGAAGGCAACGCCGAGCGCGTACTCGATCTTGGCCATCGCCGACTTGTGATCCTCTTGCGCCGTGGTTACCGCATGGAACAGCCCGTCGTCCTTGAGCACCGCCATCTTGCGCTGCAACAGCACATTGAACAGCGGTGCGCTGAAAGCGTGTTTTTCCAGACGCAACGAGGCCTCGGCGTCGTACTGCTCTTCATACCAGCCACCCGGATTCCACACCTTCGGATACAGCGTGCGCTGGATCCGCTGCATCAACTGGTCGCGTTCACGGGCCGGGACGAAACGCAGGAAATACTGACGCCACGCCGAGTCCTTCAACTGCTCGCGCAACCAGCCCTGCACCGCCTGGGTCGAGTCGAATACCCGCAGCGGCTGCTGCGGTTCGTCCGGCAGGTACAGCACCCACTGCGTCGGACGGAAGAACAGCACCGCACCGTTCAACTGCACGTCCCACAGGCTCAGGGCGTTGCGCTCAAGGTTGCCGCTGGCCTTGCCGTTGTTCGCCACCTCCAGCAGGTCGCGGTACAGGCCTTCATCGATCCAGCCGCGCAGGCGGGCCAGGTGCAGGGTGAGGCGCAAGGTCGACTGCTCGAACAGCTTGAAGCGTGCCTGGCGGTTCATCGCCGCCGCCTCTGCGCTCTCCTGCGCCGTGGGCACGGGCTCGAACAGCGCGGCGATCCGGCGCTGGTACTGGCCGCCCAGGTCCAGCGTCCGGCACAGGGCGGCAAAGCGTTCCGGTACCAGTTCGACGTCGCTGCCAGGGGCCAGGACCTCACCCGACTCGCTGACGAAGATCCGCGAGGCACGGCGCCCGTCGCGCAGACCGTCCACCTCGGTTTCGAAGGCCTCGAAATTCTGCAGGGCCGCCTGGAGCAATGACGGGGTGCTCGCCTTGACCACCTGGAAGGCCCGCACCGCCGGGTCCTCGTCACCCACCCGCGACTCGGCGAGCCGCGCCCGGGCGGCATTGAAGAGAAAGGTCCGGCGCACGTCCAGGTCGAGACCGAAGCTGTCCTTCAGCGCCGCGCGCAGCAAGGGTTCGGCGAAGGCCTCGGCAGCGGGCAACAGTGCCAGGACCTTGCCCAGGTCCGTGGCGAAGCGCTGGTGACGCCAGTACTCGTCTCGCCAGGCCTGGACCACGTCCGGCAGTCGGCCCCTGGCCTCCTCCAGCCAGGGCATCGGTGGCGGCAACTGGCTGCGCAGCACCTGGCGCTGCGTCGGGGTCAGGTCCAGCAGCCACTGCGGCACCCGCTGGCTGACGGTCTGGTAGTGGGGGGTGTTGTCATCGTGCGCTGCGGCCATGCCGGGCACCTCTCGTCCATGATCGGGACGCTCAGGCTAATGGCGGGACTTCGGGCAGAAAATGGCAAATTCTTCATGGAAAAAGCGCAAGTCGGATCGAAACTTCGAACCTGAAACAGTCCTATGTACCACCACCTGCTGCAAACGGACGACGAGATGTCCCGGGGATTCTGCCGACAGGCTTTTCCGATCCGTACGGGATGTATTATCGTGGCCCTCTTGCGCGCATAGCGCGGCCTGTAGCGAACAGGCTTTTGCCAAACCGATCGAGGGTGTCATGAGTAACGAAATCAACTGGGACAAGCTGGGCTTCGACTACATCAAGACCGACAAGCGCTACCTTTCGGTATGGCGCAACGGCGAGTGGGACGCGGGCACCCTGACCGAAGACAACGTCCTGCACATCAGCGAAGGCTCCACTGCCCTGCACTACGGCCAGCAGTGCTTCGAAGGCCTCAAGGCCTACCGTTGCAAGGACGGCTCGATCAACCTGTTCCGCCCCGACCAGAACGCCGCACGCATGGCCCGCAGCTGCGCCCGCCTGCTGATGCCGCAAGTGCCGACCGAAGCCTTCATCGAGGCTTGCAAGCAAGTGGTCAAGGCCAACGAGCGCTTCGTGCCGCCGTACGGCAAGGGTGCCTTGTACCTGCGTCCGTTCGTCATCGGCACCGGTGACAACATCGGCGTGCGCACTGCGCCCGAGTTCATCTTCTCGGTCTTCGCCATCCCGGTCGGCTCGTACTTCAAGGGCGGCATGACCCCGCACAACTTCATCATCTCCGACTTCGACCGCGCCGCCCCGCAGGGCACTGGCGCAGCCAAGGTCGGCGGCAACTACGCGGCCAGCCTGATGCCGGGCTACGACGCCAAGAAAGCCGGCTTCGCCGACGCCATCTACCTCGACCCGCTGACCCACAGCAAGATCGAGGAAGTGGGTTCGGCCAACTTCTTCGGCATCACTGGCGACAACGAATTCATCACCCCGAAATCCGCCTCCGTGCTGCCGGGCATCACCCGTCTGTCGCTGATGGAACTGGCCGCTTCGCGCCTGGGCCTGAAAGTGATCGAAGGCGACGTGCTGATCGACGAGATCGGCAAGTTCAAGGAAGCCGGCGCCTGCGGTACCGCCGCGGTGATCACCCCGATCGGCGGCATCCAGTACAACGGCAAGCTGCACGTGTTCCACAGCGAAACCGAAGTCGGTCCGGTCACCCAGAAGCTCTACGCCGAACTCACCGGCATCCAGAGCGGTGACGTCGAGGCCCCAGCCGGCTGGATCGTCAAGGTCGTCTAAAAGCTGCAAGCCCTAAGCTGCAAGCTGCAAGAAAAAGCCAGGTGCCCCGCGCCCCGCTTCTCTCTTGCAGCTTGAGGCTTGGAGCTTGAGGCTCCGCTAACATGAATTTCCTTTAACCCGGGCGTTGCCTATTCTTTGGCACAATCGAATCTTCAACCGCCGCCCAGGTAAGAGCATGCCCCGCGTACTGACAATCGAAGACGATGCCGTCACCGGCCAGGAAATCGTCGCCGAACTTTCCAGCCATGGCCTCGACGTCGACTGGATCGACAACGGTCGCGAAGGCCTGGCCCGCGCCATCGCCGGTGGCTACGACCTGATCACCGTCGACCGCATGCTGCCGGAAGTCGATGGCCTGACCATCGTCACCACCCTGCGCAACCTGAAGATCGCCACGCCGATCCTGATGATCAGCGCCCTCTCCGACGTCGACGAACGGGTGCGCGGCCTGCGTGCCGGCGGCGACGACTACCTGACCAAGCCCTTCGCCTCCGACGAGATGGCCGCCCGGGTCGAGGTGCTGCTGCGCCGCCACAGCGTGCCGCTGACCCAGACCCGCCTGCAGGTGGCCGACCTGGAACTGGACCTGATCAGCCACGAGGCGCGCCGCGGCGAGCAGACCCTCAACCTGCTGCCCACCGAGTACAAGCTCCTGGAATTCCTCATGCGCCACGCCGGCCAGGTCATCACGCGGATGATGATCTTCGAGGAAGTCTGGGGTTATCACTTCGACCCGGGGACCAACCTGATCGATGTGCATATCGGCCGCCTGCGCAAGAAGATCGACGCGCCCGGCCAGACGCCGCTGATTCGCACCGTGCGAGGCTCCGGCTATGCCATTGCCGAACCCGCATAAGGGCTGGAGTTCGTCCACCAGCCGCCTGCTGGCGCTGTACAGTTTTCTCTTCGTGGCCTGGAGCAGCATCCTGATGGGCGTGCTGTACTTCGAAGTCTCCAGCTACCTGAACAAGCTCACCCGCCACTCCCTGATGCAACGCCAGCACCTGTTCATGCACATGAGCGGCAAGCAGCTGGACGATGCACTGATCGCCAGCCAGGCCTTCGAGGAGCGCAGCTTCGATGCCTACGGGCTGTTCGACGCGCAGTTCAATCCGCTGGGCGGGCAGATTCGCCAGATGCCTGCGGGCCTTGGCCTCGATGGCCGCATCCATGAGCTCAAACGCTGCCTCGACGCCGACGACCCGCGCATGCCGGCAGACAGCTGCGACGGCGTGGCACTGAAGGTGCCGGACGGGCGCTGGCTGGTGCTGGTGCGCGACAACGGCTCGTTGTTCGTGGTCACCCGGATCATCCTCCATGCCCTGCTCTGGGGCCTGTCGCTGACCATCATTCCCGGGATCGCCGGCTGGTACTGGCTGCGGCGCCGGCCGCTCAAGCGCATCCGCGCGATCCAGGCCACCGCCGAGCAGATCGTCGCCGGCGACCTGACCCGGCGCCTGCCACTGTCGCAACGGCGTGACGAGCTGGACATGCTGGCGGCCATCGTCAACGCCATGCTCGACCGTATCGAGCGACTGATGCATGAGGTCAAGGGGGTGTGTGACAACATCGCCCACGACCTGCGTACCCCCCTCACCCGCCTGCGGGCGCAGCTGTACCGGATTCGCCAACAGGCGGGGGACGATGCCCCGCAGGCCGAGGCGATGGAACAGGCAATCGCCGAGACCGATACCCTGATGGCGCGTTTTCGCGGGCTGCTGCGCATCAGTGAGCTGGAGGACAGGCAGCGTCGGGCGGGGTTCGTCGAGCTGCAACCGGCCGGGATACTCACCGAGCTGCATGATTTCTACCTGCCGCTGGCCGAGGATGGCGAGATTGCCCTGAGCCTGGAGGTGGACGAGCCGCTACCGCAGGTGTTCGGTGATCATGAGCTGCTGTTCGAGGCGCTGGCCAACCTGGTGGGCAATGCGATCAAGTTCACCCCGGCGGGTGGACGGGTGCGCATCTCGGCCGTGACCGATGCGGATGGCTTGCAGATTGCGGTGGAGGACAGTGGGCCGGGGATTCCGGCGCAGGAGCGCGAGACGGTGTTGAAACGCTTCTATCGCAGCGAGGAAGGGCACAAGCACGCGGGGTTCGGGCTGGGGTTGTCGATCGTCGCGGCGATCGTCGACCTGCACGGGTTCGGGCTGGAGGTGGGGGAAAGCGAGCTGGGTGGGGCCCGCCTGGTGGTGCATTGCCGAGGGCAGGTCTGAAAGGCTGATGGCCCTATCGCTGGCAAGCCAGCGATGAGCATGGGTATCTACACATCTCTAACGCCTTTGCCTCGGTAGCCAGCCAACAGCTTCATTTGCAAACGCGGCAAGCTCCTGAGGACTGTACTGCTCCAGCGTTTCTGTCATGGCTAACAGCATGTACAGCCCTGCCAACAACGCTGAAGCAGTCACAGGCTGGGAACGTTTCATCTGGCGGCCAGATAATCGCACCAGGAATGTTCGGGTTTGCTCGGCAAACTGACCCTCGGCACGCATCAGCCGCCAAGCCACTGCACAGGCCTGACTTGCGATAAGCAGTCGCTTGAACACGGCCTCACCACTTTCCTGCTGCCAGCTTTCCAGCTGGTGTCCGCCTTCCTTGAGCAGTTTGAAGTAGGACTCGATTCGCCACCGCCAGTAGTACCAAAGCGCAATCTGCTCAGCACTGGCTTTCCCGCCCACATTGCTCAGCAGATACCAGGTGGC
>JAIRVG010000002.1 GCA_031253995.1 Paucimonas sp. | reverse complement strand
ACATCAGGAGGCTGAGTGGAGCGCTGATGGAGGGGGTGGAGGGCCATGGATGGCGCGGCCCCCGGAGTCAGTGCGGAAGGAAGGAACCCGGAGCGAAGCGTAGGGCCGGATGCAGGAGCAAGAGCGTTTTGCCCCCTTTTGCGCTTTTCAAAAGGGGGTCGCCGTAAAGGCGAAAAGGTGACTCAGCGTCGCCATCGCAAATGGATCAACACACGACATCCAACACCAGCACCAGAGTGACTAACGCTTCATGCACCGCTGATAACGCTCATCCACCCGCTTGGCAAACCAGGCGGTGGTCAACTGCCGGGTAATCTTCGGACTCTCCAGCCGAATCCCCGGCAACACCTCCCGCGGCACCCGCTCCCCCGCCACCTTGTCCGCCAGGGCAAACACCTGCTGGTACAGCCGGGTCTCCTCGAAACCCTCTCCCTCGCCCTTCTCCAGTTGCTCGCGAATAGTCGGATTACGCATGCCGAACCGCTCGCCCAGCAACCGCGCCGCCTTCTCGGTACTCCCCGACAGGATCGATCCATGGGCGATCAGGTCGCCGTCCAGCGCCAGCTTCACCCCGGTCACCTTGCCCAGGGCACTCTGGAACGCCGCATTGCGACTGGCATACCACCCCGCGTTGAAATCGGCGAAGCGATACAACGGCTGCGAGTAACCGGCCGGATAACCCAGCAGGTGAGCAATGCCGAAATACATCCCGCCGCGCCGGCTGAACACTTCCTGGCGAATGCTGCCGTCATGGGCATAGGGATAGTCCCGCGCATGCTCCTCGGCGAAAGCGATGCTGACCTGCATCGGCCCGCCGGTGCGCACCGGGTTGAAGCCACCGAGCAGGGTCTTGCCCAGCGGCAACGAGCCGGTCAGTTCGTCGTACAGCGCGCTCAGCTCGCGCTCGCTGCGCACCGTGGCCAGGCGCTGGTTCCAGGTCTTGCCGTTGCCCGAACGGGTATCGAGGGCCGCGTCCACCAGTAGCTTCGGCACGAAGGCCCTGGCCGCCCGGCGGTCGATTTCCTCGCGGGCGATGCGGCCCAGGTTGGGCACCTTGGGGTCGGCCGTGAAGGTGGATTCCTGCTCGGTCACCGCCAGCACCGCGCAGATGTTCGACTGGCTCGGGTCGAGCTTCTGCGTGGTGAAGGCGGTCTGGATATCCCGCGCCCAGCCCTGGCGATCGGAGGCGCTGGCCGGCAACAAGGCGGCGACCCGCGCCTGCACCTGCTGCGGCGTCAGCGCCGGCTCCTGGGCGGTGCGCGGGCCGACGCAGCCGGCGAGCAGCGCCAGCAGCCCGAACGGCAACCAGCGCATCAGGCGTTTCAGGGCTGTTCCCCGACCAGGAAGGTCTTGCTGATAACGCGGAATTTCTCGTGGGTGGAATGGCGCATCAGCTCGAACAGGACCATCTCGCGGGTGACGATCTGTGCCCCGGCATCGCGCATGCGTTGCAGCCCGGCCGCCTTGCTCTGGGCCGTGCGGCTGTCGCAGGCATCTTCGACGACGAACACCTGCTGGCCGCGCTCCAGCAGCTCCAGCACGGTCTGCAGCACGCAGACATGGGTTTCCATGCCGCAGACGATCACCTGCTGACGCTCCAGCAGCGACGCCGGCAGGCACTCGCCGCCGACACAGGAGAAATGGGTCTTTTCCACCACCGTGGCCGCAGGCGCCGCCTCCAGCAGGCTGGCGACCGTCGGCCCGAGGCCCTTGGGGTACTGCTCGGAAATCACCGTCGGCAGGCCCAGTTCGGCCGTGGCGGCGAGCAGCCAGCGGGTCCGCGCCAGGGTCCCGGCGGGGTCGCTGACCGCGCCGATGAGTTTTTCCTGGACATCGATGACCAGCAGCGTGGCCCGGGAAGCGTCGATCAGCATTGCGCAAGCTCCTTGCAGTCGGAAATGTGTCCGACTATGCGGGGCTAGGCGCTCAGACGCAACGGCTCAAGCGCAGCGGCCAGGACGCCAAGGACGCGGTCCTCATGCTCATGGATGAAGAAATGCCCGCCCGGGAACACCTCAAGGGAGAAGTCGCCCTGGGTTTCCTGGCGCCAGGCCAGCAGCTGTTCCTGACTGGCGCGGTCGTCCTCGCCGCCGAACACGTGCAGCGGGCAGCGCAACAGCGGACGCTGGCGGTAGACGTAGCGACCGCACAGGAGGAAGTCGGCACGCAACACCGGCAGGGTCAGTGCCATCAGTTCTTCGTTGGCCAGCACCTCTTCCGGGGTGCCCTGCAGCTCGCGCAGTTCGCGGATCAGCTCGGCATCGCTCTTCGGCTCGCGCCATTCGGGGCCGTCGTAGCCTTCGCGACGGCTCGGCGCCGCGGTGCCACAGGCGAACAGCGCGCGGGGCGCCGGGCAGCCCAGGGCCTGCAGCTCATGGGCCAGCTCGAAGGCGAGCAAGGCACCGAGGCTGTGGCCGAGGATCGCGTAGGGCTGGCTGGCAGCCAGGCGCTGCTCCGCCGCCAGTTGCCGGGCCAGGGCGGCCAGGTCGGTGCGCAGCGGTTCGGCGAGCCGGGCGCCGCGTCCCGGCAGCTCCACCGGACGCACGTCGATCCAGGCCGGCAGCTTGCGCCGCCAGCGACTGAAGACCATGGCGCTGGCGCCGGAGTACGGCAGGCACAACAGGGTCAGCGATGCCATCAGGAGGCGGCCGCAGCCATCTTCTGGCGCAGGCTCAGGGGGCGCATGTCGGTCCACACCTCGTCGATATAGGCCAGGCAGTCCTTCTTCAGGCCGCTCTTGCCGACCGCGCGCCAGCCCTCGGGGATGGCCTTGTAGTCGGGCCAGATCGAATATTGCTCTTCGTGGTTGGTCACGACCTGGAACACGATGTCGTCGCGATCGAAAACGGAAGTCATTGCCTGTCTCCTTCAGTGATGGGCAGGCCCCGCGACGCAATGCGGGGCAACTGAGAGGAGAACGAACGTGGGTGGGGGAAAATTAGTCTGCGGATGGAAGGGGGGTCTGGGGCTGCTGTGCAGCCCCAGGGTTTTCAGGTAAACCGGATCACATAGCTCACCGCCAGGTGATCCGACGGCCCCGGCACATCCACCACCCCCGGCGGGATCGGCCCGGTACTGCCATTGACCAGCGCGTAGTCCAGCATGCTTTCCGGCGCAGTGGCCGGATAGGTGCTGCCATTGGCCAGGTGGATACGCGCCAGGTCCTCGGGCGACACCCAGTTGCCGGTACCGGCACCAGTGCCCGGCGGGCGCGGGTCGCGGTTGAAGTCGCCGAGCACGACGAACGGCGTGTCGGTGTGCCAGCTGATCTCCCGCAGCATCCGCGGGGCGTTGTAGCCGCCGCCGGACAAGGCGTGGAAGTTGTACACCGTGACCTCCTGGCGGCTGCGCGACGCCGGACCGTCCTGGCGCCGGCTCAGGCGCACGCCCAGCGCCGGGCGGGTCAGCGGCACGTTGCCGGTGGCCGGCGCGCCATCGGAGACGATCACCACGTCGCGCACGTCCAGCCGTGCATCAGGACGGATCACCAACGCCAGGTTGACCCGCAGCCGCTGCACGTCGAGGAAGTACACCTCGTAGGACTCCGGCCGGCTCGCCGTGCCGGCCTCCCACAGGTACTGGTCGACCTGCAGGTACACGCCGAACTGGTCCGGCACGTCCAGGCGCGCCACGAAACGCGCGGAGGCCGGCGGCGTACCGGCTTCCTGGACCAGCACCACGTCGTTGACCCTGGCCAGTTGCAGCAGGCGCGTGCGCCATTTGCTTTCGGAGGTGGCCGCGGTGCCCTGTAGGTTCCAGGTGGTCAGGCGCAGTTCCAGGCCGACGCTGGCCGGCCGCTCGCGGCCGATCTCGATCAGCGCCGCACCCTGGGGATCGGCGACCCGGCCATGGTAGTAGTCGCGGATCCCCCCCTGCAGCGCGATCAGGCCCTGCCACGGGCCGTGGGCGGCACCGACGATCATCTGCAACAGGCGCAACGGGTCGCCGATATCCAGATCCATTGGCCCGCGCTCGGCCTGCAGGCCGTTGAGGGTCAGCACGTAGTGCAGGCGATAGAGCACCAGCAACAGGGCGAAGCTGTCCGCCGGGCGCAGCCGCTCGAACAGGGCGATGGTCGCCGCGTCGTTGTACAGCCGGCGCAGCAACAGGGTCAGGCGCTGGGCGAAGCGGCATTGCTGGGCCTGGTTGCCGCTGCGCATGTACTGCCGGGAAATGCTGTAGGCCAGGTAGGCGGCGGTGGGTTGCACGTCGCCGGGCACCCTCGACGACAGCAAGAAAATGTCATGCAGGATGACATCGACCTCGTTGAAGAACACCTCGTCGCTGAGGCCGTCGACCAGGTGGTTGTCGATGTAGCGGCGTATCTCGGTATCAATCGGCATGGGGCTATTCCGTCAGCGTGAAAGGAGCGCGGGTCAAGGCTTGCTGCGGTACAGCACATGCAGCACGCCGTCCTGCACGGCGGCAGCGGGGCTCAGGGTCGCGCCCAGGCTGGTGCTCACGCTGACCGGGCCCAGCACGTTGCCGTCGTAGCCGTATTGATGAAGGGCGTAGTCATCGGCCTTGGGCTGGCTGAACACCAGCTTCACCAGGCCGTTGTGCACCGCTCCGGCCGGCGTGTGCGGGTAGTCGTCGGGCAGCAGCAACTGGGCCCGGCTCCACTGGCGCACGCCATCGAACTTGATCAGGTAGAAACCGCCAGCGCTGTCCTTGTAGACCAGGTGGACCAGGCGCTGGTAGGTGATCGCCAGCGGGCTCAGGGGGCTGCGCACGGCGTAGACGCCATCGGCCTTGACCAGCACCGACGGCGCCCAGGTCTTCAGGTCGGTGGTGGAGCAGTACCACAGGTTGGTGCTGTCGGGGACGTGGTGGAACAGGTGCAGCCGACCGGCCAGCACTGCCGCCGACGGAGTGTTCGCCAGGGCCATGAGCAGGGTGCGGGTCAGCACGAACAGCCCCGACGCCTCGTCCAGGGTCAGCAACAGGGTCGAGCCCAGGGTGGTGGGGAACATCACGTGCAACTGCTCGCCGAAGACGAACAGGAACGGGTCCGACAACGGGGTGATGCCGCTGACCTCGGCCGGCTCGCTCCAGTCGCTGCCGTCGGCCTTGTGGAGCACCTTGACCGTGCCCAGGCCGGGCACGCCGTCGATGTACACGCAATACAGGCGGTTCTTGAAACACACCGCGCGGCAACCGCTTTCGGTGGCGGCCGAGGTCGGGTAGGAATGGTCGAGGATGGCGTGGGGGCTGGAAGTGGTCCAGATCTTGTGCATGGGGACAGCTCCGTGGTGTTGGACAGGGCCGTCACTACACCAGTGCGGGCGCTGCGGGTATGTCGCCGGACGCCCCGGCGCCACGCTGGAGACTGCCTGCCGTGCGCGGGGAAAGCCGGCGTTACCGACGGCGTGCTTCCAGGGGAGTCGTGGCGCATCGGTCGCTGTCTACACTGAGCCCACCCCCTATACGAGCGACGCCCATGAAACGCCTGGTCCTGCTGTTCTGTGCTGCCCTCCTCAGCCTGCCTGCGCTGGCCGCGCCGCGGGCGCCCATCCATTTCGGCGAGATCACCTGGGAAAGCGGCAGCTTCACCACCGAAGTGCTGCGCCTGATCGTCGAGCACGGCTACGGCTATCCCACCGACACCCTGCCCGGCAGCACCGTGAGCATGGAAGTGGCGCTGGCGCGCAACGACATCCAGGTGATCGGCGAGGAATGGGCCGGGCGCAGTCCGGCCTGGGTCAAGGCCGAACAGGCCGGCGAGGTGTTCGCCCTCGGCGACACGGTGAAGAACGCCGACGAAGGCTGGTACGTGCCCGAGTTCGTGATCAAGGGCGATGCCGCCCGTGGCATCCAGCCCCTGGCGCCTGACCTGCGCACGGTGCAGGACCTCAAGCGCCATGCCAAGGTCTTCGCCGACCCCGAGTCACCGGGCAAGGGCCGCTTCCTCAACAGCCCCAGCGGCTGGACCTCGGAAACCGTCAACAGCCAGAAGCTCAAGGCCTATGGGCTGGACGGGCTCTACACCAACTTCCGCAGCGGCTCGGGCGCGGCGCTGGACGCCGAGGTCACCTCGTCGATCCGCCGCGGCAAGCCGGTGCTGTTCTACTACTGGTCGCCGACGCCGTTGATGGGGCGTTTCAAGCTGGTGCGCCTGGAAGAGCCGGCGTTCGATGCCCAGGCCTGGGCGACCCTGACCGACGCCAGCAACCCCAACCCCAAAGGCAGCGCCTCGCTGCCGGCCAAGCTGTCGATCGGCGTGTCCAAGGCGTTTCGCGAGGAGTACCCGGACCTGGTAGCGTTCTTCGGCAAGGTCGACCTGCCGATCGACCTGCTCAACAGCGTGCTGGGGCGGATGAGCGAGCAGCGCCAGGATCCGAAAGTGGCGGCGACGGCGTTCCTCAAGGAGCATCCGCAGGTCTGGCAGGGGTGGGTGCCGGATGCGCAGCGGGAGAAGGTTCAGGGGTATCTGGCGGGGCATTGATTCTTTTGGGGTTTGAGTGCTTGCCTTAAGCCTTGCAGCGCCCTCCAGATCGAGCGCTACAAGGCTAAAGACAAGCACACCTGACGCCCCAACGATACAAGGCACGCAGACGTATCACCTAAGCCTCATCCACCAACAACCCCTCCTGGTGCGTCAGCTCGCCAATCAGCTTCGCCTCGTCCCCCTTGCGCTGTTCGACCAGCGCCTGGATCCGCGCGCTGGTCTGCACCGGCGTGTCGTCCGGGTACAGCTCGTCCAGGCCCAGCACCTGCGCCTCGAACGCCTCGCGGACGGCCCTGAAGCGCACCTCGTGCACGTCCCGCAGGTACGCCAGCCAGAAGTCGCGCTGCGCCGCGTAGTCCAGCAATGCCTGGCCGCTTTCGCCCTGGCGCACCTGCGCGGCAACTCGGTCCAGCTCGCCGGGGTGCAGGCTGGCCGAACCGGCATAGAGCATCTGTTCCGGAGCCAGCGGCAAGTCCAGCGAATTGGCCAGTTGCAGCCGGTAGGCCAGGCGCACCTCGGCTTCATCGCGGCTGCCCGCCTCGTGCCGCGCAATGCGGTCCAGCTCCTGCAGGCGATACAGACGCCGCATCAGGCGGTACAACGCCGCACCGCGCCCCTCGGCGGTGACCGCGCGCAAGGCCCGGTTGGTGAAGACCAGGACCTCCATCTGGTTGAACTCAAGGCGGATGCCGTCCGGACAGGTATCGTGGTCGCGCAACTGACGCAGCGGCTCTTCGGCCATGCCGTTGAGCACCAGGCGCATTTGCGCATCCTCGGCGCACACGGTCAGCACCTGCCAGACCCGTTCGACCAGGTCCGGACGCGTCAGGCCATTGCGGTACTCGGCGGTGTGCCGCAGGTAACCGATCAGGCGCAGCAGGTCGTCGGCTTCGTCACTGGTTTCCACCTGCCGCCAGAGCTTGCGCCGCTCGTCGTTGCTGGCGGCGCCCTGCTTGAGCCAGACGTCCACGCTGATCAGGTCCGCCTCCGAGGTCCCGCCGGAACTGCCCGCGCCAGAGCTTGAGCCGCGCCAGCTGCCACCCAGCCGGCGCAGGTGCTCGGGCAGGTCCATGTGGAAGGTGTAGGGCCGCGTCGGCCCCTCGGAAAGATGGGCGGAGAACATGGTTTCCTCGCTCAGCGGGTTGCCCTCCAGGGAAATCTCCGCGCTGCCGCTGGCCGTCTCGGCGTTTTCCAGCAGGTAGCCGGGTAGCGTGGCGAGACGGTTGTGGTTGAGGTTCAGCCACTGGATCCGCTCCGGCAACAGGCCGTCCAGCCAGGCCGGCCAGCGGCTGATGTCCATGCGTTCGAGCCCGAGCAGGTTGAGGGACAGGCGGCCGAAAGCCGTGACATCGCGGATCTCCCCCAGGCGGTTGCCGCTCAGGTCCAGCGAGGACAGCCCCCTGATCCGCGCCAGCCCGTCGACAAGCCGCTGGTCCACCAGCAGTTGCGCATCGGTCAAGGCCAGCTGGTGCAGTTCGAGCAGGCCGTCGAGGGCGCTTGGCAGGCGCTCCAGTGCATGGTGCGCGACGCTCAGGCGCTCCAGGCGCGTGAAGCGCGCGACGAAGCTGTCCAGTTGTGCGCTGTCCCCCACCGGACGAATCAGTTCCAGGCGACTGATGCGCTCGAAATAGAACGCCGGCAGTCCCTCCGGGAAGTCTTCCAGGCGCAGGTCTTCGAGTACCAGCGAGCGCACGGTGGAACCGTCGGACTGGGTCATCCAGCCGGCGAGCAGCGCGCTGCCGAGCGAACGGCGCGCCACCCGCCGTTCCGCGCTGCTGCCCTCAAGCCAGGCGTCGATGGCAGTCGACAGCGCCTGGCGCTCGACCATCATGCCCTCGACGATGTTCTCCACGGTCTGCGGCACATCCAGCTCGAACACGAAACGCCGCCCGCTCCAGGCACTGGCACGAATGCCGATCAGCGCCCGGTGGGAGAACAGATTGCCGCGCAGGGAAATCCAGGTGCTGCGCTCGGCGACCGCCGGATTGACCCGCAACGCCATGGGCAGGTCGGTGAGGCGGTTGTCGCGCAGGGAGATGCGCCCGATGTGGTCCAGGGCATGGGTGTCCAGCCACTCTGGCCAGTGGTCAAGGCCCAGGCGGTCGAGGCCGAGGAAATCCAGGCGCAAGGGTTCGCCGAGCCTGACCGGCAGATGGCCGGGGCGGTTGCCGCTCAGGTCCAGGTGACGCAGCTCGCCCAGGCGCCCCAGTTCGTCCAGGACCTCCTGCGCCAGCGGCAGTTGCAGGTTGAGCAGGCGCAGCTCCACCAGGCGCGGATAGGCCCCGACGATCAGCCGC
Organism: Paucimonas sp.; assembly: GCA_031253995.1. Lineage (GTDB taxonomy): Bacteria > Pseudomonadota > Gammaproteobacteria > Pseudomonadales > Pseudomonadaceae > Aquipseudomonas. The sequence continues at coordinate 20,466 of JAIRVG010000002.1, read as the reverse complement.
GGCACGTCATGCAGGGCGCGGCCATCCAGCGCGTCGAGTTCCAGCGCGCTGACCCGGGGAAAACCGCGCAGCAGGTTGGCCAGCAGGTCGCGAGTGCCCCCTTCGGCACCGCCCGACGCCACTGCCGGTATCGATACGTTGACCAGTTCCAGGGCCTGGACGCGGGTGCGGAAGAACGCCGGCAAGGACTCGGGAAAGCTCTCCAGCGACACCGCGAACAGGCGCAACGGCACCTGGCTGCGACCGATCTCCGGCAACAGGTTGTCACGCCAGTGCTGCCACAGCGCCAGTTCGATCAGTTGCCGGTCGCTGAGGGCGGGCTTGTCGGTCCCGGGCGAGCGCTGCGTTTCGCCCAGGGGCAGCGCCTGACGCATCTGCGCGTGCTCGTCGAGCAGGTCCTGCAGGCGTGCCTCGATCACTTCGTCGCTGGCGTGGAAACCGCGCAACTGTTGCAGCAGGTCGGTGGCGAACACGTCCGGCAGTTCCAGCTGGCGGATGTTGTCGAGCAAGGTGTTCTCGCTGAGCGCCGCACCCAGCCTGCCGCGCCCGCTCAAGGGATAGCCGGGCCGGCCGTCGGCCAGGCGCATGGGCGAACGGCTGGCCGGCCGGATCGGCTGCATGTGCAGCACCTTGCGCAAGGCCGGGCGCCCCAGCGGTTGCTGCACCACCTGGTCGCGCAAGGTCTTGCCACCCTGCCCCGGCGCCAGGCCCAGGGAACGGCGCTGCGCCTCGGTCAACGTCGCCAGCACCACCTCGAACAGATCGCCGGCCCTGCCCTCGGGCTCCTCGGCCAGGCGGTAGCCATCGCCGCCCTTCACCAGCACCCGCCGGTGCACCGCCGGGGACGGGCCGATGCTGTCCAGCAACGGGCCGTCGGCGCGCAGCGCACGGACTTCGATGCGGTACTGCTCGGCCCAGCCGGGCAGCGCGGCCAGGCTGTGCAGGATCAGCCGGCCGCTGTCATGGTTGCCCAGCCCTTTCAGGTACAGCCCTTCATAGGCGCGGGCCAGGCGCAGGGCCTGCAGATAGACGCGTGCTTCTTCGGCAAGGCGCGATGGCACCCGTTGCTGCTCGCGCAGTTGCGTCCATTCGGCGGCAGTGGCGTGGGTCAGCAGTTCCTGCACCACCCGTCGCGGCAGGTTGGCAAAGTCTCGCAGCACCAGGCTGTGGGCGGCGCTCGCCGGTGCTTCGGGGGTGCGGTAATGCTGGTCGAAAGCGCCGAGCCCTTCGCCGCTCGCCTCCAGCGCCCGATGGATCTGGTAGCGCTCCAGGCAATCGAGCAACAGCGCCGGCGGGCGCTGGCCGGCCACCAGGGTCTGGCGCAATTGCGCTTCGTGGCAGCCGCTGATCACCAGCATCTGTCGGGCCCCCGCCTCGTCCAGCCCTTGGGCCAGGGTGCCGAAACGCTGGAACAGGGCCAGCCCGGACCACCCTTGCGGCCGGTCCAGTTCGTGCAGCCAGACACCGCCACCGTGGTAGCGCACCGCCGGGCGGTAGGCATCGCGGCGCCACGGATGCTCCAGGTAGCCGCTGCCGTCATGCGCGGCGACCACCGCATGGCTGCGTCCGTCGAACCGCAGCCACTGCCTGCCCTGGTGCGCATACAGCCCGCGTGCGTCGGGCTGCAGCCCGGAGGGCAGTTCGATGTCGTGGGCGAAGGGCGCCAGGTTGCCCGACCACAGGCGCCCGCGACCGTCGGCCAGGCGCACCGCCTGCAGGCCTTCGGGCAGCCGCGGAACACTGCCGGCCGCGCCGAGGGCGGCCATCAGCGCGAGGTTTTCCACCACGTCCAGCAGGTAGGTCCAGGCCTTCTCGCGCTCGTCGCGGGTCCACTCGCCGATGCCCTCGTAGACCTCCTGGGCCAGTTGCAGGGTGCCGACCACCAGCATCGCCGCGCCGATCACCGGCACCGCGAAGGCGATGACATTCAGCGCGACCAGGGCGGACTGGGCGAAGTAGTCGAGTTTCTCCACGAGGCTCTTGTGGTCCCGGGCGGCGGTCGGCACCACGCAGAACAGGCCGTCATCCTTGATCCCGGCGATTTTCCGGCGCACCAGCCCGGCCATCAGCGGCCCTTCCAGCGGCGCCTCGCGCAGCGGCAGGTCGGGCTGGCGCTCGCGCCCTTGCTCGAACCAGCCGCCGGCGTTCCACACCTTGGGATTGAAGGCCTGGTGCAGTTTCTCCAGCAGCGCGGCGCGCTGGCGCAACGGGATCAGGCGCAGGAAGAACGCCAGGTAGTCGGCCTGGCCCAGGCGGTCGCGCAGGTACGCGCAAAAGTCGAGGAAGGAATCATGCACCCGCAGCGGCTCCTGAGGGTCACCGGGGATGTACACCAGGATCTGGTCCGGTCCCTCGCGCAGGGTACGGTCCGCGCCGAAGATGACGATACCGCGCAGCTCGACGTTCCACAGGGTCAGGCTGCCGCAGGTCAGCGCCACGCCCTCCAGTTGCGCGGTGCCGCCTTGCACCACCCGGCACGCCGCGTCGTACAGCGGCCCGTCGAGGTCACCGCGCAACCGCGCCAGGTGCAGATGCACCAGCAGGCCGGTGCGCTCGTAGCGTTGCAGGCTCGCCTCGCGGTCGCTCAAGGTCTGCTGGATCAGTTGCTGGAAGCGTGCGCCGAGATCCAGTTCGCGGCACATCGCGGCGAAGCGCCAGGCCTCGATATCCAGGGTCTCGCCCTGCCACAGCGGCTGGCCTGGGGTGGCGCGGAACACCCGCGAACGGGTGCGCGGCAGGTCCATGCCGCCAATCTGCGCTTCGCCGTCGTCGAAGTTCTGCAGGGCCAGGTTGAGCAAGGGGCGGCAGGCCAGGTTGAAGGCCTTGTCGCTCTCCACCAGCCAGTCGCGCGAGGCGCTGAGGAACGAGTCGTCGCGGCGCATGCGGACGGGGGCGAACAGATAGGTCTGGCGCAGGTCCGGGCTCATGTCGAAGGTGTTGCGCAGCGCCTCGGTCAGCAAGGGCGCGGCGAAGCCCTCGGGGTCGGCCAGTTGCCTCAGCCAGGCCTCGACGTCGACGCCCAGGGCCTGGTGCTCGCGGTGGTCTTCGTGCAGCCGGGCGACCACCTGCGGCAGTTGCGCGAGGCCACGGGTGTACCAGTCGATCGCCGGCGCGGCTTGCTTGCGCAGGGTGCGCCGGGTTTCGGAGGATGCGTCGAGCAACGCCTGCGGCGTGCGCTGGGCAATGATTGCGTAGGCCTCGTGATGACGGGCCTCGGGGGTGGTTTCAGAGCCTTCTGGTACCGACATGCAGACTACCTGTGCGGGGGGATGGGCGGTCCAGACTAGTCAGTGGGTGCGGGTTGGGGCATGGCGAAATTGTTGTCGTAATGGCGTGGTGCCTGGGAGATCGGTGTGGTAGTCCACCCAGCCCGCAAGTACGCCGCGGTCGGCGTGGGAGCGGATTGATCCGCGATCGGCGGCGTAGCCGTCGTAAAACCTGAGTCCCCAGCTCTCCTGACACACCGCGGGCTCAGGTTTTATGGCCGCTTCGCGGCCAATCGCGGATGAATCCGCTCCCACGCCATCCCTGCTAAATCAATGAGTTATGTATTGTTCTATGAGACTGGGTTAGCGCGGGCGGCGCTCGATCTCGCGGGCACCGCCCACTCCAAGCGAACTCAGCGCCCCCCCATCGCCTGCTGCAACGTCAAGTGCTCGATCAACGCCTGCTCATCACGCTTGAACTTGTCCTCCAGCGCCCTGATCCGCGCCGACGATTGCTCGGCGGTCTCGTCCGGATACAGGTCGATGGCGCTGAGCACCTGCGCTTCGTAGGTGTCCTTGAGCAGCTTGAAGCGCGCGGCAAAGGCTTCGCGCAAGTAGACGACCCAGAAGTCGCACTGGCTGGCGAACGTCATCAGCCCCTGCCCGCTTTCCTCCACCTGCAACCGCAACAGCGCCTGGTCCAGCTCGCCCGGGGCAATGTTGGCCGCGCCGCGATAGAGCATGCTGCGCGGCGGCAGCGGCAGCTCCAGTTGCTCGGCCCAGCGCAGGCGATAGGCCAGGCGCACCTCGGCTTCGTCCCGTCCATTGGCCTGCTCGCGGGCCAGGCGATCGAGGGTGGTCGAGCGGAAGATCCCGCGCATCAGGCGGAACAGCGCCGGCCCGCGATTCTCGTCGGTGACCTCGCTCAGCGCCTGGTGCGTATGGACCTGGAACTCCATCTGGTTGAACTCCAGACGGATACCGTCCGGGCAGGTCTCGTGCCCGTGCAGTTGCTGCACCGGCTCCTCGGCCATGCCATTGAGGGTCTGGCGCAGCCCGGTGTCCCGCGCCGCAGCCGAGAGCACCGCCCAGACCCGCTCCACCAGTTCGGAACGGGTCACCAGCGAGCGGTAGTCGGCGCTATGCCGCAGCAGGCCGATCAGCGCCAGCAGGGAACCGGCGTCGCCCCGGCTTTCGAGGCGCTCCCAGAGCTGCTGGTGGCGGTCGTCCTGTGCGAGATCGCCGGTTTCCCAGGTGCTGGCCGGATCGTCGTCCGACAGCGTCGGATCCTCCAGCACCGAGCCGGCATCCTCGGAGTCGGAGGTGTGCGCCTCGTGCTCCATGGCCGCGATGTCCTCGGGCAGGTCGAGGGTGAAGGAGTACGGCCGGTTGAAATGCTGCGAGGTATGGGCACGGATCAGGATGTCCCGGGGCAAGGGATTGTTGCGCAGGGAGATTTCCACCGCGCCGGTTTCCGTGCGCCGGTTCTCCAGCAGCTCCACCGGCAGGTCGCTGAGCAGGTTGTCGTCCAGGCACAGCAGCTCGATGCCATTGGGCAGCATCTCGCTGAGCCAGGCCGGCCAGGTGTCGATATTCATCCGGGCCATGCTGAAGAAGCCGAAGAAGCGCTCGCGGAAGATGGACACGTCGCTGATCTCGCCGAGACGGTTGCCGTCCAGTTGCAACGATGACAGCCGCGGCATGCGCGCAAAGGCTTCCAGGGCAGCCTGGTCGATGGTCATGCCCATGTGCACCAAGGCCAGCTCGCGCAGTTCGCTGAAGCCCTCGATAAAGGCCGGCACCGCGTCCAGGGGACCGCCCCTGACCAGCGACAGTTCCCGCAGGTGAGGAAATTGCCGGACGAAGCGTTCCAGGATCTGCGGCTGCGCATCGAAGCGACTCAGGTCGAGGCGATACACCCGCGCGGCGAAGAACGGCGGCAGGTTGCCCGGAAAGTCGTCGAGCACCACGTCGTCCAGGCTCAACAGCGCCGTGCCGCCGCCCCGCACTTCCTCGCGCCAGAAGGCCAACAGCTCCCGGGCGATGCGCTGGCGGTAGTTCATGTGTTCGAGCCCCGGCAGCAGCGGTTCGGACAGCGGCGCCGTGTCGATCCACACCTGCAGCGCCGCCTGCAGCTGGGCACGCTCCAGCACCCGCTGGTTGAGCACGTCGGCGATGGCCGGCGACAGGTCCAGCTCGAACACCAGGCGACGATGGAAACGCTCGGCCAGCATCATGTCGAGCAGGGCCTGGTGGCGGAACTGGTTGCCTTGGGCGTGGATACGCAGCGGCCGGCCCACCGGGGTCAGGTCGCCAAGGATGGCGGGCGGTACCTCGCTCAGCTGGTTGCCCACCAGCGACAGCTCGCCGATGAACTGCAAGGCCTGGATGTCCAGCCATTGCGGCCACTCCTGCAGGTCAGTCCAGTCCAGCCCAAGGTATTCAAGCATGGCACCATGCAGGGCCGAGGCCGGCATGTCGCGCACCCGGCTGCCGCGCAATTCGAGGTGGCGCAGACGGGGCATGCCCAACAGCGCACGGAAGTCCTGGTGGCCGAACATGCCGCCGAGCTCGCGCAGACCCAGCGAGCCCAGTTGCGGCCACGCCCGCGCGACCATCTGCGCCAGACCCACACCCCAGTGGCCACCGCGGATATCCAGGGAATGAAGGTTGGGAAAGCGCCGGGCGAAGGCCTGCAGCTCCGGCTCGCCGATGATCGCTTCGAAGGCCGTCCCCTCGCGCTGGATCGCATCGTCCAGCAACACCGCGCGGACCCGCTCGGCGAAGGACGCCGGCAGGTCCACCGGCAGATCGATCAGTTGCACTTGCCACAGCACCAGCGGCGACTCCGGTCGCCCGAGTTCGGGCAGGACGTTGCGCTGCCAGTGGTCCCACAGCGCCAGGGCGATACGCTCGCGGCTGCGCAGGCGGGTCTCGCTGGGGACCTGCCCGGCGATTTCCTGGTGCCACTGGCGAAGACGCTCTTCCAGTTGCAGACGCTCGGCCAACGCCTGTTCCAGCCGTTGCGTGATAAGGGTGGTGCTCATCCCGCGACGATACAGGGTCTGCAGGGCGTCGCTGGCGTTGAGGTCCTGCATCTGCAATTGATTGAACCGCTCCAGCAGGACGTTCCAGTCACGGCTTTCGTCTGCAGGGTGGGCCTGCGGGTCCGGCGAGTCCGGGTCTTCGGTGTCGGAGACATGCTCCTCGCGCTGCATCGCGGCGATGTCCTCGGGCAGGTCCAGGTTGAAGGTATAGGGCCGGGAGGGATGCTGGGACAGGTGGGCCTGGATCAGGGTGTCGCGGCTCAGCGGATTGTCCTGCAGGGAGATGTCCACCGCGCCGGTGGGGCTGCGGGGGTTTTCCAGCAGGTGTGCCGGCAGCGTGGTGAGCTGGTTGCCATCCAGGCCCAAGCGCTCCAGGCCGTTGGGCAGGAAGCCGTCGAGCCAGGCCGGCCAGGTCGAGATATCCATCCGCGCCAGCCCCAGGTAACCGAGGAAGCGCTGGTCGAACGCCGACAGGTCGTCGATCTGCCCCAGGACATTGCCGTCCAGGCGCAACGACGACAGTGCCGGCAGGCGTGCCAGGCTGTCCATGGCGGCCTGGTCGATGGTCAGCCCGTTGTCGGCCAGGCTCAGGTCGCGCAGCTGCGGGAAGCTTTCCAGCACCCTGGGCACCCGGGTCAGCGCGGGCTCGCCCTGGGCCAGGGTCAGGCCCTGCAGGTAAGGGAACTGCCCGAGGAACTGCTCCAGGCGTTCGGCATCGCCGCTGAAGCGGGTCAGGTCGAGCTGCCGCACGCGGCCCGGGAAGAACGCCGGCATATTGCCGGGAAAGTCCTGCAGCACCAGGTCTTCCAGGCTCAGTGGCAGTGCCGGATTGTCCCGCAGGCTTTCGCGCCACCAGTCCAGCAGCACCCGGGACAGGCGCTGGCGGTAGCTGACATGCTCCGGCGCCAGGCGCACCGCGCCCTGCACCGGCTCGGCCCAGTTTTGCAGCACCACCTGCAGTTGCGCGCGTTCCAGCACCCGCTGGTAGAGGGCGTCGACCATCTGCGCGGACAGGTCCAGGTCGAAGATGAACCGGCCCTGGAAACGTTGCGCCAGGGCCATGTCCAGCAGGGCCTGCCAGGCGAAGCGATTGCCGTGCAGCCACACCCGGATCGGGCGGGCCACACGCTGGCCGTCGGCGAGGATCAGCGACGGGACTTCGCTCAGCCGGTTACCCACCAGCGACACTTCGCCGAGGCGGTCCAGGGCGACGTTGTCCAGCCACTGCGGCCAGGCGTCGAGGTCGAGCAGGTCGAGGCCGAGATAATCCAGGGTCAGCCCGTTCAAGGCGGTGACGGGCATTTCGCCGAGGCGGCTGCCGCGCAGGGTCAGGCGCCGCAGCCGCGGCAGGCTGGCCAGCGCCCGCAGGTCCTGCAGGCTGACCGGGTTGGCGAGGTCGCGCAGGCCCAGCGCGGAGAGGCGCGGCCAGGCCCGGGCCGCCCGTTGCGCCAGGCCCGCTTCCCATTGGCCGTCACGGATATCCAGGGAGGTGAGGTTCGGGAACTGGGCGGCCAACGCCTGCAGGCGCTCGCTGTCAGGGACCTGTCCTTCGCTGTCGCGCACGTCCACTTCGTCCAGCAACACCTCGCGCACCCGCTCGCGGAAGAATTCCGGCAACTGGGGCGGCAGGTCTTCAAGGCGCACCTGCCACAGCACCAGGCGCGGTGCCGGACGGCCGAGTTCGGGCAGCAGGCCGCGGCGCCAGTAGTCCCAGATGGACTGGCCGATGCGCTCGCGACTGCGTTGCCGTGCTTCGCCCAGGGGCTCCCGGGCCGACTCCATGACCCAGCGATCCAGGCGCTCGCGCAACAGCAGCAGTTCGCCGAGCAGGCGATCCAGGCGCGCGCTGATCGCCGGACGGTTGAGGCCGCTGCGGTACAGGGCCGCCAGGGCGTCCTCGACGTAGAGGTCGTCGAGTTCCAGCAGGCGAAGCTTGTCCAGCAGCTCGTCCTCGGTGAAGTAGGGGTTGCCGTGGCCGCGCCCGCTGAGGGGGTAGCCGAGCTGCCCGTCGGCCAGGCGCATGGGCGAGCGGAAACCCGGCTTGATCGCCTGCATGCCCAGCCACTCGCGCAAGCGCTGGCGCGGGGCGAATCCCTGTTCCTGCAGGCGCGCGCGAAGGCCGGCGGCGCTGTCGAGACCGAGTCGGGCGCGGGTCTCTTCCGGTATCGCGTCGAACAGCGTCTGGCAGAAGCCCCTGGGCAACTGCTCGCGCCAGATCAGCGGATGTTGCGGCGCGTCGCCGCTGCCGATGCTGGCCAGCAGCGGGCCCTCGGGCGAGCCGTCGTACAGGCCGATGCGCAGGTCCGCCGGCCAGTCCGGCAGGCGTTCCAGGCCATGGAGCAACAGGCGTGCGCTGTCGACATTGGCCTCGACATCCAGGTACAGGCCTTCGCAGGCCCTGGCCAGGCGCACCTGCTGCTGGTAGCTGCGGGCTTCCTCGGCCAGGCGCTGGGGCACGCGCCGGGAATGGGTGATCTCGTCGATTTCATGACCGGTCGCCGCGCCGACGATTTCCTCGACGATTCCGTCGGGCAGGTCGAACTGCCGTTGCAACACTTGCCCCTCGCTCGACAGGCGCGGCTGCAGGGCGCGATAGCCGGCGGCGAAAGCCTCGGCATCGGCGTTGCCCAGGCTGTCGGCCAGGGTCAGCCGGCGCAGGGTGTCGGTGAGCAGGGCCGGCGGCCGGCGGCTGTCGATCAGGGTCTGGCGCAGTTGCGCCTCGCTGATGCCGCTGACCTGCAGCGCGCGCTGCGCCACCTGCTCGGAAATACCCGCCTCGCGATGGCCCTGGCGGCGGAACAGCTCCACCCCCTGCCACTGCTGCGGCGTGTCCAGTTCGTGCAGCCAGCCGCCATTGCCGTTGTGGCGCACGTCCGGCTCGTAGGCCCAGGGGCGCGCGGGGTGCTCCAGGCTGTAGCCCTGCTCCGCGCCCATGAGGGTGCGCACCGAGTAGTACTGTCCTTCCAGTTTCAGCCATTGCCGGCCTTGGTGGTCATACAGCCCGTTGTCCCCCGGCGGCAGGTCGGCCGGCAGGCGCACGTCCCAGGCGAACGGCGCCAGGTCCGGCTTCCACAGGCGCACGCTGCCGTCGGCCAGGGTTACCGGGCGCATGGCTCGCACCGCCAGCGGCAGGTTGCTGGTGAAGCGCTCAGCCCCCGCGCCTACCGCTCCCAGCGCCACCAGGGTCGCCAGGTTTTCACCGACATCGAGGAAGTAACCCCAGGCCTGCTCGCGCTCGTCCTTCGACAGCGCGTCGAAACCTTCGTAGACCTCGTAGCCGAGCATCGCCGCGTTCACCGCCAGCATCACCTCCCCCAGCCCCGGCACGACGAAGGCCGCGACGTTGGCGACGTTGAAGGCCACGCCGAGGAAGTAGGCGCGCTTGTCCTCGGCCGACTTGTGATCCTCCTGCGCCGTGGGCACCGCATGGAACAGGCCGTCATCCTTGAGCACGGCGATCTTGCGTTGCAGCAGCACGTCGAACAGCGGCGCGGCGAAGTCGTTCTTGCCCAGGCGCAGGGTCGCCTTGGGATCGGGACGTTCCTCGTACCAGCCGCTCGGGTTCCACACCTTGGGGTTCAGGCTGTCGTGGATGTGCCGCAGCAGCCGGTTGCGCTCACGCGCCGGAATGAAGCGCAGGAACCAGTCGCGCCAGGCCGGCTCCCGCAGGCGCTGGCGCAGCGAGGCATGGAAGGCCTGGAAATGCTTGAACTCCTGGAACGGCTGGGTCGGCTCGTCCGGCATGTACACCACCAGCGGCGCCGTGCCGTCCCGGGCCTCGGGCGCGCGGTGGAACAGGACGATGCCGTTGAGTTCCACGTCCCACAGCGTGAGCAGGCTGCGGCGCAGGGTGCCCTTGGCCCGGCCATTCTTCGCCACCTCCAGCAAGTCGTCGTACAGGGTCTGGCCCAGCCACGATTGCAGGTAGGCCAGGTGCAGGTTGACGCGGAACGCCGACTGCTCGGCCAGCTTGAACAAGCCCTGGCGATTCTCCACGGCGAGCTTGCCGCTCTCCCCCGCCTTCGGCTGCGGCTCGAATACCGAGGCGATCAGGCGCTGGTACTGGCCGCCGAGGTCCAGTTCGCGGCACAGGGCGGCGAAGCGTTCCGGGACCAGGTCGACGTTGCGGCCGGGTTCCAGGGGCAGGCCCGTTTCGCTGATGAAGATCGTCGAGGGCTGCCGGTCGTCGCGCATGCCATCGGCCTCGGCCTCGAAGGCCTCGAAATTCTGCAGGGCCGCCAGCAGAAGCGGCTGGGTAGCGGCCTTGACCACCTGGAAGGCCTTGACCAGCGGATCGCTGGCGTTGAACTGCGCTTCGTCCACCCGCGCCCTGGCGGCGTTGAACAGGAAGGTGTGGCGCACGTCCAGGTTGAGGTTGAAGGTGCGTTGCAAGGCGTCGCGCAGCAGCGGCTCGGCGAAGGCTTCGACGCTCGGCAGTTGCTTGAGAAAGTCGGCTACCAGTTCCTCATGGAACTGATGGCGCTGGTGTTCCTCGCGTAGCTCGTTGACGACGTCCGGCAGGTTGAAGCCTGCATCGGCCAGCCAGGGCATGGGTTGCGGCACCTGCCGGCGCAAGGCCTGGCGCTGGGGTGCGGTGCTGTTCACCAGCCATTGCGGCACGCGCTGGCTGACGGTCTGGTAGTGGATATCCGGGGTGGTTGGATCGGCCATGCTGCAGCCCTCTCGTCCATGAATGGGGCATTCAGGCTAGAGGGCCGATCCTGTTTTAAAAATGGCAAATTATCTATGGAACGTGCGGGGTTCTGATCGGAACTTCGAACCTGATCCAGTGATATGTACCACCGCTGCGACGCGATCGACGTGGAACCAGACCGCAAGTACGCCGCGATCGACGTGGGAGCGGATTCATCCGCGATCGGCGGCGTAGCCGGCGTAAAACCTGAGTTCCGTGTTCTCGTGGCACACGGCGGACTCTGTTTTTTTGGCCGCTTCGCCCCCACTCGCGGATGAATCCGCTCCCACGCCGTCCCTGCTGAATCAATGAGTCATGTGAGAGGCAGGTAAATCAATAATCGGCCAGCGACTGCTGCACCGTCAGGTGCTCGATCAAGGTCTGCTCATCCAGCTTGAACTGTGCCTCCAGCGCGGCGATACGCGCCGAGGACTGCTCCGCCGACTCGTCGGGATAAGCCTCCGTGGCGTGCAGCACGCCGGCCTCGTAGGTCTCCTTGAGCACCTTGAAACGCTCGGGATGGATCTCCCGCAGATAGGCCACCCAGAAATCGCAGTGACTGGCGAAATCCAGCAGGGCCGGCCCGGCCTCCGTCAACTGCATCAGGGTCCCCACCAGGTTCAGCTCCCCCGGCGCGATGTTCGCCGCACCACGGTACAGCATGGCCCGCGGCGGCAGCGGCAGCTCCAGTTCCGCCGCCCAGCGCAGGCGATAGGCCAGGCGCACTTCCGCTTCATCGCGCCCGGCGCTGTGCTGGCGGGCGATCTGATCCAGCGCCTGGGAACGGAACAGACTGCGCATCAGGCGGAACAGCGCCGGCCCGCGATTGGCCTCGGGAATCTCCCGCAGGGCCTGGCGGGTATAGACATGGAACTCCATCTGGTTGAACTCCATGCGGATGCCATCCGGGCAGGTTTCATGAGTGTTGAGCTGCTGCAACGGCTCCTCGGCCATGGCGTTGAGGGTCTGGCGCAGGTCGCTGTCCTGGAGCACAGCGGACAGCACCGTCCACACCCGTTGCACCAGTTCGCCACGGGTGGCCGCGGCCCGGTAGTCGGCGCTGAAACGCAGGCGGCCGATCAGGCCCAGCAGCGCGTCGGCATCGCCCAGGCTGGCCAGTCGCGTCCAGGTGTCCTGGTTGCGCTCGTCCTCCCCGACCTCCCCTGACGCCCAGGTGCTGGCCGGATCGTCGTCCGACAGCGCCGGATCGTCCGGCGAGTCGTCCTCGCTATCGGAATCGTGGACCTCACGCTCCAACCCGGCGATATCGTCGGGCAGCTCGAAGGTGAAGGAGTAAGGACGGTTGTGATGCTGCGAGCGGAATGCGGCGATCAGGGTTTCCCGGGTCAGCGGGTTGTTGCGCAGCGAGATTTCCGTGGCGCCCGACTGGGTGCGACGATTGGCGAGCAGCTCTGGCGGCAGTTCACGGAGCTGGTTGTCGTCCAGGCTGAGCCACTCGATGCCGTTGGGCAGCATCTCGTCGAGCCAGTCCGGCCAGGTCGAGATATGCATTTCCGCCAGGCCAAGGAAGCCCAGGTAGCGCGCGCCGAACATGGACACGTCGCTGATCTCGCCCAGCAGGTTGCCGTCCAGTTGCAACGACGACAGCATCGGCATGCGCCCGAAGGTGACCATGGCCGCCTGGTCGATGACCATGCCCATGCGCACCAGCGCCAGTTCACGCAGGTGGGCAAACCGGGTCAGGCACTCGGGTACGCTGGTCAACCTCGGCCGGCCCTCGATCAGGCTCAGCTCGCGCAGCTGGGTGAAGCGTTCGAGGAAGCGCGTCAGGCCGTCGGCTCCGCTGGTGGCGTTGAACCGGGTCAGGTCGAGGCGCCGCACGCGTTCGGCAAAGAACGGCGGCAGGTTGTCGGGGAAGTCTTCCACCACCACGTCGTCCAGGCACAGCAGGGACATGCCCGGACCGCGCAGGTCTTCGCGCCAGAACGCCATGAGCACCCTGCCCACGCGCTGGCGGTAGTCGATGTGCTCGGCGGTCATCTCACCCCTGAACAGCTCGGGGTCGGCCCAGTCCTGCACTGCCCTTTGCAGGCTGGCGCGCTCGGCGATCCGCTCTTCGAAGACTTCCATCAGGGCGGGTGCGAGGTCCAGGCCGAACTGGAAGCGCCGGTGGAAACGTTCGGCCAGGATCAGGTCGAGCAAGGCGTCATGGCCGAAGTTGTTGCCATGCAGGGTCACGCGCATGGGCCTGGCGATCGGCGTGGCATCGGCGAGGATCAGCGGCGGCAGTTCGCTCAGCTGGTTGCCCACCAGCGACAGCTCGCCAACCTGCATCAGCAGCCTGTTGTCCAGCCACGCCGGCCATTCCCGCAGGTCGAGCCAGTCGAGGCCCAGGTAATCGAGGATCAGCCCGCTCAAGGCCCTGCTGGGCAGTTCGCGCAGCCGGCTGCCGCTCAGGGACAGGCGACGCAGGCGTGACAACGCCGCCAGCGCGCGCAGGTCGCCATGGCTGATATGGATCTCCTGCTCCCGCAGGCCCAGGGTCATCAGCCGTGGCCAGGCTGCGGCGACCATCTGCCCGAGCCCCCCTGCCCATTCGCCGGCGCGGATATCCAGCACGGTCAGCTCGGGGAACTGCCGGGCGAAGGCCTGCAACTGGATCTCGCCGATGATGCGGTCGTACAACTCCCCTTCGCGCTGGACCACCTCGTCCAGCAGCACTTCGCGAACCTGCCGGGTAAAGGATTCCGGCAGGTCGACGGGGATATCCGCCAGTTGCACCTGCCACAGCACCAGCCGCGGTTTCGAACGTCCGAGCTCGGGCAGGATGCTGCGCCGCCAGTGGTCCCACAGCGCATTGCCGATGCGCTCGCGGCTGCGCTGACGCGTCTCGCTGAGGCGTTCGCTGGCCGACTCCAGGGTCCAGCGATCCAGGCAGTGACGCAGCGCCTGCTGCTCGTCGAGCAGGCCGTTCAAGCGCGTACTGATCGCCGCGCGGTCCAGTCCGCGGCGGAACAGGATGCGCAGGGCATCGTCCGCCGAGACGTCCTCCAGCTCCAGCAGGCGCAGCTTGTCCAGCAGTTCATCCTCGGTGAAGAACGGCGCGGGCTTGCCGCTGAGGGGATAGCCAACCCGCCCGTCAGCCAGGCGCAGCGGCGAACGGAAGCCCGGTTTCCGGAACGGCATGCCCAGCCATTCGCGCAGTTGCGCGCGGGTCGCTGGCGGCTGCGCCTGCAGCGCCTCGCGCAGCGCCGGGGCGTCAGCCAGGCCGAGCCGGGTACGGGTGTCCTCTGGCAGGGCGTCGAACAGCGTCTGGCAGAACGCGCCGGCCAACTGCTCGCGCCAGACCAGCGCGATACGCGACGCCGAACCGCTGCCGATCTCGCTGAGCAGGCGCCCCTGGGGCGAGCCGTCGTGCAGGCCGATGTGCAGCTCCTTCGGCCAGTTCGGCAGGCGCTCCGCGGCATGCAGCAGCAGGCGGGCGCTGTCGACATTGGCATCGACGTCCTGGTACAGGCCTTCGCACGCCCGGGCGATACGCACCTGCTGCTGGTACAGCCGGGCCTCCTGCGCCAGTTGCAGCGACGGCTGTCCGGACCGGGCCATGCGCGCCAGCTCGCGGCGCGGCGCGGCGCTGACGATTTCCTCGATCAGCCGGTTGGGCAGCGGGAAGCGCCGCTGCAACACCTGCCCGGCGGCGGACAGGGGGGGCTGCTGGCCGCTGTACACCGCGTCGAAGGCGCCAGCGTCAAGCACGCCATACTTTTCCAGGCCCTCGGCCAGCAGCAGGCGGCGCAGGGTATCGGTGAGCAGCGCCGGCGGGCGCTGGCGCTCCACCAGGGTCTGGCGCAACTGCGCTTCACTGACCCCGCTGATGTGCAGGGCGCGCCGCGCCGTCTCGGCCGAGACACCGGCTTCCAGCGGGCCCTGGCGTTGAAACAGTGCCTCGCCCTCCCAGTGCTGCGGGGTGTCCAGCTCATGCAGCCAGCCGCCATTGTCGTTGTGCTGCACCAGAGGCTCGTAGGCACCGGGGCGCTGCGGGTGTTCCAGGCGATAGCCCTGCTCGTCGCCGAGCAACGTGCGCACCGAGTAATAGCGGTTCTCCAGCTTCAGCCACTGACGCCCCTGGTGGGCATACAGACCGTTCTCGCCCGGATGCAGGCCCTCCGGCAGGCGGATGTCCCAGGCGAACGGCGCCAGGTCCGGCTTCCACAGGCGCACGCTGCCGTCGGCCAGGGTCACCGGGCGCATGCTACGCACCGCCAGCGGCAGGTTGGCGTTGAAGCGGTGCGCCGCCGCGCCGACCGCGCCAAGGGCGGCCATGATCGCCAGGTTTTCGCCGACGTCCATCAGGTAGCCCCAGGCTTCCTCGCGTTCGCCCTTGGCCAGGGCATCGAAGCCTTCGTAGACCTCGTAGCCGAGCATCGTCGCGTTGACCACCAGCATCACCTGGCCCAGGCCCGGCACCACGAAGGCCGCCAGGTTGGCCACGTTGAGGGCGACGCTGAAGAAGTACTCGATCTTGGCCACCATCGACTTGTGGTCTTCCTCCGCGGTGGGCACCGCGTGGAACAGCCCGTCGTCCTTGAGCACGGCGATCTTGCGCTGCAGCAGGATGTTGAACAGCGGCGCGTTGTGGACCTGCTGTTCCAGATGCAGGACGGCATTGGCGTCGTACTGTTCTTCATACCAGCCGCCCGGGTTCCACACCTTGGGGAACAGGGTGCGCTGGATCCGCTGCATCAGCTGGTCGCGCTCGCGGGCCGGGATGAAGCGCAGGAACCAGCGGCGCCAGGCCATGTCGCGCAGGCGCTCGCGCAGCGAGTCCTGGAACGCCCGCAGGGTGGCGAACGCCTGCAGCGGCTGGCGCGGTTCGTCCGGCAGGTACGCCACCAGGCGCGGTTCGCCGTTGGCCGCCTGAGAGAACAGGAACAGCACCAGGCCGTTGAGTTCCACTTCCCACAAGGTCAGGCCGGCCGTCTCCACGGTGCCGTCGCCCTTGCCGTGCTGCGCCAGGTCGAGCAGGGCCTGGTAAGGGCCCTGGTCGAGCCATCCGCGCAGGCGGGACAGGTGCAGGTTGAGGCGCAGGGTGGATTGCTCGAAGCATTTGAAATCGTCCTGCGGCCTGGTCGCCGCGGGCGCGGGGGACGGCTCGAACGCCGTGCTGATCTGTTGCTGGTAGCGCTTGCCCAGGTCCAGGGTGCGACACAGGGCGGCGAAACGCTCGGGCACAAGTTCGATGGTGCGTGCAGGGTCCAGCGGCTGGCCGCTGTCGCTGCTGAAGATCGTCGAGGCGCGGCGGCCGTCACGCAGGCCCTCCGCCTCGCTCTCGAAGGCCTCGAAATTCTGCAGCGCCGATTGCAGCAGCGACTGGGTGGCGACCTTCACCGCCTGGAAGGCGCGCACTGCCGGATCGGCGTTGCTCAGTTGCAGCTCGGCGGCCCGTGCCCGCACGGCGTTGAACAGGAAGGTGTGGCGCACGTCGAGGTCGAGGCCGAAGGTGTTCTTGATCGCCTCGCGCAACAGCGGCTCGGCGAACGCCTCGGCACTGGGCAAGGCCTGCAGGTGCGGCTCCAGTGCGGTGGCCAGGGACTGGTGGCACTGGTCTTCCTCGCGCAAGGCGCCGAGCACCTCGGGCAGGCGGGTGCCGGCCTCGCTCAGCCACGGCAGTGGCCGCGGCTGGGTCGCGCGCAGGGCCTGGCGCCGTTGCACCGTGCTGTCCAGCAGCCACGGCAGCACGCGCTGGCTGACGGTCTGGTAATGAATATCCGGGGTGGTGGGATCGGCCATGGTGAAGCCCTCTCGTCCATGAATGGGGGGTTCAGGCTAAAGGGGCGATCGTGTTTTAAAAATGGCAAATTCTCTATGGAAAATGCGCGATTCAGATCGGAACTTCGAGACTGAAAAAGGTATATGTACTACCTTCTGGGGCGCTGTGGACTGTCTTTGGGCTGGTGCTGGATCAACACACAATTACCAGTACCAGCTAACCCGCGATTACGTCAGCGAATTCACTATCGCAATCGCGGGTAAACCCCCACAAGGTCCGCGTCGAGCTCTCGACTTGTGTTCTCTGCGCGACAGCGCAGTGAATTACGTGGTCAGGGACAGCTCCCGGGTCAGGCGTTCCAGCAGGCCCTGTTCGTCCTGGCGGAACGTCGCTTCCAGGGCGCCGATGCGCGCCGAGGACTGATCGGCACCTTCATCCGGGTGAGCATCGATGCTGCCCAGCACCGCCGCTTCGTAGCCATCCTTGAGCGCCTTGAAGCGCGCAGCGAAGACCTCGCGCAGGTAGGCGACCCAGAAATCGCACTGCGCGGCGAACGTCAGCAGCGCCTGCCCCCTCTCCGCCTCGCGCACGCTGCGCAGCGCCTGGTTGAGCTCGCCCTGGGAAACATTGGCAGCGCCGCGATACAGCATGCTGCGCGGCGGCAACGGCAGTTGCAGGTCGGAGGCCCAGCTCAGCCGATAGGCCAGGCGCACTTCCGCCTCGTCACGCCCGCGCGCCTCGCGGCGGGCCAGCTGGTCGAGGGTGTGCGCACGGAAGATGCTGCGCATCAGGCGGAACAGGGTCGCGCCCCGGTTGCCTTCGTCGACCTGGCGCAAGGCCTGGCGCACATAGACCTTGAACTCCATCTGGTTGAACTCCAGGCGAATACCGTCCGGGCAGGTCTCATGCTCATGGACCTGGCGCAACGGCTCCTCGGCCATGCCGTTGAGCAACAGGCGCAACTCGCGGTCCTGATCCGCAGCACTGAGCACGGTCCACACCCGGTCCACCAGTTCCGGGCGGGCGGCCAGCGAGCGGTAGTCGGCACTGTGCCGCAACAGGCGCACCAGCTTGAGCAAGGCCCCGGCATCGCCGCGCTCCACCAGGCAGTCCCAGGTGTGCAGGTTGCGTGCATCCCGTTGGACACTGCCGGTCTGCCAGGTACTGGTGGGATCGCCGTCCGACAGCGGCGGCTCCTGCACCGCCGGGCTGCCTTCCGAGGCCGGCTCGCTGTCCGAGTCGGAGGGATGCGCCGCGCGTTCCATGGCGGCGATGTCCGCAGGCAGGTCCATGACGAAGGTGTAGGGCCTGCTGTAGTGCTGCGAGGTGTGGGCCTGGATCATGGTCCGGCGGCTCAGCGGGTTGCCGCGCAGCAGGATTTCCACCGCGCCGACATTGCTGCGACGGTTGTTCAGCAGCAGCGCCGGCAGTTCGCTGAGCAGGTTGTCTTCCAGCCCCAGGCGTTCGATGCCGGTGGGAAACAGGCCATCGAGCCAGGCCGGCCAGGTCGCGATCTGCATCCGCGACAGGCCGAGAAAGGCCAGGACCCGCGGCTGGAACAGCGTCAGGTCGGTGATCGGGCCAAGCTGATTGCCGTCCAGTTGCAGCGACGACAGCAACGGCAGCCGCGCGAACAACCGCATGGCCGCCTGGTCGACGGTCAGCCCCATGCGCAGCAGCGACAGCCTACGCAACTGGGTGAAGAAGCCCAGGTAACCCGGCACTACCGGCATCGCCTGCAAGGCATCGGCCAGGGTCAGTTCGGTCAGGTCCGGGAACTGACGGACGAAGCGCTCCAGCTGGACATCATTCGCGCTGAAGCGGGACAGGCTGAGGTGACGCAGCCGCTCGCTGAAGAACGGCGGCAGGAAGCCCGGCAGCTGGTCCAGCGCCACGTCCTCCAGGACCAGCGTCGCACTGCTGCCCTCCACCAGGCTGTCGCGCCAGCATTTGAGCAAGGCCTTGCCAATGGCCTGGCGGGAGGTCATCTGCAAGGGCGTCAGGGCCTTTGGCGAGGTGGCCGGATCCAGCCACTCGCGCAGCGCCGACTGCATGCGCTGGCGCTCGACGATGCGCCCGCTCAGTTGCTGCTCGACAGCGGTCGACAGGCCCAGGTCGAAGCTGAAGCGGCGCACGAAATGCTCCGCGATACGCAGGTCGAGCAGGGCCTGGCGGGAAAAGCGATTACCCTGCAGGGCAATCCGCAATGGCGTGGCCCGCGCCTGTGGGTGGGCGAGGATGTCCTCGGGAATCTCGCTCAGCTGGTTGCCCACCAGCGACAGCTCGCCGATCCGGCGCAGGGTGGTGTTGTCCAGCCACTGCGGCCAGGCCCGCAGGTCGAGCCAGTCGAGGCCAAGGAAGTCCAGGGTCAGGCCGTTCAGCGCCATGGCGGACAGTTCGCCCAGGCGCAGGCCGCGCAGGTCGAGGCGACGCAGGCGTGGCAGTGCTGCGAGGGCGCGCAGGTCGTGCTCGCCGAACGGCGTGGCAAGCTCGCGCAAGCCCAGGCTGCGCAGACGCGGCCAGGTCCGGGCGATCGCCTGCGACAGCTCCGCCGGCCAGTGTCCGCTGCGAATATCCAGGGCGGTCAGGCTGGGGAATTGCTGGGCCAGTTCCCGCAGGCGAGGCTCATCGACCAGTTGCGCCGCCGCGGCGCCCTCCTGCTGCATCACGTCGTTGAGCTGCAACGCGCGCACACGGGCGCCGAAGAAGTCGGGCAATTGCGCAGGCAGGTCGACCAGTTGCACCCGCCACAGGATCAGGCGCGGTGCCGGCTGTCCCAGCTCGGGGAGGATGCTGCGCCGCCAGTGCGACCAGATCGCCTGGCCGATACGCTCGCGGCTGCGCTGGCGCGCCGTGCTCAGGCGTTCGCTGGCCGAGGACATGACCCAGCGGTCCATGCATTGGCGCAGTTGCAGCATCTCGCCCAGCAGGCCATCCAGGCGCTCGTTCACCGCGACCCGGTCCAGCCCCTTGCCGTAAAGGGCCACCAGGGCATCGTCGGGGTAGATATGTTCAAGCTCCAGCAGGCGCAGCTTGTCCAGCAGAGCGTCCTCGGTGATGAACAGGTCGGGGCGGCCGCTCAGGGGATGGCCGAGGCGGCCGTCGGCCAGGCGCATTGGCGAGCGGAAGGCTGGCTTGTGCGTTGGCAGGCCGAGCCATTGGCGCAAGCGCTGGCGTGGGGGGAGCGGCTGGGCCTGGAGGTGCTCGCGCAGGGTAGCGCCGTCGCTGAACCCGAGGTCGTGGACGGCGGTGGCCAGGTCCTGGCAGAACGCCTGTGGTAGCTGGCCGCGCCAGAGCAGCGTGACTGCGGGTTCCTGCGCCGGACCGATACTCGCCAGCAGCCGGCCTTCAGGGGCGCCCTCGTGCAGGGCCAGGCGCAGCTTGGGCGGCCACTCGGGCAGGGTTTCAAGCAGATGCAGCAACAGACGGGCGCTGTCCGGATTGGCGTCGAGGTCCTGGTAGAGGCCTTCACAGGCGCGGGCGATGCGTACCTGCTGCTGGTACAGCCGCGCCTCTTCCGCCAGGCGCAGTGGCACCCGTGCGGTCCGGGTGATCGTGTCCAGTTCCTGCACCGTAGCCGCGCCAACGATTTCTTCCACCAGCGCAGCAGGCAGGTCGAACTGCCTTGCCAGCAACCGCCCCTGTGCCGACAGGCGCGGCTGGAGGGCGCGGTACTGGCTGGCGTCGGTCAGCATCAGACGGCGCAGGGTGTCGGTGAGCAACGCTGGCGGACGGCGGCGGTCCATCAGGGTCTGGCGCAATTGCGCCTCGCTGACCCCGCTGATGCGC
>JAIRVG010000060.1 GCA_031253995.1 Paucimonas sp. | reverse complement strand
AGAGCGCCGCGATCGGCGTGGGAGCGGATTCATCCGCGATCGGCGGC
Organism: Paucimonas sp.; assembly: GCA_031253995.1. Taxonomy (GTDB): domain Bacteria; phylum Pseudomonadota; class Gammaproteobacteria; order Pseudomonadales; family Pseudomonadaceae; genus Aquipseudomonas. The sequence goes on along the minus strand of JAIRVG010000060.1, from coordinate 198,595 downwards.
GCAGCCGTCGTAAAACCTGAGTCCCGGGCTCTTCTGACACACTGCGGATACAGGTTTTATGGCCGCTTCGCGACCAATCGCGGATGAATCCGCTCCCACGCCGTCCCTGCTAAATCAATAAGTTATGTGTTGTTCTATGAGAGCTGGCTTGCCTGCGAAGGACCGCAGAGCGGTCCCGGTTCCTGATCTAAAGCCAGGCACAATGGTCTATGCCCGGTTTTGGATCGGGAACCGGGACCATTTCACGGTCCTTCGCGGGCAAGCCACGCTCCTACGGAAGTTGCGCGTTATACCTTGAACTGCGCCACCATCCCGTTCAGCTCGACCGCCAGCCGCGACAGGTCCTGCGCTGCCGCGCTGGTCTGGTTGGCCCCCGCCGATGTCTGCATCGACAGATCCCTGATATTCACCAGGTTGCGATCCACCTCGCGGGCCACTTGTGCCTGCTGTTCCGAGGCGCTGGCGATCACCAGGTTGCGCTGGTTGATCGAGGCGATGGCTTCGGCGATCACCTCCAGCGCCTCACCCGCGGCACGGGCCACGTCCAGGGTGCCGGTCGCGTGTCCCTTGCTGCTCTGCATGGCGTCCACGGCGCGGCCGGTGCCGGTCTGGATCTCGGCGACGATCTGCTCGATCTCGCCGGTGGACTCCTGGGTACGGTGGGCCAAGGCACGGACCTCATCGGCAACCACGGCAAAACCGCGTCCCGCTTCACCGGCCCGGGCCGCTTCGATGGCGGCGTTCAAGGCCAGCAGGTTGGTCTGCCCGGCAATCGCGCCGATCACGTCCATGACCCGGCTGATCTCGTTGGCGCTGGCGGCCAGTTTCTCGATATCGCCGGCAGTGCCGGTGACTTCGCCCACCAGCAGCTGGATCGACTGCAGCGCCTGGTTGACCTGGTCACGGCCATCACGGGTGGTCTGGTCGGCGCCCTTGGACGCATCGGCAGTGCTCACGGCGTTGTTGGCCACTTCTTCCACTGCGGCGGTCATCTGGTTGACCGCGGTGGCCGCCTGTTCGATTTCCGCGCTCTGTTGCTGCAGGCCGCGGCTTGTGTCCTCGGTGACCGAGTGCAGCTCTTCCGACGCCGAGGCCAACTGGTCGGACGAGGCGCTGATCCGCGCCAGGGTCGAGCGCAGGCTGGCCTGCATGCGATTCAGGGCGCTGAGCAGCAGGGCCGGTTCGTCCTTGCCTTCGACATGGATTTCGCGGGTCAGGTCGCCGGTGGCGACGCGCTCGGCCACGGCGACGGCTTCGGCCAGGGGCACGACGATGCTGCGGGTGAGCAGGGTAGCGATGGCCACCAGGGCCGCCAGGATCACGGCCAGGGTGCTGGTGATCAGCAAGAAGGATTCCGCCGAGGCATCGGCACTGCGTTGCGCGGCGTTTTCCGCGCCGTCGACGTTGTACTTGACCAGGGCACGCAGGGCCGCTTGCATGGCGTCGGTGGCATCGGCCAAGGGCCCGTTGATCAACTGCCGGGCGTTGTCGAGGCGGTTGTTGAGCACCGCATCGCTGACCTGATCCTGGATGGCGGTGTAGCGCTGCTGGGCGCTGACGAAGGCGTCGAACAGCGCTCGGTCCTTGCCTTCGAAGATGGTTTTCTCGTAGGTGTCCAGCGGGGCCTTGAGGCTCGCGTTCAGCTCTTCGGCGCGCTTGAGGGTCGCTGCGCGGATTTCCGGCTGGTCTTCGAGCAAGGCGCGCATGGTGATGGCCCGCACCCGGTTGAGGTCGGTGCCGACCTGGCCCAGGGAAACCACGGAGGGTAGCCAGGTCACCCGCACCTCGGTGGAGGCATTGTCCATCTGCCGCGTCTCGTACAACGAGACCAGGCCCAGGGCCAGGACCAGAAGGCCGAGCAGGGTGAACAGGCTGGCGGCCCGCTTGCCGATTTTCATTTGCCGGAACTGCATGGGTACTCCTTGGGGAAAAAGCTGGCAGTCAGAAGGGGACCACTCAGTCACGCAACGTCGGACCCCCAGGCTAGGGATCGATGCGTTTGCGCTTTTCTTCGATGATGTCAGTTAGACATCGTTCCCTAAGAGTACCCCGGAACGGTGAATAGATGTTTCAAATGAGTGATTCGATTCAGCCCCTTACACCAGAGCCCTAGCGCTATTCCCTAGGGCTCTGCGTCATGGCTCAGGCCAGGCGCTCGAAACGGTACGGCGCCGGGTCGATGATCGGGGTTTCCCCCGACACCAGGTCCGCCGCCAGATGGCCCGCCGCAGGCGAGGTGCCGAAGCCGTGGCCGGAGAAACCGGTGGCCAGGGTCAGGCCGGGCAGGGCGGCGACCGGGCCGATCACCGGGTTGGAATCCGGCGTCACGTCGATGGTGCCGGCCCAGGCCTGGGCGATCTCGGCCTTCTCGAACACCGGCCAGGCCGCGCGCAGGTTGCGCAGGGCGTCGCCGTTGAGGGTGGCGTTGGCCGCAGGATCGGTGACCCGGACCTTTTCGAAGGGGCTGACCGCGTCGGCTTTCCAGCGCCGGGCCAATGACAGGTCGTCCAGGAAGTACTTGCCCAGGGAAATCTTCAGGAAGTCACGCTGCGCTTTCAGTTGCGGCAGGTAGCGGCGGCCGAGCAACAGGTGATCCAGGGTGAGGAAGGCGTCCAGCTTGCCGCGCTGGGTGATGATGAAGCCGCCGTCCTTGTGCTTGCGGAAGGAGAAGTCCGGGGCGCCGACGGCGGTCTCGGTGGGGCCTTCCATGGGCTGGGTACGCAGTACCGAGCACACCAGCGGCAAGGTCGGCAGGTCGATGCCGTGGTTGCCGAGGAAGCGCCGCGACCACAGGCCGCCGGCCAGCAGCACCTGCTCGCAACGGATCTCGCCACGCTCGGTGACCACGCCGCTGACCCGTCCGCCACTGGTCTGCAGGGTGCGTACCGCGCAGTTCTCGATGATCACCGCACCCAGTTCCATTGCCTTGCGGGCGATGGCGCTGGACGCCTGGGTCGGTTCGGCGCGGGCGTCGGACGGGGTATAGATGCCGCCCTGCCAGTCGCCCTTGCCGCCGGGCACCTTGTCGGCGATTTCCCGCGCGCTGAGCAGACGGGTATCGAGGCCAAGGTGCTCGACGCTCTTCAGCCAGTTGGCATGCATGTTCATCTGCGCTTCAGTGCGCGCGATGAACATGATCCCGGCCTGGCGATAGCCGACGTCCGCACCGACCCGCTCCGGCATCTGCGCCCACAGGCGGTCCGCCGCCAGGGCCAGCGGGATATCGTCGGCGTGGCGGCTGGTCTTGCGCACCCAGCCGAGGTTGCGCGACGACTGCTCGCCGGCGATGCGGCCCTTTTCCAGGACCACCACCGGGATCTTGCGCTCGGCGAGGGTCAGGGCGGCGGTGAGGCCGATGATGCCGCCGCCGATGATCACCACGGTGGTCGCGGGCGGCAGCTGTTGCTGGGTCTGTACGGGGTCGATGGTGGGCGACATGGGGAACTCTGCGTGGCGGGTCAGCGGATCACTGGCCGAGGTTGATATAGACGGCTTCGGCTTTGCCAGCGCCGCGGTAGGCGGTGACTTCCAGCTCGACCTTGTAGACCGTGGAGCCCAGCGGCGGGCAGGTCACGGTGCTGGCCGGGTCGATGCCGCGGAACTTGCCGCCGATGAAGTCCATGACCTTCGGCACGTCGGCCGGGTCCTGGATGAACACGCGGGAGCAGACCACGTCGGCCAGGCTGGCATCGACCGCCGCCAGGGCGCGCTCGATGTTGGCGAAGACCTGCTCGGCCTGTGCGATGACGTCTTCCGGGATTTCCTTGGTGTCCGGGTTGCGCCCGGCGGTGTTGGACACGTAGATCCAGTTGTCGACCACCACCAGCCGCGAGTAGCTGGCCTTTTCTTCGAAGATGGAACCGCTTTTCACCTTGACGATCTGGGTCATGGGTAATGCCTCGTTGGTTTGTCTGGGTAATGCGGCGCACCGGGCGCCGCAACTAATGAAGGGGGATCAGCTGAGGACCGGGGTGTCCCACAGGTTGAGCTTGACGCCGATGCCCAGCTCCAGGGCCTTGCGGTACACCACGGTGCCCCAGGCCAGGTCTTCCACCGGCATGCCGCCGACCGACATCAGGATGATTTCCTCGTCGTTGAGGCGGCCCGGTGCGTCACCGGCGATGATCTTGCCGATGTCTTCCACCTGTTCGGCCTGGAGCTTGCCTTCGGCGATCATGTCCATGTAGCGCACGCCCACCAGCGGCACGTAGTTGTGCGCGGGTTTCGGCAGTTCCTCGTACCAGGCCTGGTACAGGCCGGTGTTGTCGACCACCTTGCGGATATCGTGCTGTTCCATGCCTTCGCAGATGCTGCACGGGGCCGGCATGGCCAGGAAGGCGCCGGGCTTGACCCATTCGCGACGTACCAGCGGGTACTTGCTCGGATCGCCCACTTCACCGGTGCTGCAGTAGGTGACCAGGTCGGAATCGCGCACCACTTCTTCCAGGGTGTCGACGATCTGGATGGTGGTGATCTGCGGGTAGGTTTCCTTGACCCAGGCGACGAAGCTGTCGAGGCTGCGCTGGCCGCGGCCCTTGATCTTGATGGTGTCCACCTGCGGGCAGGCGGCCATGAACGCGGCGACGGTGGTCTTGCCCATCACGCCAGGGCCCAGCAGGCCGATGACTTTCGAGTCCTTGCGCGCCAGGTGGCGGGCGCCGACGCCCGGGATCGCGCCGGTGCGGTAGGCCGAGAGCAGGTTGGCCGACATGTAGGCCAGTGGTGCGCCGCTGTCGGCGTCGTTGAGGGTGAACATCAGGATCGAGCGCGGCAGGCCTTGCTCGCGGTTGGCGATGTTGGAGCCGTACCACTTGCAGCCGGAGGTGCGGAAGTTGCCGCCCAGGTAGGCCGGCATGGCCATCATGCGGCGGTCGGCGGTGGGCTTGGGCATATGCGGGAACGGCGAGTTCTCCGGGAAGGTGATCATCGCGCCGTGGGAATCGTTGTTCGGCCCGGCCATGCGGTAGTCGCCCTGGTACAGCAGCCCGAACATTTCCTCCATGGTGTCGACGCAGGCCGGCATGTCGGTGACACCGGCGCGGATCATGTCCTGCTCGGAAAGGTAGATGAAGTCGATTTTGGTAGTCATGGCGATCTCGCGATACGGCGTTGTGTTTTTTGTCGACGAGGACGGGCGAAGTTTTACTAACGATCGGTAGGCTGTCTTGAGTGTGCGCGCCATGGGGTTTGACTGTGCGTGACATCGGGCGATGAGACGGTCAGGGCCAAGGAAGATGTTACTGTTGCCCGCCAATGGCCCAGGCGGAGCTCGACCTTGCAGCACCATCACCCCCACTGGCACGGCAACCTCTGGTTGGCCCCCGACCATTGCCTGATTGCCGGGCAGGCCGGACACACCGGCAGCCACGCCCACTATCCCCACCAGGTACTGATCGCCCGGGCCGGGGAGGTGGAAGCCATCATCGACGGCAAGGTCGAGCGTGGCCCGGTGCTGCTGATCGAGTCGGGCCGGGACCACGCGATCCTTGCTGGCGAGCAGTCCATGCTCAGTCTTTATGCCGAGCCCCTGGCGTTCGAGTTGCCCGTCCTGCGGCAGGTTTGCCTGGATGTCGGGGCGGATGCCGAACGCCTGGTCGAAGCGCTGGCCCAGACGCCGCGCCGGATTCTGCAACCAAGGCTGGCCAAGGCGGTGCAACGGATCCGCCAGCTCGACGCGGACACGCTGCCGGCGGCCGAACTTGCCAATGAAGCGGCTTTGTCCCTCAGCCAGCTGGAGCGCCTGTTCAGTGGTGAGCTGGGCGTCTCCGCGCGCCGCCTGGTGCTCTGGCAGCGCCTGCGTTTCGCCCTGCAACTGGCGCTGTCCGGCCATAGCCTGACCAGCGCCGCCGCCACCGCGGGATTCGCCGACTCCGCCCATCTTTCTCGCACTATCCGCCGTCACTTCGGTATCCGCGGCGACCACACCCTGCGCCATCTACAACTGCGCGTGATCGGCTAGCGCATCGCGCAACCCCGGTGGCAGCACTGCCGGAGGATGGCTGGCCTGGGGGCCGACGAAGGGCTGCAATAGCTGTTCGGCATAGCCCACCGGGTAGTCGGGGCAATCGCCGATGCCCAGGTCATCGTCGGCCAGTTCGTAGCCCGGCAGGTGCAGCGCGGTGCCCAGCAGGCGGTCCCAGCCACTGAAGAACAGGGCGAAGTTCACGTCGCCGTTGCTGCCGTACTTCAGGTGATGCAGGCGATGCACCGGCGCCCAGGCGAACACATGGCGCAGCGCACCCAGGCGCATGTCGACGTTGCTGTGCTGCAACAGCAACTGGATGGAAATGGCGAAGGCCAGCAGTGCGGTGGTTTCCTGGGGCAGGCCGCAGAGCAGCAGGGGCAGGGTGCCGCCCAGGGCTTCGAGCAACTGGTGCAACGGGTGTTTCATCAGGCCGTTGAAGCCGTAGAGGCGGGTGACGCTGTGATGCACCGCATGCAGGCGCCAGAGCAGGGCGCTGCGGTGGCTGGCGTAGTGCACCAGGGTGATGCCGAGGTCGGCGACAGGGATGGCCAGCAGCAGTTGCCAGGCCAGCGGCCAATGGCTGGGCCAGATGCCCAGGTTCGGCAGGAAGGGGGCGATCAGGGGGAGGGCGGCGACGCTGAGGATGTTCAGGGATTCGTTGACGCCGGCGTGCAGGACATCGCGCCGGGTGTCGTTCTGCGCGGTGTTCCAGAAGGGGCGATAAGGCCACAGGCGTTCGCAGACGGCGCTGACGGTGATCGCCGCCAGCAGCAGCGGCAACAGCCAGGCGAAGCTTGCGCCCAGGCTGGCCAGGGCGATTGCCGTGCCGATGAAGCCGAAGAAAAACAGGGGGGCGTACAGACTGCGCATTTCACTGCTCCGTGAGGGTTGGAGCGGTGAGTGTCGGTCTGTCGCCGCATTTCGCGCTTGAACGAACGACGCAATTCGCAGAGGTTGCTCGGACCTTGTGGGAGCGGGTTCACCCGCGATGGCTTTGGTGAATTCACTACCGTCATCGCGGCGGTCCGGCGATCCGGTAAACCCGCCCCCACACTGTCCCTGCTAAATCAATGAGTTATGTGTTGTGCCAGAGCTGCACCCGACGCAGCCTCCCGGTCAAAGGCTGCACACCACCCTCTGGCGTGGGCAACGGCCTTGCGGACAACCCCATGCCTTCACTGACCAGCACCCCACCGGGCACCAGGCACAGGTTGGATGGTGTATCCAGATCACGGGCCAGCACGGTTGTCTCCCCACTGCGCAGATCACAGTGCAGCAATCGCCCGCTGAACCGGGTAAACCCGCCATGCCTGGGCTCGCCGTTCCAGTCGGCGGTCAGGGGCTGTTGCAGGCTCTCGCAGAGTTCCAGCACCAGCACCTGTCCCTCTGAATCCAGGGCCAGCCCCGTGGGCAGTTGCAAACCGTCGATCACGCATTCGATCTGCCCGCTGTCCGGCCAGACGCGGATCACCTGGCCCGCCTTGTCGGCAAAATCCACGCCCTTGCGCCCCGGCTCGCCATGCAGCTCGCCGGAGAACAGGCTGATCAGTACCGCATCCGTCGCCGGCTCGTACACCAGGGTAACGGGCACCGCTTCCTGGCCCAGCTCAAGGTCCGGCAGTTCCACCAGCACCTGCTCCTCCTGGCCGGGACGGAATTCCACCAGCTGGTTGGTATCGGGCTTGACCGCCAGCCAACTGCGCCGGGTGGGGTGGTAGCACAGGGCATTGAGATTGCCCTGGCTGTGGCACACAGGCTCTGGCGGACTGTATTGCAGGTCGAGCAACTTCGAGCCTGCGACGTAGTCGGTGTGGCTGGCCAGCCAGCGCCCGTCGCCAAAGGCAATGTCCGACAGCCCCATGATTTCGTCCCGCAGCATGCGGGCCTGCATGTTCATGGAGCGGTAGCCGTCGGCCAGGGTTTCCCGTGGCAGCCAGGCGCCCGGCGTTGCCGGATCCGCACGCAGCAGGCTGATCCGCCCACTGAATGGCTCGCCTGGCTGGCCCGAGCCGGCTTCGGCCAGCAACAGGCTGCCGTCGTCCTGCAACGACACCCCGCGGGGGTTGAGCAGGCCTTCGGCGACAAGCATGTGAGGGCGCAGGTCCTCGCGGGGATGCGCCGGAATACGAAGGGGCATGAGTCTCTCTCCATGGACAGCTGCCGGGCGACCGTGAGGTCACCCGGCACGCCTGTTTCAGATGCTCGCGTAGTCACTCATGCTGAGCGGTTGCGGTGGGTAGTTGAGCTTCACCAGCTTCTTCGCCCACAGCTCCAGGATCGCCCGGCGGCTCTGCGGCAGGTCGCGGGTGATCGGCATCGCCAGGGTGCTTTCCTCCTGGTACTCCTTGCTGATCAGGACGATGAGCTGGTCGACGGCGCCTTCGATCCGCGACAGCGAATTGAGCGGCATGTATTTGTCCATGATCGGGTAGAGGTAATAGAAGGGCTCCAGGATGCGCGGGTAGATGAAGGTCTCCCAGATCTGCTTGCCGCAATCGGCGTCGTGGTAGATGGCGTTCCAGGCATTGACGAAGTCCTCCTGCATCTGCGGCTCCTGGGGCAGCACGCGGACCGGGGCAAGGAAATCGGCGTAGGTCTGGAAATAGCTGAAGCTGAAGGGAATCCGCGGTGCCTGTCCGTCCTCGTCGAGGAAGAAACGCAAGGTCGGGAAGCCGGCCGCCAGGGCGGTCATGCTCAGGGTGGCGATACCGTTGGCGTCGGTGCGGATCTGCGTGTAGCTGTATTGCACCGTGGTGCCCTGCAGGGCTCCCTGGGCCTGGATCGCGCCGCCGAACGACAGGCAGGGACTCAGGGCCACCGCGCCCGGCGTGGTCAGGTACTGCTGGTAGCTCACCGGTTGCATGCCTGCCGCGCGCACGGCGGGCCGGCTGGCGACGAGCTGGCGACCGGCGCCTTCGTTGACCTGCTGGGCCGCTGCGGGCATGTCGTCGAACTGCGGCAATACCGCGCTGTTCTGGGCGCGATTGTCCGGATAGTCGTCGAACAGGGTGAAGTCGGCCTGGTTGCTGAAGGCCAGGTAATAGTCCGAGGTGCCCACCAGGTACGGGTTGTTGTACTCCACCACGGTCAGCACCGTGCCCTCGGGCGCCGGCAGGCCGTCGTACTGCACCATGATCTGCAGCGTGCGGGTATCGCCCACGTCGATGAAGCTGCCGCTTTCCACCACCTCGGCGGTCCACATCTGCTGGGTCGAAACGGTGGTCGGCGTGGTGCCTTGCAGTTGCAGCTCCAGCGTGCCGGTTTGCAGCAGGGCCTGCGCGTTGGCATCCAGGGGCAGGTCGAGGATGCCGGAGCGTTTGACGAACTGCGATTGCTGGTAGTCAGCGAAACCGAAACTGGCCACCGAGGTGAAGGTCGTGCCCTGGCGCACGCCGATATCGAAGCTGCCGGCATCGAATTTCTCGGCATCCGGAACATCGGCCGCCTTGTCGAGCGGGTAGAAGGGGAAGCCGTTGAGCAGGTCCAGGGACAATTTGTCGTCGTGCACCTGGACCGGGATGATCCCCAGCGTCTGCGACTGGTCGGGCTGGCCCGGTCGCTTGAGCGGTATTTCCCGGACCGGGTGCAGGCGGCGCCCGCCCGGCGCGGTCGGATACTCGTTCGGCAACCACAGGCCCAGGGTCCCGGCCGTGCGGCTGTAGGCCGGGTTGAAGAAGATGCTGCCGACGTTGTCCAGGCCCTTCTGGTACATGTCCTGCACGTTGGCCATGTCCAGCGGCGCGGTGGAATGGGTATTGATCTTCGGATAGTTGTTGAAGATGCCGTTCTTGTCGTAGCAGGTCAGGTAGGAGGAGAAACGCAGCATCAGGCCTTGGGCGCCCTGTGCCTCCATCTGCTGCTGCAGGTTCTGCAGCAGGGGCGAGCCGCCGAGTGCCCAGGTCAGGTTCTCTTTCGGGAAGCAGGTCTGCCAGGTGGCGGTGACGTAGAACAGGCCGCCCAGCTTCGCCCAGTTGAAGTTGAGGAAGCGGTCGAGCATGCGGTATTGGCGCGTGGCCGTCAGGCCGCACTGGTCGTTGCCCAGTACCAGCTTGTCGAAGTACAGCGCGGTGAAGGTGTTCTGCCAGGGGCTGATGTCGACGAAGCGCGCCGGTGTCGGTGCGGTGCTGCCGAAGGGGTTGCCGAACAGGTTGAAGCCCTGGTTGATCAGGGGGTCCTGGCTGACGAAGTTGCCCCCCGGGAGTTCGCCGCCGCTGATGACCGACTGGATATCGTTGTAGTTGACGGTGCCGCAGCCGTTGTCGCCGAACAGGTCCCATTCGCCGGGGATCAGGGTGGCCGGGCTGTTGGAGACGTTGCCCGGCACCTGGGTCACGTAGTCCGGTGCCTCGTGCAGCACCCGTGGCGTGATCATCCACGGCAGCAGGTAGGTGTCGGCATTCTCCGGGGTGATGTTGTAGTACTCGAGGAACGGCCAGTTCAGCTCCATCTTCACCGCGTCGTAGAGCGGGTAGGTGTCGTTGTTGTTGCCGGTCGGCGGGTTCCAGAACATATGGCCGTCGAGGTAGATGCGGGGATAGTTCAATACGCTCATGTCGTTCTCCTTAACGTTGCCACTGGGCGCGTTTCAACGACCAGACGAAGTCCAGCCGGTTGTAGCCGTCGAAGTCCGACGCAGGCACCAGGGAGGTCGGGTAGACGATCCCGCCCTGTTGTTTCAGGGCGAAGTTGAAGTAGCCCTTGTCCTTGGAATAGGCCGCGGTGTCGTGGCAGGCGAAGCACGACGACTGGCTCTGGAACGCCGACTCCAGCTGCGAGTTGGCGAGCAGGGTGGGGGTGGTCTGCAATTGCGTGCCGATCAGCTCGTACTGCGACAGGTCGTCGTAGGCACCCTGGAACTCGCTGTTGGCCGACTGCGCTGCCGGCGTCGGCCCGGTGCTGTTGGTCATCGGCGTGGGCGGGAACGCCTTGGTCACGGTGTAGTTGTGGTTGTTGCGGTTCTCGAAGGTGGTCCAGACCCAACCCGGCACCAGCTTGTTGATGACGTGCAGGGCGCTGAGCGCGGCATAGCCGACCTGGTAGTCGCCCTTATCGTCCTGGTACCAGGCCTGGGCGATGTAGTACTTGGCTTTTTCCAGCTCTGCCTTGAAGGCCGCATCGGTGCCGATCCACAACCACCCGGCCTTGAGTTCCCAGGCGTTGTCGGGGAATGACAGGTTCTGGGTCAAGGCGGCCTGGCCGTTCACGTTGTAGACCTTCTGCTCGACGATGTAGTCGAAGGTGCCCTCGCTCATCAGCAGCTGGAAGCGCACCGGTTGGCCGCTGACCTCGGGCGGTACCGTCTTGCCGCCCATTTCCAGGGTCAGTCCGTCGACCTGTTGCACGGCGTTGAGGTTGTGGAACGCACGGTCCAGGTTCATGCCCTGGGCTCTGGCCGCGTCCAGTACCTCCTGTGGAGGCTGCGCATTGTCGTTGTAGGCGCCGGGGGCGGCACCATTGCTCAGGTAGACCTGGTCCGAGGGCTTGAGGGTCTCCCAGAAGCGGTCAAGCCCCTTGTTGGCCGGCTGGTTCAGGCAGGCGAACCAGTTCCAGCTGAGGTCTTCCGGGCTCTGCTGGAGCTCGGCCCGGGTCTTGTCCACGTCCCCCCCGAAGTCGAGGAAAGTGTTGCAATCGAAAGCCTCAGCCTGGGCCAGTCCGGCCAGTGTACTGAGGATGGTTATAGAGATGGCTCGCCGCATGTAAGCTCCTTGGCATCGGCCAGGTCGGTATAGGACTGCCCCAGGAAGTGTTCCAGGAGCAGTTGTTTGACCTCTGTCACCGCGAGACGCGGAGGCAACGACAGGTCGCAATCGGTGATGAGCAACGGTCCCTGCTGCTCGCTGGCAGGTGCACGGCCATGACTGCCGCGCACCAGTGAGGTGTCCAGCGGGATCAGGTCCATGTAGTAGCGAAAGCCGAGTTTCTTCTGCAGCAGGCGCCGCGCCACTTTCAGCCTGGGGAAGCGGATGGCCGGGTCGACGAACAACTCCACCGGGTCGTAGCCCGGCTTGCGGTGGATATCCACGGTGCGGGCGAAGTCGGGGGCCTTGGCGTCGTCGAACCAGTAGTAGTAATCGAACCAGTGGCCGGGCGCGGCCACGGCCACCAGCTCGCCGCTGCGCGGATGGTCCAGTTGCAGGGCGCGCTGTTCGCCCTTGTCCAGGACCTGCTCGATACCGGGTTGCTCCTGCAACAGGGCCTTGACCCGGGAAATGTCCTCGGCGCGCTTCACGTAGATATGGGCGACCTGATGATCGACCACGGCGAAGGCCGCACTGGCCCCCGGGTCGAGCAGTTCCCAGCTCAGCGACTGGCGCACCTGCAACAGGCCTTCGGCGCGCAGCACGCGGTTGATCGACACCGAGCGCTCGACGGCCTCGATGCCGTATTCGGACAGCAGCATCACCGCCGCGCCCTGGTCCCGGGCAAACTCCAGCAGGCGCCCGACCTCGTGGTCGATGGCCCGCACCTCGTCGGCGATCGACGGGTGATCGGGGCCCACGCGCTGCAGGCTGTAGTCGAGGTGCGGCAGGTAGATCAGTTGCAGGTCGGGGCGGTTGAGCTGGAACTCCAGCAGCGCGCAGTCGACGATCCAGCGGCTCGATGAGATGCCGGCTGCCGGGCCCCAGAAACCGGGGAAGGGAAAGGTGCCGATCTGCGCCTCGATCTGCTCATGCAGGCCGGGCGGCGACGAGTACAGGCCGAACAGCTTGCGCCCGTCGGCCGGGTAGTGCGGCCGCGGGGTGATGGAAGCGTCCACGTCGGCGTACATGTTGTACCACCAGAACAACTGGCTGCAGCGAAACCCCGGCAGCGCGCGCTGCAGGGTGTGCCAGACCTTCTCGCCCTGGATCAGCGCATTGGGCTGCAGCCAGAAGCGCACTTCGCCCTGGTCGCGGAAATACCAGCCGTTGCCGACGATGCCGTGCCCGGAGGGCGGCAGGCCGGTGAGGATCGAGGCCTGCACGGTGGAGGTGACGGCCGGGAACGACGGTTGCAGGCTGGCCATCTTCGCCGTCTTCAACAGCCTGTTGATATGGGGCGTTGCCGGCCCCAGCAGTGACGGGGTCAGGCCGACCACGTTGATCAGCAGCAGCGGCCGGCGGGCGCGATCAGCAGACATCGGCAGGCACCTCCCGGGTCTGTTCCGGCAACAGGTGCCGTGCGCGCAGCTGGGTTTCCACCCAGTTCAGTTCGGCAGTGATGCCCCGCAACTGGGCTTGCTCGTCGGCCGGTCGCAAGGGGGCGGGGAGCACGCCCCAGCTGTAGGTTTCCACCTCCAGCACAGGGCGGAAGTCCTCGTGCTCGGCCAGATAGTCGAAGACCTGCATCAGGGCTTCCTGGCTGCCACGAAGCTCCGGCAGCAGCAGTTGCTCGCTGAACAGCGGCACATGGAAATGAATGCGCAGCTCGGGGTAGCGTCCCGGCTGCCGGGCGCATGCGTCGAGGGCGGCGGGGAGGTCCGGCCAGTGGCCGTCGCGGGCCTTGACCTGATGCAGGTAGGTGGCCTCGGAAAAGCTCGCCAACACCTCCAGGACCTGCGCCCGGCGACGTTCGTCCGCGGCGGGCAAGCGGCAGATCAGGGCGTTGGACAGCTGGATCTTGCCGATCGGCACCCCGGCCTGGCGCAGGCGCCGCAGCGACTGGTAGCAGTCCTCGAACATCACCGCCTGGTGGCAGACGTCGAAGCACAGCGCCAGGTAGGCATGGTTGGGATCGACGCCCTGCCAGTGCCGGAAGAAGGCGAGGGTCTGGTCGGTGTTTTCCAGCACGCAGTCCGGCTCCATCTCCAGGCAGAACACGATCTTCCTGCCGGTCTCCCGGTGCAGCTCGGCCAGCGCCGCCGTGAGCTGGCGCAACTGGTCCTCGGCGCGCTGCTGCAGGAGCGGGCTCCAGCCGGCCGCGTAGCCCAGGGGCACGCTGGAGATCACTCCTTGCGCGCAGTCCGGCGGCAAGGCCGCCGCCAGGATCCGCGCCAGGTCCAGGCTGTAGGCCAGGCGTTCCGGCATGCTCCAGTCGGGCAGGTAGACCTCGGCCTTGACCGCGTCATCATGAAAGCGCCCGTAGGGGAAGCCATTCAGCGAGGTCAGGCGCATGCCGGTGTCGTGCAGCAGGTCGAGAAACCGGGCACGCGCCGCCGGCTGTTGCAGCTCGGCGGCGGCACGGGCACAAATCCACAGGCCGCTGTCCTGCTGCTCCAGCCCGCGCAGGCGGCGCACGCCCTGGAAGTGCCGTTCGATGGAAGCACGCAGCCCGGCCAGGTCGTGGGCCGGGTGCACATTGCTGCAATAGCCGAGCTGCGCAGTCTTCATTTGACCACCGGATCCTGGCCGCGCAGGGCGGAGTTTTCCTGCCACTGCTTGCGCTGGTCGATGGGCAGCGGCGTGCTCACTTCGGTCTTGTCCAGCTGGTCGCTCTGGGCGAAGAAGTCCACCGGGTTATGGAACAGCACCTGCTCCACCTGGGCCTCGGTGAAGCCGGCGTCGAGCATGGCCTGGCCGGTCTTCGGCACTTTCAACGGGTCGCTGATACCCCAGTCGGCAGCGCTGTTGACCACCATCTTGTCGGTGCCGTACTGCTTGAGCAGGGCGACCATGCGCTCTTCCGACATCTTGGTGTTGGGGTAGATGGAGTGACCGCGCCAGCAGTTGCTGTCCAGCACCAGGGGCAGGGTCAGTTCGTTGAGGTGGTCGATGATCACCAGGTTCTCGTCGATACCGACTTCGCGGATCACCGCCAGGGTGCGCTTGGTACCGCCGATCTTGTCGCGGTGCGGGGTGTGCACCAGCACCGGCAGGCGGAACTGCTGGGCCATCTCCAGCTGAGCGGCGAAGAAGCGGTCTTCCTCGGGGGTGATGTCGTCGTAGCCGATCTCGCCGACCGCCACCACGCCGTCCTTCACCAGGTAGCGCGGCAGCACGTCGAGCACTTCCTGGGCGAGCCAGATGTTGTTGGCTTCCTTGGGGTTGATGCCGATGGTGCAGAAGTGGTGGATGCCGAACATGCTGGCGCGGAAACGCTCCCAGCCCACCAGGGTGTCGAAGTAGTCGGTGAAGCTGTGCACGCCGGTCCGCGCCTGGCCTTGCCAGAAGGCCGGCTCGATGACCGCGGTGATGCCGGCGGCGGCCATGTTCTGGTAATCGTCGGTGGTGCGGCTGACCATATGGATATGCGGATCGAAGTACTTGGGCATGGGTAGCTCCTCATCAAGGCTGAGTGTGGGGTACGTAAGGTGTCGTTCAGGCGCTGGCCAGGTGCTCGCGCCACTCTTGTGGCAAGCGTTGCTGCTGGTCCAGGCCCGCCAGGCGCTGGCGTTGCGCTGGACTGAGCAGGCCGAAGGCGATAAGCCGCGGCAGGCTGGGGGATACGGTGCGGGCGGCGGCCAGCTGTTCATCCAGCAGGTCGAGGGCCAGCTGGTTGAGGGTGACGTCATGACGCTGCGCCAGGCCGATCACCCGCCCGCTGTCCAGTCCCATGCCCAGCGCCTTGAGCAGCAACTGGTGGAAGGCCCGTTCCGGGTAGTGGCGGGACGGGTAGGGCGTGTCGAGGGCGAGGGCGGCGAACACCTGGGGGTTGCTGGTGCGGCCGGCCAGCAGTGCCAGGTCCAGGCACTGGCCACGGCTGTCGAGCCAGTCGAGGGCCTTGAGCAGGACGATCTTTTCCTGGTCGTCGCCCCACAGGAACAGCTGGTTGAGCAGCGGCACCTGGGCGTCGCCGGCTTGCTGCCCGACCACCTGGGCCAGCAGCAGTGCGCGGGCCAGTTGCACGGTGCTCCAGCCGTCCGTGCCGGGCTGGTCACGCAGGTGGCGTTTGCACTGGCTGATCAGCACCGCGGCCTTGACGGCCTCCGCGGTCTGGGCCAACTGCTCCCGGGCCTGCTGCCACCACTCCAGTTCGCTCGGGTCGAGTTGTCGGGTCAGGGCCTGGTGCCGTTCAGCCAGGCATTCATGGCGCAGTTCGAGCGAATCCATGCTCATGTCGGTTTGATCCAGCGCTGGAAGTGAGGAAGCAGGAAGAACACCAGGACGCAGAACAGGCTGCCCAGCGGCTGGTCGGCCACTGCCATCACCAGCGCATCGAACAGCGGCAGGGCCGCCAGGCCCGCGCCAATGAACGCCCGCACCTGGCGCCGTTGCGGATTGGCCAGGTGCCGCCGGTAGTGCAGGCCCAGCCAGCCCAGCCAGAGGGCGAGCACCGGCCAGAACCACAGGTTCTCGGCATACAGCGCCAGGGCCAGGGGGCTGAGCATCAGCAGCACCGGCAGGCGGCTGATCAGCTGGTTGCGGTGCTCCTGGCGGGCCAGGTAGGTCAGCCCGCTGATATACACCCCCAGCAGCACCGCGCAGAGCCAGATAGGTTCCGGCGGTATGGCCAGGGCAGCCGCCGCGGTGAGGTACAGCGCCGAGCGGCAGGCGCCCATCAGCCAGACGCTGTGGGCGTATTTCTTGTGCAGCAGGTTGTAGCCGAAGATGCAGCCCACCAGCAGCACCACGCTGCCCAGCAGCCAGCGGGGCTGGTCGATCATCTGGCTCAGGAGCAGGGCGGACGCGGCGGCCAGGGCCAGCAACAGCACGCTGGCGAGGCGCACCTGCTGGCGGCTGACCAGGCCCAGGGTGATGGGCCTGGGGTTGTTGTGCTGCTCATCCCAGTCGGCGTCCAGCAGGTCGTTGAGCAACATGCCGGCCAGGTACAGCAGCGACAGCGTGACCAGCAACAGCACCCACACCAGCGACGATGGCGGCGCCAGGGCGCCGGCGCTGCTGGCCAGCAGGGCGGCGGCCAGGGTGTTGGTCCATACCGTCGGCAGGTTGGAGATGCGGCCCAGGGTCATCCAGGTCTTGACCTGCGGCATCGGGCTCATGGCGTGCACCCCTGGTTCAGGGCCAGCGCCGCGCTGTCGCGGGAGGACAGCCGCACCAGCGCCTGTTCCATCAGGCGGTCATCGATCTCGTGCAGGTCGATCGAGCCACCGATGCGGTCGAGCATGGGGATGGACAGCTGTCCGCCAAGGTGCTGGCGGAACTCCTCCAGCCCGAGCAGCACCGGCGAGCGCCCTTGCGCGTCGCGCCAGGTCAGCTCCGGCGGGCACAGGTTGAAGCCGAGTCGGGTCAGCAGGTCCAGGACCCGCTCGATCTCGGCATCGCTCAACAGGCCCAGGGCATTGGCGTAGAGCCCGTCCAGGGCCATGCCCACCGCCACCGCCTCGCCGTGGCGCAGGCGGTGCTGGCTGAGGTTTTCCAGCTTGTGCGCGGCCCAGTGGCCGTAGTCCAGCGGCCGGCCGTTGCCGCGCTCGAAGGGATCGCCGGCACCGGTGATGTGCGCCAGGTGCAGCTCGGCGCAGCGGCGGATGGCATGGCGGCTGGCGGGGTGATCGAAGCGGGCGAGGGCGTCGGCGTGTTGCTCCATCCATTCGAAGAATGCCGCGTCCTTGATCAGGGCGACCTTGATCGCTTCGGCGAGCCCGGCAATCTGGTCGCGGCGGGTCAGGCTGGTGAGCAACTGGAAGTCGTTGATCACCGCGCTGGCGGGATAGAAAGCGCCCAGCAGGTTCTTCTGGCCGAAGGCGTTGATGCCGTTCTTCACCCCGATGCCGGCGTCGTTCTGCGCCAGTACCGTGCTCGGCAGGCGGATCAGGCGGATGCCGCGGTGGAAGGTGGCGCAGGCATAACCCACCGAGTCCAGCAGGGCGCCACCGCCCATGGCCAGGACATAGCAGTGGCGGTCCAGGCCGTGGTCGAGCATGTCGCTGTAGAGCTGCTGCAACACCTCGGCGGTCTTGCTCAGCTCTCCGGCCGGCACGGCGATGGGTGGGGCCTGCAGGTGCAGGTCGGTGGCATGGGCGGCGAACCAGGTCTGGATCTGTGCCGCCAGTTGCGGGTTGCACTGCAGCAGGTGTTCGTCGGCGAAGATCAGCACCGTCACCCGGCCGTGTTGCCCGGCCTTGAGTTGTTGCAGCAGGCAGGGGTTGGCCAGGTCGAACAGGTGGTCGGTGAACAGCACCGGATAGTCGTAGCTCACCTCGAAGCGACCGCGCAGCGCAGGCTCAGGGGTGTGGCGCAGGCGCTTGAACAGGCTGTAGCCGGCAATGAACAGCCCCGGCAGGACCATGCTGGCGAGCAGCGTCACCAGCAACACGTTCTGCTCCACCAGGTAGCTGCCGATGGCGCTGTAGGCCAGGGCCAGGCCGGCGTTGGCCAGGGTGGTCACCACCACGAAGGCCCGCAGCGGATAGCGCTGCATGCCGGCGGCCACCACCGAGGTTTCCGCCAGCACCGGCACGCCGCGCAGGCAGACCAGCGACAGGGTACCGAGCCTGTACGCCAGTTGCCCCGGCTTGCGCTGATGCAGGCGCAGGCGACCGGACAGCACCCGCAGGTAGCCGGCGCCCAGCGCATAACCGAGCCAGGCGCCGAGGCACAGGCCGATGAAGATCACCAGGTAACCGGCGACTCCGCCGAGGGCGGCCACGGTCAGCAGCGCCACCATGCTCGATGGCACCGGCAGCACCACGTCGAGGGCGAGCAGGGCCATTACCAGCAGCGCCAGATAGAACTTCTGCGCGGGGGTTTGTGGCAGGTAGAGGTCGAGTTGGGCGAAGAGATTCCCGATCTGCTGTTCGAACAGCATGAAGCTGGCGATCACCAGACCCGCGAAGCAAATCAAGGACACCCAGAAATAATCGGCAGGCCCTCGTTTCGAGAGCACGCCAAGCCAGCGGCCACGCATCATCAAGCATCCCTCTTGATATTTTTGGACTGAATATCCGTTTCAGTTTTTACAGACTGATTAATGTTGTTCTTTTGAGGGGGGCGAGGTGCTTTTGAGTGATAGTGTTTTGATGGCACCTCATCAGGTCACTCACAAAACTTAGCCGCTCGCAGGGCTTTTGCAAGGTCGGGACAGGGATTTTTCCAGCGTGCTCAATGGATGCTCGACGCCAGTTCGAAGATCGGGATGTACATCAGGATCACGATCACCCCGATCAACAGTCCGATGAAGGTCATGAGCAGCGGTTCGAACAGGCGCACGAACCATTCGACCCAGCGGCTGATGTCTTCGTCGTAGAAGTCTGCGCTGCGCTCCATCATCCTCCCGAGGTTGCCCGACTGTTCTCCCGCCCGCAGCAGGCGCAGGGATACCGGGGTCACCAGGCGATTGCTTTCCAGCGCAGCCGAAAGCGACTGTCCCTCGCGTACCCGCTCGCAGGCCTGGTCCAGGCGCGGGCGGGAGGCGGCGCCGAGCAGGCCGCGGACCATGCCCATGGCGGTGACCAGGGGAATCCCGCCTTGCAGGAGGATGCCCAGGGAACGATAGAAACGCGCCAGTTCGTACATGACCAGGCGCCGATGGACCGCCGGCAGGCGTTCCAGCAAGCGTTCGAGCCCCTGGCGAAACCCCGGGCGGCGCACCAGCAGGGCCAGGCCGAGCAGGCTCGCCAAGGCCAGCCCGAACAGTTCGCCCTGGTGCGCATGCAGGAACATCCCGCCGTTCATCAGCATCCGCGACAGCCAGGGCAGCTCGTTGCCCAGCCCTTCGAACACCAGGCTGAAGCGCGGCACCACGTAGCCCATCAGGAACAGCACCACGCCACTGCCGACGATCAGCAGGAGCGCGGGGTAGATCGAGGCACTGACGATGCGCTGGCGTACCTCGTCCATGCGCTGCCGGTAGCTGACATAGCGGCTTAGCGCATCGCCGACCGCACCGGTCTTTTCGCTGGACTGCACCAGGGCGACGTAGAGCGGCGGAAACACCGCCGTCAGCTGGGCCAGGGCCTGGGAGAAGGATTTGCCTTCGTACAGCAGGCGTACCAGCTCATCCAGTGTCTTGCGCGCCTGGGGCGCCTGTTCTTTTTCCGCAAG
Source organism: Paucimonas sp. (assembly GCA_031253995.1). Classification (GTDB taxonomy): domain Bacteria; phylum Pseudomonadota; class Gammaproteobacteria; order Pseudomonadales; family Pseudomonadaceae; genus Aquipseudomonas. Next base: position 178,771 of record JAIRVG010000060.1, on the reverse strand, counting down.
GCTTTCCAGCGCGTCGATCAACGGCAGGCCGGCGTTGAGCAAGGTGGTCAGTTCCTGGCTGAACAGCACCAGGTCGAAGGTTTCCCGCGCACGCAGGCGCAACATGCGCCAGTGTCGTTCGGCTCGCAGGCTGAGCACCCGCAGGCCCTGGTCTTCGACCATGCGCCGGGCCTCGCCATCACCCTGGGCCTCGACGGTCATCGACACCACGCCGGACTTGCCGACTGCCTTGAGCTGGAAACGCATGGTGCTGCCCTCCGTCATTGCCAACTGGTGACTTCGGCGTTTTCGCCGTCGCCGCCTGGTTGACCGTCCTTGCCCATGGACATCAGGTCGTACTCGCCATGCTCGCCGGGCTGGCGGTAGAGGTAGTTGCGGCCCCAAGGGTCCTGGGGCAGCTGTTTCTGCAGGTAAGGGCCGGTCCAGCGGCTTTCGTCGCCGGGCGCCGTCACCAGCGCCTGCAGGCCTTGTTCGGTGGAGGGATAGTGGCCGACCTCCAGGCGGTACAGATCCAGGGCCTTGGCCAGGCCCTCGATCTGCGCCTTGGCCACCTTCGCTTCGGAGCGGCCCAGCTGGGCGAAGTACTTCGGCGCCACCAGGCCGGCCAGCAGCCCGAGCACCACCAGCACCACCAGCAGTTCAAGGAGCGTGAACCCGCGCTGGACACGCGGGGCAGAACAGGGATGCCGATTCATGATGACCTCTCGCAGTCGATGGCGACGCCGCCCATGGGGCTTATGCAAGCACCGTGCTCAGCGCCCGGCGGTAGCCGACAGCCCCCGTGAATCGTGGCTTGCGCGGCACGGCATGGTGCTTGCTCGGGCCTGGAAGACGATCGGCCAGTGGGGCATCAGCCCCAATTTCCGGGGACGGTCGGGGGAGGTGAAGATGAATCCAAGACTGGCTGTCGCACTGTTCGGCGGGTTGCTCCTGAGCGGCGTCGCTCACGCCGATGTGTTCATTTCCGTGGATGCCAAGGGCGGCTATGTCCTGTCCAACGTCCACCGTCCGGGGCGTCACTACGAGCGGGTGATCCGCGAAGCCGGGGTGGCGCAGGCCATACCCGGCGCGGCACAGCCGCAGATGATCGCCGGCCAGCCCTACGCCGAGCTGGTGCGCGCGGCGGCCGAGGCCAACCACTTGCCGGAAGCCTTGCTGCACGCGGTGATCCGGCAGGAATCGAACTACAACGCCAGCGCCACTTCGGCAAAGGGCGCTGGCGGGCTGATGCAACTGATGCCCGACACCGCGCGGGAAATGGGCGTGGTCAACGTCTACGACCCCCAGGCCAATGTCCACGGCGGCGCGCGCTACCTGAAGCGCCTGATGACCTTGTTCGGTGACGACATCACCCTCGCCGTGGCGGCCTACAACGCCGGGCCCCAGGCCGTGCTCAGCCGTGGCCGGGTGGTGCCGCCGTTCGCCGAGACCCAGCGCTATGTGCCCAGTGTGCTGCGCCAGTACCGGCGCTTGCAGGGGCTGGCGGTGGATGCGCCGTTGTGAGGGGCTTGCCCCGATAGTGGGGAAAGACCGGTACCTCGCAGCACCTGGGCAAACTGGGGAAACGGGTGGGGAATCTCCCCCAGTTTTTTCAGAACAAGACGCAAGCAGCTGAAACCAAACGAAATTTTTAATGGCACACAGATTGCTCGACTGACTTCAGCACGAATTCATTCCCCCATGAGCTCCAGCAGCGAGGCCCGTGATCATGACCGGCATTCCCCACGCTCATCGGTTGTTCCCCCTGATGTTCCTGATCGCCCCCCTGTTCGGCGCGGAGGCGGCGCAGGCCGCCGCGCGCTGCGAACGCAACCTGGTGGCCAACGTCGTGGCGCTGGACCAGCCGCTGATGTTCAACCGCCTCGGCGCGCAGAACGCCAATGGCATGCTCTTCGCCCTGCGCCGCGATGTGGTGGATGAACATGACCGCCCGTTGAACCAGGGCGGCGCGGCGGTGCCGGGCAAGGTGTCGCTGCGTCCTGACAAGCGTCCGCGGCCCCTGGTGCTGCGGGTTGCCGCCGGCGACTGCCTGACCATCAACCTGCAGAACCTGCTGGCGTACCAGGCCAACCCCGGTAGCCACGGGCATGACGACGATGGCGAGGAAGAAGAGGGCTTTGGCGACGACGAGGACTTCAAGGTCGATGAGCAGGTGACCGACCGCCACGTCGGCTTCCAGGTCAACGGCCTGCAAGCCGTCAACAGCATCGACGACATCGCCAGTTTCACCGGGCGCAATGCCAACACGCTGGTCGCCCCTGGCGCCAGCCGCAGCTACACGCTGTACGCCGAGCGCGAGGGGGCCTTCGCTGCCAGCAGCCGCGGCGCGACCTTCGGCGGTGAAGGCGATGCCGGCAACGTCGCCAACGGCCTGTTTGCCACCGTGGTGGTGATGCCCAAGGGCGGGCGCAGCTACCGCAATACCGTGACCGAGGAAGAAATGCGCCTGGCCTCCAGCGGGCGCACGCCGTCTGGCCAGCCGATCATCGACTACCAGGCCCGCTACCCGCAGCGCCAGCCGTGGATAGGCGAGGGCAAGGCCGGCACGCCGATCATCAACATGGTCGACGGCAACGAGATCATTTCCAGCGAAAGCGATGCGATCGTGATGGGCAGCAACGCCGACGGTAGCTTCCCTGCCTCGACCTATCCGCTGGAGGCCTACGGCAAGCGCAACCCGGCGTTGCCCAACCGGCTCGAACCGTTCCGCGACTTCGCCTCGCAGTTCCAGGATGAAACCGCCGCCACCCAGGCGTTCCCCGGCTACTGGGCGGACCCGGTGATGGGCCATGTGCTGGAGCCGACCCGCGACTCGTTCATGATCAACTACGGCTCGGGCGGCATGGGCGCCGAAGTGATCGCCAACCGCCTGGGCGTGGGGCCGATGCATGACTGCCTGTCGTGCGCCTACGAAGAGTTCTTCCTCAGTTCCCACACCGTGGGCGATGTGGCCATGCTGGTGGACGTTCCGGCCAACGCCGGGCTGGAAAACATCCGTCCCGGCGAAGTCCCGCGTGCCGACCAGATCGGCGTCAAGGCGAGCATGGCGCTGTATCCGTCGGAGCCGTCCAACGTCAACCACAGCTACATCGGCGACTTCGTCAAGTTCCGCAATACCCACAACGGCCATGAACAGCACATCTTCCACCTGCATGGTCACCAGTGGCTGTTCAACCCCAACGACGACAACTCCGACTACGTCGATGCCCAGGGCATAGGCCCCGGCGCCGGCTACACCTACGAGATCGCCAACGGCGGCTCGGGCAACCGCAACCGGGTGGCCGGCGACGCGATCTATCACTGCCACTTCTACCCGCACTTCGCCCAGGGCATGTGGGCCATGTGGCGGGTGCACGACGTGTTCGAAGAGGGTACCCGCCTGGAAGTCTCGCAACAGGGCGAGGACGGCTACCACCGCGAGGCGTTCGCCCTGCGCAGCGGCAAGCCGGCAGCCGGTGCCCGGGCCTTGCCCGACGGCGAGATAATCGCCGGCACGCCGATACCCGCCATCGTGCCCCTGCCGGGCAAGGCCATGCCGCCGATGCCGGGCAAGGTGGCGGTGGTGCCGAAGGTGCGCGAAGGCCTGTTCGCCGAAGACGACGATCACGACGAGGATGATGATGACGAGCATGACGACCACGGCGGCGCTGCCCGGGCGATCGGCTCGCTGGCCCTGGTGGACCGCAGCGAAGCCAACCGCAATGCCGACGGCAGCCTGAAGAACCCGGGCTACCCGTTCTGGATCGGCGGCATGGAAAGTTCGGTGGGGCAACGCCCGCCAACGCCACCGCTGGACATGCTCGATGCCGCCACGGCGCAGGCGCTCAAAGCCAGCGGCAAAGCCTTGTGGGCCAACCTTGATCCTGCGCAATCCGGCGGCTGGAACGGCGGTCTCGGCCGGCATTCGCTGGACGGTTTCTCCGCCGGTGGCGAGGCGCACACCGTGACCACCTCCCTGGACTTCTCCAAGGAAGTGACCCGGGCCAAGCCCCTGTATCTGCCGGAAGAGGGCACCGAGGTCGAGCAGGCCGCCATGGCCTTCCACGCGAAAAAGGAACACCCGAGCTTCGCCTTGCTGCCGGGCAACCAGATCGTCGCGCGCAACTTCCGCACCAACGGCGCCTTGCCGGTCGCCGGGGCACCGTATTACGAACCTTGCATGGACGACCGGCAGAAACGCCTGACCAGCAGCGCCGGCACCGGCGAGTTCAACAGCGGCGAACGCCTCGACGGGCTGTCCTTCACCGGCTCGTCCACCTTCACCGCCGACCGTCCGCGCCTGTACAAGGCCGCGAACATCCAGTTCGACGCGGTGTACAACAAGGTTGGCTACCACTTCCCGCAGGCGCGCATCCTGGCGCTGTGGGAAGACGCCTGGCCGGTGATCACCAAGCAGCGTCCGCCGGAGCCGCTGGTGATGCGCATGAACACCTTCGACTGCGTGCAGTACCAGCAGACCAACCTGGTGCCAGCCACCTATGAGATGGACGACTACCAGGTGCGCACGCCCACCGATGTGATCGGCCAGCATATTCACCTGCCGAAATGGGACCTGACCGCCGCCGACGGCTCGGCCAACGGCTGGAACTACGAAGACGGCGTGCTTTCCCCCGGCGCGGTGCAAGAGCGCATCCATGCCATTCGTGTGTTCAACCAATGTGCCGAAGCGGACCCGCGGGATGACACCCCGGCCTGTCCGAAAGCCCGCAACCACCCGTACTTCGGCCAGTTCGGCCGTGCCGACTGGGTTGGCGCGCGGACTGCGATGCAGCGCTGGTTCGTCGACCCGGTGGTCAACGTCAAGGGCATCGACCGTGGCCTGGGCACCATCTTCACCCACGACCACCTCGGCCCTTCGACCCACCAGCAGATCGGCCTGTACGCCACCGTGCTGGCCGAGCCGGCCGGTTCCACCTGGTTCCACGCCGAAACCGGCGAGCCCCTGTACAGCGGCGCTCGCCAGGATGGCGGGCCGACTTCCTGGCAAGCGGTGGTGTCCACCGGTGACCTGGACGGCGACGGCAAGAACGACAGCTTCCGCGAGTTCTTCCTCGAATACAGCGACTTCCAGCACGCCTACGAGGCTGGCGTGTATGTCGGCGCCGGGCCCAATGGCGTGCCCAACCCGCAAGCCTTCCCGGCGACAGCCGACAGCTTCCGCTACGCCATCAACCCGCCGGTGCGCAACAACGCCAGCAACCTGCTCGAAGGGATCGTCGAAGTGCAGGGCGGCGAGGTACCGGGTTGTCCGACCCGGCCCTGCCCGCAAGCCATCTCGGTGGATGATCCGGGCATGTTCGTCATCAACTACCGCAACGAGCCACTGGCCCTGCGGGTGTTCGACCCGAACAAGGTTGGCCCCGACGGCAAGCGTGGCATGCAGGCGGACGGCCTCGGCGGCGACCTCGCCTATGCCTTGCAAAGCCGTACCGACCGCGCCATACCGGCGATGAATCTGGCGCCGAACCAGGTCACCTCCGCGGTCGGTCCCACCGGTGGCACGACCCTGTTCCCGCCCCATATCAACCGTGGCGGCGCCGAGCCGGGTGACCCCTTCACGCCCATGCTGCGCACCTACACCGGTGACAACGTGCGGCTGCGGGTGCACGCCGGCGGCCATGAAGAAGAGCACAACGTCACCCTGCACGGTGTGAAGTGGCTGCAAAGCGGTTCCGGCTTCGGCAACAGCTCCAACTCCGGCTGGCGCGCCTCGCAGATGATCGGGATTTCCGAGCAGATGGGCTTCATTGCGCCTGTCTCGATGCTGTCCAGCTCGGCCGCGACCACCGGCGACTACCTGTACTCGATGGACGCTTCGCTGGAAGGCTACTGGAGCGGCATCTGGGGCGTCATGCGCAACTACACGGCGCAACGCAGCGACCTGTACGCCTTGCCGAACAACCCCAAGCCGGCCGGCATGCGCAACACCGTGGCCTTCGATGGCACCTGCCCGCGGATCGGCGCCAACCCCAACGGCATCGGTACCCGGCCAACGGTACAGCGCAACTATGAGGTGGTGGCGGCACTGGCCAACGACATCCTCGCCAATCCCCTGGGGCTGACCCTCGGCGATCCGGCCGGCCTCGGCCAGCATGTCGGCGGGCCGTTGAACCCGGCGGGCGGGACCCTGGTGTACAACTCGCGGCCGGTGAGCATCCCGCAGGTGACGGTGACCGATCCGGAGGACGGCGTGACCGTGACCCTTGGCGGGCAAAGCGGGCCACTGCATGACCCGACTGCGATCCTCTACGTGCGCAAGGCCGACCTCGACCCGGTCAGCGGCAAGCTGAAACCTGGCGTGCCGGTGGAACCCCTGGTGCTGCGCGCCGCCGCCGGCGACTGCATCAACGTGACCCTGGAAAACCGCCTGCCCATGGTCATGCCCGACCTGACCCAGACCGCTGTGATGCAAGGCGTGGTCAAGCGTGATCGCTACGCAAGCGATGGCGCCACCACCTTCAGCAACAACCTGATGCGGCCGTCCAGCCATGTCGGCCTGCATGCGCAGTTGCTGGCGTACGACATCACCAAGTCCGACGGGGTCAACGTCGGCGCCAACCCCCTGCAGACCGTGCCGCCACGGGTGGGCAACAGCGGTGCCTGGCCGAGCCGCACCTACCAGTTCTACGCCGGGCACCTGGAGCGCGAAGGCAAGCCGGTGACCCAGGTCGGTCGCAGCGTCGACAACATCAACGCCACTGCGGTGGAGTTCGGCGGGCTCAACCTGACCCCGGCGGACGTCATCAAGCAGCCGCAGAAAGGCCTGGGGGGCGCCATGAGCATCCTGCCCGCCGGTGCCACCTGGGTCGATGACACCCGCAAGGTCAACGCCACGGTCACGGCACCGGGGCAGACCAGCTACCGCGACTTCGCCATGGTCTGGCAGAAAGCCCTGAACCTGCGCTGGGCCAACGGCCGGCCGGTGGAAGGCATCGCGGCCGAAGGGCAAGGGGTGCCAACCGATCCGCAGGACAACTCCGGCATGGCCATCAACTACCGCACCGAGCCGCTGTGGTATCGCTTCGGCCTGGCCCCGGATGCGCCGTTCGGGCATGCCGATGGCGCGGGCTATGGCGACGTGCCCAATGCCCACATGGCCTACAGCAATGCCCTGGTGGGTGGTGATCCGCAGACGCCGGTGCTCTACGTCAAGCCGGGGCAACCGTTCCGCACCCACATCCTGATGCCTGGCGGTGGCAGTCGCGGCACCACCTTCCAGCTGGACGGACATGTCTGGTCGGCCAACCCGTTCCTGGCGGAGAAAAGCGACACCGGCGGCTACCCGATGGGGGCGCCTGGCGTGGGCTCGGTGCGCTTCGGCCTGAACCCGATGTCGATGTACATCGGCGCCCATGAAAGCGTGCTGCCGGCCGCGCACTTCAGCTTCATGCATCCGAGTGCGGGCGGCGTCAACGCGATACCCGGCGACTACCTGTTCAGGGACTACGCGGCCTACGGCAATACCTCGGGACTGTGGGGGCTGCTGCGGGTGACCAATGAAGTGGAACCGGCGCCCGCGCCTTGACGGCGGGCGGCAATCCGAGGGGGAGAAGGCACATGAACAAGGGCGCATGCGGGTGGTGGATGGGGGCGCTGTTGATGGCGCTGGGCGGCCTGGGCTGGGCCGCCGGGGAGGAGGGCGCGCTGGTGCGCGACGGGGTCTCGGTGGCGTTGCGCATCGCGCCCCTGGCCGAGGATGGCGTGTTGCGCGAAGGCGAGTTCGCCGATGTGGGCTTTCGCATCAGCGACAGCGCCTCTGGCCAGCCTCTGGCGGGCCTGGCGCCGGGCGCCTGGCTCGACCCACAGGCCGCCGCCGCCGACCTTGCCCAGGGCCGCGAGCACAGCTGCAAATCGCGGGTCGGGGTGTTTCTCAAGTCCAACATCGGCGCCCGGCCGCTGCTCGACCTGAATAGCTACTTCCTCCTGGTCATGAACCGCGACGCCAGCATTTCCGTGGTCGATCCGCAGGTGTCGGTGGGCGGGATCACCAGCACCCTGGCGCGGATCGAGCTGAAACAGGCGCCGATGGACTGGGTCACGCCGAAGGACAACAAGCGGGTGTTCGTTTCCCTGCCGGCAGCCGGTGAAGTGGCGGTGATCGACAGCGAGCGGTTCAAGGTCATCGACAGCGTCGCGGCGGGCGAGGAGCCGGTGCGCGTGGCCCTGCAGCCGGACGAGCGGCTGCTGTGGGTCGGCAACAATGCCAAGTCCCCCGGTCGCTCCGGGGTCACGGTGATCGATGCACAGAGCCTCAAGCCGCTGAAACACCTGGCCACCGGCGCCGGCCATCACGAGATCGCCTTCAGCCAGGACAGCCGCCACGCCTTCGTCAGCAACCGCGACGATGGCACGGTCAGCGTCATCGACATTGCCAGCCTGACCCTCAGCAAGCAGATCAAGACCGGTTCGCACCCGCTGTCGCTGGCCTGGTCGCCGCTGTCCCAGGCGGTCTATGTCGCCGATGGCAGGGACGGCACGCTGACCGTCATCGACGGCAGCAGCCAGGCGGTGCGCCGGGTCGTGCAGTTGAAGCAGGGGCTCGGCCCGATGGGCTTCAGCCATGACGGACGCTTTGGCGTGGTGCTCAACACCCTGGAGAACCAGGCCTCGATCATCGACGCCGGCAACGACACGCTGATCCACGATGTGGCGGTGTCCAGCGAGCCCTACCAGGTGGTGTTCAGCCAGGCCTATGCCTATGTCCGCGGACTGTCGTCGGCCAAGGTGACGATGATCAACCTCGCTTCGCTGGGGCAGGGACGCACCCCGATCAGCCAGGGTTTCGACGCCGGTCCCCAGGCGCCGCGCCTGGCGGGTGACCTGCCGCTGGCGTCGAGCCTGGCCGTGACCCGGGACGACAACGCGGTGTTCGTGGTCAACCCGGTGGACAACACCACCTATTTCTACGCCGAGGGCATGAACGCGCCGATGTCCGGCTACCCCAACCGCGGCCAGGTGGCGCGCGCCGCGCTGGTGATCGACCGCAGCCTGCGCGAGGTCGAGCCGGGGCTGTACAGCGCGAGGGTGCGGTTGCCGGCGGCCGGGCGCTTCGACGTGGCGTTCCTGCTCAACCAGCCGAACATCGTCCATTGCTTCAGCGCGCAGGTCGAACCCGCCGGCGACAGTGCCCGGCTGCCCGGGGTGGCGAGGATCGAGTTTCTCCTCGACAGCGCCAGCACCCCCGTCGGCAGCCCGTACCCGGTGCGTTTTCGCATCGTCCAGGGCAAGCAGGCGATTGGCCGCAGCGGGCTCAAGGATGTCCAGGTGCGCTACTTCCTGGCGCCCTCGTCGCGGGCCCGGAGCGTGGCCGCGCGGGAGGTGGGCGAGGGCGTCTACGAGGTGCCGCTGACCCTCGACCAGCCCGGAGCCTGGTACCTGCATGTACGTGCTGCCTCACTCGGCGCGGACTTTGGCGACAAGACCTTCGCCAGTGTCCGGGCTGTCCCCGGCGTGGCCCATTGAGAGGAAACCGACATGAACCGATTCTTGCTGACCCTCGGCCTGCTCGCTGTCGCGATCACCCAGGCCCAGGCGCACTCGGCGGGCGAACACGCCGGCCACGACATGCCGGCCGCCGCGGCCAGCGCCCAGGAAACCTCGGTCAGGTTCGCCAATGTGGCGCTGACCGACCAGGACGGCCAGGAAGTGCACCTGGAGCGCGACCTGGTGAGCGACCGCATCGTGGTCATGAGCTTCATCTACACAAGCTGCACCACGGTCTGCCCGGTGGTGTCCTCGATCCTCGGCAAGGTGCAGAAGCAACTGGGCGAGCGCGTCGGCAGGGAGGTGCAGCTGGTGTCGCTGAGTATCGATCCGCAGCGCGACGATGCACGGCGCCTGAACGACTACGCCAGGACTTTCCAGAACGGCCCCGGCTGGAGCTGGCTGACCGGCACGCCGAGCGCGGTGACGGAAACCCTCAAGGGGCTGGGCAGCTTCAGCGGCGACCTTGGCAGCCACGCCCCGCTGATCCTGGTGGGCGATGGCAACAGCCGCCACTGGACCCGCTACTACGGCTTCACCGATCCCGCGGTGCTGATCCGCGAGGTGGACAGGCTCGGCGCGCAACGCCATGCGCATGCCGGGCACAGCCTGGTCGCACGGGAGCAGCAACCATGAAAGTCTCGGACCTGATCGTGCTGTGGGTGTGCTTCTGCATTTTCGCCGCCGTGGCCCTGGCCCATGAAGGGCATGCCCCGTTGCCCGGCGATACGCCGCCGGTCGCCGAGCCGCCGCCGGTCGGCACCCGCGATGCCAGGACCTGGTTCACCGATACCCCGCTGCAGGACCAGAACGGCGAGACCCTGCGGTTCTACAGCGATGCCCTGGAAAACCGCGTGGTGCTGCTGAATGTGATCTTCACCCACTGCACGGATGCCTGCCCGCTGGTCACCCGCAAGCTCAAGGAGGTGCGCGAGCTGCTGGGCGACCAGGCCCAGGACATCACCTTCATTTCCCTTACCAGTGATCCGCTGCGCGACACGCCGGCGGTGCTCAAGGCCTACACCTTGAAGCAAGGGGTCGATGACCCCCACTGGCTTTTCCTGACCGGCGACAAGGCGCTGATCGACCTGGTGCTGCGGCGCATCGGGCAGATCGTGCCGTCTCCCGAGCAACACTCCACGCAACTGATCGTCGGCGACGTGGCCAACAAGCGCTGGAGCAAGATCCGCCCCGATGCGCCGGCCGCAGCCATCGCCCAGCGCCTGCAATTGCTGACCATGCCCGTGGTCGGGCGCTGAGGGCCGGTCATGAAGCCCCTTCTTGTCCTCGGCCTGTTGTGCCTCGCCGGCATGGCCAGCGCTGCCTCGGCACTGTCGCTGGACGCCAGCGAAAGCGCCGGCAAGCGCTTGTACCGCGAGGGCCTGTCGGCCAGCGGCGAGCCGGTCATGGCGCGGGTCGGCGCGGCGGGCATACTGCTGCCCGCCACCCGGCTGCCCTGCGCCAGTTGCCACGGCGCCGACGGGCGCGGGCGAGCGGAGGGCGGGGTGCGCCCGGTGGACCTTGGCTGGTCGCGGCTGAGCAGCGTGCATGGCCAGCAGCAGGTCAATGGCCGCAGCTACCCGGCCTATTCCGAGGCCAGCCTGGCCCGGGCGATCCAGGAAGGCCGCGATCCGGCGGGCAACCGGCTCGACCCGAGCATGCCGCGCTTCGTCTTGTCGCTGAACGACCAGCGCAACCTCAGCGCCTATCTCAAGCGCCTGGCCGAGGACCGTGACCCTGGCCTGGAAACCGACAGCGTGCACCTCGGCACGCTGTTGCCCGGCACCGGGCCGCTGGCCGAGGAGGGCGCCACCGTGGCGGCGCTGCTCAAGGGCTGCATCGAGCGTATCAACCAGGCGGGCGGTATCCATGGCCGGCGGTTGCGCCTGACCATCGTCGATCCTGGCCCGGACCTGCAGAGTGCCGGGCAGGCCCTCGACCGGCTGCTGGACGAGGAACAGGTGTTCGCCCTGATCGCGCCGCTGGCACCGGCCCTTGACCCGGCGCTGGCGCAGCGCCTGGAGCGGGCCGGGGTGCCCTTGATCGGGGCGGTGTCGTTGTTCGGCGCAGCGCCGTCGAGCCGGCAGGTGTTCGAGCCCTTGCCGGGGCTGCGCGAGCAACTGTTCGCCCTGGCCGACTACGCCGGCCAACAGTTGGCGGCGCAGCCGGGACCGACGCTGATCGCCTACCCGAACGAGGCCGGGCAGGTGCTGGCCGCCGAGCAGCTCGGCCAGTACCTGCGGGCCACCGGCTGGCAGGACGTGCGCCTGCAGCCCTGGGACCCGGCGCAGGCGCCAGCCTTGCCGCCGTTGCGGTCGATCTTCTTCCTGGGCAATGGCGCCGGCTTCAGCAGCCTTGCCAGCCGCCTGCAGGCAGCCGGCCAGGCACCTCAGCTGCTGGCCATCGCCAACCAGGTGGCGGGCGACCTGCTGCAGGTGCCCGAGGTGTTTTCCCGGCGGGTGTTCCTGGCCTATCCCTTCGTCCCCGGCGACTGGACCACGGCCGGCCGCCAGGCGCTGGCCCAGGTCCGCGAGGCCACGGGCCTGGGCGGACAGCATGCGCTGCTGCAGGTGGCGGCCTTCAGCTCGATGCTGCTGCTGGACGAAGGCCTGAAGCAGGCCGGGCGCGACGCCAGCCGCGAGCGACTGGTGACTGCCCTTGAAGGCCTGCATGACTTCGCCACCGGCCTGACCCCGCCGATCAGCTTCGGCCCCGGTCGCCGCCTGGGCCTGAACGGCGCCCACGTGGTGACCCTGGAACTGCCCGAGCAGCGTTTCTACCTGGTGGCGCCCTATAGACCCATTGCCGCGATGCCATGACTGGAGTCCGACCATGAAACTCAATGACTGCTTGATCCTGCTGGCCCTCTGGGCGCCCTGGGCGCTGGGCGGCAACGAGCCCGTGGTGGCACGGGTCAATGGCGAGGCCATCTCTGCGTTTCGCCTGGAGCGCTATTTCGCCGAGTACCTGGAAGACCAGGGCCGTGCGCTGGGCAGCATCCGCAGTCCCAAGGCGTACCAGCAGTTGCGGAGCCAGGCGCTGGACGCGCTGATCGACAAGGAGCTGCTCTGGCAGGAGGCGCAGCGGCGTGGCCTGCGGATCAGCGACGAGGTGGTCGCGGCCCAGGTCGAGCAGACCCGCCAGGCCATGGGCGGCGCCGAGGTCTTTGCACGGCGGCTGGCCGATGCCGGTTTCGATGAGGCCGCCTATGGCGAATACACCCGGCGCGAGCTGGCGGCCCGGCAGCTGTTCGAGCAACTGACCACGGTTGCCGCACCGGACGAGCGGCAGGTGCGCGCCCTGTATGAGCAACACCGCGACGAAATGCGCCGGCCAGAGCAGGTCCAGGCCCGGCATATCCTGATCAAGGTGGCGCGTGATGCCGATGCCGCCACGGTCGAGGCAGCGCGGCTACGCTTGGTGGAAGCCAGCGAGGAAATCGCTGCGGGCGCGGACTTCGAAAGCGTTGCCAAACGCCGTTCCGAGGATGCTTCCGCCAGCGCCGGGGGCGACCTGGGTTACTTTTCCCGGGGCCGCATGCTCCCCGAGTTCGACGCCGCGGTGTTTGCCATGGCGCCGGGCGATATCAGCCCGGCAGTGCGCACCGACGTGGGATGGCACCTGATTCTTTTACAGAACCACTTGGAGGCAGACGATGTCTCAGAGGAACAGGGATTGGAAATGGTTCGCACTTACCTCGCCCGCGAGCAGCGGGCGCAGGCGCGGCAGCACGCCTTGGCGCAATTGCGCTCGACCAACCGGATCGAACGGATCGACGAAGAGCGAAGCCGTTTTCCCCACTAGTGGGGAAAACGCGCGAAGGCCTGTCTGCCAGAGTCCCCGGGTTTGGGGGGAGCCGTTGTGGCGAGAAAAATTATCCATGGACATCAATCACATGCAGCGCTAGCGGAGCGTCGCACTGCCTGGCATGAAGTGTGCTCAAGCCTAAGCAAGGCACACACTCCACCAGGCCCGAGCCTCGGATCTGCGGTTACAAGGAGTCAGCCTTGTTGAACAAAGTACTGGTTGTTGAAGACGAACAGCTTCTTGCGCAGAACCTGCAGAACTATCTGCAGGCGCAGGGACTGGAAGTCCAGATCGCGCACGAAGGCGCCAAGGCCATCGGAGTTGCCGAAGGTTTCGCGCCCAATGTGATGGTGTTCGATTACCGCTTGCCGGATATGGAAGGTTTTGACGTTCTCGATGCCGTTCGCCAGGACAGGAATTGCCACTTCGTACTGATTACCGGGCACCCCACCACTGAAGTCTGTGATCGGGCCCGCGCACTGGGTGTCAGTCATATCCTGTTCAAGCCGTTTCCCCTGGCGGAGCTGGCCCGAGTGGTCTTCGACCTTCTTGGCATGGCGCGTGAACCGGGTACCACCCCGACCCGCGCCGAAGGCTTCGTCGAACGCCGCCAGCACAAGACCGAGAGTTTCCCGCTGCAGCTGTACGACGGCAGTTGGGTGCTGGCGGACCGCCGACGAACCCCGGCGTCCGTGGCCCCGGACGACGAACAGGTGCTCACCGGGAAGTCCTGACGCGACAAGACCTTCCGGCCTGGGCCGAAATGGCTCGCCGCGTCGACAGGGCACACCGCCCCCGGCGTTGGAGAGCAAGCCATGGACCCTCTGTCCCTTGCCGTAGAACCGGTACAGCCAGTCCCCGTACCGTCGCGTTTCTGCAGTGAACAGCTGGCTCGGGCCCGGGCCAGCGCCGCCACCTCGGGTGAACGGGTGCTCGACGCCCTCGCCGGGCTCAGCGAACTGGCGCCGATGCCGTTCATCCAGTGCCTGGGCGCCACGCTGCACTACCCGGTGCTGGACACCGACAGCCTGTTCAACGCCACGCCAGTATTCGACCGGGTCACCCTGGCGCAGTGCCTCAAGCGCGAATTCATCCTGCTGCGCCACGCCGACACGGTCATCGGCGTGTTCGCCGACCCCTTCGACAACGCCCGCCTGGCCTGGATCGACGATTGCCTGCACGGTGCGCAGCTGTACCTGGTGCATGCCGACGACCTCAAGGCCTACCTGGCCCGCCATGAAGAAAGCTTTCATGCCGTGGAATCGCTCAATGCCCAGGCCGACACCCAGGCCGAGCGCGACACCCTGCAAAGCCTGTCCCTGACCAGCATCAGCGAAGACGCCAGCGTGGTGGTCAAGCTGGTCAACTCGACCCTGTACGACGCCCTGAAGATGCACGCCAGCGATATCCACCTGGGCACCACCGGCAGCGGCCTGGTGATCAAGTACCGCATCGACGGCGTGCTGAACAACATCAGCAAGATCCAGGGCAGCGAGTTCGCCGAGCAGGTGATTTCCCGGGTCAAGGTGATGGCCGAGCTGGATATCGGCGAAAAGCGCGTACCCCAGGACGGACGCTTCAAGATCGGCATCAATGGCCGGCAGATCGACTTCCGGGTGTCGATCATGCCGAGCATCTTCGGCGAAGACGCGGTGCTGCGGGTGCTCGACAAACAAGACCTGGCCGACAAGGTCAGCGGCGTGCAACTGCAGGCCCTGGGCTTTGCCGACGCCACCCTGGGCCAGCTGCGCCGGCTGGCCGCCGAACCCTACGGCATGGTGCTGGTCACCGGTCCCACCGGCAGCGGCAAGACCACCACCCTCTACGCCATGATCACCGAGATCAACCACGGGGTAGACAAGATCATCACCATCGAGGATCCGGTGGAGTACCAGTTGCCGGGGGTACTGCAAATCCCGGTCAACGAAAAGAAGGGCCTGACCTTTGCCCGCGGCCTGCGTTCGATCCTGCGGCATGACCCGGACAAGATCATGGTCGGTGAGATCCGCGACCCCGACACCGCGCAGATCGCCGTGCAGTCGGCCCTTACCGGGCACCTGGTGTTCACCACCATCCATGCCAACAACGTGTTCGATGTGATCGGCCGCTTCACCCAGATGGAAATCGACCCCTACAGCCTGGTCTCGGCCCTCAACGCCGTGCTGGCCCAGCGCCTGGTGCGCCTGGTCTGCAGTCACTGCGCCACGCCGTGCCAGCCCGATGACGACGCCCTGCAGCGCTCCGGGCTCGATCCGCGGCAGGTGGCGCACTACCGCTTCGTCCATGCAAGGGGCTGCGGCCATTGTCGCGGCAGCGGCTATCGCGGGCGTACCGCGATCGCCGAGCTGCTGCAACTGGACGACGAACTGCGGCAGATGATCGTCGAGCGCCAGCCCGTGGCGAAGATCAAGGCGCTGGCCTGTAGCCGCGGCTTGCGCCTGCTGCGCGAATCGGCCCTGGAACTGGTGCAGGAAGGACGTACCACGCTGGAGGAGATCAACCGTGTCACATTTATCGCCTGATCGTTTTATCGCCGTGCTCGGTGCCAGCGGTGTCGGCCTGGGCCAGCGTCGCGCCGGCACGAGCTGCTGGCTGGGCAGCGTCGGTTTCATCGGCGAAGGCTTCCATGGCTGGTCTGTCGCCCTGGACACCCTCGACCTGCTGCTGGCCGAGCACACCACCGCCGGCGCCCGCCTGGACGTGGTGGTTTCCGCGCACTTCAGCCGCTTCTGCCTGGTGCCGTGGAGCGAGCAGATCAACCACCCGGAGGAGCTGCAAGGATTCGCCCGGCTGTGCTTCGAAGACCTGTACGGCGTGGCGGAGCAGGCCTGGGACCTGGTGCTGTCGGCCGAGGCGGCTGGCCACGACCGGATCGCCGCCGCGCTGCCCCGCGCCTTGCTGGAGCGCCTGCGCGGCCTGGCCAGCAACCACGACCTGCGCCTGCGCTCGGTGCAGCCGTACCTGATGGCGGCGTTCAATCGCTTCGGCGCGCAACTGGGTAGCGATGACTTTCTCTTCGTTGTCGCCGAACCGCTGCGCAGCGTGCTGCTGCTGGCCCGGGAGGGGCGCTGGACGGCGGTGCGCTCCGTGGGCGGCAGCGACAACGACACGGCCCTGACGGCGCTGATCGGTCGCGAAAGCCAGCTCCAGGCCTGCGCCAGCGACCGTCAGCTGTCGCTGTACCTGCATGCCCCCGGCCGTGTCGAGGCGCCGCCCCAGGTGCCGGGGGTGACCTTGTGCGGGCTGGAGGACGCCGCCGACGGCGTGCGCGACAGCCTGTACGCCATGTGCCGGGCGGTGGCTTGATATGCGCCCGCTCAGGCTCGACTTCCAGCCGCCACGCCGCTCCGGCCCCCTGGGTTGGGGCCTGCTGCTTGCCGGCGGTGTACTGGTCCTGGTTTGCCTGGCCGGCCAGTGGTACCTCGACCACCAGGCCGGACAGCAACAGGGTGAACTGCACAGCACCCGGCGCGCACTCAGCGGCGACAACGAGCGCACGCCGGCAGCGACGCCTGCCCAGACTCGCGAGCAGGCGCAGAACCTTGCCGAGATGCGCAAGGTGGCGCAGCAACTGCGGCGGCCCTGGGAGCGCCTGTTCGCCACCCTGGAAAGCCTGCCGCGCAAGGATATCGCCTTGCTCAGCCTGACCCCGGACGCACGCAAGGGCCAGTTGCGCCTGACCGCCGAAGCCCGCGACCTGGAGGCCATGCTCGATTTTCACCGGCGCCTGGAGGCCAGTGACGAGCTGTCCGATGTGTCGCTGCTGAGCCACGAGATCGTGGCGGGCGCGCCGGAGCATCCGGTGTTGTTCAACCTGTCGGCCACCTGGGAGATCGGCGATGCGAATCCCTAGACTGCTCGTCCACGAATACCTGCAAGGCCTCGGCATTCCCGGCCTGCTGGGCGCCGGGTTGCTGTTGGCGGGCCTGGCCTACGGCCTGGCCGGTCTGGTCCCGGGCTGGCAGGCCCTGCAACAGCTTCGCCAGGAGACCCGCGACGCCAGCGAGTACCTGGCCCGGGTCAACGACGGCAGCCTGGCGGCACCGGTCGTACCGCAACGCCAGCTTGACGACTTTCGCAGCAAGCTGCCGTCCCAGCCCCAGGCGACGGTGGCCATCGACCGTATCTACGCCCTGGCCGCCCAGGAGCACATCACCCTGGCGCGGGGCGAGTACGCCCTTGGCGTCGACCCGAAGACCCACCTGGCGCGCTACCAGATCCTGCTGCCGGTGCGCGGCAGCTATCCGCAACTGCGGCGCTTCCTCCACGCCTTGCTTGGCCAGCTGCCGGCGCTGGTGGTGGAGGACCTTGAGTTCCAGCGCAAGAAGATCGGCGACACCGACCTGAACGGGCGGATCCGTATGACCCTTTATCTGTCGAGGTCGTGATGAACGCTAAACGCGCGGCGGGTTGGTTGGCGTTCTTCGGCACGGCGGTGTTGCTGGCCGCGGGCGCCGGTTACTTCGAGGACGGGGCGCAGCCGGTGGAGGCGGGCGTGGCCCTGGCCACCCCGGCGAAACACGCTACCCGGGCCACCAGCGGCAAGGGCGACAGCGCGCCGATCCGCGACCTCAGCCCGGCCGGCGATCTGTTCGCCAGCCACAGCTGGAGGGCGGCGCCGAGCGTGGCCACGGTCGTCGAGCAGCCGGTCAGCGTCGCCCCGGCGGTACAGGCGCCCATGGCACCAGACATGCCGTTCCAGTTCGTCGGCAGGCTCGATGACCGGCGTGACCTGCAGGTGTTTCTGCAGGACGGGGAAAAAATATACGTCGTGCGCCAAGGCGACGTGATCGATGAAACCTGGCGGGTCGAAGGCATTTCCGAACAGGAACTGAGCTTCGTCTACCTGCCACTGCATGTGTCCCGGACACTGTCCGTGGGGAGCTCGCAATGAACCGAAACCCTTTGCTGATGAGCCTTGGCCTGTGCGTCGCGCTCGCCGCCTGCAGCTCTGCCCGGGTGGCCAACGAGGAGGCCAGCGACCTGATCGAGTCGGGCCAGTACGAGGCTGGCCTGGCGCGGATCGAGGAAGGCCTGCGGGAGAACCCCCGCGATACCGAGTTGCACCTGGCCCTGAACAGCGGGCGGGCGCGGGCCATCACCGCGTTGCTCGGCGAAGGCGACCGTGAACGGGCGCAGCGCAACGTGGCCGCGGCCCGCCTGGCCTATGGCCGGGTCCTGACCATCGAACCGAACAACCGCCGTGCCCAGGATGCCTTGCGCCAGTTCGACTACCTGCGCAGCCAGGATGAACAGATCGAACGGGCCCGGGGCGATCTGCGCCGCGGCGATATCCTCGGTGCCGAGCGCCAGGTCAGGCAGATCCTGGAGCTGGACCCGAAGAACGAGGAGGCCCTGGAGCTGCAAAGCAATATCCGCCTGGTGCAGAGCCGCAACGTCGTGCAGTACCCGCAACTGCGCACGCGCCTCGACCGGCCGGTAACCCTGGAGTTTCGCGACGCCAACCTGAAGACCATCTTCGAGGTGCTGTCCCAGGTCGCCGGCCTCAACTTCATCTTCGACAAGGACCTGCGGCCGGACATGAAAGCCACCATCTTCGTCCGCGACGTGCGCATCGAGGACGCCGTGGCCCTGCTGCTGCAACAGAATCAGCTGCACCAGAAAGTGGTCAACGAGAACACCTTGCTGATCTACCCGGACTCGCCACAGAAGCTCAAGGATTACCAGGAGCTGGTGATGCGCACCTTCTACCTGACCAGCATCGACGCCAACACCGCGCTGAACATGATCAAGACCATGCTGAAGACCCGCGACGTGTTCGTCGACGAGCGCCTCAACACCCTGACCATGCGCGACAGCGAAGACGCGATCCGCATGGCCGAGAAGCTGCTGCAGTCCCAGGACCAGTCCAATCCGGAAGTGGTGCTGGAAGTGGAAGTGATGGAAGTGGCCCGCCAGCGCATCCTCGACCTCGGCCTGCAATGGCCGAACACCTTCGGCGTGCTCAACAGTGACGGCGGGGCGGTGACCGTGCTCGACCAGCTCAAGGGCATAAACTCCGGCCGGATCAGCATCTCGCCGTCGCCCCAGGCCAAGATCAACGCCCAGGACAACGACATCAATACCCTGGCCAGCCCGGTGATCCGGGTCAGCAACCGCGAGCAGGCGCGCATCCATATCGGCCAGCGGGTACCGATCATCAGCGCCACCTCGGTGCCCTCGACCCAGGGCCCGGTGATCACCGAAAGCATCACCTACCTCGATGTCGGCCTGAAGCTCGAAGTGCAGCCGGTGGTGCACCTGAACAACGAAGTGGCGATCAAGGTGGCCCTGGAGGTCAGCAATGCCACGCCGCTGGAGCCGACCCGCCAGGGCACCATCCCGGTCCAGGTCGATACCCGCAATGCCCAGACCACCCTGCGCCTGCACGACGGCGAGACGCAGATCCTCGCCGGCCTGGTGCGCAACGACCATGGCGCCACCGGCAACAAGATCCCTGGGCTGGGTGACATCCCTGGGCTGGGGCGCCTGTTCGGCAGCAACAAGGACACCGTCGGCAAGTCCGAGCTGGTGCTCTCGATCACCCCGCGCATCGTGCGCAACCTGCCGTACCAGAGCCCTTCGGACATGGAGTTCCCCACCGGGACGGAAACCAGCCTGCATATCCAGGCGCCGGAGCGTCGGGTCGACGAGGTGATCGGCAGCGACACCCCGGTGGCCACCAGCACCCGTGTCATCGTCGAGAAGCCTTGATCATGAACGCCTCGCAACGTGGTTTCAGCCTGATCGAAGTGGTGGTCACCCTGGCCTTGGTCGGCCTGCTGGCCAGTCTCGCCGCGCCACTCACCGAAACCGTGGTGCGCCGGGGCAAGGAGCAGGAGCTACGCAACGCGCTGTACCAGATCCGCGATGCCATCGACGCGTACAAGCGCGCCTTCGATGCCGGCTATATCGAGAAGACCCTGAACAGCAGCGGCTACCCGCCGAACCTGCAGGTCCTGGTGGACGGCGTGCGCGATGTGCGCAGCGCCAAGGGCGCGCGGTTCTATTTCCTGCGGCGCCTGCCCCATGACCCGCTGACCCCGGCCAAGGTCGAGGACGGCGGCGGCTGGGGGCTGCGGGCCTACGACAGCACCGCCCAGAACCCACGGGAAGGCGCAGACGTGTTCGACGTCTACTCCAAGGCCCGGGGCAAGGGGCTCAACGGCATCGCCTATCGGGAGTGGTGAACCATGCGCCGGGAAAAGGGTTTTACCTTGCTGGAACTGATGGTGGTCATGGCGATCATCGCCACCCTGATGACCATCGCCTTGCCGCGCTACTTCAACAGCCTCGATGCGTCCAAGGAAACCACCTTGCGCCAGAGCCTGTCGGCCATGCGCGAGGCGCTGGACCACTACTACGGCGACACCGGGCATTACCCCGAGTCCCTCGACCAGTTGGTGGAGCAGCGTTACCTGCGCAACCCGCCGACCGACCCGATCACCGAGCGCAAGGACTCCTGGGTGCTGGTCGCGCCCCCCGAAGGCGTTTCTGGCGGGGTGGCCGATATCAAGAGCGGAGCTACCGGGAGGGCGCGCGATGGCAGCCTCTATGCCGAGTGGTAAGGCCGATGGGTTCACCTATCTGGGCGTGCTCTTGCTGATCATGCTCATGGGGGCCGCCCTGGCCGGTGCCGGCGAAGTCTGGTCGATCGTTGCCCAGCGTGAGCGCGAGCGCCAGTTGCTCTGGGTCGGCACCCAGTATGCCCAGGCGCTGCGCAGCTACTATCGTGCCTCGCCGGGCCTGGCCCAGTACCCGAAAAGCCTCGATGACCTGGTGCAGGACGACCGCTTTCCCTCGGCCATGCACCATATCCGCCAGCTTTACCCGGATCCTGTGGGAGGCGGCGACTGGACCCTGCAGCGTGGCTTCGACGGGCGCATCACCGGAATTGCCAGTGCTTCTACCCGGACACCGCTGAAGCAGGCCGACTTTCCCAGCCAGTGGTCCGACTTCAATGGCATGAGCCACTACACGGACTGGCAGTTCGTCGCCGAGAAGGCCTTTCTGGAGGGCGCGTCCGGTCGGGCCAAGGGGGCCCAGTCCTCCGCTGCGCCAGGGCGGCAGCCATGAACCGCCGAGCGCTGGCCGCCGCGGCCCTGGCCATGCTGTTGCCGATGCTCATGGCCCGGGCGGATGAGGAAATGCTCGGTTTCATCGTCGACGACACCATTTCCCATATCGGCCACGACTTCTATTACGCCTTCAGCGAACGGTTGCGGGCCACCAGCCCGATGGATTTCAACCTGGTGGTCAGGGAACGACCTTCGGCCCGCTGGGGCAGCCTGGTCACCGTCGAGTATCAACAACGCCTGGTGTACCGGCGTTTCCTCGCCCCGAACACGGTGGAGCTCAAGGAGGAGGCCTACCAGGCCGCCGATTGGGTTCGCGGGCAGATCGTCCAGCGCAAGCTGGAGAACCTGTTGCAAGACACAACGGACCTTGAGAGGGACGAACTATGAAAACCACGACACCCGCGCAGCGCGTCTGCCTGCTGCTGGCGGGCCTGGGGGGCTGCGCCCTGGTCCAGGCCACCGAACTGGTCTACACCCCGGTCAACCCGGCGTTTGGCGGCAACCCGTTGAATGGCACCTGGTTGCTCAACAACGCCCAGTCGCAGAACGACTACGACGACCCCGACCTCAAGGCGCGGGTCACGCCCACCGGCACCACCGCCCTTGAGCGCTTCACCTCGCAGTTGCAGTCGCGGTTTCTCGGGCAACTGCTCGACAACATCTCCAACGGCGGCACGGGGACCTTGTCCACCGACGCCTTTGTCGTCGATGTCACCGACGATTCCGGGGCACTGACGATCGTCGTGACCGACAGGGCGACGGGCGAGATTTCGGAAATCCAGGTCAATGGCCTCGCTCCCTGAGGGAGCCTTGGGTCGATGGGGAGCAATGGTCATGAAAAAAGTACTGATGCTGGGGTTGTTGGTCGCTGCGCTGCAGGGTTGCAGCGTGCGCGACACCGTGACGGCCGAGCAGGACACCGAGTCGCCGACCCTGACGCCGCGGGCCTCGACCTATTACGACTTGCTCAAGATGCCCCGGCCCAAGGGGCGCCTGATGGCCGTGGTGTATGGCTTCCGTGACCAGACTGGGCAATACAAGCCGACGCCGGCCAGTTCATTCTCCACCAGCGTGACCCAGGGCGCGGCCAGCATGTTGATGGACGCCCTGCAGGCCAGTGGCTGGTTCGTTGTGCTGGAGCGGGAAGGGCTGCAGAACCTGCTGACCGAACGCAAGATCATCCGTGCCTCGCAGAAGAAGGCCAACACCCCGGTGAATATCCAGGGCGAGTTGCCGCCGTTGCAGGCGGCCAACCTGCTGCTCGAAGGCGGCATCGTTGCCTACGACACCAACGTGCGCAGCGGTGGCGAGGGCGCGCGTTACCTGGGCATCGATCTTTCCCGCGAATACCGGGTCGACCAGGTCTCGGTCAACCTGCGCGCGGTGGACGTGCGCAGCGGCCAGGTGCTGGCGAACGTGATGACCAGCAAGACCATCTACTCGGTGGGGCGTAGCGCGGGGGTGTTCAAGTTCATCGAATTCAAGAAGCTGCTTGAAGCCGAGGTTGGCTATACCACCAACGAGCCGGCACAACTCTGTGTGCTGTCGGCCATCGAAGCGGCGGTCGGGCATTTGCTGGCCCAGGGCATTGAGCGCAGGTTGTGGCAGGTGGCGGGGGATGGCTCGGCCCCGGTGCAGAATGAAACGCTGGATCGGTATCTGTCGCAGAGCACCATCGATCCCGAGGCCCAGCGCTAACCCGCCGGGCCCTGCAGAGAACATAAGTCGAGAGCTCGATGCGGACCTTGTGGGAGCGGGTTTACCTGCGATAGCGATGGTGGATTCACTACCGTCATCGCGGGTAAACCCGCTCCCACAGGTCCCTGCCAATCCAATGAGTCATGTGTTGTCCCATGAGAGTTTCCAGCGCTGTCGCGCAGACAACCAGACCGCAAGTGCGCCGCGGTCGGTGGGAGCGGATTGATCCGCGATCGGCGGCGCAGCCGTCGTAAAACCTGAGTCCCGAGTTTTCCTGACACACCGCAGATACCGGTTTTATGGCCGCTTCGCGGCCAATCGCGGATGAATCCGCTCCCACGCCGTCCCCCGCTAAATCAATGAGTCATGTGTTGTTCTGTGAGAGTTCTCAGCGCTGTCGCGTAGAGAACCAGACCACAAGTGCGCCGCGGTCGGCGTGGGAGCGGATTGATCCGCGATCGGCGGCGCAGCCGTCGTAAAACCTGAGTCCCGAGTTTTCCTGACACACCGCAGATACCGGTTTTGTGGCCGCTTCGCGGCCAATCGCGGATGAATCCGCTCCTACGCCGCCCATGCCAATCCAATGTTATGTGTTGAGCCAAAAAAAACCGCGACCCAGATGGGGCGCGGTTTCTGTTTGCCGGCTATCTACTGCTGCAAGACACTCGCCTGGTTCGCCGACCCGAACTGCTGCACCGTCGCCATCTGCGTGGTCCCGCTCTGATCCACCGTGGCAATGTTCCCCGTCCCGCCCTGGGTGACGTAGGCCACGTTCTGGCTGTCGGCCTGCTTGACGCTGATCTGGTTGTCGCTGCCATACAACTGCGCGGTGAATGCCTGGTTGCCGTCGCCGGACTGGTCGAACTCGCTGCTGTTGCCGCTACCGTTCGACGAGCCCTGGATGAGGTTGCCGGTACCACGCTGGTCGGCCACCAGCAGGTTGTCGCTGCCGTTCTGTTCGAAGTACAGCTCGTTGTAGCTGTCCGCTTGGTTGACCGTGGTCTTGTTGCCGCTACCGGTCTGAACCGTGGTCATGAGCTGGGCCACGCCGTCCTGGGTGAAGTTGGCAACGTTGCCACTGCCCACCTGGCTGACCGTGGCGCGCTGGCTGCTGCCGAACTGCCCGCCGGACTGCGGGCCTTTCCAGTTGCTGGCGTAGACCTTGTTGTCGTTGCCCACCGAGGTTGCGCTGAGGACGTGGTTGTCGCCGGTCTGGTAAGTGAAGTGCAGGTTGCCGGTGCCTTGCTGGTACAGGCCCAGGGTCGAACTGACGGACTCGTACTGGTCGGCATAGATCGCGTTGAGATCGCCCACTTGCAGTACCTGGGCCTGGTTGTTCTCGCCAAAGCTCTGGTCGACCACCGTTTCGTTGCTTTGCCCGTACTGGCCGATGTTGACCTGGCTGGCCTCCTGGCTGTCCTGCCAGACCTCGCTGCCGTTGTAGTCGCCGCCCTGGTTGACGGTGATGCTGCCACCCAGGCCGTTGCGCTGGTCACCGTAGCCATAGTTGCCTTCGCCAGCCTGGTTGATGTCGATGCGACCGGCGTTGTGCAACAGTTGCTCGGCGGTGCCGTAGTTGCCGGTGCCGTACTGGATGATGAAGGCGTTGTTGCCGACCCCTGGATAGATCTGTTCGATGTTGGCCTCGTTGCCGTCGCCGAACTGCCAGGTCTTGCCGTTGCTGGCGTCCTGGCTGTCCTGGTAGACGAAGGAGAAGTTGCCGGTACCCTGTTGCACTTGCAGCACCACGTTGCCGCCGGCGCCGATCGACTGGCTGGCATGGGCGATGTTCAAGGCGCCTTGCTGCTGCTGGGTGATCGTGCTGGTGTTTTCGAACAGCTGCTCGGCGTAGCCGGCGTTGTAGTCGCCGGCCTGGTACTGGTCGATGGTACTGCTCGCGGTGTCCTGCACCGCGGCCCCGTCGTTGCCCTGGCCGTACTGCTGCTGGACGGCGCTGCTGAACGGGGCCTGGCTCTGCTTCACGTCGGCGATGTTGGCGGTACCGAACTGGCTCTGGCTGGACAGGCTGTCGTCGGCCATGGACTGGGCACTGACAATGACCAGGATGGCGGCGGTAAGGGGCGAAAGCTTGAACATGATGAAACCTCCGGGTAGTGCAATGCGTTAGCGATATTGTCTGACCGAGACGCTCATGCCGTTGCCGGACTGGTTGACGGCGCTTTGCAGCCCCGTGCCGGCCTGGTCGATGGTGGCGGCATTGTCGTTGCCGGTCTGGTTGATCTGCGCGCGATTGTGGCTGCCGGTCTGGCTGATGCCTGCGCGGTTGCCGCTGCCTTGCTGGTTGATCAGGGCCATCAGGTCGTTGCCCTGTTGCAGGATCCAGGCTTCCTGGTCGCTGCCCGACTGGGTGATGCCGCCGAGCAGTGACTGGCCGCTCTGCTGTACTCCCGCCGTGTTGCCCTGGCCGGTTTGCGCGATCAGGGCCTGCTGGCCGATTGGCGCAGCGAGTTCCCCCAGGTCGCCGCCGGCGGCGAGGTCGTCGTTCTCCATCAGGTCATCGGACCGCGCGCCCATGCTTGCGCAAAGCAGGAGCAGGCAGAGCAGGGCACGGGTCGTGACGTTCATGGCGACTCCTCCGGTACAGGCTCAGTTGGCGGTGACCGCTACGGTACGCACGGTGCCTTGCGACGAAGTAATGGTCGCGGTCGGGTTCGCCGACGGCACCACCGTAGTGGTGTTGTTCACCGTCAGCCGCCAGCGGCCGGTGACCGGCACCGTGGTGCTGCCCAGGGTCTGCGGTCCGCTCGGCGTGCTGACCTGCACGGTGATGGTGTTGCCGGTGGTCACCGACGAGGTGCCGGCGAAGTCCCAGGTGAAGCGGTTGTTGGAGCGTGCCGAGACGGTTGCCGTGGTCACCGTGAAGGTTTCCGCGGCGGGCCGCGGCGAGACCTGCACGGTGACCGTTGCCGGTGCCGTCGAGAGCGCGCCGAAGCTGTCCCGGGCGATGTAGCTGAAGGTGGCGGTGAAGGCACTGGTCACCGTGGCCGGCGGGGTGTAGGTGAGGACCGTGCCATCGCTGGTGACGGTGCCGCGTCCTGCTGCCGGCTGGGTGAAGCTGGCCACGGCCAGCGGCGTGTTGCCCTCCGGATCGGTGTCGTTGGCCAGCACGTTGATGGGAATGGCCACGCCCAGGGTCGAGACCCCGTCGTTGACCGCCACCGGCGGCCGGTTCGGGGCCACGTTGATGGTGACCGTGGCGGCGGTGGTGGAGGCCAGGCCCTTGACGTCCTGGGCCTTGTAGGTGAACGAGGTGGTCAAGGGCGCGTTGACCACCGCCGGCGGCGTGTAGACCACGGCAGTGGTGCCGCTCAGGGCGACCGTACCTTGCCCGGCGGGTGGCTGGGTGAGGGCGGTGATGCTCAGCGGCGTGTTGCCATCCGGATCACTGTCGTTGGCCAGCAGGCTGAGGGTGATCGGTACGCCGAAGCTGGTGCTGCCGCTGTCGGCCACCGCCAGGGGCGGCTGGTTCTCGGCCGTGTTCGGCGCACTGCCGACCACTACCACCGGCTCGGTATCGCTGCCACCGGCGGCGGACTTGACCGTCACATTCGCTGGCGGCTGGGTCAGGCCGGTGACGCTGAGCCGTTGCAGGGTGCCGTTTTTCGACAGGCGCCCGTAGCCTTGCGCAACCATGTCCGGCACCACCACTTCATCGCTGGAGCGGGCCTCGATCAGCAGGCTGCCGGTTTCCCAGTCGTAGCGGGCGGTCTGGATTTTCACCAGGTCGCTGAGTTTGCTCGACACGGCGGTAGGCCGGGTGGTGCCGGCCGGATGGCTTGCGGTGACCACCACCACGGGCGGGACCGCGCCGCTGAAGGCCCGCTGGCCGAAGAACAGGCCGTTGTTGTCCCCCAGCAGGTTGGTCAGGCAGGGCGATTGTGGCGGTCCGGCGACCAGGGCGATGGACTCGCGAAAGCACAGCGTCGACCCGGCGCCAGCCTTGGCGAACACTTCCACGCGGGTGGTCGTGCCGCTACCGGAGGTGGTCCGCCGGTAGGTTGCGCGGGCGAGTTCCACCGCGGTTTGCGCGCGGTTGTCGAGCACCTTGCCGGACAGGGTGAAGAGGTTGGTCTGGATAGTGCCCGCCGGTCCGCTGATCCGTACGAAGTTGGTGTCGTTGGGGCTGCCGGTGACCGCTTCGGTGAGGTTGGGGTCGCCGACGAAGGTCTCCACCGCGCCGGTTTCCGGATTCACCTCGGTGTAGGGGCCGTTGACGCTGCGCAGGAACGGGCCGATGGCACCATTGACCGCACCGCTGAAATTGCCGGGGGCGCCGATGCCGATGTCTCGGGTGATGTTGATTGCCCGGCGCCCGGGCGTGGCCACGTTGACCGTTTCCACGCCATAGGGGTGGGTGATGGTGTAGACCCCGGCGGTGGGCACGGAGACGCGGATGCGAATCCGCGCGAAGCTCTGCTGGTCGCCATCCACCGGGTTTTCCGAGGCGAAGGCCGCCTCGATCCCGGCCACGTAGGCATCCAGTTCGAAGCCGTTGTTGCCGACGGCGGGAATGCTCGTCTCTGCCAGGAACCAGAAGGCTTCCGGCGGCCAGTTGTCGGGGAACACCATCGGCTGGCCGTCGTCGAAGATGCCCGGTTCCGGCAGCAGGGTGCACATGTAGGCCGGTGGCACGCTGGCCGGCACCCGCGAGCTTGCAGCCCGGGACTGGCACAGCTCCAGCGACAGCAGGTTGTTGTCCTGGTACCACATGGGGAATTTCCCCGTGGCAAAGGTGTAGGGGCCGGGGTCGACCGCGGCGAGTTGGGCGAAGGCGCTGCCGCTCAGCGACAGTGTCAGCCCCAGGGCGCTGAGCGCCAGGCGTGGCAAATTGTTCATGATGCCTCCTGATGAGGATCCAGGCAGATGAGCGTTCATTGCACGATGACCACTTCTTCGGTGTCGCTGCCGCCATTGGATGACGTCACGCGGACCGTGGCCGGTGGGATGGGCGAGATGCCGGTGGCCAGGCTCTTGAGCGCGCCGTCGCCACTCAAGGCACCGATGGTCGCGCCGCTGCCCGACGTGGCGGTCAGCACCGGCGGCGAGGTTTCGTCGCTGGTGGAGGCCTCAAGGGTCAGTTGCCCGGAACTCAGGCTGTATTCGGCGCGGCTGATCACCACCAGGTCGGTGAGGGCCATGGGTAGGGTGGTCGGTGTGCTGTCGGGAATCGCCAGGTGGTTGTCTGCCGTGACCTGCAAGGTGCTCGGCAATACCGGATCGACCGGGCGCTGGGCATACCAGCGCCCGGTGGTATCGGCTTCGGTCAGGTTCAACACCGGGGTGCTGCTGGTCAGGGCGACGCTGGCCGGCGGTGGCGGGGCCATGACGAACAGGTCCTGGCGGGCCACCGGGCCGTTGCTGCCCGGTGTGCGCGAGTAGGTGCTGCGCTGGGGAATCAGCGGCGTCGGGCGTACCACGCTGGACAACTTGCCGGAGACGGCGAACACCGTGCTGCGCAGGTCCAGGCCGCCGGGGCCTTCGATGCGGATGAAGTTGGTGTTGAACGGGCTGCCGGTCACCGCTTCTTCCAGGTTAGGGTCGCCGATGAAGCGTTCGGCCGCGCCGCTCACCGGGTTGGTTTCGGTATAGGGCCCGTTGACGCTGCGCAGGAACGGGCCGATATCGCCCTTGAGCGCGCCGTCGTAGGTTTTCGGCGCGCCGATGCCGATGTCCCGGGTCATGTTGATGGCCCGGCGCCCGGGGGCATCGACGTTGAACACGTCCACGCCGTAGGGATGGGTGATCACGTAGGTACCGGCGGTGGGCACGTCGACGCGGATCCTGATGCGGGCGAAGCTGATCTGGTCGCCTTCGACCGGCTCTTCGGCGGCGAACGCGGCCTCGATGGCGGCGCCCCAGGAAAGATTGATGCCACGTGCGGCGTCGACCACGGTGCCGTCGGCCGTGAACCAGAAGGCCTCGTCGGGGAAGTTGCCTGGAAACACCACGGGCTGCGCATCATCGAACACGCCGGGGGCGGGCAGCAGGCTGCACATGTAGCTGGGGGCGCCCGGCGCGCCGGCCACCCGGGAACTGACGGCCTTGGACAGGCACAGGTCGAGGGTTCGGCCATGGCTGTCCTGGTACCAGGCGGCGAAACCACCGTTGGCGGGGGTGTACGGCCCGGAATCGACCGCGAACAACGCCGCCTGGGCGACGCCTTGGGCCAGCGCCCCGACGACCAGGACGGTCGCCGTTTTCGACAGTAAAGGGTGCATGAGTATTCCCTCTATTGGAGACCTGTCCCCTGGGACGGGCCGGTTGCGAGGCCCGGCGCAACATTCGTACCAATCACCGGCCAGTGCCCTGCAGGGCCCGGATACAAGGGCCTGGCGCGGATTGAGGGAGGTACCGGGAGGAAGTCGTGTCCCCAGCTTTGGGGGGATGGGGATGACGGGGAATGGGGAATCAGCCCCACCCGAAGATGGGTAGGCGCCGCAGGCTGGGCTATAACCCTATAGGGGATAGCGTCGGGGACAACCTCCATGAACCTGTTGAGCAGAACGCCTTCGGCAGGCAAGCCGCCTTTCGACCTGTTGCGCTGGTTCTCCTGGATCAGCATGGCGGTGATCGGTACGGTCGCGCTGGCCCTTGGCAGTGTGTCCTCGCAGTTCGTCATCAGCGAGAGCGTGCACCGCGACGCCCTGTTGACCTCGCAGTTCCTCCAGGCCATCGCCTCGGCCGAAGTGCGCCACGTGTCGGTTCCCAACGTGCGGACCATGGGCGAACTGCTCGATCCGCGCCAGGACCACAGCTTCGCCGATGTCGATCCCGCCGACCGGGCTGCTGCCCGGAGCGAATTCCTCGACCATATCGAACACCTGCCCGATGTGATCCTGGCCAATATCTATGCCCCCGACCGCACGGTGATCTGGTCCACCAACCCGGAACTGACGGGCACGAAGATCCATTCCGACGAAGACCTGGAGCAGGCCTTCACCTCGAAAACCCCGGTATCGGCCAGCTATCACAGCGTCGAGGAAGGGCGCATGGAGCAGAAGTTCGTGGTGCCGCCGAAATTCATCTTCATCGAGAACTACATTCCCCTGTTCGATGCCGACGGCAATACGGTCACGGCAATGGTCGAGATCTACAAGGAACCCAACGACCTGATCGACCGCGTGCAGCGCGGGCTGCTGCTGATCTGGCTGGCCACTGCCGCGGGTGCGCTGCTGATCTACCTGGGGCTGTACTGGATCGTGCGGCGGGCGGCGAAGCTGCTGGAGGTCCAGCAGAAGAAACTGATCACCAACGAAACCTTCGTCGCCCTGGGGGAAATGTCCTCGGCGGTGGCCCACAGCCTGCGCAATCCGCTGGCGACCATCCGCTCCAGCGCCGAGCTGGCGCTGGAGTTCGACGGCGGCGCCGCGCACAAGAACATCAACGACATCGTCGGCCAGGTGGACCGCATGTCGACGTGGATCCGCGAGCTGCTGCAATCCCTGCGCCCGCTCAGCGATGACGCCGAGCCCGTGGATCTGCTGGCGACCCTGCGCGACAGCCTGGCCAGCTTCGATGCCCAGATCGCCAGGGCCGCGATCCTGGTGGAACTGGTGGCCGATGGCGCGCCCTGGGTGCTCAGTCGCCAGGCGCAGTTGACCCAGATCCTCGGCAGCGTGCTGTCCAATGCGCTGGAAGCGATGGGCAAGGGCGGCACCTTGCACATCCTCCTGGAGGAGGGCGATGCCAGGCGGGTCAGCCTGGTCATCAGCGACAACGGCCGGGGCATGAACGAAGCCCAGCGCAGCCTGGCGTTCCGGCCGTTCTTCACCACCAAGCAGGGCGGGCTCGGCGTGGGCCTGGTGCTGGTCAAGCGGATCATGGAGCGCTTCGGCGGCTCGGTGAGCCTGCACAGCACCGAAGGCGAGGGCACTTGCGTGCGCCTGTCCTTCCGTCCGACTGCCGCGAGACGAGGATGAACTTTCCCCATTTGCGGGTGTATTTCCCCAGCCTCGTTTCCAGTAAACCCTGGAGCTCTGGATAAGGCCTTGATTTTATTGGTCCATTATCTATGACAACAATGGTTACAAATTTGGCGGCCTTCTTGCACTGAGCCCATCACCCCTTCATCGAGTCGAGGTGGTTGGTGATGAACAGGAATGCGCGTTCCTCCCTGAAACGTTTCGCCGTGCTGACGCCCACGAGTGTCCTGCTGTCGATGCTGCTTGGCGCGACCTTGCTGCGTGCCAGCCCGATCGACGATGAGCGCCAGCCGGAAACCTCCGACCCCTCGGCCTACAGCGACGAGGCCGCGGACAAACCGGCGGCGCTGAATGCCATCCTGAGCATGCCGGAGGCCAACCTCGATGCCTTTGACCTCCCCGACGAGGTCAAGGGCACTCGCGATACCCCGCGACAGGAGAACGCCCTGCCGCCGACCGCGCAGACCTCCTTCAACTACCCCACCAACGGCAAGCCGAGCCCGTTGTTCGGTGCCGTGCCCTTTACCCAGCAATTGCTGTTGTTCGAGGAGTTCGGTCCGGAGCGGCTCGACCCGAACACGCCGGCCGCGCCCCTGGGCTTTCCGCCGCCGGCCCTTGGCCCGTTGCCGCAACAGGACCCATCGAACGTGGCCCGCAGCGCGCCAGCGGGCGCCGCCCTGGACGCCTTCCTGGGCCAACCGGGGCTGACGCCGTTCCCCAGCCAGTTCGCCAACGTGGTGGACCGCAACCCCTGGCAAGCGCAGATCGAAATCTTCCTCAACCGCCGCATCGGCGCACCGGCCGAAGGGCGTCCGCCAGGAAAGGGCTGGTCGCACCAGCGCTGGAACGAGTTCTACCCGCAGCTGGCCTACAAGACCGTGCAGACCGGGGCACGGAATAACGGCGGCCTGCGTGACGGCCGGCAGATGCACGGCTATGCGCTGGGCGAGTTCGGTCCGGGCGGCCTGTACCACAATGTCGCCGGGGTGCCGGCCACCGACGGTACGGCCAAGGGCATCGAGCCGCGCTTCCACCCGAAGATGCCGGTGCAGAACCACAACTCGGTGTGGACCTTCGACGGCACCTTGCCGCCGAAACTGCTGATGGTGCGCTACGGCCAGCCGCTGCTGATGCGTCACTACAACGGCCTGCCGATCGATCCGGCGGCCAACATGGGCTTCGGCCTGCACACCATCAGCACCCACGAGCACAACGGCCACGGGCCGGCGGAGAGCGACGGCTACGCCAACGCGTTCTTTTTCCCGGGCCAGTACTACGACTATCGCTGGCCGGTCCAGCTGGCCGGCTACGACAGCATCAACACCGACGCCCGCGACCCGCGCGCGGCGTTTCCCTGTGCCCCCGGCGAGACCCTGTGGACCAATGACCTCAGCCCGGGGCGCAAGACTTGCGAGAACGGCACCATCAGGATCCGTGGCGACTGGCGGGAAACCATGAGCACCCACTGGTTCCACGACCACATGCTCGATTTCACCGCGCAGAACGTCTACAAGGGCAACGCGGCGATGATGAACTACTACAGCGCCCTGGACCGCGGCAACGAGGCGGTCAACGACGGCGTCAACCTGCGTTTCCCCAGCGGCAGCGCGCTGGCCTGGGGCAACCGCGACTACGACGTCAACCTGGTGCTGGGGGACAAGGCCTGGGATCAGAACGGCCAGCTGTGGTTCAACCCGTTCAACACCGATGGCTTCATCGGCGACCAGGTGCTGGTCAACTGGCAGTGGAAACCCACCCTCGACGTGCGCGCCCGCAGCTATCGCCTGCGCCTGCTCAACGGCTCGGTCTCGCGCTACTTCAAGCTCGCCCTGGTGCGCGAGATCAAGGGCAGCAGCGGCGAGTTCGCGGGGCCCAAGGGCTCTGGCGTCTCCTATGCCCGGGTGCCGTTCCACATGATCGCCAATGACGGCAACATCATGGAGCACAGCGTGCCGTTCGACGGCTCCATGGACCTGGACGGTGACGGCGACAAGCAGAACCACAACGCGATCCTGCCGACCCAGGGCATCGCCGAGCGCTTCGACCTGATCGTCAACTTCGCGAAAAACGGCATCAAGCCGGGGGACAAGCTGTTCTTGGTCAACCTGCAGGCCCATGACGACGGCAAGGGCCCCAAGGAGCCCATTCCCCTGGGCGACGTGCTCTCGGAGAAATACCTGGCGGTGATCAAGCAGTCGAGCAAGGGGCCGCAGTGGGACAAGGGCGACCCGGCCGTGGGCAAGGTGCTGCAATTCAACGTCAAGGCCTACGCTGGCCAGGACCTGGCCATGGACCCGGCCGACTACGAGGCGGCCCGGCCGGGCAAGGCCGAAGGTCGGGTCATGATCCCCTTGAAACTGCACCGCGACAACGCCGCCGACAAGGCGCTGCTGGCCAAGGCGCGCCACCGCACCTTCATCTTCGGCCGCTCCGACGGCACCGACGAGGCGCCGTGGACGGTCAAGACCGACGGCGGCTTCGGTTTCCACATGGACCCACGGCGGCTGAACGCATCGGCGCAGTTGGCCAGCGGCCCCACCGACGCCGGTAGCACCGGCTTCGGCACCCTGGAAGTGTGGAGCATCAAGGCCGGCGGCAAGGGCTGGAGCCACCCGGTGCACGTGCATTTCGAAGAAGGGATCATCCTCAGCCGCGGCGGCAAGGCACCGCCGGAATGGGAAAGGTGGGCGCGCAAGGACGTGTACCGCATCGGCTCGGAAAGCGACGGCCTGGACAGCGTCGAGGTGGCGATCAACTTCCGCGAGTTCGCCGGGACCTACATGGAGCACTGCCACAACACCCAGCACGAGGACAATTCCATGCTGTTGCGCTGGGACGTGGAAAAACCCGGGCAGTTCCAGCTGATGCCCACGCCGCTGCCGAGCTGGGATGGCGTGCACTACGTCAACTCGGCCGCTTTGCCGACCTTCCGCAACGGCGATGGCTTCGGCCCGCAGATCCAGGTGACCAAATGAACCGCCGGGCCCTGGGCATGCACCTGGTGTTGCTGCTGGTCAGTGCTCTGCTCGGGGCTCGGGTGCTGCTGGCCCATAGGACGGATGCGGCCCCGTCCAGCGAGTCGGCCTCGCCCTGGGGCAGTGACTATTTTCCCAACACCCTGCTGACCGACCAGGACGGTCGGCAGGTGCGCTTCTTCGATGACCTGATCGAGGGCAAGGTGGTGGTGATCAACTTCATCTTCACCTCCTGCAGTGACTCCTGCCCGCTGGAAACCGCACGCTTGCGCCAGGTGCAGAAGCTGCTGGGGGACCGTGTCGGCCGGGACGTGTTCTTCTATTCCATCAGCATCGACCCGCTCAGCGACACCCCCGAAGTGCTGCGCGCCTATGCCCGGCGCTTCCAGGTCGGGCCGGGCTGGCGCTTTCTGACCGGCGATTTTGCCGAGATCACCGAGTTGCGCCGCAAGCTCGGGCTGTTCATCGAGGGTGTCGACAATGGCCGCAGCCGCGATCACAACCTCAGCCTGATCGTCGGCAACCAGCACACCGGCCGCTGGATGAAGGCATCACCCTTCGAAAACCCCTGGATCCTCGCCGACCAACTGGGCAACAGCCTGCAGAACTGGAAACAACCCAGTCTCGCCGGCAGTTACGCCGACGCTCCGGAAATTCGTCCGCCGAGCACCGGCGAGGAACTGTTCCGCACCCGCTGCGCGTCGTGCCACAGCCTGGGCCCGCAGGACGGCCAGGGCCTGGGCATGCGCAGTATCGGCCCGGACCTGATCGGTGTTACCGAACAGCGTGATCCGGCCTGGCTGAGCCGCTGGATTCGTGAACCGGACCGCCTGCTGGCGGAACAGGACCCGGTCGCGCAGGCCCTGTTCGAGCGTTACGACCGGATCCCGATGCCCAACCTGCGCCTCGACCAGCCGTCGGTCAAAGCGATCATCGGGTTCTTGCACGACGAAACCCTGCGCCAGCGAACATCAAGTGTCGAGGTTCAATAGTGGCAAATGGCGCCTACACTCACTGCAATCATGCAGCAACTCACGGGGGATACCATGCCTTTGTCCGACCCAGCATTACCCGGGCCTGACGCTGAACCGCCCTTTGAGTCGAACGGGCGGTTCAACCTGTTGCGCTGGTTCTCCGTGGGCAGTTTCCTGATCATCAGCGCCGTTGCCCTGGGGTTGGGCTACGTGTCCACCCGCTTCGTGGTGAACGAGAGCATCGAGCGCGATTCGATGCTCACCGCGCAGTTCATCCAGGCCATCGGCGCTGCCGAGATCCGGCATGCCTCGATCAATCCCGGACGGACCATGGGCGAGATGCTCGATCCGCGCCTGGACAATGCCTACCCGGACGTGCCGCCGGCATCGCGGGCCGCGGCGCGGGAGGAATTCCTCGATCATGTCGAGCACCTGCCGGACCTGCTCCTGGCCAATGTCTATGCCCTCGACCGCACGGTGGTCTGGTCCACCAATCCCGAACTCATCGGGGTGCGCATCGAGGATGACGACGAACTGGACCACTCCTTCGTCATGAAGGAGGCGGTGTCCACCAGCTATCACCAGGTCAACGACGAACGGCCCGAACAGCGCCTGCTGCGCGAGCCGCAGTACCTGTTCGTGGAAAACTACATTCCGATGTTCGACGCCGAGAAAAACCACGTGATCGCCATGGTGGAGATCTACAAGGAGCCCGCCGACCTGGTGGCGCGCATCCAGCGCGGTTTCAAGAGCATCTGGCTGGCCACGTTGCTGGGTGGGCTGGCGATCTACCTGGCGTTGTTCTGGATCGTCCGCCGCGCCGCGCGCCTGCTGGAAAGCCAGCAGAAGCAACTGATCGCCAACGAAACCTTCGCCGCCCTTGGGGAAATGTCCTCGGCCATCGCCCACAGCCTGCGCAATCCGCTGGCGACCATTCGCTCCAGCGCCGAACTGGCGATGGATATCGCAAGCTCCGGCGCGCAGAAGAACATCGGCGACATCATCAACCAGGTCGACCGCATGTCGCGCTGGGTCCGCGAGCTGCTGGTGTCCATGCGCCCCAGCAACGACGACAGCGAGGCGGTGGACCTGATCATGGCCCTGGAAGACACCGTGACCGCCTATGACGCGCTGATCCGGCGCAACCAGGTCGAGGTGCGTTTCGAGGCGCTGCCTGGCCAACCGGTCGTCAGCCAGCCAGTGCTGCTTACGCAGATTCTCAATAGCCTGTTCGCCAATGCCCTGGAGGCCATGCCCAAGGGCGGCGTGCTGACGATCGATATCGACGCCTCGACGCCTGGGCAGCTGGGCATGACCTTGAGCGATACCGGCAAGGGCATGAGCCCGCAGCAGCAACAGATGGTCTTCAAGCCGTTTTTCACCACCAAGCAGGGTGGGCTGGGCGTCGGCCTGGCGCTGGTGAAACGAATAATGGAGCGCTTTGGCGGCTCGGTCGAACTGACCAGCCGGGAGCAGGAAGGAACCCGCGTGCGACTCAACTTCAAGGTGGCAACGGGAGGGGACTATGCAATACAGCATTCTGCTGGTCGAGGATGATGAACTGCTCGCGGAGAACATCCAGGCCTACCTTGAACGCAAGGATTTCGAGGTAACGGTCTGTCATTGCGCGGAAGAGGCGCTGGAGCAACTGACCCGCTCCGTGCCGGACGTGGTGCTGACCGACAATTCGCTGCCCGGCATGAGTGGCCACGAGCTGATCCAGAAGCTGCGCATCAGCGCGCCGGAGCTGAAGGTGATCATGATGACCGGCTACGGCAACGTCGAGGACGCCGTGACCGCCATGAAGGAGGGTGCCTTCCACTACGTCACCAAGCCCGTGGCCCTGACCGAGCTCAAGCTGCTGCTGGACAAGGCCCTGGCCACCGAACGGCTGGAGCGCACGCTGTCGTTCTACCAGGAGCGGGAAGCCCAGAAGTCCGGCATACAGGCCTTGATCGGCGAATCGGCGCCGATGCTGCAGCTCAAGGCCACCATCGCCCAGTTGCTCGATGCCGAGCGGCGCATGGCCAATACCGACCTGCCGCCGGTACTGGTGGAAGGGGAGACGGGCACCGGCAAGGAGTTGGTGGCGCGGGCGCTGCATTTCGACGGTCCGCGCAGCAAGGGGCCGTTCATCGAGTTCAACTGCGCGGCGATTCCGTCCAACCTGCTGGAGTCCGAGCTGTTCGGGCATGAGAAGGGC
This sequence comes from Paucimonas sp., assembly GCA_031253995.1. Taxonomy (GTDB): domain Bacteria; phylum Pseudomonadota; class Gammaproteobacteria; order Pseudomonadales; family Pseudomonadaceae; genus Aquipseudomonas. Next base: position 141,610 of record JAIRVG010000060.1, on the reverse strand, counting down.
GCCTTCACCGACGCCCGGGAGCGTCGCACAGGCCTGGTCGAGGCGGCGGACGGCGGCACGCTGTTTCTCGACGAAGTCGGCGAAATGGACCTGCAACTGCAGGCCAAGCTGCTCAAGCTGCTGGAAGACCGCACCATCCGCCGGGTCGGTTCGGTCAAGGAGCGCAAGGTCGACCTGCGGGTTATCAGTGCCACCAACTGCAACCTGGAACAGATGGTCCAGCAGGGCAAGTTCCGCCGCGACCTGTTCTTCCGCCTGCGGATCATCTCGATCAAGGTCCCGCGCCTGCATGCCCGGGGCCAGGACATCCTGTTGCTGGCCCGGCATTTCCTCGCCAGCCATGGCAAGCGCTACGGCAAGCCGCACCTGTACTTCAGCGATGCGGCGGAAGACCTGCTGCTGAACTACGCCTGGCCTGGCAACGTGCGCGAGTTGCGCAACATGCTCGAACAGACCGTGTTACTGGCTCCCGGCGAGAGCATTGCGGCGCACCAGCTGAATGTCTGCCACGGCCTGGTGGACGACCTGCCGCCGCTGCAGGACGTGCCGAACCCGGAACCGCGTCCTTCGCACAACGGCCACGAGTCGATGAACCTGCCGGAAGTCGAGCGCGACATGGTGCGCCGGATGCTCGACAAGACCGACTGGAACGTCACCAAGTCCGCCCGCCTGCTGGGGCTGAGCCGCGACATGCTGCGCTATCGCATCGAGAAGCTCGGCCTGGAGCGTCCAGACAAGCGCAACTGGTAAGACGCCATGGGCGAGCAGCGCTTACCAGTGACTCAGGCAGGCGAGCTGACAGGCGGGATCGGCGACCTCTTCGTTGACGTAGACACCGTGTTCCGCGTCATAGGTGCGGATGAAGACCCGGGCGGCGGTGTCGGTGACCGTCGGCAGGCGGGAATCGGCAAAGCCGTGCTGGCTGGCGATCGGGATGAAGGTTGCGGGTGCGGTCGGGATGTAGGTTCGCGGTGGCACCGAACTCAACGAGGGCGGGGAGGGATGGGCGAAGGGCTGGTCCGCCCCGTAGTAGCCGAACCCGCTGCCGTCCGCCTGGACGCCAGCGATAACGCAGAGCGCCAGCAACGGCGCGAGATCGATCGGTTTCATGGCAGCACCTGCCGACAAGCGGCTAAGAACGTGATCCCCCAAGGTTGTTGACTATATACCTGTCTGGCGTCGGTGATGTGCTGCAGGCGCTGGCCAGCCAGCGCCTGCAGCGTCCCCGCTAAAGACCGAACTGCTTCAGCGCATGCTCCCGCAGCCGACCCTTTTGCACCTTGCTCGACCCGGTCATGCCGATGCTCTCGAAGTCATCGACGATGGCCAGGTAGCGCGGCACCTTGAAGTTGGCGCAGCGTTCCTTGCAGAACCCGGTCAGTTCCTCCACCGACGCGGCAACGCCTTGCTTGAGGGTCACGTAGGCCGCCGGCACCTCGCCCAGGCGCGGGTCAGGCACGCCGATCACCTGGGCCAGCTCCACCGCCGGGTGCTTGAGCAGCACCTGTTCCACCTCCAACGGCGACACGTTCTCACCGCCGACGCGGAACATGTCCTTGAGCCGCCCGACGAAGCGCAGCCGGCCCTCCGCCGACAACACGCCAAGATCGCCGGTGTGCAACCAGCCCTCGCGCAGTGCCGCGGCGGTCTGCTCCGGCAGCTTGTAATAGCCCTGCATCAGGCTCCAGCCGCTGGCGCAGATCTCTCCCGGCTGACCGGGAGGCAACGCCTCGCCGGTGGCCGGGTCGCGGATTTCCAGGCGCAGCCCGTCATGGGGTTTCATCGAGCCGTCGAGGCGGTATTCCAGCGGCTCGCGATGGTCGGAAATGACGATGTTGGGGGATGCCTCGGACAAGCCGTAGGCATTGCAGATCGCCGCCGCGCCCATGCGCTCGACCACGTCCCGCAAGATCTGCGGGCTGGCCGCCGCCCAGCCACCACGCAGGTACAGGCGGGTGTCGCTGAAGCTCGGGTCGGCCAGGAGCATGAGGAACATGGTGTCGTTGCCCGAGGTCAGGGTGCAGCGCTCGGCGCTCATGATCGCCAGGGCCTGGGCCGGGTCGAAGGTGGCGGCGGTGACCAGCGTCGCCCCCGTCACCAGGGCCACCAGCAGCGACATGGTGCTGCCGGCCACATGGTAGAACGGCCGCGGGCTGAAGTAGCGATCCTCGGCCTGCACCCCCATGCGTCCGGCCACCGAATGGGCGACGCCGAGCATCGAGGCATGGCTGAGCATCACGCCCTTGGGGAAGGCGGTGGTGCCGGAGGTGAACTGGATCAGCAGGGTGTCGTCCGGGGTCACCGCGTCGCGGGCGGCCTGCAAGGTGGCGGCGTCGATGGCTTCGCCAGCGGCGAGGAACGCTGGGGCAGCGAGGGCGCCGAAGGGTACCTGTTCGCCGAATACCACCACCTGGCGCAGCAGCGGCAGGGCCTGGCCGGGCAACTGCCGGTCGATGGCCGGCTCGACCTCGCGCAGCATGGCGATGAAGTCGATCTTGCCGAGGAAGCGGTCGACGCAGAACAGCGCACGGACGTCCTCGTGGGCCAGGCCGTAGCCCAGTTCCTCGGTGCGGAAGCGGGTATTGAAGGGCACGCAGACCAGGCCGATGGACGCCGCGGCGTACCAGGTCAGCGCCCACTCCAGCGAATTGCCCATCAGCACGCCGATATGCTCGCCGCGTTGCAGGCCCAGGGCGAGCATGGCGCGGGCGCGGGCATCGACCTGCGTTTGCAGCTCGCGATAGTCCAGGCGGCCGTCGTCGGCCACCAGCGCAGTGTTGTCGGGGTGACGCGTGGCGCGGTCCACCAGGACCTGCCACAGCGGACCGGGAAGCGGGGAAAGATGTTCGGTCATCATGGTTCCTCAGGAAAACGAAGTCATGCCGGCGCGCCAGGTGCCCTGGGCGAGGTTGTCCTCGATGGCCAGGATTTCATGGGCCAGGGCCCCGAAGCGGCTGTCGTCCAGGCCGCGGTCGATGGTGCGCTTGGCACTGCGCAGGGCCGGGGCCGGGGCAGCGGCGATGCTCTGCGCCAGCTCGGCGACGAAGGCGGGAAATGCCTCGACGGCCCGCACCTGGTTGACCAGGCCGATGGCCACGGCCTCCTGCGCCGACACCTCGCGGCCGGTGAACATCAGTTCCTTGGCCAGGCGCCGGCCGACGATGCGCGGCAGGCGCTGGGTCGCGCCCACCGTGCCCCAGCGGCCTTCCGGGTAGCGGAAGCTGGCGGCTTCGCTGGCGACGATGAAGTCGCAGGCCGCGGCGATCTCGCAGCCGGAGCCCACCGCCGGGCCCTCGACCACGGCCACCACCGGCATCGGCATGTCCTCGATCGCCGCGTACACGGCGAAGGCCTTGATCCGCCGGGCGCGGATCTGGTCCTCGTCCATGTCCTTGCGTTCCTTGAGGTCGGCGCCGGCGCAGAACACCGGGCCGTTGGCGCGGATCAGCAGCACGTGCACGTCGTCACGCCCGCGCACGGCATGCAGGGCGGCGTGCAGGTCACGGCACAGGCCGGTATTGAGGGCATTGCGCGCTTGCGGACGGTTCAGGGTCAGGGTCGCGACATGCTCGTCGACCCTCAGGTCGACGTTTTCCAGTTGCAGTTCATCCATTTCAGATCGCTCCTGCAGTGCGCAGCGCGTCGATGCGCTGGGCGCTGTAGCCCAGGCCGGACAGCACGGTGTCGGTATGTTCGCCCAGCAGTGGCGGGCGGCCAGGATCGGGGCGTTCCAGGCCTTCGAACTGGAACGGCAGGCGGATCGCCGGGAAGCGCCCGCCCTCGGGGTGCTCGAAGGCGCCGAAGACGCCACGGGCATTCAGGTGCGGGTCGACCACCACTTCGTCGAGGGTCTGCAGCGGGCCGGCCGGAACCCCGGCGGCGTCGCAGGCGCTGCACAGCTCGTCGCGGGTCAGCCGGGCGGTGGCCTCGCTCAGCGCCGCCATGACTTCCTCGCGGTGCAGGACCCGGCCACTGTTGAGCTGCAGGCGCGGGTCCTGGGCCATGTCGTCGAGGCCGAGCAGCCCGCACAGCGGCCGCCAGTGCTGGTCGGCACCGGTGATGTGCACGTAGCCGCCGTCGGCGCAGCGGAAACTGGCCGAGGGCACCCGGCCGGGATGCTCGGTGCCAAGGCGTTCCGGCACTTCGTCGAGGGCGAAGTAGCGGGCGGCGGCCAGGGCCAGCAGGCTGATCTGGCCGTCGAGCATGGAGAAGTCCAGGTACGAGCCGCCGCCCTGGCGTTCGCGGCCCTGGAGCATGGAGACGATGCCCAGGGCGATCCACAGCCCGGAGCTCAGGTCGGACACCGGGATCCCCGGCTTGACCGGGCCGCCGTCCTTCTCGCCGGTCAGGCTCATGATCCCGCTCATGGCCTGGAACACCGTGTCGTAGCCCTTTTTCCGCGCATAGGGGCCGGTCTGGCCGAAGCCGGTGCAGGAGACGTAGATCAGGCGCTCGTTCAGCGTCTTGAGGCTTGGCCAGTCGAGGCCGTAGCGCTTGAGGGTGCCGACCGGGAAGTTCTCCAGCACCACGTCGGCGTCCTTCACCAGCTCACGCACCACCTGCTGGCCCTCGGCGCTGCGCAGGTTGACGGTGATCGACTCCTTGCTGCGGTTGAAGGCGTAGAAATAGGCGCTGCGCTCGTGGCCGAGGGCGGCGGCCATGGCTTCCTCGTCCAGCTCGTCGCGGACCAGTTCGTCCTGACCGACGAAGGGCTCGTAGCCACGGGTTTCGTCGCCGCTGCGTGGCTGTTCCACCTTGATCACCCGCGCGCCCAGTTCCGCCAGGATCATCCCGGCGAACGGGCAGGCGAGGACCCGCGCCAGTTCGATGACGGTAATGCCTGCCAGGGGCTTCATGGGTGCTGCTCCTGCTGGCGGAAGGCGCGCATGCGGGCGTTCAGTTGCTGGCCGAGCTTCAGGCCCTCGCTGAACGGCAGCTCGGCCACCTGGTGGAAGATGCGCTTGGTCGCCTGCATGGCGTTGACCGGGTGCGCCGCCAGGCTCAGGGCCAGGGCGCGGGCTTCGTCGAGCAGTTGCGCGTCGGGCAGCACGCGGTTGACCAGGCCCAGGGCGCGGGCCTCTTCGGCGTGCAGGGTGCGGCCGGTGGCCACCAGTTCGAAGGCGGCCTTGCGCCCGACATGCTCCACCAGGCCGGCCATGACGATGGCGGCGACGATGCCGTGCTTGACCTCGGGGTAGCCGAAGCGTGCCGATTCACCGGCCAGGACCAGGTCGCAGGAAATCGCCAGGCCGGCGCCGCCGCCCATGGCGTAGCCGTTGACCGCAGCGATCACCGGCTTGCCCATCTGCTTGACCAGCCCTTGCAGCTCGGTGGTCAGCGCCGCGCGGCGCTCCACCAGGTCCTGGTTGTCCGGGGTCAGCACGGCGAACTCACGGGTATCGGCGCCGGCGCAGAAGCCGCGGCCGGCACCGGTGACGATCACCGCGCGCACGCTGTCGTCGGCGTCGGCGGCCTTGAGCGCGGCCACCAGGCCTTCGGTCAGGGCGAAATTCAGGGCGTTGAGCTTGTCGGCGCGGTTCAGGGTGATGATGCGGACGCCGTCCGCAGTGTCGTCGAGTACGACTGGATCTTCGGTCATGGTGCGGCTCCCCTCAGGATTGCATGGCACGCAGGCGGGACAGCGCCTGTTCGAGTTCTTCGATCAGCGACTGCATGATGGCGCTGGCCGGCAGCAGCTCATGGATCAGGCCGGCGGACTGCCCGGCCTCGACCTTGCCGTTGCCCACGTCGCCGTCGAACGACGCCTGTTTCAGGCTGGCCGAGGCCAGCAGCGCCTCGTAGGCCGGCGGATCGCTCAGGTGCAGGCCATCGCGCTCGGCGGCGGCGACCCGTTCGGTAAAGGCATTGCGCAGGCTGCGCACCGGCAGCTTGCCGCGCCCCACCAGCACCGTGTCGGCGATCCCGGCTTCGAGCACGCGCTGCTTGTAGGCCGGGTGCAGGCTGGCTTCCTCGCTGAGCATGAAGCGGGTGCCCAGTTGCACGGCGTCGGCGCCAAGGGCGAGCAGGGCGGCGATGCCATGGCCGTCGGCGACCCCGCCACCGGCCACCACCGGAATCGACACTTCCTGGAGGACCCGGCGCACGTTGACCAGGGTGCTGACTTCATTGGCCGGCGGATGCCCGCCGGCTTCGCTGCCCACCACCACCAGGCCGTCGACCCCGGCGGCAGCGGCCTTGACCGCGTGCTCGACGAAGGCCACCACGTGCAGCCAGGTCGCGCCGTAGGCCTTGAAACGGGCCAGGTGCGCCTTGGGCGAGCCCTGGCTGGCGATGATCACCGGCACGCGCTCGGCCACCAGCAGGTCGAGGATTTCCTCGGCGCCCTTGCGGTACAGCGGCATGTTCACCGCGAAGGGCTTGTCGGTGAGGGTACGGATCTCGCCGAGGGTGCGTTGCAGGTCGGCCAGGCGCATGGGGCCGGCCGCGATGACGCCGAGACCGCCGGCGTTGCTGACTGCCGCGGGGAGCGCGGCGCAGCTCGATGCCCAGCTCATGCCAGCCTGGACGATCGGATAAGGGATACCCAGCAAGCGGGTCAGGCGGGTATCGAGGGGCATGGATCAGTCCTCATGGTCGTCTTCTTCCGACTGGTCATAGGGGATGTGCTTCTTCAGTTCGCCGAAGTAGCCCAGGCTGTTGGCATAGACCCGTTTCATCAGGGCCTTGAGTTGTTCACGCTCGGCCTCGGAAAGGCCGTCGAGCATGGCTTCGTTACGGGTCCGCGAGTCTTCGAGGATGCGCCGTACCAGGTCCTTGCCCGCCGGGCTCAGGCACAGCAGGGCGCTGCGCCCGTCCTCCGGGTTGGGCTGGCGCTCGATCAGCTCGCGCTTGCCGAGGCTGGTCACCAGCCGGCTCATCTGGCTCTTCAGCACGCCGGCATGCTTGGCCACCCGCACCAGCGGCGCTTCGCCGAGGTAGTCGAGGATGGCCAGGGTGCGCCACTCCAGCACCGTGATGGAGAAGTGCTGGGGGATCACCAGTGCCGCGATGCGGCTGGACAGGCCCGCCAGGCGCTGCAGTTGCACGGAGAACAGGTCGCGCATGTCCGAGGGCTCGGCTGCCTGTTGCGCCGTGGTTGCTTGTTTTTTCATGGGGTCACCTGTGAGGGAGTACGTTCATCAGTGCCTCATTGTTCTGGGTTGTCCGGCCAGGCTCAATGGTTGAATCGTCCTTGGGCGACAAGTTTGTCCAGGGTGGCGTCCAGGCCCTGGCGGAAAGCGGCCAGCACCAGGTCGATTTCGGCCTCGTCGATGATCAGCGGCGGGGCGAAGACCACCGAGTCGTTGAGGGAGCGGGCGGTGACGCCATGGGCCTCGGTCTGCCGCGAGGCTTCCAGGCCGACCTTCCATTCCCGCGGGAAGGCCGCTTTGGTCGCCTTGTCGGCCACCAGCTCGACGCCCCACATCAGGCCGGCGCCGCGCACTTCACCCACCAGCGGGTGCTCTGCCAGTTGGCGCAGCCCCGCACCCAGGCGCTCGCCGACGCGCTGGGCGTGTTCCGGCAGGCGGCGTTCTTCGTAGATGTTCAGGCATTCCAGGGCCACCGCCGCCGGCACCGGATGGCCGCCGTAGGTGTAGCCGTGGCCGAACACGCCGATCTTCTCGCTCTGGCTGCGCATGGCCTGGTAGATGTCTTCGCAGATCATCAGCGCCGAGATCGGCAGGTAGGAGGCCGACAGCGCCTTGGCGCAGGTGACCATGTCCGGCTGCAGGCCGAAGGTCTGCGAGCCCCACCACTGGCCGGTGCGGCCGAACCCGCAGATCACTTCGTCGGCCACCAGGAGGATGCCGTGGCGCTTGAGTACCGCCTGGATCTTGGCGAAATAGCCGGCTGGCGGGGTGATGACGCCACCGGTGCCCATCAGCGGCTCGGCGAAGAAGGCGGCGATGGTGTCGGCGCCTTCGCGCTGGATCAGGTCTTCCAGTTCAGCGGCCAGGCGGGTGGAGAAGGCTTCTTCGCTCTCGCCCGGCAGCCCTTCGCGGTAGTAGTGCGGGCAGGTGACATGCAGGAAGCCGGGCAGCGGCAGGCCGAAGTCCTGGTGCAGGTGCGGCAGGCCGGTGAGGCTGGCACTGGCCACCGTAGTGCCGTGGTAGGCGCGGTTGCGGCTGATGATCTTGCGCCGCTGCGGCTGACCGACTGCACTCCAGTAGTACCAGGCGAGCTTGATCGCGGTGTCGTTGGCTTCCGAGCCGGAGCAGGCGAACAGCACCTTGGACATCGGCACCGGGGCCCGCTCGATCAGGCGCTCGGCCAGCTGGATCGCCGGCTGCGTGGCGCGGTGGGCGAAGTTCTGGTGGTAGGGCAGCTCCTGCATCTGGCGCAGCGCGGCCTGCACCAGGCGTTCCTCGCTGTAGCCGAGGGCGGCGCTCCACATGCCGGACATGGCGTCCAGGTAGCGCTTGCCCTGGTCGTCCCAGGTGTAGATGCCTTCGCCACGGACCATCACGGTCGGACCGACCTGCTCGTGCAGCGACAGGTTGGTCTGGCTGTGGATGTGGAAGGCGATATCGGCGGCGTGCAACGGACTTGTCATTGTTGTGGCTCCTGTTGGCTCGTTCGAGATGGTTGACAATGTGAATCAATGTAGTTCATCTTGTCAACCATCTTGCTGAGCCAGACGGCGCATCAGGACGACCGGCGAGACGGGCACAGACCCGCTCCGCCTTGAGCATTACCGCTGCCTAGAACAATTCCCGCGCCGACCACGGCGTTACAAGAACAGGAGCCGGACAATGATCGACACCCTTACTTCCGCCAGGACCCTGCGTCTCGCCCTCGGCCTGCTCGGCGCCAGCCTGGCGGCACCGCTGCTGGCCGCCGACGAGCAGACCGTCACCGTTGCCGGCTACGGCGGCAACCTGCAGGACGCGCTGATTTCCACGCTGTGGAAGCCGGCCGCCGACAAGGCCGGGCTGACCCTGCGCACCGAATCCCACGACGGCCAGCCTTCGGTGCGCCTGCAGGTGCAATCCGGCAAGCCGAGCTGGGACGCCATCCATATCGGCGCCAACGACTGCGCCGCGCTGTCCGAGCAGGGGCTGTTCGAACCCCTGGACTACTCGGTGATCGACGCTTCCGGCGTGCCCAGCCGGGCCCGTGGCAAGGACTGGATCGCCACCAACAGCTATTCGGTGGTGATGGGCTGGCGCACCGACAAGTTCAAGGAAGGCCCGAAGAACTGGCAGGAATTCTGGGATACGAAGAAATTCCCGGGACGCCGTGCCCTTTCGGTGGCGCCGGACGAAATGCTCGAAGTCGCCTTGCTCGCCGACGGCGTGCCGAAAGAACAGCTCTACCCGCTGGATATCAAGCGCGGCCTGGCCTCGCTGGACAGGATCAAGGACGACGTGGCCGTGTGGTGGACCTCCGGCGCCCAGTCCTCGCAACTGATCAAGGACGGCGAGGTCGACCTCATCGCCATCTGGAGCAGCCGCGTCGATTCGGTGGTGAAGGACAAGGCCCCGGTGGCCTATACCTATGATGACGGCCTGCTCGGCTATGGCTGCATGGCCATCCTCAAGGGCGCGCGGCATGTCGCGGCGGCACAGAAGCTGATCGCCAACACCGTGTCGGCGGATATCCAGGCGCGGATCCCGACCATGATGGGCTACTACGGCCCGACCAATAACCTGGCCTTCGAGAAAGGCAACTTCTCTGCGGACGTGCTCAACCAGTCGAACATGTCGCCGGCCAACCGCGCCCGGCAGACCATGATGGACCCGCGTTGGTGGGGGCAGCACATGACCGATGTGCAGGAAGACTACAAAGCGCTGATTGCCCAATAGTTCTGGATTTATCGGAGGTCGGAATCATGCAAGGCAACATTGCGATCCGCGATGTCTACAAAGGCTACGGATCCTTCACCGCGATCGATCATGTCTCCCTCGACGTCAAGGCGGGGGAGTTCCTCACCCTGCTGGGGCCGTCCGGCTCGGGCAAGACCACGCTGCTCAACGTCCTCGCCGGGTTCATCCGCCCGGATGCGGGGAGCATCAAGGTCGATGGTGTCGAGTTCCTCACCCGCCCGCCGCACCAGCGTGACGTCGGCATGGTGTTCCAGAACTATGCGCTGTTCCCGCACATGACGGTGGCGGAGAACGTCGCCTACCCGCTGCGCCTGCGCAAGGTCGCCGGCGCCGAGCGGGCCCGGCGGGTCAAGGCGGCGCTGGAGATGGTGCAGATGGATCACCTGGGCGAGCGCGGCATCCATCAACTGTCCGGTGGCCAGCGCCAGCGCGTGGCGCTGGCCCGGGCCATGGTCTTCGAACCGAAGATCCTGCTGCTGGACGAACCGCTGTCGGCGCTGGACAAGAACCTGCGCGAGCACATGCAGCTGGAGCTCAAGCGCCTGCATGCGCGGCTGGGCATGACCACCATCTACGTCACCCACGACCAGAAGGAGGCGCTGACCCTGTCGCACCGCATCGCCGTGCTCAACAAGGGCCGCCTGGCCCAGCTGGACACCCCGGATGCGCTGTACGAGAGGCCGCTGGACCGCTTCGTCGCCGGCTTCATCGGCGAGAGCTGCTTCTTCGAGGTCGAGGAAGGCGAGGGCGGCGTGACCTTCCAGGGTGAGCGGCTGCAGCTGCCGGCCGGCACCGCCGCGCGCCACCCGCGCAAGCGCTGGCTGATGGTCCGCCCGGAGCGCCTCCAGTGGCGTGCCGGCACGGAAGGCGGGGCGATGAACCGGATTCGCGGCACGGCGCGGGAAGTGGTCTACCAGGGCGACAGCTACCATGTCGGCCTGGTCCTGGCCGACGGCAGCGAGCTGACGGCGCGGCACCAGAAGGGCTTCCGCGACGTGCCGGTGCCAGTCCCCGGTGCGCCGGTGGAGTTGTGGCTGCACGCCGAAGACACCCTGCTGGTGGCGGAGTCGGCATGACTCCCCACCGCGATCATCCTCCCGCCCCCGGACGAGGCTCGAACATGAAAACCACCACTACCGTGGGCCTGCCGCTGGCGGCGCCAGGCTCTGCCGCGCGCTCCATGCAGGTCACCCTGGCCCGTGCCGAACTGAAGGAACGCTGGAGCCTGCTGTCGCTGACCCTGCCCGGGTTCGTCCTGGTCTTCGTGGTCCTGGCCATCCCCCTGGCGTGGCTGCTGTGGATGTCGGCCTTCGACAACAGCGGCGCGCTGACCCTGGCCAACTACGAGCGGCTGCTGCGCCCGGTCTACCTGAGCAGCTTCAGCATCACCTTCCAGGTGGCGTTCTGCGTCACCCTGGCCTGCGTGCTGCTGGGCTATCCGCTGGCCTACCTGCTGTCGCAACTGCCGGAGCGGGCCAGCCAGATCTGCATGGCCTTCGTGCTGCTGCCGTTCTGGACCTCGATCCTGGTGCGTACCTACGCCTGGCTGGTGCTGCTGCAGCGCCAGGGGATCATCAACAACTGGTTGCTGGACCTGGGGCTGATCCAGCAGCCGCTGGCCCTGGTGCACAACTTCTTCGGCACTGTGGTGGGCATGGTCCACGTGATGCTGCCGTTCCTGGTGCTGCCGCTGTACGACAAGATGAAGAACATCGACCCGCTGCTGCTCTCGGCCGCCGCCAACTGCGGGGCCACGCCGTCCCAGGCGTGGCGCCAGGTGTTCCTGCCGCTGTCGCTGCCGGGCCTGGCCTCGGGCATCACCCTGGTCTTCGTGCTGTGCCTGGGCTTCTACCTGACGCCGGCATTGCTCGGCGGTGGGCGCGTGGCCATGTGGTCGATGAAGATCAGCGACACCATCGCCCTGTACGGCAACTGGGGCGCGGCCAGTGCCCTGGGTGTGTCCCTGATGCTGGTGACGGTGCTGATCCTGCTCAGCCTGCGCCGCCTGTTCGGTCTCGACGATGCGCGGAGGAAAGCCTGATGCTCAAGCTCAACGCGGCGGTGACGCCGACCCAGATCACCCATCTGCAACGGCTGTGGCTGTACGGGCTGGCCGGGGTGGTGATGCTGTTCCTGATCATTCCCTGCCTGATCGTCATTCCCATGTCGTTCTCGGCCTCGCAGTACCTGGAATTCCCACCACGGGAATGGAGCCTGCGCTGGTATCAGGCCTACCTTGGTTCGCCGGAGTGGATGCAGGCGACCTGGGTGTCGTTCAAGGTGGCGATCATTTCCACCCTGGTCGCCACGCTGCTCGGCACCCTGGCGGCCTATGGCCTGTCCCAGGTGCGTGGCGGGCTGGCGAAGCTGGCCGGCGGGTTGCTGATGCTGCCCATGCTGGTGCCGATCATCCTGGTGGCGGTGGGGGTGTTCTTCGTCTACTCGCGCACCGGGCTGAACAACACCGTGACCGGGCTGGTGCTGGCCCATAGCGTGCTGGCGATTCCCTTCGTGCTGATCGCGGTGGGCAATGGGCTGCAGGGTTACGACATGAACCAGGAGATGGCTGCGCGCAGCCTGGGTGCGTCGCGGGCCTGGGCGTTCCTGACGGTGACCTTGCCGCAGATACGCCTGTCGATCTTCTCTGGCGCGCTGTTCGCTTTCATTGCCTCGTTCGACGAGGTGGTGATCGCCTTGTTCATCGTTGGCGGCGACAGCTCGACCCTGACCCGGCGCATGTTCGCCAATATCCGCGACCAGATCGACCCGACGGTGGCGGCGGTGTCGACCCTGATGATCGTGCTGTCGATCCTGTTGCTGGGGGTGATGATGTACATCAAGGGGTTGGAGAAGCGGCGGGCGGTCTGAAGCCTCATTGTTGTCCCTGCTGCCCTCATCGCTGGCAAGCCAGCTCCCACAGTGACCGCGTGCCCCGCCGGACCTGTGGGAGCTGGCTTGCCAGCGATAGGGCCCGGATAACCAACACATCTCTTCCCTGCTTGAACAGAACCCGCCACACCCCGTGCGTGGCGCGGCAGCACCCGCATCCGGATGGCTGTGGTTCTTCAGCGCGGAAAACATTTCCACCAGGTTGACCCGCTTCTCGGCAGTCTTCGTCAGGGTCCAGCCACGGTCGCTGGGATCGTTCCAGCTGCTGGGGCCCGCCATCACGCCGGCCTGCTCCTTGACCGTCACCGCAGCGCCCGGTGCCGTGGTGCTGCCCGGCACATTCAAGGGGCTGGAGAAGCGGCGGGCGGTCTGAAACCTCATTGTTGTCCCTGCTGCCCTCATCGCTGGCAAGCCAGCTCCCACAGTGACCGCGTGCACCGCCGGACCTGTGGGAGCTGGCTTGCCAGCGATAGGGCCCGGATAACCGACACATCTCTTCCCTGCTTGAACAGAACCCGCCACACCGCGTACGCATCGAAGCTGATGAACAACGCCGACCCGTCCCCCTCGATCTCAAGAACGCCAGAAAAACCCAAGACATGCCCCCCGAACCCCCCACCTAGTCCGCTTTGACGATGATCCACCCCCACCCCCAACCCGATGATTCTCCCCAGCTTGCCACCCGATCCGGAGAATCGAACGATGTACAGCACCCGAGACAAGAACGAAGAAGAAATCGAGCTGCTCGACCGGGCTCGCCGCCTGGTGCCGTTGCTCAAGGAGCGCGCCGCCCAGGCCGAGCGCGACCAGCGGGTGCCGGACGAAACCATCATCGAACTGCAGGCCGCCGGCCTTCTGCGCGCCTTGCAACCCCGCGCCTTCGGCGGCTACGAAGTCGACCCGCGCACCTTCTTCGAAATCCAGATGACCCTCGCCGAAGGCTGCATGTCCACCGCCTGGATCTACGGCGTGATGGGCGTCCACCCCTGGCAACTGGCGCGCTACCCGATCGAGGCGCAGCGCGAGGTGTGGGCCAATGACCACGGCGCACTGATCGCCTCCACCTACATGCCGGCCGCCAGGGTCACCCCGGTCGAAGGCGGCTACCGCATCAGCGGCCGCTGGGGCTTCTCCAGCGGCAGCGAGCACTGCCAGTGGGTGTTCCTCGGCGGTATCCTCCCGGCCGACGGCGATTTCACCAGCGAACACGGGACCTTCCTCCTGCCCCGCAGCGACTACCGCATCGAACGCAACTGGGACGTGCTCGGCCTGCGCGGCACCGGCAGCCACGACATCGTGGTCGACGACATCTTCGTCCCGGCCCACCGCGTGCAGCGCACCAACAACTGGCGCATCGAGGCCACCCCGGGCCGTCTGGTCAACACCAACCCGATCTACGCCATTCCCTTCGCCCAGGTGTTCTCCCGCGCCGTCTCCACCTCGGCCATCGGCGCCCTGCAAGGGGCGATCAACGAATTCCGCGCCAACGCCGCCGCCCATATCGGCAAGCACGGCGCCCGCACCGCCGACGACCCGGTGGCGCAGATCGCCGTGGCCGAGGCCGCCATCACCGTCGACGCCCTGAAGCTGGTGCTGTACCGCAACTACGAACACCTCATGGACCTGGCCAGCAAAGGCGAGTACCCGGACACCGAAACCCGCCTGCTGTACCGCTACCAGTCCTCCTACGTGACCAACGTCTGCGCCGACCGGGTCAACGACCTGCTGCGCAGCATGGCCGCCTCGGGCTTGTACAACAGCAACCCGGTGGCGCGGATCTTCCGCGACCTGCACCAGGCCCGCGGCCATATCGCCAACAACTTCATGGCCTACGGGCGCAGCTTCGGCGCGGTGCAACTGGGCCTGCCCAACCCGGACCCGTTCGTCTGAGCCCCTCCGCCTGCCCGTGGTCGCACGGGCAGGCCGCACCGAGTACCGAACCATGAATGACTATCTTGCCCTGCGCGTGGCGCGGGTGATCGAGGAAACCGCCGACGCCCGCTCGCTGGTGTTCGACGTGCCCGAACATCTCACCGAGCGCTTGCGCTATCGGCCGGGCCAGTTCCTGACCCTGCGCGTGCCCTTCGAAGGCGGCTGGCTGCCGCGCTGCTATTCGCTGTCGAGCACGCCGCTGCTGGACGAGCCACTGCGGGTGACGGTCAAGCGCGTGCGCGACGGCCGCGCCTCCAACTGGCTGTGCGAAGAATTGCAGGAAGGCCAGCAACTGGAAGTGCTGCCGCCGGCCGGCGTATTCGTCCCGCGCTCGCTGGACGACGACCTGCTGCTGTTCGGCGGCGGCAGTGGCGTGACCCCGGTGCTGTCGATCCTGCGTTCGGCGCTGCTGGCCGGGCAGGGGAGGATCCTGCTGGTCTACGCCAACCGCGACGAACGCTCGGTGATCTTCCGCGACGAACTGCGCCAGCTGGCCAGCGCCCATCCGCAGCGCCTGCAGGTGATCCACTGGCTGGACGTGATCCAGGGCGTGCCGTCCAGCGCGCAACTGGCCGAGCTGGCGCGGCCCTTCGTCGATGCCCAGGCCTTCATCTGCGGGCCCGGCCCGTTCATGGACGCCACGGTCGAGGCCCTGAAGAGCCTCGGCATGCCCAACGCGCGCATCCACGTCGAACGTTTCGTCTCGTTGCCCGGCGAAGGCGAGGCACCCACGCAGGTGGCCAGCGAGGCCGCAGTCGCCGCCGAACTGGCGGTGCGCCTTGACGGCGAGGACCACCAGCTGGCCGTGGCCAGCGGCGAAACCGTGCTCGACGCCATGCACCGCGCCGGCCTCAATCCGCCCAGCGCCTGCCGCGTCGGCGGCTGCGCCTCGTGCATGTGCACCCTGGAAAGCGGCGAGGTCGAGCTGCTGATCAACGACGCCCTGGACGCCGCTGAACTGGACGAAGGCTGGATCCTCGCCTGCCAGGCCGTGCCCACCAGCGCGCAACTGCGTATCCGCTTCCCCGAATGATGAACGAGCCCATGATCGATCCGAGCCTGAATCTCCCTGAAGTGCCCGGCAGCATTGCCCGCCTGCTGTTCGCCAGCGCCCGCCGTTTCGCCGGGCATGCCGCCATCGAGGAAGACGGCGAGCGCCTGGACTACGCCGACCTGCCCGAGCAGGTCATGACCATTACCCGCGGCCTGATGGCCCTGGGCATCCAGGCCGGCGACCGGGTCGGCCTGTGGGCGCCGAACAGCCGCCAGTGGATCCTCGCCGCCCTGGGTATTCATTGCGCCGGGGCCGTGCTGGTGCCGGTGAACACGCGGATGAAGGGCCAGGAGGCCGCCGATATCCTCGAACGCAGCGGCTGCCGCGTGCTGTTCGTGCAGCGCCGCTTCCTCGATGGCGATTACGTCGAGCTGCTGGCTGCGCACCGGCCCGCCAGCCTGGAGCATCAGGTGATCCTCGACGCCGACAGCGCCAGCGACACCCGCGACCTCGGCTACCGCCAGTTCCTCACCGGCGCCCTGACCATCGAGAAACTCACCGCCGAACGCCGCGCCCTGTCCATCGGCCCCGAAGCCATGTGCGACCTGCTGTTCACTTCCGGCACCACCGGCAAGCCCAAGGGCGTGATGAGCGCCCACGGCCAGAACCTGCGGGCCTTCAGCGAGTACGTGCGGATCATCGGCCTGGTCCCTGGCGACCGCTACCTGATCGTCAACCCGTTCTTCCATGCCTTTGGCTACAAGGCCGGCTGGCTGACCTGCCTGATCGCCGGAGCGACCATCCTGCCCCACGCGGTGTTCGATGCCGAGGCGGTGTTCCAGCGCATCGCCCGCGAGCGCATCAGCGTGCTGCCGGGGGCGCCGACCCTGTACCTGTCGCTGCTGTCCCATCCGCGCCTGGCCGAGACCGACCTGTCCAGCCTGCGCATCGCCATCACCGGCTCGGCGAGCATCCCGCCGAGCCTGATCGAACGCATGCGCCACGAACTCGGCTTCAGCGTGGTCACCACCGCCTATGGCCTCACCGAATGCGGTGGCCTGGCGACCATCTGCGACCCGGCCGACTCGGCAGAAACCATCGCCGGCACCAGCGGCCGGCCGCTGCCGGGCACCGAGGTGAGCATCCGCGACCCGCACAACCACGCCTTGCCCACCGGCGAGACCGGGGAAATCTGCCTGCGCGGCTTCCACATCATGGGTGGCTACTTCGAGAACCCCGAGGCCACCGCCGAGGCCATCGACGCCCACGGCTGGCTGCACACCGGCGACGTCGGTCGCCTCGACGCCCACGGCAACCTGGTGATCACCGACCGCCTCAAGGACATGTACATCGTCGGCGGCTTCAACTGCTACCCGGCGGAGATCGAGGCGGCGCTGATCGCCCATCCCGCCATTGCCCAGGTCGCGGTGATCGGCATTCCCGATACGCGCATGGGCGAGGTGGGTTGTGCCTGCGTGGTGCTGCGCGAAGGCCGGGCGCTGGAGGAGGGCGAGCTGATCGCCTGGAGTCGCGAGCGCATGGCCAACTACAAGGTGCCACGCCGCGTGCAGCTGTTCGCGGCGCTGCCGCTGAACGCGTCGAGCAAGGTCGCGAAGAACGAACTGCGTGCCCTGGTGGCCAGCGCCTGAGTTTCACCAAACGGACGATGTGCCCTTGCCGGCGCTGTTTCACCCTGCGCTGGCAAGTCCGGACAACAACAAGAAAGGAGAGGAGCATGTCACTGCATCATCGGATCGCCCGGCACACCCCGCTGGCCCTGGCCGTCACCCTGGCCAGCGGCGCGGCCAGCGCAGGGCCGAGTTTCGAACTGGGCGAGGACACCACCCTGGACACCTCGCTGACGGTCAACTACACCGCCTCGATGCGTACCGGGAAACCCGCCCACGAGTACCTGAATGACCTCAACAACGACGACGGCACGCGCAACTTCAAGCGCGGCGCGCTGATCAACAACCGCGTCAGCCTGTTCGGCGAGCTGATGCTCAAGCACGACAACCTCGGCGCCGTGCTGCGCGGCAGCCATTTCTACGACGACGTCTACCACCAGCGCAACGACAACGACTCGCCGGGCACGGTGAACAAGGTCGGCCGCGCCGATGGCTTCAGCGACGACACCCGGCGTCTCAGCGGCAGCAAGGCGCGGCTGCTGGATGCCTATGTCTACGGCAACTTCGATGTCGGCGAAACCCAGTACCTGTCGGTCAAGGCCGGCCGCCACCTGGTGGCCTGGGGCGAGAGCCTGTTCTGGGCCAACATCAGCCAGGGCCAGGCGCCGGTGGACGCGACCAAGTTCAACGTGCCTGGCACCGAGGCCAAGGACTCCTACCTGCCGGTGGGGCAGGTCTCGGCGTCCTGGTCGCTGAACGAGGACCTGGCGCTGGTCGGCTACTACCAGTACGAGTGGGAAAAGACCCAGCTCAACCCGGTGGGCGACTACTTCGGCAGCGACACCTTCGGCCCCGGTGCCGAGTTCTTCCGCCTGGCGCCGGGGGTGATCGCCAACCTGCCGGACCAGAGCTTCACTGCGGTCAACTACGCTGGCGAGCTCAAGCCACGGGACAGCGGCCAATGGGGCCTTGGCGTGCGCTACCGGATCACCGAGAACACCGAGGTCGGCCTGTTCCACTACCGCTACCACGAGCGCATCGGCTCGCTGTTCTTCGACTTCAGCGGCACTACCCAGTATTCGTCGTTGCCGCGCCTGGCCCGGCACAGCACGGCGGATGCGGCGCCACAGTACCGCCTCGGCTACTTCGAGGACGTCAAGCTCACCGGTATCAGCTTCAGTTCCAAGGTGGGGGATTCGGTGCAGTACGCCGGCGACCTCAGCCTGCGGGACGGCGCCTCGGTGTACCTGGACAACGGCGCGCCGACCCGCGGCAAGCTCTGGCAGGGCAACCTCAATGCCTCGTACATCCTCGGCCCGAGCTTCCTCGCCCAGCAGACCACCTTCATGGGCGAGGTGGTGCACCAGCGCATCCAGGACGTCGACAAGCTGGTGGTGACCGGCGGCGGCCCGGGCGTGGACGGGGTCTACGACAACTTCGAATCGAAGACCCAGACCCGCGGCTCGACCCTGCTGGGCATCGGCGCCTACATGGACTACCCGTCCATCGCCAACGGCCTGGACCTGACCACCAAGGTGGTGTGGACGCAGAACGTCGACGGCAGCGCCTACCAGGGCCTGGGCCGGGACGAGAAGCGCCTGACCCTGGGGGGCGACTTCAAGTACCTGGGCAACTTCCAGGTCGGCCTGACCTACGTCGCCTACCTCAGTTCGCCGGATGTCGCCCAGGGGCGGCTGATGGCCGACCGTGACTACCTGTCGTTCAACGCCAAATACACCTTCTGAGGCAGACCGGCCGCGTCCCCGTGACGTGGCCGGCATCCTTGCCCAACCGTCGAGGCCTGTCATGCAATCCACCCCATCGCCTTTCAGCCCGGTCCGCATCGGCCCGCTGACCCTGAGAAACCGCTTTATCAAGGCCGCCACCAACGAGGGCATGAGCGCCGGCGGCGTGCCCTCCAGGCAACTGGCGCTGCTGCACGGCAACCTCGCCGGCGGCGGCGTGGCCCTGACCACCGTGGCCTACTGCGCGGTGAGCAAGGATGGCCGCACCTTGCCCAACCAGCTGATCCTGGAACCGGCCAGCCTGCCGCACTTCAAGGCGCTGACCGATGCCGTGCATGCCAACGGCGGCCTGGCCAGTGCGCAGATCACCCATGGCGGCTGTTTCACCTTCATCCGCGAGCGCTCGACCAGGCGGCCGTTGTCCGCCAGTGGCGGCTTCAACAAGATCGGCATGATGAGCGGCATGTTCTTCAAGCAGGCCATGACCGAGGCGGACATGCAGCAGGTGGTCCGCGACTTCGCCCAGGGCGCGCGGCTGGCCCGCGAGGCCGGCTTCGATGCGGTGGAGATCCACATGGGCCATGGCTACCTGCTCAGCCAGTTCATCTCGCCGCTGTACAACAAGCGCCGCGACCAGTACGGCGGCAGCCTGGAAAACCGCCTGCGCTTCCCGCGCCGGGTGCTGCGGGCGGTGCTGGATGCGGTGGGTCAGGAGATGGCGGTGATCTGCAAGTACAGCATCACCGAGGGCACCCGTGCCGGGAACAGCTCGGACGATGGCGCGAAGATCGCGCGGATGCTGGAGGAGGAGGGCGCGCACCTGCTGGTGCTGAGCGCCGGGATGAATGCCGAGTCCATCACCACCATGTTCGGTTCGTCGTTCCCCAAGGAGAACCGGGTGCAGCAGAAGAATCCGGTGATCGCCCTGGCCATGGCCATCCAGCGCATGACCGATCCGGTGGTGGAGTTTCGCGAGCTGTACCTGCTGGAACATGCGCGCAAGGTACGGGCGGCGGTGAAGATGCCGCTGGCCTATCTCGGTGGGGCCAAGAGCCTGGGCAGTGTCGAGCAGGTGATGAGCGAAGGCTTCGAGCTGGTGGCCATGGGACGGGCGTTGATCGCCGAGCCGGGTTATGTGAACAAGCTGGCCAGCGGCGAGGGGCGTAGCAACAAGTGCACGGCGTGCAACCGTTGCGTGGCGATGATGTATACGCCGGGCGGGACGTCCTGCGTGCTGGGCCAGCCGGGGGATGCCGCGTTGAACCGGGTACCGGCGGCAGGATAGGCGACGTGGTCGGTGTGGGGGCGGCTCAAGCTGCTCCCACGACCGTGTCGCTCATTTGAGCAACTGGCCCTTCCACAACCGCTCGAAATGCTCCCGGCGCTTCGCATCACTGTCGGTCATCTTGTTGATCACCCGCGTGATCTTGTCCACCACTTCGGATTGCTCGCCCTGGTCGGCAATCTTGTGCATCCCGTTCACCAGCCAGAAATAAGCCGCCGAGCGTGCCGCGTACTTCATGCTCAACAGCAGGTCGGGCTGTTCGAGGAAGTCGCGACGGTCATCGGGCCATTGCGCCTGGTTGAGCTCGTGCCATTTCTGCAGGTCCTGGTAGTTGGCTTTGCCGGTCAGTTGCTTGAGCCCGCGCCCACGGTATTTCCAGCCATCACCGCTGGCGGCCGGGCCGTTGTTCATCCGCCCGCCATAGGCGAAGTTGGCGATCGCCTGGTAGTCCACGCGGCATACGGCGCAGCCGTCGGCCTTTAGCCCGCCTTCCTTGACCTTGTAGCCATGGGCGGCGGCCTTGTCCGGGTTGTCGCGGAAAAAGCGGTAGGTCTGGGTGAGACGGGTGGCGGAATAGTGGAAGCCTTCCTCGATCTTCAGGTGCTCGCCGGTTTCCTGGAGGATCTGGGCGAAGAAGTGGGTGCGCCGCAACGGTGTGTCGAGCTTGTAGAAGGCCAGGTGGGCATTGAGCTCGGCGGCGATCTCCGCCAGGGCGGCATGGCGCGGTTCGGGGACGCTGCGGAACAGCTGGCGCATCAGCGGGAGGGTGAAGGCGAAGGTGGGGGCCACGGGCGCAGGAGCAACGGCCGGCGTCGGTGGCGCGACCACAGCCGGCTGGACCGGCGCGGCCGCAGGAGGGCGAACGTCCTTGTGTTTCTTTCGACCGGTCAGTTTACGCAGAAAACCGAACATGCCATCACCTTGTCATCATTGAGACGGTGAACTTGAACCTTTCCTGCGCTCAAGGCAAGTGCTGCTCATTGATGTAGCAGGGACCTGTGGGAGTCCACCCAGCCCGTCGGGCTGCGCTGTCGCGCAGAGAACTAGACCGCAAGTGCGCCGTCCCTGCTAAATCAATGAGTTATGTGTTGTTCTATGAGAGCGGGTGAACCCGCACACAGAGTCCGCATCGAGTTCTCGACCTGTGTTCAGCGCATTCGTCTAGGACCCACTGGCCTCAATGCGAATCCGGTCACCCCGACACTCACTGCGATCCCCAGCCCGACCGGACAGAAACTCCTGGCCAATCACCCCCTTGATCGAGCGCTCCCCCTTGAGATCCTTCGGCAACGCCACCCTCACTTCCTTCAGGTAATCCCCGCTGCACACCAGCACGACATTGTTCTTCACCGCCTCGTTGCCGAAATCCGCGGCCAGCTTCGTGTAGAACTGCGCCCTGGACACCTCGCCACCGGCGTTGTCGCGGATATAGGCACCGGCAGGGGAATCGTTGAACGACTTCACCAGGTCCACGGCAAAGCGGAAGTACTCGTCATCGGTCATGGCCGTCTGGCAGGTGCCGTGCTTCTTCCACTCATGATTGCCGAACTGGGTGCCGTAGCCGAAGTTCGGCATCCACGGCTTGATGTAGTCGACGGTGGCGGCATCCAGGTCCAGCGCAGGCCCCTGGCACTTGCCGTAGTCGATCCCGCATTGCTGGCGGTTCGGCCACAGCCCGTGGAGGGTGAAGTGGTTGACGGTCAGCTCGCCCTGTTTCATGGCCTGGCACTCCGGCTTGGCCGGACCGCCACGGTCGTGCTCGCAGAAACCGGGCTGCCAGGTCACCGCGAGGACATGGCTGTCGTACTGGTCGGGCATGCGGCAGACCTGGCTGCCCGCCGCGGAAATCACCAGCCCGTCCACCTTGCCGCACTCGGCAGCTACCCAGCGCAGGTTCTTCTTGCCGTTGCCGACATCGACCCGGACCCACTGGTACTGTTCGCGGTTGACCTCGGCGATGGTGAAGCGCTGTCCCGGCATGACCGACAGGCCGCCGGGATTGGTCTTGTTCTTGAACGACTGGAAGGCTTCGCACTGCTGCGCAACGCTGAAGGTACCCGCGCTCGCGTCCACGGCGAGGGCGCTGTCGAGGTGCAGCAGGGTGGAAATAGTTAGAGCGGAAATGAAGGCCAGACGACCCATGGCGATGTCCCTTGGAAGGCGTGTTTCGATGCCGCGGGAGATTACCCGAGTTCCGGCCCGATGGCGCGTCCGCAAGCACAGCCTCAACCGAAGCGCAGAAACTCCACGCAACTGCGGTTGAACAACTCCCGATGCTCCACCTGCACCCAGTGCCCGCACTGGTTGAGCACGATGAACCGCGCCTGTTTCGCCCCATCGATGATGCGCTGGGCACCGCTCACCGGGTTGAAATTGTCGTTGCTGCCCCAGAAACCGAGGATCGGGCACTGGATCTCGCCCAGGCGGCTCTCCATGTTCGGCACCATCATCGTGCTGAACAGGTTCTTCGGCTGGGTCACGGCCACCGCCACCCGTTCCTGCAGCAGGTCTTCCGGGAGGATCGACGGGTCGAACAGCTGCAGGCTCATCATGCTGCGCATCTCCGCCATGCCGATGGGGCCGGCGTTGAACAGGCTGACCATGCGCAGGATGCCGGACATCTGGAAGTAGGTTTCCCGCTCCTCGACGCCACCCGGCGCCAGCAGGATCAGCTTCTCCGCCAGTTGCGGGTGACGAAGGGCCAGGCCCAGGGCAATGGCGCCGCCCAGGGAGTTGCCCAGCAGGGTGCAGCGCGAGACGCCGATCCCTGCGAGGAATGCAGCGACGCAATCGACGAAGAAATCCAGGTTGTACTGCACGTCCTCGGGCTTGTCCGAACGGCCAAAGCCAGGAAGGTCGAGAAGGATGTTGCGATACCCGGCGGCGACGAACTGCGGGTAGTTGCCCTTGAAGTTGCTGAACCCGCTGGCTCCCGGGCCGCTGCCGTGCAGCCACAGCACCACGGGGCCGGTGCCTTCGTCCAGGTAATGCAGGCGCAGGCCGCTGGGCAGGCTCAGGTAGGCGCCAACGGGCAATGACAGGTCGACGGATTGATTCATGGGGATTCTCCAGGTCCGGGAAGGGGCGCGCAGACCGGCCGGGCGAGGTGGATGAGCGAAGGGGTAAGCCTCGCCCGGACCGGTATGCGCCTGGCCATCCTCGGCGTTGCGCGTCGATGCGGCATCGTCCGTTCAGACCACTAGTCCCGTTGGACGATGTCCATGGCCCCGCCTGCGCCCAATCATGCCGGGGAAGGCCCGTGGTGCACGGGCCGCACATCCAGGGAGAACGCTATGAAGTTGAACGACAAGGTGGCCTTCGTCACCGGCGCCGGGCAGGGCATGGGCCAGGCCATCGTGCGCCGTTTCGTCGCCGAAGGGGCGCGGGTGGTCGCGGTGGACCTGAACCGCGAGGCCCTGGCCGAAAGCCTGGCAGACCTCGGCGAAAAGGTCCTGGCCCTGGCCTGCAACGTCGCCGACAGCGCGTCGGTGGCCGATGCCATGGGCCAGGTGGAGGCCCGTTTCGGTGGCCTCGACATCGTGGTCAACAATGCCGGCGTCGGCGCCCTCGACAGTTTCCTCGACACCCCGGACGAGAGCTGGGCCCGGGTGATCAACGTCAACCTCGGCGGCACCTTCCTCTGCGCCCGCGAGGGTGCGCGGCTGATGGTCAAGGGCAAGCGCCAGGGCACCATCATCAACCTGTCCAGCACCGCCGCCCTGACCGGCGAAGGCCCCAGCCACTACTGCGCGTCCAAGGCCGCCGTGATGGGCCTGACCCGGGCCATCGCCCGCGAACTGGCACCCAGCGGCATCCGCGTCAACACCCTGGTGCCAGGCCCGACCAACACCCCGATGATGGCCGGCATCCCCGACGAACACATGCTGGCCCTGCTGAAGAACGTGCCCCTGGGCCGCATGTGCGAAACCGACGAGATCGCCCGGGTCGCGGTGTTCCTCGCCAGCGAGGACGCCAGCTTCATGACCGGACAGAACATCGCCGTCAACGGCGGCATGGCCTTTATCTGAGGAATTCACATGAGCAAGCGTCTGCAAGGAAAGATCGCCTTCGTCACCGGTGCCGGCTCCGGCATCGGTGAAGCCACCGCCCTGCGTTTCGCCGAGGAGGGCGCCGTGGTGGTGCTCTGCGGCCGCAGGCAAGAGCCGCTGCTGGGAGTGCAGGAGAAGATCCTGGCCCAGGGCGGCCAGGCGGAAGTCGCCGTGGCCGATGTCAGCGACGAGCAGGGCTACGTCGCCGCCCTGGAAGCCACGGCCCAGCGCCACGGACGCCTGGACATCCTGGTCAACAACGCCATGGCCTACACCTGGGGCGGCATCGACGGCATGAGCACCGCCGACTGGCACGCCAACTTCAGCACCACGGTGGACGGCACCTTCTGGGGCACCCGCACCGCCATGCGCCTGATGCAGGGCAGCGGCGGCGGGGCCATCGTCAATATCGCCTCGATCTGCGGCCTGTTCGGCACGGCGTGGATGGCCGGCTACTCGGCAGCCAAGGCGGCGGTGATCAACTTCAGCCGCGCCGCGGCCAGCGAAGGCGCGCCCCATGGCATCCGCTGCAACGTGGTCATCCCCGGCGTGGTCGACACCCCGGCCACCGCCGGCATGCTCAGCGACGACAAGACCCGCGCCAACACCGAGAAGGTCATCCCGATGAAGCGCGTCGGCCTGCCGGTGGAGCTGGCCAACGCCATCCTGTTCCTGGCCAGCGACGAAGCCTCCTATGTCACCGGGGCCAGCCTCAGCGTGGACGGCGGGCGCAGTTCCGACCTGTACACGGTGCTGGACTGATGAACATGGACGACGCTTCGCTGCTGCAACGCATCGACCGCCTGGAGTCCCTCGACGCCATCCGCCAGCTCGCCGGCAAGTACGCCCTGGCCCTGGACATGCGCGACATGGACGCCATGGCCAACTGCTTCGCGGCCGACGTGCGGGTCGGCCGCGAACTGAGCGGCCGCGCGCACCTCAAGGCGTGGCTCGACGAGACCATGCGCAAGCAGTTCCACGGCACCTCGCACCACCTGGGCCAGCACATCATCGAGTTCAGCGACCCCGACCATGCCACCGGCGTGGTCTATTCGAAGAACGAGCACGAGACCGGCCCCGAGTGGGTGATCATGCAGATGCTCTACTGGGACGACTACGAGCGCATCGACGGGCGCTGGTGTTTCCGCCGCCGGCTGCCGTGCTACTGGTACGCCACCGACCTGAACAAGCCACCGATCGGCGGCCTGAAGATGCGCTGGCCGGGACGCGAGCCCTATGCCGGCTCCTTCCACGAACTGTTCCCGTCGTGGGATGGGTTCTGGGCGAGCCGGCCGGACAAGGACACCCTGCCGCAGGTGGCTGAACCGGCGCCGCTGGAGGCGTTTCTCAAGACCATGCGGCGTGGCGCGGGGGATCCGAAGATTCGCGTGCGCTGAGTGCCGCTCAAGAAAAAGCCGGAGCCTGCAAGGGCCCCGGCTTTTTCTTGAGCGGTACCTGGTATTTCTGTCAGTTGTGGCGTTCCAGCAGCAGGGGTTCAATGGTGCCCAGGTAGTCACCGGTCGATTCGACCTTGCCAGCCAGAGGGCTCCATCATGAGCGCACCACGTCCCGCACCGGCCGAGATCGGCCTGGAACTGTCCCGTCACGATCTTTATCCGCCGCTGAGTAACGACAGCATCGAGATCGTGAGTTTCTCCACCACGGCCACGGCGCCCGCCGGCCTCACGTTCGACTACACCCTCAACGACCAGGCCGGCGAGGCGGCGGGGATCTGGATGCACGTCGGTGACAACCTCGGCCACCTGCGTATCGACCGGGACTTCATCGCCCAGTTCGCCGGCAACTGGCCGGTGCAGCTTGCGGTGAGGGCCTGGGAGGACGGCAACCTGGTGGACAGCGCGGTGCTGCGCCTGCACGACACCCGCAGCATGGTCGTGGCGCGCTGCGAAGCACAGCTGGGCCCCAATCCGGTGAGCATTTCCCAGGAACTGGAAAATGGCGCTGCTGCCATCGCCGCGTTCTTCGACGCACAAGGCGTGGAGCTGCCCGAGAGCGAACTGGACTGGGAGATATCGCTGCCACAGTCGCACCCAGGCCTGGTGGTGGAGGGCAAGCGCGTGCGGGTGTTCCCCGAGGCCGTGCCAGGCGACGTCGTGGTCAGGGTGCGCGAGCGCTCGGGGGTGGAGCAGGACATCACCCTGACCCTGATCGAAGCCCAGGACATCGGTCTGGAACTGCCCAGGTACGACCTGTATCCGCCGCTGCGCAACCCGCGGCCGGAGATGCTCTGGATCCAGCACAACCTGGAGAACGGCGCGGACCTGAAGTTCACCTTCGATATCAACGGCAAGCCGTACCGCACCGGAATAGGTCTGGGCAGGGGCGACGGTTGGTTCGAGGGGGACTGGGCGATCATTGTGGAAAACACCTTCGTCACCAGTTTTCCCGGACCCTGGCCGGCGAAGCTGCTGCTCAAGGCCGTGGTCGATGGTTCCATCGTCGACACCGTCACGCTCTGGCTGCACGACACCAAGACCATCGAGTGCGCCAAGGCCGACCTCGAACTGCTGCCCTCTGCCGAGGTGGAAATCCCCGGGCAAGGTGCTGATGTGGTAGTGGCGGCCCCCAGGTTTCATGACGCCAACGGTGTGCCGTTGCCCCACGAAGAGCTGGACTGGAAGGCGAGCCTGGTGGAGCCGGTCGAAGGCGTGGAGATGAGGGGGCACGTGGTCTACGTCTACCCTGAGGCCAAGCCTGGCCAGTTCCGGGTCGGCATTCGGTGCAACGGCCTGAACCGGGCGCGGGTGGTGACGTTGGTCTGAACCTGCTCCACTTCCCATCGACCATTGCGCGAGGTCTGCCAGCATGAATGCAAGCAATACACCCCTGTATTTCAACGAGCGCACGCTGCGCAACGACCTGGAGGGCGACCTGAGAGGCTGTGTCCTGTTCGCCCAGGTTTCGATCCTGCCGAACCGGGCATCGCGCTGGCCCGACGACGTGCAACCGCGCCTGGTGGCCCGGCGCGCGACCCTGGTGATGTTCAGGCCCGAAACGGACAATGGCCCCGTGCCGAACAGTATCGAGCTCAAGGTCGGCAGGGAGTCGATGTGGCGATTCTCGGTGCAGATGGCACCACCGGAGCAACTGCCGCCCGTGGCCGAGCGCGACACCGACGCCGAATACGGCCGGATCATCTACGCCAGGGACCTCTGGAGCGCGGTGCTACCTGGCCATTTGATCATTCCGGGAAACCTGCTGGAATTCGACGTCGACGGGCGCACCGGCACCTACCGCGACATGGATGTCGGTGCCCCCTCGGAGCTGCTCTTGCACACCATCGATATCGGCATGCTCACGCCGCACCGGGGAAGGTTCATCGAACACTTCGGCGACGAGATGGTGCGCCAGTATTTCCAGACCCTTCCCTGCAGCCGGCTGATCGTCAACCGCTACGAGCCGATCGATTTCCACACCGTCGAACTGGCCGATGGCACCGTCTACCGCGATCACTCGGCGCAGAAAGGCGAATGGCACGGAGGCGACTTGCGGGAAAAGATCGGCAAGCAGCTAGTGTCGCTGGGCATCAACAATGCCAACCTCGGCATCCATTCTTCACCGGGTAGCGGCGAGAACGGCCTCAACAAGCATTTCGTCGCCGCCCAAATCACCGCCCACACCTCGGTGGGCAACTACATCAACGGCCGCGTGGTGCATGGCGGGTCCGGCGGCGGCAGCATGGTCACGCTGGAGGCCATCACCGGCAACGAGTTCAGCCACGAACTGGGGCACAACTATGGCCTGGGCCATCATCCGGGTGGCTTCGCCGGGGCGGTCCACCGCAGTGCCGTCTCGATCAACTCCGCCTGGGGCTGGGACAGTGATGCCAATGTCTTCATTCCCAACTTCCGCAAGAACAGGAGTGGCGAGGACACTTGCTACGGGGACCAGTGCCAGGCGCCTTTCCACGGGCACTCGTTCGGCCGCGACTCCATGGGCGATGGTGCCCCGTATTACCCCAACACCCGCCAGTTCACCCAGTACACGCCCTACAGCCTGGAAACCATCCAGCGTTTCCTGGAAGGCATGGCGGTCTTCAGCCCGACGTCGTCCAGCGGTTTTCGCAAATGGAGCGAAGAGGCCCAAGCCATGGTCGAGTGGCGCGAAGAGGGCGAGCCGGACGACGACCGCAATGTCACCCGCAAACCGGACCAGCAGGGTGTGCCGGTAACCACCATCCTCGGCTACTACGATCCGGACGGGGAGCGTTCCGGGATCATCTATCCGTCCCTGCATGCCGCTTATGGCATGACGTACGAAGGCGACAGCGATACCGATGCGATCGCCTCCCGCTGCTATGCGGTGGTGTCCGGCAAGAACCGGGCGATGCTGTATTTCATCCTGCGCAGCAAGCGCTTGAACCCGGGCGAGCTGAACCGGCTGCACCTGAACATTCCGGAGTCGTTCGAGCCGATGCATATCGCGGTGTATTGCGATGGCATCCAGAACGCGTCCGGGACCATCGACCCGCCGAAGGGGACGGCGCGGGTGACGATCATGCCTTGAACGAGGGACGAAGGTGTTGGCGTTGATCTGACGCGAATCTTGTGGGGGTCCACCGTGCGCTGCGGACTCCCACACTGTCCCTGCCAAACCAATGAGTCATGTGTTGCTCCATGCTGTCAGCCCCGCACCTCCCGCGGCATCCCCAGCGCCCGCTCGGCGATCACATTGCGCTGGATCTCGTTGCTCCCCCCATAGATCATGTCCGCCCGGGTGAACAGGAACAGCGACTGCAGCCGGCTCAGTTCATACGGCGCGCCGTCGATGATCTCCGCCTGCGCCCCGAGCACGTCCATCGCCAGCTTGCCCAGCTCGGCATGCCAGGTGGACCAGGCCAGCTTGTAGATCATCGCTTCCCGGGCAAGACGCCCGTCCTGCGGGCCGGAGAGCATGCGCAGCGAGTTGTAGCGCAGCACCTTGAGCCCGGCCCAGGCCCGGGCGATCCGTTGGCGCAACAGTGGATCGCAGCTGGCGCCGTTTTCGCCGGCGATGCGGATCACCTCGTCCAGTTCGTTCTGGAACAGCATCTGCTGGCCCAGGGTCGAGACCCCGCGCTCGAAGCCGAGCAGGGCCATGGCGATCTTCCAGCCATCGCCCGGCGCGCCCACCAGGTTGGCCACCGAGGTGCGCGCCTGGTCGAAGAACACTTCGTTGAACTCGCTGGTGCCGGTCAGCTGGCGGATCGGCTGCACGCGGATGCCGTCCTGGTGCATGGGCACCAGCAGGAACGACAGGCCATGGTGGCCGCGACTGCCAGGCTCGGTACGGGCCAGCACGAAGCACCAGTCGGCCTCGTGGGCCAGCGAAGTCCAGACCTTTTGCCCGCTGACCAGCCAGTACTCGCCGCTGTCGTCCAGGCGTGCGCGGGTCTGCACGTTGGCCAGGTCAGAGCCGGCGCCGGGCTCGGAATAGCCCTGGCACCAGAACTCGGTGCCGGCAAGGATCCCCGGCAGCAGGCGCCGCTGCTGGTCCTTGCTGCCGAAGGCGGCCAGGGTCGGGCCCACCAGGCCTTCGCCGATGTGGCCCATGCGTCCGGGACCGCCGGCGCGGGCGTACTCCTCGTGGAAGATCACCTGCTGGCTGAGGCTCAGGCCGCGTCCGCCGTGTTCCGCGTTCCAGCCGACGCAGGTAAATCCAACGCTGGCCAGCTCGCGTTCCCAGGCCTTGCGTTCCTCGGGGAAGCTATGTTCGTCACCCGGACCGCCGCGAAAGCGCAGGGCCTCGAACGGGCCCCGCAGGTGCGCCGCCATCCACTGCGCGACCTCTTCGCGAAACGCCTCGTCCGCACTGCTGAAACCGATCTTCATGCGTGTTCTCCCATCAGCTGTGCGGCCAGCCGCTCGGCATGCCAGGCCGGCGTGCCGAGCATCTGTTCGGCGGCGCGGGCGCGTTTGAAATACAGGTGCGGGTCGTATTCCCAGGTGAAGCCGACGCCGCCGTGCAACTGGATCGACTCCGCCGCGCAGTGGAAGAACGCCTCGCTGGCATGGATCTGCGCGGTGGCGGCGGCCATCGGCAGCTCCGCGGCCAGCGCCGGGTCGCCGTCGCCGGCGAGCCGTTCGGCGGCCACGCAGGCGCCGTACCAGAGGGCGGAGCGGGCGCATTCCACCTGCAGCATCATGTCGGCGCAGCGGTGCTTGACCGCCTGGAAGCTGGCGATGCTGCGGTTGAACTGCTTGCGTTCGCCAATATAGGCGAGGGTCAGGTCCAGGCTCTGCTGGGCGCCGCCAGTCTGCTCGGCGGCCAGGCCGATGGCGGCGATGTCCAGTACATCGCGCAGCAGTGGCCAGCCCTGGCCGGGCAGGTGGAGCAACTGCGCGTCGGTGGCGTGTACATCCTGCAGTTCGATCCGCGCCAGGCGGCGGGTCTGGTCCAGGGTTGGCAGGGAATGGCGGGTGATACCGGGAGTGGAGGCGGGCAGGGCGAACAGGCTGATGCCGTCCTCGCCGTGACTGCCGGGCGTGCGTGCGGCCACGATCAGCAGGTCGGCCTCGGCCCCGTCGATGACCTGGGCATAGTTGCCCGCAAGGCGATAACCGCCGGCTTCGGCAGCGCCCAGCACCTGCACGCTGTCGGCGTCCATCCTGCCTGTGCTGGAGAAGGCCAGGGTCGCGCGGGTTTTGCCAGCGGCGATCGCCTCCAGCCACTCGGCTTGCAAAGGCGGGTTGGCGGCCAGCAGCAGGGCTGGGGTGGCCAGGCAACTGGTGGCGAACAGCGGCGCGCCGAGCAGGAAGCGCCCGCATTGCTCCAGCAGCAGGGCCAGTTCGACGAGGCCCAGGCCCATGCCGCCGTGCGCCTCGGGCACCATCAGCGCCGGCCAGTACAGTTCCTGGCCGATCCTGCGCCACAGTTCAGGGTCGTAGCCGTCGACCCGCGCCATGCCTTCGCGCACTGCCGGCGAATCGCTGGCCTGGGCGAGAAAGCGCTCGGCGCTGTCGCGGATCATCAATTGCTCTTCGCTAAGGGCGAACTCCATGAGATCGGTCTCTGTGTCTCGGTTGATGAGGCAGTGTGAGACGAGCGCGCGCCCGGCGAATCCTTGGAACGGACTAGTCCCGAGTGTCCGGCTAGCCGTAAAACCGGGCCGTGGCAACTGACAAAAATGCCAGTCAGCGCCCGGCGTTGGTTATGGGAAAACGGTCTGATCGAGGCCGTGACGCTGACTTACGCTCAGACAAGAGCCGCGCGCACGCGCGCAGGAGTGTTCATCACCACGACTTGCCGAGACCGCCACCATGTCCGCAGCGAACACCATCGCGTTCAACGACCAGCCCTTGAAAGACGACCTGCGTGGATCGCTGCAAGGCAGCGTGCTGTGTGCCCAGACCAGCATCATCCCGTCCAGGGCCTCGGCGTTGCCCGACGATCCGCATCCGCGGCTGGTGGCCCAGCGCGACACGCTGGTGATGTTCAAGCCTCAGGGTGACGAGACCTTGCCCTTCATCACGCTGCAGGTGATCGCCGCCGATGGCGCCCTGTTGTACAGCGCGCCGATGAACCCGCCGAGCGCATTGCCACAGGTCGGAGACGGCGGGTTGACGTCGGGAGGAAAGCAGATCGTCTACGGTGACAATTTCTGGACTTACCGCTTGCCCTGGTGCTGCATCGTGCCAGGCATCCGTCTCTTGTTCGGCTCGGCCCTGCGCTCCGGTTACTACTACGACGTAGACGTCGGCGCCCCTGGTGAGCTGGTGATACACACCATCGACCTGGGCATGCTGACCGCGCCGCAGGACATGTTCACCTCCTTCAGCGCAGACCGGCAGCGCCAGTTCTTCCAGCAGACGCCTTGCAGCCGGCTGGTGGTGAACATCTACGAGCCGGTGCACTTGAAGGAGATCGTGATGCCGGACGGCACCCAGTACACGGACCGCTCCACTGGCGGGCCAGCAGCGGGCAGTACCACCGGCGACCTGCGTCAGCGAATCGGCAAGGAACTGGTAGGGCTGGGCATCCACAACGCCAACCTTGGCATCTACAGCTCGCCAGGCATCGGCGAGGGCGGATTGAACAAGCACCAAGTGGCAAGCCAGCTCGTCGGCCAAAGCTCGGTTGGCGTCTACACAGAAGGCGTGGTGGTACATGGCAAGTTCGGCGGTGGCGGTATCTTTATCGCCAAGGGCTACACGGGCAGCGACTTCAGTCAGCCGGCGGTCCTGGCCTTCAGTTCGGGCGCAACCGCCAGCTTCAAGAACTCCATCCACCGCTCCGCAGGCAACCCCAATTCCACCTGGGGCTGGGACAGCGACAACAATGTCTTCCTGCCGAACTTCGAGAAAAAAGTGACTGGCGCGGTGAGCTCCTGGGGTGATGAAGGCCAGGCGCCTTTCCATGGGCACTGTTTCGGACTCGACGTGGTGGCGGGTGGATGGACGCTCTATCCGGCGGCCCTGGCGTACCCGTTGCTCACGCCGTACACGCTGAACAAGGTGCAATCGGCCATTGAAAGCAGGGTGGTGTTCGACAAGGCATCGAAGACCGGCTACTCGCTGTGGAGCGAAAAGACCAGGAGCATGGAGCCCTGGGCTGAGTTCGTCTGCTTCAATCCGACCCAGGGGCCGGTGGATGAAGCCGGCATGCGAGACCTGGTGGCGAAGTATCGTCTGTTCGAATTGTCCATGTGGCCCGGCTACTGGACCCGCGACGCCTACATGCCTGCGGCCGGTGCTGAAAACAAAGGGCGCGGGGTGCGCTTCGTACAACAGTGTTCACAAGGCGGCAATGTGCATATCAATGGTGAGGTCATCAAGACCGCAGATGGCGATGTGCTGAACTTCGAGTCCGACGGTTCGAAGTGGGTGCGGGTCGACGACTTCTCGTTCAATGTCGCACGCGAACCTAAATCGTTGGGCGTGCCAGTCTGCACCATCCTCGGCTACTACGACCCCCAGGGCAAACTGCGTGACTACATCTACGGTCCGCTGTATGCGGGCTACGGCAACGTGTTCAAGCCAGACCGGCCCATCGAGACGAAACGCGCCAAGTGCTGGCTCGAAGTGCAAACGGCCAAGGGCGATATCTGGGGCTACGTGCTCAGGTCGGTGCGTGGCGATTCCGGGGCGATGAACCGGTTGCACATCAACGTGCCGCAGAGCATCAACCCTGTATCCGTGACCCTTTACCGCGACGGCAAGGCGGTCCTGCACCAGGCACTGACCAAGCCCACCGGGAAAGCCAGGGTCACCTTCCATGGCTGCAACTGACAGCCACCAACCAAAGAGCGTTCAACGTCACAACCTGCCGAGATCATCATCATGTCCGCAGCGAACACCATTGCGTTCAACGACCAGCCCTTGAAAGACGACCTGCACGGTTCGCTGCAAGGCAGCGTGCTGTGTGCCCAGACCAACATCCTGCCGTCCCGGGCCTCGAAGCTGCCCGAGGATGTGCATGTGCGGCTGGTAGCCCAGCGCGCCACGCTGGTGATGTTCAAGCCCCTGGCCGGCGAAGTCCTGCCCTACGTCGAGTTGCAGGTGATCGCTGCCGATGGCGCCCTGCTGTACAGCGCGCCGATGGACCCGCCGAGCGCATTGCCTGCAGTGGCGGATGGCGGGGTAACGTCCGCCGGCAAGCAGATCGTCTACGGTGACAATTTCTGGACTTACCGGTTGCCCTGGTCCTGCATCCTGCCCGGCATCCGTTTCCTGTTCGGCTCGGGCTTCCGCTCCGGCTACTACCACGATGTCAGCGTCGGTGCTCCTGGCGAGCTGATGCTGCATGTCATCGATGTGGGCATGCTGACCGAGCCCCAGGATATGTTCACCTCAACCTTCGACGCCGATCTGCAGCGTCAGCTCTTCCAGCAACTGCCCTGCAGCCAGCTGGTGGTGAACCGCTACGAGCCGGTGCACTGGAAGGAGATCATGATGCCCGACGGTACCTTGTACAAGGAACGCTCCACCAAAGGGGAAGCGGCGAGCGCGCACACCGGCGACATACGCCAGCGGATCGGCAAGGAACTGGTGTTGCTGGGTATCAACAACGCCAACGTTGGTATTCATAGCTCGCCTGGCATCGGCGAGGGGGGATTGAGCAAGCACCACGTGGCCAGCCAGATCGCCGTCCATAGCTCGGTTGGCCTCTACACCGAAGGCCGGGTGGTGCATGGCTCGTCCGGCGGTGGCAGCATCGTTACCGCGAAAGGTTGCAAGGGCGACGACTTCTATCAGTACGTGGTCAGGGCCCTCAGTCTCGACGGCGCAACCGCCAGCTTCAAGAACTCTGTCCACCGCCCCGCTGGCAGCCCGAACTCCACCTGGGGCTGGGACAGCGACAAGAATGTCTTCCTGCCGAACTTCGCCAAGAAAGAGACGGGCGAGGTGAGGTCCATGGACAATGAATGCCAGGCGCCTTTCCATGGACATCGCTTCGGCATCGACACTCTGGCGGGTGGGTGGGAGCTCTATCCTGCGGCCAACGCATACCCGTTGCTCACGCCGTACACGCTGGACAAGGTGCAATCGGCCATTCAAGGCAAGGTGGTGTACGACGAGGCATCGAAGACCGGCTATTCGGTGTGGAACGAGAAGACCAGAAGCATGGAACCCTGGGCGGAATTCACCAGCCTCCATGGGTCGCAAGCCCCGGTGGAGGAGTCCACCCTGCGTGCCTTGCTGATGGAGCATCGTGTGGTTGAAGTGTCCATCTGGAACAGCCACTGGGCGAAGTACGTCTACGTGCCTGCGGCCAGCGCTGAAAACAAGGGGCGCGGGCTCCACATCGTGCATGAGGCCATGTACGGCAGCGAGCTACATATCAATGGCGAGGTGGTGAAGTTGGTCGAAGGGAATGTGCTGAACTATGAGTCCAACGGCTCGAAGTGGGTGCAGGTCGACGACTTCTCGTTCAACTTCGCGCGAAAGCCAATGTGGATTGGCACGGCGGTCACCACCATCCTTGGCTACTACGACCCGGATGCCATCCTGCCTGCCTGGCTCTACAGTCCGCTGCATGCTGACTACTGCAACGTGTTCAGATGGGACCGGGGCGTCGAGCTGAAACGTGCCAAGTGCCGGATCGAGGTGCGCGCAGCAGATGGTGACATGTGGGGCTACGTACTCAGCTCGAAGCGTCTTGACGCCGGTGTAATGAACCGGGTGCACGTCAATATACCCCGGAGCATCAAGCCCGTAACCGCGGAGCTGTTCGTCGACGGCCGGCGGACCGTGCTCCTGGATCTGACCAAGCCCACCGGGAAATCCAGGGCCTCGTTCCATGGCCGCAAGTGACAGCCACCAACCCGCGTAGTCTCAACGGACGATGATGCCCTTGTCGCCCCTTTGCACAATGACCTCGATTCCGCATTCCGCCATCGAGGACCAAGGGCATGATCGAGATTCGTGGGTTGAGCTATTTCGTCGCGCAGAGCGAAAACCTCGGCCACTGGCAGCGCTACGCCGAGGACGTGCTGGGCATGCAGACCCGCCCGGCGCCGCAGGGCGGGCTGTACGTGAAGATGGACGAGCGGCCGTTCCGCATGCTGGTGGTGGAGGGCGATGTGCCGCGTTACCTGGCTTCCGGCTGGGAGCTGGCCTCGGAGCAGGCCTTCGAGACGGCGCTGCAGCACCTGCAAGCCCAAGGCATCGACTACCAGGCCGGCAGCGCTGCGGAGATCGAGCAGCGCGGCGTGCAGGCGCTGGTGCTGGTGACCGACCCGTCCGGCAACCGCCATGAGCTGAGCTGGGGCCATCGCTCCGACTGCCAGCCGTTCGTATCCCCCCAGGGCGTGCCGCGCTTCATCACCGGCGACATGGGCCTGGGCCACACCGTGCTGCCGGCACCGAACTTCGACGCGACCCTGGCCTTCGCCCGCGACGTGCTCGGCTTCCGCCTCTCGGACATCTTCAACTTCCGCCCCGATCCGTCGGCACCGCCGGTGCGTATCCATTTCCTGCATTGCGCCAACGCCCGTCACCACAGCCTGGCCCTGGCCGAGTACCCGGTGCCGTCGGGCTGCGTGCACGTGATGGTCGAGGTCGACTCGATGACCGAGGTCGGTCGCGCCCACGACCGCCACCAGGCCCATGGCGTGAAGCTCTCGGCCACCCTCGGCCAGCACCTCAACGACCGCATGACCAGCTTCTACATGCAGACCCCGTCCGGCTTCGACCTGGAGTACGGCTTCGGCGGCCTGCAAGTGGACTGGGCAGAGCATTCGGCCTTCGAGTTCACCCGCGTGAGCCTCTGGGGCCACGACTTTTCCGTCGGCCAGCAAGGAGCCTGAACCATGAACAAGCAACTGACCGCCACCGAGGCGGTGGCCCGCCTGCGCGACGGCATGACCATCGGTTTCGGTGGCTGGGGCCCGCGGCGCAAGCCGATGGCGATCGTCCGCGAGATCCTTCGCTCGGAGGTCAAGGACCTGACCGTGGTCGCCTATGGCGGCCCGGAAGTCGGCATGCTCTGCGCTGCCGGCAAGGTGCGCAAGCTGGTGTTCGGCTTCGCCACCCTCGATGCGATTCCGCTGGAGCCGTACTACCGCAAGGCCCGGGAGGCCGGCGAGCTGGAACTGATGGAGCTGGACGAAGGCATGTTCCAATGGGGCCTGCGTGCCGCCGGCATGCGCCTGCCGTTCCTGCCGACCCGTTGCGGGCTGGCCACCGATGTGGCTCGGCTCAACCCGCAGGTCAAGGAAATCCGTTCGCCGTATGACGACGGCGAGGTGCTGCTGGCGATGCCGGCGCTGAACCTAGACGTGGCGTTCCTGCACGTCAATGTCGCCGACCGCCTGGGCAACTGCCTGGTGACCGGTCCCGATCCGTACTTCGATCACCTGTTCGCCCGTGCGGCGAAGGAATGCTTCGTGTCCTGCGAGGAAATCGAGGATCGCCTGGCATTGACCGCCGATCTGGCGCGTTTCAACACCTTCGAGCGCTACCTGGTGACCGGCGTGGTGCATGCGCCGCTGGGGGCGCATCCAACCTCGTGTCCGAGCGATTACGGTTGGGACCTGGAGCACCTGAAGCGCTATGTCGCCAGTGCTGGCGAGGAAGGGGGCTGGCAGCAGTACGTCGAGACCTACGTGGCCGGCGGCGAAGCGGCGTACCAGGCGCAGAACGGCGGCCCGGCACGCATGGCCTCGCTGCCCCTGCCCGTGTTCTAAGCGCGCCGCAGCCCAAATGATTCATGAGGAAAGAAGAATGTCCGCATCCTGTGATTTCACCCTCGCCGAACTGCTGATCGCCGCCGCCTCCGAGGCCTGGCGCGGCAATGGCGAGGTCATCGCCTCGGGCCTCGGGGTGATCCCGCGCCTGGGCGCAAGCCTGGCCAAGCTGACCCACAGCCCGGAACTGCTGATGACCGACAGCGAGGCCTTCCTGGTCGAAGAGCCAATCCCGCTGGGCCCACGCGGCGATTTCGAGCCGCGCTATTCCGGCTACATGTCCTTCGAACGGGTCTTCGAATGCGTCTGGGGCGGGCGTCGCCACGCCATGATCGGCCCGACCCAGGTCGACCGCTGGGGCCAGACCAACCTGTCCTGCGTCGGCGACTACCACAAGCCCAGGACCGCGATCCTCGGCGTGCGCGGCCTGCCGGGCAACAGCATCAACCATCTCAATTCGTTCTTCGTGCCCAGCCACAACACCCGTGTGTTCGTCAGCGGCGAGGTGGACATGGTCTCCGGCGTCGGCTTCAAGGCCGAGCGCTGGCCGCAAGGCGCGCGCCGCGACCTGATGGATATCCGCCGGGTGGTAACCGACCTCTGCGTCATGGACTACGACGGCCCCGACCGCGCCGCCCGGGTACGCAGCCTGCACCCAGGCGTGAGCTTCGAGCAGGTGCAGGACAACACCGGCTTCCCGCTGCTCAAGGCGCACGGGCTGGGCGAGACCGCGCATCCGACCGCCGAACAGCTGGACATCATCCGCCGCCTCGATCCCCACGGCCTGCGCGCCAGCGCGCTGAAGGGCAACCCGCCCGGCATCCGTGCCGCCTGAGCCAAGGACCGCGACCATGCACAACCGCGACAGCGAATTCATCGTCCGCGAGGACAAGTCGGCCTACGAGACCGACACGCCGGTGCTCTACAGCGTCGCCGAGGGCATCGCCAGCGTCACCCTGAACCGGCCCAACTTCAACAACGCGCAGAACTCGCAGATGACCTACGCCCTGGATGCCGCCCTGCGCCGGGCGGTGGACGACGACGCGGTGAAGGTCATCGTCCTGCGCGGCGCCGGCCGGCACTTCTCGGCGGGCCACGATATCGGCACGCCGGGCCGCGACATCGACAAGCCTTTCGAGCGTGCCCACCTGTGGTGGGACCACACCAACAAGCCCGGCGGCGAGCAGCTGTACGCCCGCGAGCAGGAGGTCTACCTGGGCATGTGCCGGCGCTGGCGCGAGCTGCCCAAGCCGACCATCGCCATGGTCCACGGCGCCTGTGTCGCCGGCGGGCTGATGCTGGCCTGGGTCTGCGACCTGATCGTCGCCAGCGACGATGCCTTCTTCCAGGACCCGGTGGTGCGCATGGGCATTCCGGGGGTGGAATACTTCGCCCACCCCTATGAACTCCACCCGCGCATCGCCAAGGAATTCCTCTTCTGCGGCGAGCGCATGAGCGCCGAGCGCGCCTACCAGATGGGCATGCTCAACCGCGTGGTGCCCCGCGAGGAACTGGAAAGCGCCACCTATGCCATGGCCGCCAGCATTGCCCGCCAGCCGCGCATGGGCCTGGCCCTGACCAAGCAGGCGATCAACCATGTCGAGGACCTGCAGGGCAAGCGCAGCGCCATGGACGCGGCCTTTGCCTGGCACCACTTCGCCCATGCCCATAACGAACTGCTGTCCGGCGACAAGCTCGGCGGCTTCGATGCCAGGGGCATGGCCCGGGCCAACAAGCAGGCGGCAGGAGGCGAGGGCGCATGAGCGGCTGGTTGCATACGCCATTGACCGAAGCCCTGGGCTGCCGCTACCCCATCGTGCAGACCGCCATGGGCTGGGTCGCCGACGCCAACCTGGTGATCGCCACCACCCGTGCCGGCGGCTTCGGCTTCCTGGCCGGGGCGACCATCGCCGCCCATGAGCTGGAAGGCGAGATCCGCAAGGTGATCGACGCCACCGGCGGCAGCAACTTCGGCCTCAATTTCCATATGTTCCAGGACAACGCCGCGCAGTGCGTCGACCTGGCCATCGCCTATCGCCTGCGTGCGGTGAGCTACGGCCGTGGGCCCGACAAGGCGACCATCGCCCGCTTCAAGGCGGCCAACGTCCTGTGCATTCCCACGGTGGGAGCGCTCAAGCATGCGATCAAGGCCCAGGAACTGGGTGCCGACCTGATCACCATCCAGGGCGGCGAGGGCGGCGGCCATACCGGTGGCGTACCCAGCTCGATCCTGCTGCCCCAGGTGCTCGGCGCCGTGGGCGTGCCGGTAATCGCCGCCGGCGGGTTCTCCAGCGGCCGTGGCCTGGCCTCGGCGCTGGCCGCTGGCGCCGCCGGGATCGCCATGGGCACGCGCTTCCTGATGACCAGGGAATCGCCGACCCCGGCCGCGACCCTTGAGCGCTACCTGAAGGTCAACGACCCGCAACAGGTGCGGGTCACCACGGCGGTGGACGGCATGCGCCACCGCATGATCGACAACCCCTTCATCAACCGCCTGGAACAGGCCGGCCCCTTCGGCCGCCTGCGCATCGCCCTGGGCAGCGCCTGGCAGTGGAAACAGCACACCGGCATGAGCCTGGGGCATATGGCCGGGGTGTTCCTGCGCTCGCTGCGGGAAGACCCGTCGGCCTTGTCCCAGGTGGTCATGGCGGCCAACCAGCCGGTGCTGCTGCAGCGTTCCATGGTCGACGGGCGACCCGACGAAGGGATCCTGCCCAGTGGCCAGGTGGCCGCGGCCATCGGCGAACTGCTCAGTTGCCAGCAGGTGATCGAAGGCATCGCCCGCGAGGCCGAGCAGTGCCTCGACGCCCTGGCTGCGCGCCGTGGCGTTCCCTATTCCGTTCCTCTTGGAGAAGCCCTGTGAGCCAGGCATTCAGCACGCAACTAGAGCAGGGGATCGCCGAACTGGTGATCGCCAAACCCCCGGTCAACGCCCTCGACAGCCAGGAGTGGCAGGCCCTGGCCCGCGAGATCGACAGCCTCGGCGCCAACCCCGAGGTTCGCGTCATCGTCATTCGGGCCGAAGGCCGTGGCTTCTGTGCCGGCGTGGATATCAAGGAACTGGACGCCCACCCCGAGCGCATCGTCGAGGTCAATGCCGGCAACTACAACACCTTCAAGGCGGTGCACCGCTGCCCGGTGCCGGTGATCGTCGCGGTGCACGGCTTCGTTCTCGGCGGTGGCATCGGCATCACGGGGGCGGCGGACATCGTGGTCGCCGCCGAGTGCGCCACCTTTGCCCTGCCGGAAGTGGATCGTGGGGCCATGGGCGGCGGTGCGCATCTGCAGCGCCTGTTCCCGGTGCAGAAGGTGCGCTACCTGTTCTTTACCGGGGAAAGGATCGGGGCTCGGGAGGCCATGCAATACGGCTTCATCGAGCGCCTGGTGAGCAAGGAGCAACTGCGCGAGACCGCCCTGGACATCGCTGCGCGCATCGCGGCGAAGAGCCCGGGGATGATCCGCATTGCCAAGGAGGCACTCAACGGCATCGAGGACGGCAACCTGGAAGACAAGTACCGCTGGGAGCAAGGCTTCACCCTGCAGGCGTACACCAGCCCGGACTCGGCGGAAACGCGGCGGGCCTTCGTCGAGAAACGCGAAGCGAAGTTCTGATTCCCAGAGTGCACCGCGAACCCTGTGGGAGCGGGTTCACCCGCGATTGCGAGGGTGAATTCACCGATGTCATCGCGGGTAAACCCGCTCCCACAGGGTCCGCGGGGCACAGGGGATCGCGTCGAACCATCTGTTAGTCAAGTTTTGGTCCAAGAGGGCGCCATGCAACTGACCTATACCCCCAAGCAACAAGCCTTCCGCGCCGAAGTCCGGGCCTGGCTGGCGGACAACCTGCCACGCGAGCCGCTGGCCAGCTACGACACCCGCGAGGGCTTCGAGCAGCACCGCGCCTGGGAAGCGAAACTCTTCGACAGCCGCTGGTCCATGGTCATGTGGCCGGCGGACCTCGGCGGGCGCGGCTGCGACCTGATCGAGTGGCTGATCTTCGAAGAGGAATACTACGGCGCCGGTGCGCCGATGCGGGTCAACCAGAACGGCCAGCTGCTGCTCGGCCCGACCCTGATGGAATTCGGCACCGAAGCCCAGAAAAAGCACTTCCTGCCACGCATGGCCGCCAGCATCGACATGTGGGCGCAAGGCTGGTCCGAACCCAACGCCGGCTCGGACATGGCCGCCATCACCAGCAAGGCGGTGCGCGACGGCGATCACTACGTGATCAACGGCCAGAAGACCTGGTCCACCCGGGCCATCTTCGCCGACTGGCTGTTCGGCCTGTTCCGCAGCGAACCCGGCTCCACCCGCCACCACGGCCTGTCGTTCCTGATGGTGCCGCTGGACGCCCCCGGGGTGAACATCCGCCCGATCAAGGCGCTGAACGGCAAGGACGCCTTCGCCGAAGTGTTCTTCGACGACGTGCGCGTGCCGGTGGGCAACCTGATCGGTGCCGAAGGGCAGGGCTGGCACGTGGCGATGGCCACCGCCGGCTTCGAGCGCGGCCTGCTGCTGCGCTCGCCGGCACGCTTCCAGCACACCGCGCGCAAGCTGGTGGAACTGTTCAAGGCCGAGCCTGAGGCCGCCGAACGCGACCCGAGCCTGGGCGACGCGGTCATGGACTGCTGGATGGGCGCCGAGGCCTACGCCCTGTCCGCCTACCACACTGTCGGCCGCCTGGGCCGTGGCGAGCAGATCGGCGCCGAGTCGAGCATCAACAAGATCATCTGGTCCGAACTCGACCTGAAGATGCACGAGACCGCCATGCGCCTGCTGGGCGCCCGTGGCGAGCTGCGCGACACGCCGGGCGGCTGGCTGGAGGGCTTCCTGTTCGCCCAGTCCGGGCCGATCTACGCCGGCACCAACGAGATCCAGCGCAACATCATCGCCGAGCGCATGCTCGGCCTGCCGAAGTAAGGAGCGGCCATGGACTTCACTTTCAACGATGACCAGCTCGCCTTCCGCGAGGCCATCAGCCGCTTCCTGATGACCGAGGCGGCACCGGAGATGCTCCGCGAGATCTGGGAAACCGACGCCGGCCGCTCGCCGGACCTGCGCAACAAGATCGCCGCCCAGGGCCTCACCGCGCTGTCCATCCCCGAGGAGGACGGCGGCCTGGGCATGGACGACGTGGCCTGGGCCCTGATGACCCAGGAGCTGGGCTACTACGCGATTCCCGATTCCCTGGCCGACACCGCCTATGTCGCCGTCGGCCTGCTGGCCGGGCTGGCCCCCGATCATCCTGCGCGCAGCAGCTTGCTGCCGCGTATCGCCGAGGGCAGCCTGCGCCTGGCCATCGGTCACCCGGTCAATCCGCTGGTCAGCGATGCCCACCTGGCCGAAGTGCTGATCCTGCCCCATGGCGACCAGATCCATTTGCTGCCACGTGCAGCGGTGGACGTCGAGACGCGAACCAGCATCGACGCCTCGCGCCGCCTCGGCCGAGTGAGCTGGCAGCCGTCGGCGGCGACCTTCCTGGTCGGTGGCGAGCAGGGCCGGGCGCTGCAGGCGCAACTGCTGGACCGCGGGGCGCTGTCGGTGGCCGGGCAACTGCTGGGCCTGGCCCAGCGCATGCTCGACCTGTCGGTGGACTACGTGGCCCAGCGCAAGCAGTTCGGCAAGCCGATCGGCAGCTTCCAGGCGGTCAAGCACCACCTGGCCGACGTCGCCCGGCACATCGAGCAGGCCAAGCCGGTGCTGTACCGCGCCGCCCACGGCCTGGCCCGGGGCGATGCCTCGGCTTCGCTGTGGGTCTCCCAGGCGCGCCTGGCGGCCTGTGAAGCCAGCTGGATCGCCGCGCGCAAGGGCATCCAGGTGCATGGCGCCATGGGCTACACCTGGGAAGTCGACCTGCAGATGTTCATGAAACGCGCCTGGGCCCTGGACGCGGCCTGGGGCGACCGTGGTTTCCATAAATCCCGTGTCGGCGAGTACCTGTTCGCCGACGGTGCCCGGCTGGGGCCGGGCCACACCTTCGAGGACTGATCCATGCCCGAGGCCTATATCGTCGACGCCCTGCGCAGCCCTACCGGCAAGCGCAAGGGCGCCTTGTCCGAGGTCCATGCCATCGACCTCGGCGCCCAGGTGCTCAAGGCCCTGGTGCAACGCAATGGGATTCCCCCGGAGGACTACGACGACGTGATCTTCGGTTGCGTCGACACCATCGGCGCCCAGGCCGGGGATATCGCCCGCACCAGCTGGCTGGCCGCCGGCCTGCCGCTGACGGTGCCGGGCACCACGGTGGACCGCCAGTGCGGCTCGTCGCAGCAGGCCGTGCACTTCGCCGCCCAGGCGGTGATGAGCGGGACCCAGGACGTGGTCGCGGTGGGCGGGGTGCAGACCATGACCCGCATCCCGATTTCCTCGGCGATGCTGGCCGGGCAGCCGCTGGGCTTCCCCGATCCTTTTTCCGGCAGCCGCCTGTGGCGCCAGCGTTTCGGCGCGCAGCCGGTGGACCAGTTCTATGCCGCGCAGCGCATCGCCGATCACTGGCAGATCAGTCGCGAGCAGATGGAGGCGTTCGCCCTGGAAAGCCACCGGCGTGCGCTGGCGGCTCGGGAAAGCGGGCGCTTCGCCCGGGAGATCGTCGTCTGCGAAGGGCTGGGCGAGGACGAAACCCCGCGCCAGACCAGCCTGGAAAAGATGGCCGAGCTGCAACCGGTGGACCCGCGGTTCCCGTCGATCACCGCCGCAGTGTCCAGCCAGACCTGCGATGCCTCGGCCGCGCTGCTGGTGGTTTCGGAAGCGGCGCTCAAGCGCTACGACCTGACGCCACGGGCGCGTATCCATCACCTGACGGTGCTGGGCGACGACCCCATCTGGCACCTCACCGCGCCCATCGCCGCTACCCGCCGCGCCTTGCAGCGTGCCGGAATGCGCATGGACGACATCGACCGGGTCGAGATCAACGAGGCCTTCGCCTCGGTGGTGATGGCCTGGGCCAGGGAACTGGACTACGACCCGGCGCGCACCAACGTCAATGGCGGCGCCATCGCCCTCGGCCACCCGCTGGGGGCCACCGGTGCGCGGCTGATGACCACGCTGCTCAACGAGCTGGAATGCAGCGGCGGGCGCTACGGACTGCAGACCATGTGCGAAGGCGGCGGCCAGGCCAACGTCACCATCATCGAACGTCTTTGAAGCAAGGAGTCACGCAATGCCTATCTGTAATGGCCGGACGGTGATCATCACCGGCGCCGGCGGCGGGCTCGGCCGCGCCTATGCCCTGGCCTTCGCGGCCGAGGGCGCCAATGTCGTCATCAACGATATCCGCGCTGAAGCTGCGGCGGACGTCGCCGGGGAAATCGTCGCCAGCGGTGGCCGGGCCATCGCCAACAGCGACGACATCACCACCCTGGACAGCGCCCAGCGCATCGTCGATGCCGC
Organism: Paucimonas sp.; assembly: GCA_031253995.1. Classification (GTDB taxonomy): domain Bacteria; phylum Pseudomonadota; class Gammaproteobacteria; order Pseudomonadales; family Pseudomonadaceae; genus Aquipseudomonas. The sequence goes on along the minus strand of JAIRVG010000060.1, from coordinate 96,746 downwards.
CCTGGCCGCGTTCGGCGAGGTACATGTGCTGGTCAACAATGCCGGGGTGCTGCGTGATCGCATGTTCATCAGCCTGTCCGAGGAAGATTGGGACCTGGTGATGCGGGTGCACCTCAAGGGGCATTACTGCCTGGCGAACATCCTCGGCCGGCGCTGGCGCGACCTGGCCAAGGCCGGCACGCCGGTGGCGGGGCGGATCATCAATACCAGCTCGGGGGCGGGGTTGCAGGGCTCGATCGGGCAGTCCAACTACTCGGCGGCCAAGGGCGGGATTGCCTCGCTGACCCTGGTCCAGGCGGCGGAGCTGGCGCGTTATGGCGTGACGGCCAATGCCCTGGCGCCGGCGGCGCGCACGGCGATGACCGAGAGCGCCATGCCGGAGGTGGTCAAGCGTCCGGAGGACGGTAGCTTCGATGCCTGGGCGCCGGAGAACGTCGCGCCGCTGGTGGTGTGGCTGGGCAGCGGGTTGTCGGGAGCGGTGACCGGTCAGGTGTTCGAGAGCCAGGGCGGGCGGATTTCGCTGGGGGATGGCTGGAGGACCGGGGTTACGCGGGACAAGGGGGCGTTGTGGCGGGTGGAAGAGGTGGGGGAGGCGGTGAGTGCCATTCTTGCCGAGGCGCCCAGGGCGCAGAAGGTTTGGGGTAATTGAGGGGGTTATTGCTCTGAAGGGCTGACAGGTGCCCGCCTTGAGCCTTGCAGCGCCCTCAAGGCGCACCTGTCATTTCTGTCAGTTGTTGCATTTCCACCCTGCTGTTTGAATCGAAGCGTCCCTGCACTGACGCAGGAAGGCTACCGAACAACAGGAGAAACACACCATGAACGACAAATCAGCCCGGGACGGCCTGGCAATCGAACTGTCCCTGTACGACATGTACCCGCCATTGCAGGATCTCGACGATCATCGGATTCACATTACCGTCACCACCGACGAAGAGGTAATGGTCAGGCTGTCCTTCACCATCAACGGTGTCAGCGGGCCTTTCGTTGGTCTCGTTCTCGTCGAGCGCCAGTTGATCATCAACAACGCATTCATCCGCAACTACCGTGGCACCTGGCCGGCGAAAGTCCTGGTCACGGCGACCACCGATCTGTCCGAGGCGAGCCAGACCCTGACCCTCTACGACACCGGCAACATGCAGGCGGAACGGGTGGACATGCGCCTGATTCCTACCGACCAGGTCCAGATTCCTGCGGCTGGCGATGGCCCGGAAGTGGTGGCGACGGCCGGCAATTTCTGGGATGCCAACGGCATTCAGCTGCCAAACTCCGAGGTCAACGCGCACGTCGACCTGGATCCGCCGCTAGAAGGCGTGGAAGTAGCGGACAGGATCATCCTTGTCAGCTCCGCGGCTCAGGCCGGCCAGACTGATGTGCTGTTGACTGGCGCAGGCGCCACCGGCAAGGCACAGCTGACGCTGGTGAAGTAATCGCGACGAGTAGCAAGGCGGGCCTGCTGTGCAGGCCCGCTCCCGTTACAACGGATAGTGCTTCAGCTCCCGCGCAATCAGCATCCGCTGGATTTCGCTCGAGCCTTCGTAGATCTGGGTGATCCGCGCGTCCCGGTAGTACTTCTCCACCGGGTAATCCTCCAGGTAGCCATAACCACCATGCACCTGGATCGCCATGGAACACACCCGCTCGGCCATTTCCGAGGCGAACAGCTTGGCCTGGGAGGCCTCGCTCAGGCACGGCTTGCCCGCCGTGCGCAGGCGCGCCGCGTGGAGGATCAGCAGGCGTGCGGCATTGACCTGCACCTGCATGTCGGCCAGCAGGTTGGCGATGCTCTGGTGCTCGTTGATCGGCTTGCCGAACTGGATGCGCTCGCGGGAATACACCAGTGCCGCCTCGAATGCCGCACGGGCGATGCCCAGGGCTTGCGCGGCGATGCCAATGCGTCCGCCTTCGAGGTTGGACAGGGCGATGGCCAGGCCCTTGCCGCGTTCGCCGAGGATATTGGCTTCGGGAATCCGGCAGTCGTTCAGGGTCACCGCGCAGGTGTCGGAGGCGCGGATGCCCATCTTGTGCTCGCTGCGATCGACCACGAAACCGGGGTTGTCGGTGGGCACGAGGAAGGCCGAAATGCCCTTCTTGCCAGCATCCGGGTCGGTCACCGCGAAGACGATGGCCAGGCCGGCGCGCCTGGCATTGCTGACGAACTGCTTGGCGCCGTTGATCACCCAGTGGCCGTCCTTGAGTTCGGCACGGGTGCGCAGGTTGTGGGCCTCGGAGCCGGCCTGGGGCTCGGTCAGGCAGAAGCAGCCGATCACCTCGCCGCTGGCCAGGCGCGGTAGCCAGGCCTGTTGCTGTTCGGCGGTGCCGTAGGCCAGCAGCGGGCCGCAGCCCACCGAGTTGTGGATGCTCATCAGCGCACCGGTGGCGCCATCGCCGGCGGCGATCTCTTCCACGGCCAGGGCATAGGCGACGTAGTCGGTGTAGCTGCCGCCCCAGTCCTCCGGGACCACCATGCCCAGCAGGCCCAGTTCGCCCATCTTCGCCACCACGGCGCTGTCGATCCAGCCGGCCTTTTCCCAGGCCTGGGCATGGGGCGCGATCTCGCCTCGGGCGAAGTCGCGGGCCATGTCGCGGATCATGATCTGTTCTTCAGTCAGTTCCAGGTCTTGCATGTGCGTGCTCCAGCCCTCAGAGGCCTTCGAAGAATTGCTCGACGCGCGGGCGGTCGAGGTCGGCGACGCTGGCGGGATTCCAGCGTGGCTGCTTGTCCTTGTCGATCAGCAGGGCGCGCACGCCCTCCATCAGGTCGCCGTGCTCGAACCATTGCTGGTCCAGGTGCAGCTCCATCCTGAAGCAGTCTTCCAGGTTCTGGTGGCGGCCCCGACGAAGCAGCTCCAGGGTCACGGCCATCGCCAGCGGCGAACGGGTTTCCATCAGGTCGGCGGTCTTCAGTGCCCATTCATGACTGTCGGCCACGGTCACGCTGCGCAGTTGTTCGAGGATGCTGGCGACATCCGGCAGGCCGAAGAAATGGTCGATGGCCGGACGCAGCTCGGCCAGCGGCGGGTTGACCAGGGTCTGGCTGCCGAGGCGGGCGAGGGCGCCTTGCAGGTCCTTGAGCGGGTATTCGCCCCAGCTCAGCTGGTCGAGGTCGCGGTCCAGCTCGGCCAGCCGGTCGCTGTCCAGGTACCAGTCGGCAAGGCCGCAATACAGGGCATCGGCGGCCTGGACCTGCACCCCGGTCACGCCCAGGTAGGTGCCCAGTTCGCCGGGAATGCGCGACAGGAAGTAGCTGCCGCCGACATCCGGGAAGTAGCCGATGCCCACTTCCGGCATCGCCAGGCGACTGCGCTCGGTGACTACCCGCAGCTCGGCACCCTGGGCCAGGCCCATGCCGCCGCCCAGGCAGAAGCCGTCCATCAGGGCGACGATGGGCTTGCGGTAGTGATGGATGAACAGGTCGAGGTCGTATTCCTCGACGAAGAAGTCCCGGTGCAGGCTGGCCCCGCTCTTGTAGCTGTCGTACAGCGAGCGGATATCGCCGCCGGCGCAGAAGCCCTTGGGGCCTTCGCCGCGCAGGACCACGGCATGGATCTGCGGGTCGATGGCCCAGGCTTCGAGCTGCACCCGCAGGTCGCGGACCATCTGCAGGGTCAGGGCGTTGAGCCCGGCGGGGCGGTTGAGGGTGAGGTGGCCGATATGGTTGCGGACGTCGGCCCGTACCTGAGCGCTGTCCGCTTCGGAAGTGGCTGGTGCTTGAGCTTGCGCGGTCATCGCTGTCTCCCTGCTTTGTTATTGATTTTCCACATGAATTATCGCGGCGTGGACTAAGGGTCAAGGATCGCCCGGATCGTAGCAGTGCAAATTTGCCGAACTCAATCGGCAAAATCGCAGTGGCAATCTGCATTTTTGCATGGGCAACCCCGACCTTCGGTCGTGTCCGTGACACTTTAGCCTTGTGACCCGCAGGCACAGGGGATTAGTTCCCAGGGCTGCCGCGCCCCGCACCCCGGCCAAAGCAGCCCGGGTTTGCGTCCAAGGCAGCGTAGGGCAGGGCGCGCGGGCTTTCGATAATCGCCTCCGACAACCGTCCCCACCGTTCGCGGAGAGCGTCATGCACAAGAATAAGAATGCCAATGCCCGTTTCCTGCCGTTGTTGGCCGGCCTCGCCACCGTCGGGCTGGTCCCGCTGGCCCAGGCGGAAATCATGCTGTACGACAAGGATGAAACGACCTTTTCCACCGACGGCTACATAAACGCCTTCTACGTCAACAGCGACGTCGATCGCGACGGCGACCAGTACGACCGTCGCCAGTCCCGGGTGAAGATGGGCTTCTTGCCCAACTACCTGGGCTTCAACATGACCAAGCAGATGGACGACCTCAAGCTCGGCGGCCGCGCGTCGTTCTGGGTGACGATCAACGACAGCGAGCAGAATGGCACCGACACCGCCATCGACGTGCGGCAGTTCTACGGCACCGTGGCCAATCCCGAGTGGGGTGAAGTGCTGATCGGCAAGGACTTCGGCCTGTTCGCCCGCTCCAACATCCTTCTCGACGAACTGCTGGCCGGTTATGGCCAGGTCAGCGACACCCTGGGCCTGGTGGACGGTGGTGGCGTGTCGTTCGGCAATATCGGCAGCGGCTACCCCTATCCGTTCCCGTCGTCGCAGATCACCTACCGAACCCCGGTGATGGATGGCCTGCGGGTGGCCGTGGGTATCCTCGACCCGGTGGACACCAACGATGACAGCGCGGTGGGCAAGGCCTACCAGAAGAACCCGCGCACCGAGAGCGAGGTCACCTACCAGTTCGACCTCGGCGGGGCGAAGATCTACAGCTGGATCAACGGCAGCTACCAGACCTCGGACAACACCGATCACAACGTCGAGAGCGTCACGTCCAAGGGCCTGGGCTATGGCGTGCAGGCCAAGATGGGCGACTTCTCCCTGACCGGCTCGGGCTTCACCGCCAAGGGCATCAACCCGTTCTTCACCAACAACGCCGGGGAAGCGACCCTGCGCGAGGTGGACAGCAAGGGTTACCTGCTGCAGGGCTCGTACACCTTCGGCAAGAACCGCCTGGCCTTGTCCTACGGCAAGACCAAGGATGACGGCAATGGTGCGGTGAACACCGGGGCCGACTACGAGACCCGTGGCATTGCCCTGTTCCACACCATCAACGACAACCTCAAGCTGGTGGCCGAGTACAACCAGTTCGAGATCAACGGCCACGAAGGCAGCGCACAGAACGAAGACACCGACACCCTGGCATTGGGTGCCGTCCTCACCTGGTGAACCCCACCCATCGCGGGGCAGTGGCTCTTTTCCGGCAAGGCGCATCCTGCCGGGAAGGGCCGCTGTCCTGCGGTGGTCTTTCGAGCGGATCGCGGATTCGCTTCCCTCATGGAACAACGCACAACTCATTCCCGCCTAGTCCGCTTTGACGATGAACCCACCCCGCCAGCCCCCGAAGATGAGGTCCACCGCCCCCTGACCGGCGGTTTTCCTGACCTCAGCTAATGGCATGACAACAATGACGGCTCAAGTTCAGTCTCAACCCGGCTACGACGTGATCGTCGTCGGCTCGGGCGCGGGTGCGATGACTTCGGCGGTGTTCCTCGCCGATCACGGTCTGCAGGTCCTGATCGTGGAAAAAAGCGACAAGTACGGCGGCACCTCGGCGATCTCCGGGGGCGGGATCTGGATTCCCAACAACCACTATTTCACCCGCCTGGGCGGCAACGACAGCCCGGAACTGGCGCGCCGCTACCTGCAGGCCGCCGCCGGCGAACACGTCGAGCCCGCGCGCCTGGACGCCTACCTGGCCAACGCGCCGAAGATGATCGAGGCGCTGACCCGCAACAGCCGCGTGCGCTACGCGGTCGCCGCCAAGTACCCGGATTACTACCCGCACCTGCCCGGCGCGCTACCCGGCGGGCGCACCCTCGACCCGGAACTGTTCGACACCAGCCTGCTCGGCGAGGAACTGGACAACCTGCGCAAGCCGTCGCCCTCGACCCTGCTCATGGGCCGCATCGCCTGGACCGCACGCCACGCGCACAAGGCCATGGCCCGCAGCTTCGGCTGGCGCTGGCTGATCCTCGGCCTGATGCTGCGCTACAAGCTGGACTTCAAATGGCGCAGGAAGAGCAAGTACGACCGCCGCGCCGCCCTCGGCAGCTCGCTGGTCTCGGCCCTGCGCCGCTCGCTGATGGACCGCGACGTACCGCTATGGCTCAACACCGATTTCCGTGAACTGCTGATGCAGGACGGCAAGGTCGCCGGGGTCAAGGTCGTGCGCGATGGCCAGGAAATGTCGATCCAGGCCCGCCTCGGCGTGGTCCTTGGCAGTGGCGGCTTCGAACAGAACCAGGCCCTGCGCGAGCAATACCTGCCCAAACCGACACAGATGAACTGGAGCGCCACGCCTCCGGGCAACAACACCGGCGCCGCCTTGCTCGCCGGCATGCAGGAAGGCGCCGCCACCGCGCTGATGGACTGGGCCTGGTGGGCGCCGACCATCGCCGTGCCGGGGGAGGACAAGCCTCGTGGGATCTTCGCCGAACGCGCCTTCCCCGGCGCCATCGTGGTCAACGGCCAGGGCCGGCGCTTCGTCAACGAGGCCGCGCCGTACCTGGAATTCGTCGATGCCATGCACCGCGACAACCAGCAGAGCGGCGGGCGCAGCGTGCCGGCCTGGGTGATCTTCGACGCGCATTTCCGTTTCAACTACGCCATGGGCCCGCTGATGCCGGCCCAGGTCATGCCCGACAGCCGCCTGCGCAAGGAATGGCTGAACAGCCTGTACTGGAAGGCCGACACCCTGGCCGACCTGGCCGCGCAGATCGGCGTCGATGCCGCCGGCCTGGAGCACACCGCGGGCAAGGTCAACGAATACGCGCGAACGGGCGTCGATGCCGACTTCGACCGTGGCGGCAACGTCTTCGACCGCTACTACGGCGACTGCAACATCAAGCCCAATCCGTGCCTGGCGCCGCTGCGCAAGGGCCCGTTCTACGCCATGCGCCTGGACGCCGGCGATATCGGCACCAAGGGCGGCCTGCTGACCAACGCCCATGCCCAGGTAGTACGCGCCGACGGCACGCCGATCCCCGGCCTGTACGCCATCGGCAACTGCTCGGCCTCGGTGATGGGCACCAGCTACCCCGGTGCCGGCGGCACCCTTGGCCCGGCGATGACCTTCGGCTACGTGGCGGCGAACCATCTCGCCGGGGAGGCCTCATGAGCCGGGGCGACAGCGTGACGCCGATCCTGCCGCCGCTGCGCAGCGACGAACTGCAGGGCCGGCAGTGGGACCAGTACTGCGAGGTGCTGGTACTCGGGTGGGGCGCCGCGGGTGCCTGCGCGGCCCTGGAAGCCCGGGCCGCCGGTGCCGATGTGCTGGTGGCCGATCGCTTCATGGGCGGTGGCGCCAGCGCCAGGAGCGGTGGCGTGGTCTATGCCGGCGGCGGTACCCGCCAGCAGCGCCGTGCCGGTTATAGCGACTCGCCCGAGGCGATGTTCGACTATCTCAAGCACGAGACCCAGGGCGTGGTCAGCGACACGACCCTGCGGCGCTTCTGCAACGACAGCGTGGCCAACCTGGAATGGCTGGAAAGCCATGGCGCGCCGTACTCCCACGAAGTGCCGCCGGGCGGCAAGACCTCCTATCCGCAGGATGGTTACTACCTCTATTACTCCGGCAACGAACTGGTGCCGCTCTACGGCGGCGACAATCCACCGGCACCGCGCGGCCATCGCACCGTCGGCAAGGGCCAGTGCGGGGCGGTGCTGTACAGCCACCTGCAGGCCGCCTGCCTGCGGGCCGGGGTGCGACCGCTGTTGCAGGCCGCAGCCAGACGCCTGGTGGTGGATGCCGCAGGCAGGGTGATCGGCGCCGAGTTCTGGCGCCTGCCGCCGGGTAGCCAACAGGCTGAACTGCACCGCAAGCTGATTGCCCGTGCCGAGAAACTGCAGAACTTTGCGCCCGGCTACTGCGACGGCTTGCGCCAGCGCGCCGCGCAACTGGAGACGGATTTCGCCCGACCGCTGCTGGTGCGGGCGAGCAAGGCGGTGATCCTGAGTACCGGCGGCTTTATCTTCAACCGCGAGATGATCGCCCGGCATGCGCCGAAATTCCGCCGCAACTTCAAGGTGGGGACCACCGGTTGCGATGGCAGCGGCCTGCGTCTGGGGCTCAGCGTCGGTGCCGCGAGCGACCGGCTGGAACGGGTCTCGGCCTGGCGTTTCATCAACCCGCCGTACAGTTGGCACAAGGGCATCGTGGTCAACACCGAGGGCCGGCGGTTCTGCAACGAGGAAGTCTATGGCGCGACCCTCGGGCAACCGTTGATGGAAGAGCAGGGCGGTCGTGCCTGGCTGGTGCTGGACAGGCCGCTGCGCAGGAAAGCCCTGCGCGAGGCGCTGTTCAAGGGCTACTGGTGGTTCCAGACCGTGCCGGCGCTGGCCCTGATGCTGTTCAACGTGCGCAAGGGGCGCAGTCTCGATGAGCTGGCCCAAGTGACGGGTATGAATCCCCAGGCATTGCGTGAAGCGGTGCAGGCCAACAACGCCGCGGCGCGGGGCGAGACGGGTGATGCGTTCGGCAAGTCGCGGGGCGGGCGGCAAGCACTGGAGCAGGGGCCGTTCTATGCCTGTGATATTTCCGTGGGCAATCCGCTGTTCCCGTTGGGCGCCTTGACCCTGGGCGGGCTGCGCGTCGACGAGAGCAGCGGGGCGGTGCTGGATGAAGCAGCGCAAGCGGTTCCCGGCCTGTATGCCGCTGGCCGTGCGGCCGTGGGTATTCCCTCGCACCTCTATATCAGCGGCCTGTCCCTGGCTGACTGCGTGTTTTCCGGGCGTCGCGCCGGCCTGGCTGCGGCGCGGGACGGGCAGGACAGCCATCAACCACAACTTGCCGACGAGGCAGCGTCATGACCGAAGGACTTTCTTTGAGTGGCCGGGTCGCCGGCAAGGTCGCCATCGTCACCGGTGGCGCGCGGGGTATCGGCCGGGCCAGTGTGCGCCTGCTGGTGCGTGAAGGGGCGCGGGTGGTGATCGCCGATATCGACGAAGCGGCGGGTGAGGCGCTGGTGGCGGAGCTGGGCGAGGCGACGGTGTTCGTTCGTCATGACGCCAGCAGCGAAAGTGGCTGGCAGGTGTTGATGGGTGTGGTGCGCGAGCGTTTCGGGCGCCTGGATATCCTGGTCAACAATGCCGGGATCCTGATCAGCGGCACCATCGAGGAAACGCCGCTGGAGGACTGGCACAGGCTGATGCGGGTCAATGCCGACAGCGTGTTCCTGGGGTGCCGGGAGGCGATCGGGCTGATGAAGGAGGGCGGTGGGTCGATCATCAACCTGTCGTCCATCGCCGCCCTGGCCGGGCGTGATGATTACCTGGCCTACAGTGCGTCGAAGGGGGCGGTGGCGGCGCTGACCCGGTCGGTGGCGGCGTTCTGCCGGCGGCGCAAGTACCGGATTCGCTGTAACAGCCTGCATCCGGATGGGGTGTTGACCGATATGACCAGCGGCGGCTTTCCGGCGGGGCTGGATCCGGAGCGGTTGACCATCGACAGCGATCCGATGAACCGCATGTGTCGGCCGGAGGATGTGGCGGGGAGTGTGCTGTTCCTCGCCAGTGACGAGGCGCGGGCGGTGAATGGGGTGGAGCTGCGGATTGATAGTGGGCAGATGGTGATGGGTATCTGAAGGGGATACTCGCCTTGATAGGTGCAGCGCCCTTGAGATCGAGCGCCGCGCGGGCGGCGCTCGATCTGGAGAGCACTGCAAGACTCAAACCAGCTCAACAAGCAATTATTCACTGTGATGCAGTGCAGCTTTGCTCTGCTATTTCGAGTGCTTTGGCATGATTCAAATAGGTTTCGGGATCATATTCCTCTGGAATTACAGTAAAGCTCGATTCACCGTTGCCATGAATTTTTTGCCAGATCGTAAATACCCATAACCGATCCTCATGCTCCACCAGCAAACCGAAAAGATGGCTGTTCAGATCGCTGTTTTCGTCCAGAACCGAATAGCGATACTCCAAACTCTGATACCAGTCATGCATTGCAATGACGGTAGCGATTACTTCCTTTGCGAGCTCTTTTTCGGCTTCACTCAGATGGTACATTTTTCCGAGTGATAGTTTATTTGCCTTCTTCAATTCTCCTATCGGCACAGGGAGCGGCACGCGACTGATCAAGCGTGAGCGTCCACACTGGAAAACCCATTGACCAGTGCGAACATACTTGTCAGCCTGAATTACTACTCCGTTCCCCCTGTCGGTCTTGTATATGCTTGTCATTGATTTGTATCCGTAATGGACTGCAATCAAAAATAGCAAACAAAAAATTGCTATCGTAATAATTAGTTTTTTATTTTGGCAGGAACTCAAAATACCCTCCCGGTACGCCTATGGGAGTTTCACCGGAGATCACTGGATGGCTAGCGCCCATCGTCTGGTAAGTGAAGTCGAGCATCTCGTCCGTAACTGACCGCTCCTCGGCCAGTTTTGTCCAATCACGGCACCACTGTGGACCAGGGTTCGATTTGTCGCTGATATTGCAGAGCTTGCCCATCTGACGATCCTCGAAAGACCCCCAAGTATTTTTGTAATCTGAACGGCGAATGAAAGCATGCACCCTAATTCGCAAGTGGTTGGCCAGCAGTTGCGCCAGGCTCTCGTTAACTTGTGGAAAGAACTGGACTGCTTCTTCAATAGGGTGGTCTGGACGATTACCCATTCCTGTGCGGCAGGCAAAGCTGTCCAATTGCGCAGTGCGGGAGAATGCAAGAGGTGAAATGTTCATGTAGTTCAGTACATCCAATGCCATCTGCGACCCTTCGGAAAGCTGATAACCGAATGCGATCTGTTGAGGTACTCCGTGGCTGAACAGAGACAGGCGCTCGATGGGTGAATGCTCCCGCTCCTTGCCATGGTTCAGATAGTCGATAAGTTGCTGGCTGGTGGCGATTTCCACAATGTTCGCACCATAGACATCTGCAGAGTCGCGCGCAGCGTTGAGCATTTCTTTGCTGTACGACGGTGTGAACAACACCAGCGTACGGGGCAGAGCTGGCTTGTAACGCAGAAATTCGGCCAACTCACGGACGGCTTGGCCGATGAACATCATCTTGTTTCCCGAGCCTTGATCGTGCTGGCTTCCAGCAACCGCGATCAGTTCGGGTGCCCATCGCTCCCATGGGCTCTTTGACGGAGGGGTAAGCGGAAGAGATAAAGATGCTGCAGTTCTGTTTGCTGAGATTGGGGGGTGTTGTGTTACAGCCCCCGATTGGCTGGTTGTTGCATCGGTTGTGTGCTGATGTCGAGGTGGCGTCGCAGTACTCTTAATTGACTCATACGAGAAGTTGCAACTCGGGTAAAGACTGGCCCGGCAGGGACAGGTGCTGAAACTGTCCAGGCTACCGGCGACCAGGCGCCCGTCGTTGGTGAAGGTCCTGACGCCACCCGAGATTTGATAGATCTGTCCTGTAACACCACAGGACACCGGATCCCCTTCGCGAGCCCTGGGTACGCCATCGATCTTGAATAGGCGGTGACCATCCAGAACCTGTCCACCACAAGAGGTCTTGTCGCCCATTCGAATCATATAGCCGAGTGCCATAAACTTGCTTCCTTGTCTTCTTGGTGAAGTAGTCACTCAGGGAAATGAGTCCCGGGGCGAGGGGCAGATCCTTGCTGGAAAAGGGGGTTTGAATCAGCAGGGTGATTCCTGTGTTTTTGTAGGAAAAGTCAGAAGAGAGAGTGAGGGGCGGTGTGGTGGGACCGTTGAGAAGCATCTATCCGGCCTGGACGAGACCGCATCAGGGGTTCCAAACGACTGCCTGCCTTGATGCGGTTCGTCTTCAACCTTCCAAGCCCGAAGCGTTCAAGCCCGTAGTGCGCTTTGCCCCTCGACTGCCTTCGCCAGCGACACTACCAGCGCCTGAGCGATCTCCAATGACTGCTGGGTAGCCCAGAGCAGATCGCCGTAACGGTGATCTGCCAGGTCGCACATCTGGGCATTGGTTTCGACAGCGGACCTCAACGAACTCGCCAGGTGCGCCAGTGCGTCTTCGATATCGACGCCGGCACACACGGCAAACAGGGGCGGGTGGTGACCGTTGCAGGAAGCGAAATGGGTATGGACGGTGGTGAGGCGTGGGGATAACGAAGCGGGTGGATCAGGCACCAATTTCTTCATTTTTGTCTCCAGTGTGTTTATCCGTTGCTGCCACCGCCTCGCTGTCAAACGAGTGAGGTGGCAGCTGTACGCGGGTTGACAGACCAGGACACTGAAGACGCAAACCTGGCGCACCCGAAGGTGCCCACACGTACAGCCGCCATAACGGACCACGTGCGTCTTCTGAATGTGTCGCAGCCTGTCAAAGCTGGTCGCTGTATTTGCAACGACCGCCGGAGACTAGGTGCAGATTCCGAAGTGCGCAACGGCTGAAAGCGCGCCGGAGTATGCTTGGGAAATTGCCTACAAGAAAGCCGGAAATTACGCGGTTTTCGTAGCTTTGTATGACACCTGGTGGGCATGTTTGCCTGAACTGGCCCTATCGCTGGCAAGCCAGCTCCCACAGGTCCGGCGGTGTACGCGGTCACTGTGGGAGCTGGCTTGCCAGCGATAGGTCCAGTCCTAACACCCGTCAAACCGAGGCGGACGCTTTTCGATAAACGCCTGCATCCCTTCCTTCTGATCCCGCGACGCAAACAACAGCGCATTGGCCTTCCTCTCCAGCGCCAACGCCGACTCCAGCGGCGCATCCATCCCCGCCAGGATCACCTCCTTGATCTGCTCCACCGCCAACCCCGGCATCCCGGCAATCACCCGGGCCAGCTCCAGCGCCTTTGCCTGCACCTGATCATCTTCCACCAGATCACTGACCAACCCCGCCACCCAGGCCTCTTCCGCCGTAATCGGCTGCCCCGTCAGCGCCATGCGCATCGCCTTGACCTTGCCCACCGCCCGCAGCAACCGCTGGGTCCCGCCAATCCCCGGCATGATGCCGATACGCACCTCAGGCTGGCAGAACCGCGCCGATTTCCCGGCGACGATCAGGTCGGCATGCATCGCCAGTTCGCACCCCCCGCCGTAGGCATAGCCGCACACGGCAGCGATCACCGGCTTGGGACAGTGCTGGATCGGCGCCCACACCCGTTCGGTATGCCGCTGCACGATCTCGATCGGCCCGACCCCGGCCATGCTGGTGATATCGCCACCGGCGGCGAACACCTTGTCGCCGCCGGTCAACACGATGCAACGCACCTCGGGATTGCCGGCCAGTTCGCTGAAACGCTGTGACAGCAGGGCCTGCAGTTCCAGGCTCAGGGCATTGCTGGCCTGGGGTCGGTGCAGGCGCAGCAAGGCCACGCCGGGGGCGGGGAATTCCAGCAGCAGGGGGGAAAGATCGGTTGCGGACATAAGCCTTCTCGCGCGTGAAAGTGTCCGCAGTGTCGATCCGCCAAGGTCCTGGTTCATCGTCCGTTCAGACGAAGTTTGCAAGGTGGCTTGACCCTAGAGTTAGCCCTGTCAGTCGAACGAGGAACACATGATGGGGCAGCACAACGGTCTTGATTACACGGGCAAGGTGGTCCTGGTCACCGGCGGCACCAAGGGCATCGGCGCGGGTATCGCCCAGGCCTGGCTGGACGCCGGGGCCGAGGTCATCGTCTGCGCCCGCAACGCCCCGGAACGCCTGCCGGCCAGCGGCGAGCGCAGCGCGGCGTTTTTCGCCGTCGACGTGCGCGACCCGGATTCCTTGCAGGCGCTGTTCGACGGGATCCAGCGCGACTTCGGCCGCCTCGATGTGCTGGTCAACAACGCCGGCGGTGCCCCCGCAGCGGACGCGGCCACGGCCTCGCCGCGTTTTCACGAGAGCATCATCCGCCTCAACCTGATCGCTCCGCTGAACGTCGCCCAGCACGCCAACCGCCTGATGCAGGCCCAGGAGCAGGGCGGTTGCATCGTATTCATCGGCAGCGTCGCCGCCCAGCGCCCATCGCCGGGCACCGCCGCCTATGGCGCGGCCAAGGCCGGGGTGCTGGCGCTGGTCACCTCGCTGGCAGTGGAGTGGGCGCCCAAGGTACGGGTGGTCACCGTCAGCCCCGGCCTGGTCCTGACCGAGCAGGCCCATCTGCACTACGGCAGCGAAGCCGGCATCGCCGCAGTCGGCGCCGGCATTCCCGCCGGGCGCATGGCCGATGCGGCGGATATCGCCAATGCCTGCCTGTTCATCGCTTCCCCCCTGGCCAGCTACGCCAGCGGCTGCAACCTGCTGCTGCACGGCGGCGGCGAGCGCCCCAGCTTCCTCGCCGCGGCGCAGGCCTGATCGACCCCACGGCGGCGCCGTCGGGTGGCCGCCCTCACTTTGCAGGAGACGACTGTGGCTGATCCACAATTGCTGTCCAACGTGCGCGCCCTGGTGGGGCGCGAATACGGCCGGGTGTATGCCTGGGACGAAGTCAACGCGCCGATGATCCGCCAGTGGTGCGAGATCATGGGCCTGGACAACCCGCTCTACACCGATCCCGCCGCCGCGCTGCAAGGCCCGCACGACGGCATCGTCGCGCCGCCGGCAATGCTCCAGGTGTGGACCATGGAAGGCCTGCACGCCAACAACTATCCGCCGGGCTCCACCGACGAGAACCCCTATGAAGTGCTCAAGCTGATCGAGGCATACGGCTACGCCTCGGTGGTGGCGGTGAACTCCGAACTGACCTTCAAGCGCCCGGTGCGCCTGGGCGAGCGCCTGTACTACACCACCCGCCTGGACGCCGTGGGCGACGAGAAGACCACCGCCCTCGGCACCGGTTTCTTCGTCACCCTGGTGATGAGCCATTTCGTCGAGAAGCCGGACGGCGACGAGCCGGTGGGCGAGCTGCTGTTCCGTGTGTTCAAGTTCCGCCCGGCCAATGCGCAGCCGGCGGCCAGGCCGGTCGAAGCCGTTGCCAGGCCGAAGCGGCCATTGCCCGGCATCAGCGACGACACCCGCTTCTTCTGGGAAGGCTGCGCCGAAAACAAGCTGCTGATCCAGCGCTGCACCGCCTGCTCGACCCTGCGCCATCCACCGGCGCCGGTGTGCATCCAGTGCCATAGCTTCGACTGGGACACCGTCCAGGCCAGCGGCCGCGCCAGCCTGTATTCCTTCGTGGTCATGCACTACCCGGAAGTAGCGCCGTTCGATCACCCCAATCCCATCGGCCTGGTCGAGCTGGAGGAGGGCGTGCGCCTGATCGCCGGGCTTACCGGAGTCGAGCGCGACGAGCTGAAGATCGGCCAGCGCCTGCAGGTGGAATTCCAGGTCTTCGATGAACAGCAGACCCTGCCGCTGTTCCGTCCCGTGGCCGACGGGGAGTAAGCGCCCATGGATTTCGAATTGAGCGAAGACCAGCGCGCCATCGAGCAGATGGCCGACAGCCTGTTCGTCGACCATTGCGACGATGATGCCCTGCGTCACTGGGACCTGAGTGGGGAACCGCTGATGGCGACGTTGTGGGGCCTGTGTCGCGAAACCGGCCTGCATGCCCTGGCAATTCCCGAGGACCACGGCGGCAGCGGCCTGGGCATGACCGAACTGATGCTGGTGCTGCAGGCCCAGGGCCGCGGCCTTGGCCAGGTGCCGTTGTGGCGCCATCAGCTGGTGGCGGCGGCGTTGGCGACCTTTGCCGCCGAGGAATACGCCGGCTGGATCGAGCAGGCGGCCAGCGGTGAAACGCTGCTGACGCTGTCCCTCGACGGCGTGCATGCCGCCCGCGGTATCGAGCTGGAAGCCACGCCCAACGGTGCCGACTGGCTGCTCAACGGCCGTGTCGCCGCCTTGCCGCTGGCCGCGCAGTCCGCTGCCGCGCTGGTGCCGGTGCTGCTGCATGGCCAGCCACGCCTGGGCCTGCTGGACCTGAAGTCGCCCGGCGTGCGCCTGACCCCGGCCGTGATGACCCACGGCGAGGCAGTGGCGGACGTGCAGGTGGAAGGCTATCGCCTGGACCACCTGTTGCCGGTCAACGCCCTCGACTGGCTGGAGCCCCGCGCCATCGCTGCCTTGGCCGCGCTGCAACTGGGGGTCAGCCAGGAGCAGATCCGCCGCACCGTGGCCTATGTCAGCGAGCGTGAGCAGTTCCAGCGGCGCATCGGCAGTTTCCAGGCCGTGCAGATGAGCATGGCCGACGCCCATATCGCCCTGGAAACCCTGCGCAGCACCCTCTGGCAGCTGTGCTACCGCCTCGATGCGCACCTGCCGGCGCCCTCGGAAGCTCTGGCCACGGCCTGGCTGGCCTGCGAGGCCGGGCACCGCATCGGCCATGTCGCGCAGCACGTGCATGGCGGCATCGGCGTCGACCTGACCTATCCGATCCACCGTTTTCTCTACTGGAGCCGCGCCCTGGGCCTTGCCCTCGGCGGTTCGGCGGCCTGCCTGGAACGGCTCGGCGACTGGCTGAGCGATAACGACAAGCTGGGATGGAAATATGACCTTGAAGAACACCAAGCGCTTTGAAGACGTGCGTCCCGGCGAAGTCCTGCCGGAGCTGGCGGTGCCGATCACCGTGGCGCTGATCGCCGGCGGCGCCATCGCCACCCGCGACTACTTCCCCGGCCACCACGACCTGGACGCCGCCCGTGAACTGGGCTCGCCCCATGTGTTCATGAACATCCTCACCACCAATGGCCTGGTGCAGCGCTTCGTCGAAGCCTGGGCGGGGCCGCTGGCGCGCTTCGGGTCGCTGAAGATCAAGCTCGGCGTGCCCAACTACCCGGGCGACTGCATGACCTTCAGCGGCAGCGTCAGCAGCGTCGATCCGGCGACCCGCAGGGTGGAAGTGAGCCTTGCCGGGAAGAACTCCATGGGCAACCACGTGACCGGGACGGTTGCGTTGGTACTGCCCTAAGCGCCGCGAACCCTGTGGGAGCTGGCTCCGCCAGTCATGTTTTGATCAGAGGAAAGACCTGATGAGTCAATCGTCGATTTCCGGGCGCGCCGCCATTGTCGGTCTGGGCGCGACCGAGTTTTCCAAGAATTCCGGACGCACCGAGCTGCGCCTGGCCATGGAGGCCACCCTCGAAGCCCTGCGCGACGCCGGCATCGATCCGTCCGAGGTGGAGGGCTTCAGCTCCTATTCGGTGGACAAGGTCCCGGAGTACGAGATCGCCCGCCTGCTGGGCTGCAAGGAGGTCAAGTTCTTCTCCCAGGTGCCCCACGGCGGTGGCGCTGCCTGCGGTCCGGTGATGCACGCGGCGATGGCCGTGGCCACCGGGGTGGCCAAGGTGGTGGTGGTCTACCGGGCGATGAACGAACGTTCCTGGTACCGCTTCGGCACCGGCACCTACGGCTTCGCCTCGACGCCGATCTTCGAGAATGTCAACTACGGCTGGTACATGCCCCACGGCTTCCATACCCCGGCGGCCTGGGTCGGCATGTTCGCCCAGCGCTACATGCACACCTATGGCGCCACCTCCGAGGACTTCGGCCGGGTGGCCGTGGCGGTGCGTGATTTTGCCGCGACCAACCCCAAGGCGTTCTTCCACGGCAAGCCGATCACCCTCGAAGAACACCAGGCCTCGCGCTGGATCTGCGAGCCGCTGCACCTGCTGGATTGCTGCCAGGAGTCCGATGGCGCGGTGGCCATGGTCATCACCTCGGCCGAACGCGCCCGCGACCTGAAGCAGAAGCCGGTGACCATCAAGGCCGGCGCCCAGGGCATCACCAGCGGCCAGCAGGTCATGACCTCGTTCTACCGCGACGACATCACCGGCCTGCCGGAGATGGGCGTGGTGGCCAGGGAGTTGTATCGCCAGTCGGGCCTGGGCCCCGATGCCTTGCAGACCGCGGTGATCTACGACCACTTCACCCCGTTCGTGCTGCCGCAACTGGAGGAATTCGGCCTGGCGCCGCGTGGCGAGGCCAAGGAGTTCATCCGTGCCGGCCATCACGCTCGTGGCGGCAAGCTGCCGATCAACACCCACGGCGGACAGTTGGGCGAAGCCTACATCCACGGCATGAACGGCATCGCCGAAGCGGTGCGCCAGGTGCGCGGCACTGCGGTGAACCAGGTGGCCGATGTGGAGAACGTGCTGGTCACCGCCGGTACCGGCGTGCCCACCAGCGGCCTGATTCTCGGCGCGGCCTAAGGAGCAGCCCATGTTCGTCGACCTCACTCCCGAACAACATGCCTTGCGCCGCCAGGTGCGGGACTACTTCCAGGCCCTGATGACCCCCGAGCTGCGCGAGCAGTTGCGCGGCAAGGAGGGCGGCGAGCTGTTTCGCCAGACCATCCGCCAGATGGGTCGCGACGGCTGGCTGGCGGTGGGCTGGCCCAAGGCCCATGGCGGCCAGGGCTATGCCGCTACCGAACAGCTGATCTTCTTCGAGGAAGCCAATATCGCCGGGGCGCCGTTGCCCTTCGTGACCATCAGCACGGTGGGCCCGGCGCTGATGGAGCACGGCAGCGCGCTGCAGAAGGAACGTTTTCTGCCGGGTATCGCGGCCGGCGAGATCATGTTCGCCATCGGCTACTCCGAACCGGAGGCCGGCAGCGACCTGGCGGTGCTGAAGACCAGCGCGCGCCTGGACGGCGAGCACTTCGTGGTCAACGGCAACAAGCTGTGGACCTCGGGCGCCGAGTCCGCCGACTTCATCTGGCTGGCGGCGCGCACCGATCCTGCTCTGGCGCGGCACAAGGGCGTGTCGATCCTGATCCTCGACACCAGGCTGCCGGGCTTTTCCAGCACGGTGATCCCGACCACCAGCAACCCCACCGCGGCCACCTACTACGACAACGTGCGGGTGCCACGGGACATGCTGGTGGGCGAACTGAACGGCGGCTGGAAGCTGATTACCGCGCAGCTCAACCATGAGCGGCTGGGCCTGGGTTCCTGGTCGGACAAGGTCGCCGGGCTGTTCCGCCGCGTCTACCTGTGGGCCAAGGCCCGTGACGAACAGGGCCGCCGGGCGATGGACAAGGCCTGGGTACGCAGTTCCCTGGCCGAGTGCTACTCGCGGCTGGAGGCGATGCGCCTGATCAACCTGCGTATCGCCGCCAACCTGGAGCAGGAGCGCATGGACGTGGCGCTGAGCTCGACCACAAAGGTCTATGGCTCGGAATCGGCCATCGAGATCCTTCGTCGCCTGGCCGCGGTGATCGGCGCCAATGGCTCGCTGCGGGCCGGCTCGGCAGCGACCGCGCTGCACGGCGAACTGGAATACGAGCTGCGGGCGTCGGTCACCGTGACCTTCGGCGGCGGCACCAACGAGATCCAGCGCGAGCTGATCGCCCAGTTCGGCCTGGGGATGCCGCGGACCCAACGCTGAGAAAAGCAGCGACGCGGCCCCCCTGTGGGAGCGGGTTCACCCGCGATTGCGATGTTGAAGCCACTGACGCAATCGCGGGTAAACCCGCTCCCACAGGGTCCGCGTTGCGTGACAGACAACAACAAGGAACAGGTCATGAGCACAATCGAGCAATTCCGGCACGACACCCGTGCCTGGCTGGAGGCCAACTGCCCGCCGTCGATGCGCACCGCAATGGGTGAGGGCGAGGTGGTGTGGGGTGCCAGCCAGCCGCAGTTCCCCAGCGAGGACGCCAGGCTGTGGTTCGAACGCATGCGCGACAAGCGCTGGTTCTGCCCGGAATGGCCGGAAGAATATGGCGGCGCCGGACTCGACCCGGAACAGGTGGCAGTCCTGGAAAGCGAGCTGCGCCGCCTGAAATGCCGGCCACCGCAGATCAACCTGGGCATCTGGATGCTCGGCCCGGTGCTGCTGGCCTACGGCAGCGAGGAACAGAAACGCAGCCTGCTGCCCCCCATGGCCCGCGGCGAAACCCGCTGGTGCCAGGGCTTCTCCGAGCCGAACGCCGGCTCCGACCTGGCCAGCCTGAAGATGGCCGCCCGCGATGCCGGCGACCATTTCGTGGTGGATGGCAGCAAGATCTGGACGTCCTACGGCGACAAGTCCGACTGGATGTACGCCCTGGTGCGCACCGATTTCACCGCGCCCAAGCATGAAGGCATCAGCCTGATCGTGCTGGACATGCGCAGCCCCGGTGTAAAGGCCCAGCCGATCGACCTGATCAGCGGCAAGTCGGCGTTCTGCCAGGTGTTCTTCGATGGCGTGAAGGTGCCGAAAAACCAGTTGATCGGCCCGCTCAACGGCGGCTGGAACCTGGGCAAGTACCTGTTGCAGCACGAGCGCAAGGCCATGTCCAGGTTCGGCGAGATCAGCCTGCCGTCGCACTTCGACCTGCCGGCACTGGTCCGCGAATACCTGCCCGAGCCCCAGGGCCAGGGCGAACTGGCCCTGCGCGCCCGGGCCACGGCCTGCGCGATGAACGAGCACGCCTACAACCTCACCGTGCAGCGCATGGGCGAGGAAGCTCGCCATGGCGACGACGTCAGTGGCCTGATGGCGATCATGAAGCTGGTGCACACCGAGCAGGAGCGGGACAAGTTCGAAGTGCTGCTGGACCTGCTCGGTGGCCATGGGTTCGGCTGGCAGAGCGAGGCCTTCGGTGAACGCGAGCTGGCGGTGACCCGTGGCTGGCTCAACAGCTACGCCCTGACCATTTCCGGCGGTGCCTCGGAAGTCCAGTTGAACGTGATCGCCAAGCGCGTGCTTGGCTTGCCCGACGGAAAGAAAGGAGCGACGGCATGAACCTGCGTTACAGCGAAGAACAGCGCCTGCTGGCCGATAGTGCGCGGGATTTCCTCGCCGCCCGCGGCCCGGTGGCGGCACAGCGCAAGCTGCGCGACGAAGGCTCGGCGGATGGCTTCGACCCGCAACTGTGGCAGGACGCGGTCAACCTCGGCTGGAGCGCGATCGCCTTTCCCGAGGAACTGGGCGGCCTGGCCTTTGGTTGCATGGGCCTGGGGCCGGTGTTCGAGGCCATCGGCCACAACCTCTCGGCGACGCCGCTGCTCTCCAGCGTAGTACTCGGCGGTTCGCTGCTGCACCTGGCCGGCGACGGCGGGCAGCAGGTGCGCTGGCTGCCGGGGCTGATCGCCGGTGGCCTGCGAGTGGCCCTGGCGGTGGACGAACGTGCCCGGCATAACCCGCTGGCGACGGGCCTCAGGGCGGTGGCCGACGGCGACGGTTATCACCTGGAGGGTGACAAGTACTGGGTGGTCGACGGCATCGGCGCCGACGCCTTCGTGGTGGCTGCGCGGACCTCTGGTGCGACGGGGGAAGCGCAGGGCATCAGCCTGTTCCTGGTGCCGGCCGATACGCCGGGCCTGGAAGTCAGTGCGCTGCCGCTGATCGATTCACGCAATTGCGCGCGGCTGCAACTGCGCCAGGTACGCCTCGGTCGGCAGGCCTTGCTGGGCGAGGAAGGCCAGGGCTGGGCGGTGCTGGATGCGGTGCTCGACCGAGGCCGCGCCTGTCTGGCGGCGGAGTTGCTGGGGATTGCCGAGCACCTGTTCCAGACCACCCTGGAGTACCTCAAGACGCGGGTCCAGTTCGATGTTCCGATCGGTTCCTTCCAGGCCCTGCAGCATCGGGCGGCGCGCTTGTTCGTCGATCTTTCGCTGGCCCGCAGTGCGGTGATGGCGGGGTTGTCGGCGCTGGATGACGTCACGCTGGATGCGGCGCAGCGCGGCCGCCTGGTCAGCCTGGCGAAATGGAAGGCCGGGGACACGGCGATCAAGGTGGCCAACGAGGCGGTGCAACTGCATGGCGGGATCGGCGTCACCGATGAACTGGATGTCGGCCTGTACCTGAAGCGGGTGCGGGTGGCCCAGGCCTGCCTGGGGGATCGGGATTTCCATTGCGAGCGTTATCAGGCCCTGAATGCCTGATGACTTGCGCGCCCACGGGGTGAGGCGTCGAATCCGTTTCATGGGAGACACGGGATATATGAGCATCGAACACTGGCGCAACGCCTGGCAGCAACTGATCGCCCCGGGCGCGCCGTTTGAAGTGATGGAGACGGAGCAGGGCACCCGGCACTTCCGCCACGCACCGGCAACCCTGCAGGACATCATCGAAGCGGCCCGTATCCACGGCGACCGCGAATTCCTGGTCTGGCAGGACCAGCGCCTGACCTTCAGCGATTTCTTCGACCAGGTCGAACGCCTGGCCGGGCAACTGCTGGCCCGCTTCGGCCTGCAACCCGGCGAGCGGGTGGCCATCGCCCTGCGCAACCAGCCGGCCTGGCTGGTGGCCTTCGCCGCAGTGCAGCGTTGCGGCGCGGTCTGCGTGCCGCTCAACAGCTGGGGCCTGCGGGATGAGTTGCTGCATGGCCTGGAAGACAGCGGCGCCGGCCTGCTGCTGTGCGACGAGGCCCGCCTGAACCTGTTGCAGGAGGACCTGGCGGCACGTCAACGCACCACCGTCGTGGTCGGCCTGCCGTCATCTCCGGGCTTGCCGGACTGGTGTTTCCGCTACGAAGACCTGTTGGCCGCCGAGCCCCTGGCCGCGCCCCAGGTCACGGTAGCGCCGGACGCCCCGGCGCTGATCCTCTACACCTCCGGCACCACCAGCCGGGCCAAGGGCGCCTTGTCCAGCCATCGCGCGGTGTGCCAGGCCCTGACCGCCCTGGAGTTCCAGGGCATGTTCTGCGCCCTGAGCTCGCCGGAGCGCATCGGCAAGGTGATCGCCAGCGGCTTCGCCCCGACCACCCTGATGGCGGTGCCGCTGTTCCATGTCAGCGGGCTGCACGCCCAGTTCCTCTCGGCCCTGCGTGCCGGACGGCGGCTGGTGCTGATGTACAAGTGGGACGTGGACAAGGCCATCGACCTGATCCGCGACGAGCGCTGCACCCAGTTCAACGGTGCGCCGGTGATGATGCAGCAGCTGTTGGGTTCGCCGCGTTTCGGCGGGACGGATACGGCCAGCCTGTTCGGCCTTGGCCTGGGCGGCGGTGCGTCGTCCGCCGGGCTGCTGGCGGCCATGGCCGAGCGCAAGCCGGACGTGATTGGTGGCAGCGGCTACGGCCTCACCGAGAGCAACGGCATCGGTGCGGCCATCGGTGGCGAGCAGTTCCTGCACAAGCCGGCCAGCGCCGGCTGGGCGTTGCCCATCGTCGATATCCGCATCGGTGACAGCCCTGGGCGGCCACTGCCGGCCGGCGAGGCCGGAATCGTCTGGCTGCGCTCGCCGACCCTGATGGACGCCTACTGGAACTTGTCCGAGGCCAGCGCCGAGAGCCTGCGCGATGGCTGGCTGAACACGGGGGATATCGGCTTCCTCGACGACGAAGGCTTCCTCTGTATCAGCGGGCGGATCAAGGAACTGATCAACCGCGGCGGGGAGAAGATCTCGGCGGCGGAGATCGAGACCTGTGTCGGCGACATGCCGGGGGTGGAGGAAGTGGCGGTGTTCGCCGTGCCCGATGCGCAACTGGGCGAGGCGGTGGCCCTGGTGATCCAGGGCGAGGCGCCGCCGACGGCGGAGGAGGCCAGGGCCTTCGTCGCGGCCCGGCTGGCCGGGTACAAGGTGCCAGCCCATGTGTTCCGGGTCAGCGAGGCGTTGCCCAGGAATGCCAGTGGCAAGGTGCTCAAGGATGTGTTGAGGCAGCAGCTTCTCGGCTGATCCCACTGTCCTCATCGCTGGCAAGCCAGCTCCCACAGGGTCTTGAGTTGTTCTTGATATCGAGGACGACCAGAAACCTTGTGGGAGCTGGCTTGCCAGCGATGAAACCCTCGGCAGCAGCCCCGAATTCTTAGTCTTTCCGGACGATGTTTCCCCCGCTGGAAAATCAACAATGGGGCTCACCCGAAAGCCTTTACCAGCAGGAGGCAATACATGAAAACAACAACAACCGCCGTCATGCTCGCGGTCGCGCTGAGTGCCAGTCACCTGGCCAGTGCCGCCGTTTCCCCGGAAGAAGCCGCCCGCCTGGGCAAGGACCTCAACTGCGTCGGCGGCGAAATGGCCGGCAACGCCGAGGGCACCATCCCGCCCTACACCGGCAAGTACCTGGGCGAGGTCCCGGGCTGGAACCACGTGAAATTCTCCGGCGACCAGCCGGTCGATCCCTACGCCGACGAGAAACCGATCCTGGTCATCACCGCGGCCAACATGAGCCAGTACGAGTCGCACCTGAGCGACGGCCAGAAGGCCCTGCTGAAGAAATACCCGACCACCTACAAGATGAACATCTACCCCGGCCACCGCGACTTCCGCTACCCGGACTACGTGTGCAAGCGCGCCATGGACAACGCCCTGCACGCCAGGCTGGTCAACGACGGCCTGGGCATCGAGGGCCTTGGCCAGGTGCCGTTCCCGATTCCGCAGAACGGCATGGAAGTGCTGTGGAACCACCAGTTGCCGGCCCGCGCCTGGACCGAGGAGAAGATTTCCGACCTCGCCTCGGTGCTGCCTAACGGCAGCATCGGCTGGGGCCGCGCCCATGCGCGCAACCTGTCCCAGGCCAACTCGCCGACGGTCGAGCCGAAGACCTCCGACGGCGTCCAGGCCATGAGCTACAACACCACCCTGAAACCGGCGCGTGACAATGGCGTGATCAGCATCGCCCATGAGCCGTACAACTTCGTCACCTCGGCGCGCCAGGCCTGGGCCTACAGCCCGTCCACCCGCCGCGTGCGGCAGATGCCGGGCTACGGCTACGACCAGCCGATGATCGGCACCAACGGCACCATGACCGTGGACGAAGACCGCCTGTTCAACGGCGCCCCCGAGCGCTACACCTGGAAGCTGCTGGGCAAGCGCGAGATCTACGTGCCGGCCAACGCCTTCAAGGCCAACTCGGCGAAGTACAGCTACGCCGACATCCTCACCCCCAACCACCCCAACCCCGACGTGATGCGTTATGAGTTGCGCCGGGTGTGGGTAGTGGAAGCGGATCTCAAGGAAGGCTTCCGCCACGTCTACGGCAAGCGCGTGCTGTTCATCGACGAGGACACCTGGAACGCGGTGATGGCCGACAACTACGATGCCCGCGGGCAACTGTGGAAGCACGCCATGATCAACTACTACTACCACCCGGACATGAGCGGCTGGCAGGCCGGCTCGCAGTTCTTCATGGACCTCAACTCCGGCCAGTACACCGGCTACGGCATGACCAACGAGGCGAAGAAGGGGCCGATCCTCAACGAGGGCAAGTACACCCCGGACATGTACACCGCCGACGCGGCCCGGGCGGTCGGGCGCTAAACCAGCGATAAACCACAAGCTGCAAGCTGTAGGGAAAAGAGTCCGTGTAGGACTGATTTTTCCTGGAGTCTTGCAGCTTGTTGTTTTCAAAGGTACCGTCCGCCGCTTCGTCATCCGAGAACAGGAACTCCCCGTGAGCCTATGGAAGAAACTGGTGACTGCCGTGCGTGGCGGTGCCTCTGAGGTCGGTGAAGCGATCGTCGATGCCAATGCCATCCGTATCCTCGAACAGGAACAGCGCGATGCCGATGCTGCGCTGGTCAAAGCGCGCAACGGCCTGATCGAGATCAAGGCCAAGCACAAGCTGGCCCAGCAGCGGGTCGATGGCCTGCAGAGTGATATCGCCAGTTGGGAAGGCAAGGCCCTGGCGGCACTGAACGCCGAGCAGGAAGGTCTGGCCACCGAATGTGCCGGCCGTGTGGCCGAACTGGAAACCCAGGTCGCCCAGGAGCGGGAAATGGCCGCGCAGTTCGACAAGCAGGTCGGGCTGTTGCAGGCGCAGATCAGCGAGGCCGAGAGCCGCCTGAAGGGCCTGCGCCAGCAGACCGAGATGGCCAAGGCCCGGGAAACCGTGCAGCAGGCCCGCGTTGCCACCGCCAGTGCCACCGGTGGTGCCAATGGCAAGGTGGAGACCGCGCTGGATTCCCTGGCGCGCCTCAAGCAGCGCCAGGACGAGCGCGATGCCAAGCTGGACGCCGCCCAGGAACTGGACGAGGTGAGCAGCGGCGATGACCTGGAGAAGCGCCTGCAGGCGGCCGGGATCGGAGCGCAGCAGACCGGCGCCAATGACGTGCTGGCGCGCTTGAAGGCCAGGCAACAGGACGGCAAGGCGGCCCTCTGAGGTCTCCCGGGCCTCATCGCCGGCAAGCCGGCTCCCACAGGGTTCGTGGTGCATGCGGTCCTTGTGGGAGCTGGCTTGCCAGCGATTGGGACCCTGCAAATTTCAAGGATCATTGATGAGCTGGATCAAACGCATGCTCGGTCTGCAGGCCCCCCTGCCGACCGCGGCTGTCACCACCACGACCACCACCACCGCCCCGCAAGCCCCCCTCGGCCTGGCCCCCGAGCGCATGCTCTGCCTGGACAAACACCTGTCTCTGCTGCTCGCCGACACCTCGACCCTGGTCCTCCCGGGCGACGAGAAGGTCTGGGCCACAGGCACCCTCGACCTCGGCCAGGGCACGCGCCTGGAGCGCTTCTACCTGGACGACGAGGACTACTTCCTGCAGGTGGTGATGCACGGCAACGCCGCCGAGGACATCGAGGACATCATCCTCTTCGGCTACCACCAGGTCGCCCCGATCAACAGCCGCGACGAACTGCTGCGCCTGACCGGCCCGCAGTCGCTCATCGGCCTGCCGACCTTCGAACTGGACGGCATCGAATACCAGCGCCAGTGGGGCACGGAAGACGGCCAGACCGAACTGGTGCCCATGGATGAA
Source organism: Paucimonas sp. (assembly GCA_031253995.1). Classification (GTDB taxonomy): domain Bacteria; phylum Pseudomonadota; class Gammaproteobacteria; order Pseudomonadales; family Pseudomonadaceae; genus Aquipseudomonas. The sequence continues at coordinate 70,233 of JAIRVG010000060.1, read as the reverse complement.
CAGGTGCGCAACCCGGAAACCCGCTACCGCGTGCGTCACCACAGCATGCTCTACGCCCGCGACATCGACCTGGTGAACCGCCGGGAATTCCTGCTGTTCTCCGTCGAGGAAGACGAGGAGGGCAACGTCGCGCTGTCCACCGCCGTCGGCATCACCCTGCAACTCACCGATATCACCGTTATCTGACAAGGAAGCACCATGCTCGAAGCACTCCGACTGTCGCTCGACGCGACCGCCGTATTCGGATTCGTCCTCTACATCGTCGTCGCCCTGGCGCTGTTCGCCCTGTTCCAGTTCCTCTACACCCTGATCACCCCGCACAAGGAGTTCGACCAGATCCGCCAGAACAACCCGGCGGCGGCCATCGCCCTGGGCGGTTCGCTGATCGGTTTCGCCCTGCCGGCGAGCAACGTCATCGCCTACAGCATCAGCGTGGTCGACGTGGTGGTCTGGGCGCTGATCGCCGCGGTCGTGCAACTGCTGGCCTTCGTCGGCACCAGCCTGGTGCTCAAGGGCCTGTCGAAACGCATCGTCGAAGGTGAACTGGCCGCGGCCATCTATGCCGCCGCCGTTGCCATCAGCGTCGGCTTCCTCAACTCGGCCTGCATGACCCCGTCGGCCTGAGCAAGGAGAAGCCCATGAGACCCCGTAGTTCCGCCAAGCTCCTGCTGCTGGGCGCGCTGCCCTTGGCCATCAGCGGTTGCAGCGATCCCGAACAGACCGTCACCTGGTCGGTGAAGGACAACTTCAAGAACGTCCAGGCCTGTGTCGACGCCAAGTTCCCCGTGGACGTGTGTTCCGATGCCTATATCCAGGCCATGGTCGACCACCGCAAGGTCGCCCCGGTCTACGCCGACCGCGCCGCCTGCGACGCCGACTTCGTCGAGCGTTATTGCCAGCCCACCTCGGACGGCCAGTTCATGCCGCAGATGGCCGGGTTCGAGCTGGCCGCGTCCGGCGAAATGCCCAAGGCCCAGGTCGAACAGATCCAGCAGCAGGCCGCGCAACAGGGCGCCTCGTCCAGTGGCATCGGCAGCACCGTCGCCGCGGCGGGTGCTGGCGCCCTGGCCGGGATGCTGATCGGCAATGCCATGAGCAACCGCAGCGCGCCGCGCTACCAGTCGCAACCGGTCTACCAGAACCGCGATTCCCGCGGCAGCTACCAGACCTCGACCCTGTCGCGGCAGATCGAGCAGGGCAAGACCTTCAGCCGTTCCACCCAGCCGCAGCGCTACAAGAAGGACGACCGGCAGGGCAGTTCCTCCGGCTACTACGGTGGCTCCGGCTCGTCGCGCTCCAGCAGCACGACGTCATCGTTCCGTTCCAACTCGGGCTCCAGCGTCAGCTCCAGCATCTCCCGCGGCGGCTTCGGCCAGCAGGCCACGGCGCGCAGCGGCTGGGGTGGCAAGAGTTCCGGCTTCGGCGGTTGAGGGCAGGGCACGATGAAGAAGATCAGCATCGAGGAACGGCCGGACTGGCAGCGCATCGTCGAAAACGAAGGCTTCGACTTCCATACCATCGACGGCGAGCGCTACTGGGACGAGCGTGGCTACTACCAGTTCAGCGAGCGGCAGATCAGCGATGACCTGGAAGCGCCGACCCAGGATGTCCATGCCATGTGCCTGGACGCGGTGGAGCGGGTGGTGGAGTCGGAGGAACTGCTGACCCGCCTGGCGATTCCGCCGGCGTTCTTCGACCTGGTCCGCGATTCGTGGCGGGAAGGGCATCCGCACCTCTACGGGCGTTTCGACTTCATCTACGACGGCAACGGCCCGGCCAGGTGCATCGAAGCCAACTACGACACGCCCACCAGCCTGCTCGAAGCCGGCTCGGTGCAGCTGTTGTGGCTGGAGCACCAGGTCACCGCCGGGGTGCTGCCGGCCAGGGCGACCCAGTTCAATACCATCGCCGAAGACCTGGTCCAGGCGTTCGGCGCCTTTCCCAACGACGCACCGTTCCACTTCTCGGCCATGTCCGGCTCCCGGGAAGACCGTGGCACCACGGATTTCCTGCGGCGCATGGCGGCCCACACCGGGATCGACGCGCGACATATCGATATCGAGGATATCGGCCTGCGCGACGGGCAGTTCGTCGACCTGGACGGCCAGTGGATCCAGCGCCTGTTCAAGCTGCACGCCTGGGAACACATCTTCCACGAGCCGTTCGGCCAGGCGGTGCCGGGTTGCGACACCCAGTTCGTGGAGCCGGCGTGGAAGTCCATCGTCAGCAACAAGGGCATCCTCGCCTTGCTCTGGGAGTTCAACGAAGGGCATCCGAACCTGCTGCCGACCTTCGTCGACCGCGAGCCGCAACGTCCGGTACCGGCAGGCTGGGTGCGCAAGCCGTACTTCTCCCGCGAGGGCGCGAATATCGAGTTGCGCACTCCGGAAGGCCAGTTCCTCGCCGAGGACGGGCCCTACACCGATGCGCCGTACATCCTCCAGGAGTTCGTGCCGCTGCCGCGTTTCGGCGACAGCTACACCCTGGTCGGCTCATGGGTGATCGGCGACGTGGCCTCGGGGATCGGCATCCGCGAGGACGACAGCCTGATCACCAAGGACACCAGCCGCTTCCTGCCCCATGTCGTGATCGACTGAGTGGTTGCGGCAGGGGTAGGCAGGGGCATAGGGTAGGGGGCCTTGCGCGGACCCGCTCCCACAGGTCCGCGCCCATCCAATGAGTGATGTGTTGTTCCCTGAAAGGAGCTCCCATGCGCGCCCGTCAACTCGGCATCACCACCGGCCTCGGCACCCCCGGCGAACTCAACGCCATCACCGACGTCCCCGGCGTTCGCGTCGGTCACTGCACCCTGATCGAGGGCCAGACGGTCCGCACCGGCGTCACCGTGATCCAGCCCCGCCCAGGCGAAGCGCGCCTGCAACCCAGCTTCGCCGGCGTCCATGTCCTCAACGGCAATGGCGACGCCACCGGCCTGGAATGGATTCGCGAAGCAGGCCTGCTGACCACGCCCATCGCCTTCACCAACACCCACAGCGTCGGCACGGTACGCGATGCCCTGATCGCTGCCGAGCGCGATTCCCTGGCCGATCCGTCCACCTACTGGTGCATGCCGGTGGTGATGGAAACCTATGACGGCGTGCTCAACGACATCTGGGGCCAGCATGTGCGCCCCGAGCATGTCCGTGCGGCGCTGGCGGATGCCAGATCCGGGCCCGTGGGTGAGGGCGCCGTCGGCGGCGGCACCGGGATGATCTGCCACGAGTTCAAGGGCGGCATCGGCACCGCGTCGCGCAAGCTGTCGGCGGAGCAGGGTGGCTGGACCGTGGGTGCGCTGTTGCAGGCCAACCATGGGCAACGCCGCGAGCTGCGGGTGGATGGTTATCCGGTCGGACGGGTGCTGGGCGACCTGCCGTCGCCGTTCGCCAAACGTGGCGAACCGGGCATGGGCTCGATCGTGGTGGTGATCGCCACGGACGCCCCCTTGCTGCCGCACCAGTGCCAGCGCCTGGCGCAGCGCGCGTCCATCGGCATCGCCCGCACCGGCGGCGGCACCGAGGACTCCAGCGGCGATCTGTTCCTGGCGTTCTCCACTGCGGACCAGCAACTGCCGCCAGCCGGCTACGGCCGCAAGGGCGTGGCGTTCTCCCAGGGCGTGGCGATGGTCAACAACGACCATATCAGCCCGTTGTTCAGTGCGGCGGCGGAGGCGGTGGAAGAAGCGATCGTCAATGCCTTGCTGGCCGGCGTCGACATGCACACGGCGGACGGTGTCCCGGTGCCGGCACTTGAGGGCGAGCGCTTGCTGGCGGCGCTGCGCCAGACAGGCTGGAAACCGGCAGACCCGGTATAGTGTCGCCCCCCTGATGTCCGAGGTCCCTATGGCAGATCGCGTGGAATACCGGCGCAACCAGGCATTTCCCGGCCTGGTACTGAGCGAGGGCCGGTTTTCCAGTTTCCGTTTCGACCGCCATTACCACCTTGACTACCATGTGGGCCTGATCTCCGAGGGCGTGCAGCGACAGGTGCTGCATGGCGAGTCGGTGCTGCTGGCGCCGGGCAGCATCCAGTTGATGCCGCCGTGCGAGATGCATGACGGCATCCTGGCCGATGCCGACTCCTACACGCTGAAGACCTTCCGCGTACCCGCCGGCCTGCTGGGCGAGGTCACCGAGGAAATCACCGGGCGCAACGACTTCGCCCTGCTGGGTGGAGCGGTCCTGCAGGACGAGCGGCTGGCCAGGCAACTGATCGGGCTGCACCAGGCCCTCGGCGAAGGGCACAGCGATCCGCTGTTCGCCGAGACGCAGTGGCTGGTGCTGCTGGGCCGGCTGTTCGCCCAGGCGCGGATGATCAAGCCGCAGTTCGTCAAGGGCACGCTGTCGCCGGTGCAATGGCAGTGGGTCAAGGACTACTGCATGAGCCACCTGGCGGAAAAGATCAGCCTGTCCGACCTGGCGGCGCTGTGTGGCCTTGAGCGCTTCCAGTTCCTCAAGCTGTTCAAGCAGACCATCGGCATGACGCCCCATGCCTGGCTGGTGCGCCTGCGTCTGGAGCACGCCTGCGTCTTGCTGGGCCAGAGGCGCTGGGACCTGGCCCGGGTGGCCCAGGAGGTCGGCTTCTACGACCAGAGCCATTTCAACCGCGCTTTCAAGCAGGCCTTCGGCGTCGCGCCTTCCGGCTACTGAGCCCGCTCAATTTTTTACAAGCCTGGCACCTGTTCGCCTCCTTACGCTTGCGGTCGTGGCAGGGCATCTTCCTGCTGGTTGAGGATCTTGTAGATGACGCAGCGTGCTTATTTCTTCTCCGACGAACTGACCCTGGAAACCCGGGTCGTCGATTGCCGGCCCCTGGAGGATGGTCGATACCAGGTAGTCCTGGCCGAAACCCTGTTTCACCCGCAAGGGGGCGGACAGCTTGCCGACCAGGGATTTATCGGCGGCGTCGCGGTCGAGGCGGTCGGGCAGACGGAAAGCGAGGTGCTGCATACCGTGGCCCAGGCGATCCCGCCAGGACCGGTCACGATAGAGGTAGCCGCCGAGGCCCGGCTGCTGCATGCCCGGTTGCACTCGGCCGGGCACCTGATTGCCTGCGTCGGTGAACGGGCAGGATGGCGGGCGGTCAAGGGGCATCACTGGCCCGGTGAGTGCCGCGTGGTCTTCGATTGGCAGCCGCAGGCGCAGGACATCACCGGTGGGGCGCTGGAACAGGCGGTGAACCAGTTGATTGTCGCCGATGAGCCACGACACCTGCGGGATGAACAAGGAATGCGGACGGTCGGTTTCGGCTCGCTGCCCATGCAGGGTTGCGGGGGCACTCATGTGGTGTCGACCGGTGTGATAGCGGGCGTGCGGATCCTGAAGACCAAGGAGAAGAAGGGGCAGTTGTCCGTGCATTACGACGTGGTGGAGGGTAAAGCGTGAGTTCACGCTGGCTCCGTGGGTCGGTTTGGAGTTGATGGCGGAGCGGGCGGTCGTAGCCGCAGCGACGGGTTACTTTGCGCAATGGCGTTTTCTTCCAGGCCTGATAAAGGCAACGTGCTAGCATCCTCCTGCTGCGATGAAGCTCCCTCCCTGTCCGGGCCTTTACAAGGATGTGCCAATGGATATCAACAAGTTCGTTGAGCTTGAGCTGAAAGAGTCGAAAAAGCTCGTGCCCGCATACCTGACCCTTCCTGGATATCTTCACGAAGCGATCAAGACGACCAAGACCGAGTCGGAAACGGCGGTGCTGGAGATGGGCAACTGCCTGTCGTGGAACAGCATTCTTGGTCAGCTGGCGCTTGACACGCCGACCGTCACCGGCAAGTTCGATGCACTGGATCTGAAACTGCCGGACAGCAGCGGCCAGCTCGGGTTCATCGGTACCTATCACAATCATCCGTATGAAAAGCGCTATGGTCCCAATTACGCCCTGGGCCCTTCGAGTGGCGACTGGCTCGGCTGGAGCCGGTACTTTCCCGTGCATTACGGCATCTCGGTGAACATCGTGACCAGCGGCAAACGGGTGTTCGTGGCCTTGCTCCTGGAAAAGACCGGCGCCAAGCCTTCCTCCGATCATGGCGACATCGACCAGTTCGAAGAGCTGCGTCACACCCATATCACCTCCGACCTCGACCGTGTCGTCGTCTACGGCGAAGCGATCCAGGATAAAAAGTGGAACGTGGAGAAGAAGTTTTACCAGGACATCCTGAACACGAAAAAGGTCGACCTGCCTCGCACTCACCAGCTCGATGTGATGCAGATGAACATGTCCTATGCGGTCAAGAACCCCGGCTTTGCCTTGTACTCCGGGTCGCTGGAAGACTCGGTGTGCAGGGTCGAACTCCTGGAGCATCACCACGGATTGAAGCTTATGGACAATATCCAGGCAACGGATACGCATGCCTGTTATTCCTGTCGGCAGCGACGCACGCATGACAATCCGTCGTACTTTTCCCAATGGCACCGCTGTCCCAAGTGCAAGGCGGTGTTCTGTCCGCAGCACGGCAAGGCCCTGACGGGCAACCAGCTTTTCAGCCGCGCACGCAATTGTGAAGCGTGCGACACCAGGACCCTGCTGTTCTGATGGGTGCTGCGGCGGGCTGACTCAGGCGACCTTCCAACCGCCCTGGCCATCCAGTTCCAGATGATGACTATGGAACCCGGCCAACGTCGCCCGATGGCCGACGCTGACCAGCATGCTGTCCTTCATGCGCTCGCGCAGCAGCCCGTACAGTGCATGCTCCAGCCCCTCGTCCATGGCCGAGGTGGACTCGTCGAGGAACACGATACGCGGCCGGTTGAACAGCACCCGGGCGAAGGCCAGGCGCTGCTGTTCTCCGACGGAGAGAATCCGCGCCCAGTCGTTGCTGTCTTCCAGCTTGTCCACCAGATGCCCGAGATTGACCTCGCGCAGGGCCTGGCCCAGTCGCTCGTCGTCGTCCGGCAGGCCGATCGCCGGATAGGCCACCGCGGTGCGCAACATGCCCAAGGGCAGGTATGGCCGCTGGGAGAGGAACAACGCTTCGGTACCGCCGGGGCAACGCACCTCGCCCTCGGCATAGGGCCATAGTCCGGCCACCGCACGCAGCAGCGTGGTCTTGCCACAGCCCGAAGGCCCCTTGATCAGCAGCGAATCCCCCGGCTTCAGGCTCAGGTCGAAGTCGCTCAGCAGCGCATGCCCGTCCGGGCGCATCACCTGCATCCCGCGGATATCCAGGACGTCGGCCTGGTTGACCCGCTGCACGTGGGGCAGGGCGCGGGCCTGGCGGTTGGCGTCGAGGAAGCCGGTGAGACGGTCGAGGGTGGCGCGGTACTGGGCGAAGGTGTCGTAGGACTCACGGAAGAACGACAGCGAGTCCTGCACCTGGCCGAAGGCCTGCGAGGTCTGCATCACGTCACCCAGCTTGATCGCCCCGCTGAAGAAGCGCGGCGCCTGGAGAATGAAGGGGAACACCACCGCCACCTGGCTGACCGCAAGGTTGAAGCCGTCGAATTTCAGGCTTCGGAACACCAGGGCCCAGACGTTCATGATCAAGGCCGAGAAGCGGCCCAGCAGGGTGTCGCGTTCGATGGCCGAGCCCTGGTAGAAGGCCACGTTTTCCGCGTATTCACGCAGGCGCATCAACGCATATCGGAAGTTCGCCGTCAGTTTCTCGTTGAGGAAGTTCAGGCGGATCAGCGGCTTGCCGAGGCGGAAGGCGATCCAGGTGGCGATCAGCACGTAGACGTAAACGGCGAAGACCATGGCCCGCGGCACCTCCACGCCGGCCACCGTCAACGGTGCCGACAGGCCCCAGAGGATCCCGGTGAAAGCCACCAGTGACACCAGCGCACTGATCGCTCCCAGCGACAGGCTTACCGAGCCGCTGACGAAGGTGGTCACGTCCAGCTCGATGCGCTGGTCCGGGTTGTCCACCGGGGTTTCCAGGAACTGGCCGCGGTAGTAGGCGTCGCCGTCCACCCAGTCGCGGGTCAGGCGCTCGGTGAGCCAGGTGCGCCAGCGGATGTTGAAGGCCTGGGTCACGTAGTAGGTGAACAGCACACGCAGCACATGGATGGTCGCCAGCACCGCGAACACCCCCAGCAGGTACCAGAACGCCCTCTGGTCCAGGCCCTGCAAGGCACTGTAGAAACCGTTGTACCAGAAGGAAAACAGCACGTTCAGGCGCACGGCGAACAGCGCCAGGACGACCAGCAGGGCATAGGCCAGCAGCGGCCGCCAGCTGTGCCGGGGACTCAGGTAGGGGCCGGCGATCTGCCAGAACTGCTGGCCCCAACGGGTGAAGCGGATTGCCAGCCTGGCGCAGATGGCCAGGGTGACGAAGGTAATGACGCAGGCAGCAGCGAGCCAGACCAGGCTCTCCTGCAGGGCTTGATGCCAGTCCATTTCCATGGGCGGGGGTTCCAGGCGGGGTTTGTGCTGAGCGTAGATGAGGAACGCCGGGGGTTGGGTGAAGGAATCTTTAATGGCTGGGTGGCGAGGTTCTGTGCTGGCCTCGACGGTTTTCCGGGTTGAGTGTTATAACGTAACAATTAACCTCCGAGACCCGCTCCTCGTCATGACCCGAATCCTCATCAGAAACGCCCACGTGGTGAACGAAGACGTCGGCTTCGCCGCCGACGTGCTGGTGGCCCGCGGCCGCATCGAAAAGATCGCCAACAGCATTACCGGACACAACGCCGACCTGGAAATCGACGCGGCGGGGCGGTGGCTGCTGCCCGGCATGATCGACGACCAGGTGCACTTCCGTGAACCCGGCGCGCCGCACAAGGCGAGCATCGCGTCCGAGTCGCGGGCGGCGGTGGCTGGGGGGATCACCAGCTTCATGGACATGCCCAACACCAACCCGGCGACCCTGTCCCTGGAGGCACTGGAGGACAAGAAACAGCGCGCGGCGCGGCGCTCGGTGGCCAACTTCGCCTTTCACTTCGGGGTCAGCAAGGACAATCTGGATGTGGTCGCCGCCCTCGATCCGCGGCTGGTGGCCGGGGTCAAGGTGTTCATGGGCGCCTCCACCGGCGACATGCTGGTGGACGACCCGCGGGTGCTGGAACGCCTGTTCGCCAGCGTGCCCACCATCCTCCTGGCCCATTGCGAGCACACGCCATCGATCCTCGGCAACGAAGCCCGGTTGCGGGAGTTGCATGGCGATGCCATCGGCCCGGAGCTGCACCCGGTCATTCGCGACGCCGAGGCTTGCTATCGCTCGTCGTCCCTGGCGGTGGAACTGGCCAGGCGCTTCGACACCCGCCTGCATGTCCTGCACCTGACCACGGCTCGTGAACTGGCGTTGTTCGAGCCCGGTCCGCTGTCGGGCAAGCGCATCACGGCGGAGGTCTGTGCCCATCACCTGCTGTTCGATGACAGTGACTATGGGGCGCTGGGCAACCTGATCAAATGCAATCCCGCGATCAAGACCCGCGCCGACCGCGACGCCCTGCGCCAGGCGCTGCTGTGCGACCGTCTCGATGTGATCGGCACCGATCATGCGCCCCATACCCTGGAAGAGAAATCCCGGCCCTACGCTCAGGCGCCTTCGGGCTTGCCACTGGTGCAGCATGCCTTGCCGGCCTTGCTGGAGCTGGTGGCCGACGGCGTGCTGCCGCTGGCCCGCTTGGTACGCAAGACCAGTCATGCGGTGGCCGACCTGTTCGGTATCCATGCGCGCGGCTATATCCGCGAGGGCTATTGGGCTGACCTGGTGCTGGTGGAGCGGCTGTCCGAGCCGCGCCCGGTCTGGCAGGACCCGCTGCTTTCGCATTGCCAGTGGACGCCGTTCCAGCACCACGCCTTCCGTCATCGCATCGTCGCCACCCTGGTGTCCGGACAACTGGCCTGGCACGAGGGACGGCTGGTAGCGGGTTGCCAGGGATTGCCACTGAGTTTCCGGAGATGAACATGACTGAAGAAGAACTGCTGGGTCAGCCTGACGAGGCCTACATGAATGCTGGGCAACTGGCGTATTTCCAGGCCCTGCTGCTGCAACAGCGGCAAGAGCTGCAGGCGCGGATTTCCGATGAGTTCGAATCGCTGAAGAGCCATGAGGTCAATTCCGACCCGGCGGATATCGGCAGTACCGAGGAAGCGCGGCAGTGGCAACTGCGGGTGCTGGAGCGGGAGAAGAAGCTGCTGGACAAGATCGACGAGGCACTGGAGCGCCTGGCCCGCGGTGAATATGGCTGGTGCGCCGAGACCGGCGAGGCGATCGGCCTCAAGCGCCTGTTGCTGCGGCCGACGGCATCGCTGTCGGTGGAGGCCAAGGAGCGGCAGGAAATGAAGGAGCGGCATAGGCAGAAGACCCGTTGATCTCTGGTTCACCACGTACGGCGTGGGAGCGGATTCACCGACCGGGTGGATCTGCTGCTCGCGAAAGGCGTTTTTATCCGCTTGATGTCATAGTTGTACCGTCGAGCACGGGATGTATCCTGATGACCCGCCTGGGAATCTCGTCAACAGGACTCAAGGAAGAGCTATGAACAACACCCGAATCCAGAGCAGAAACGTATCGGACCAAGTTTTTCTCTGCAAGCCCGATACCTTTCGCGCTAGCAAAGACTATCTCCAAGGTGGTCTCTGCATCCGTTTCATCGGTATAAAGAGTCAAGACAAGAACAAGACGATTGACGATGATATTGAAACGTTCATCATCGATATCGATCTTTGGCTATTTGCAGGGCTGCGCCATGGGCTTCCTCTCACCCGCGCAACTCGTGACTTCATTTACAGTTTTGAAGAGAATGCTGAGCATGCCGAGCAATGGTACGAACTGCATATCGATAAAAATCCTGCTGGCCTCAATTATTTTTACTCCACGTTCTCTGAAGAGGCTCCAAATTTCTTCAACATAAAAACCTTGAAATCTGTGGTTTCACCAAAGCTGGAGTTGAGCATGCAGAACTCATCGCCAAGCCAATTGCAGCTCAACGATGATCTGGCGAGCTCCGGAGATTGGACCGAGCTGAGCAGGGACGCTTATGTAATCAGGTTGCAACTTGAGCCTGCTTACTTTGATGGGGACTTTACACTGCGGTCGTTTCATGTGGGTCAAGGCATGTGCGCGATCATCCATGATGATCATTGGGGAATGATCTTTGATATGGGAGCGGGAAAACCTGTTCTCAGACCTGATTACCCAACACCGATCAATGACCTTAGACGTATTGCATCCTCCTTGAAATCGTTGAGCCTGCTGGTTTCTCACTTCGACTCTGATCACTGGCGTATTCTTGCCTGGGATTTTGAGTTACGGAAGAATATAAAACATATCTACGTTCCTTCGGGGAAACGCTCGGCCGCGTTCTATGATAAAGAGATAAAGGATAAGGTTGTTGTGATGGGAGACACGACGGTCGCACTGGGTAGGCATACTTTGCTGTCTGTTTATCGAAGTGTTCCATCTTCTCCTGACAGTAATGGTCAATGCCTGGTGACGACGTTTCACAAGAAAGGCAGTACTGCATTGATCCCAGGTGATTATGCTTACCATCGTTTCGCAAGCGACGGAAACCCCGGAATTACAGCTTTGCTGAACCACGTTTACAGCGCCGTGATCGTTCCCCATCACGGAGATTATGCAAGTTCACTGAATGTCGTGGATTGCGTTGCCGATTCTCCGGCTTTTTTCTCCGCTGGAACGCACCAAGGTTATGGTCATCCGACCGTTTATTCGGTGAATGGGCATATCGCCAAGTCTTTCAGCATAATTTCTGACAAGACTCAAACCTGCATCATACAAAAGACACTGTTGTAGGTAGATATCCATGCTCATCGCTGGCAACGCAAGCTCTCACAGGGTTCGGGTGCGCTGCTGATTTTGTGGGGCTGGCGCTGCCGGCGACAAGGCCATCAGCCTCCACCTAGCCGACGGCTTTGGAACCCTCACCCCGCTTCATCAGCGTCTCCAGCATCGCCTCGCAGATATCGAGGTTGTGCTGGGTCGCCCAGGTCAGACGTTGCAGCGGCTTGCGGGCCATTTCGCAGACTTGCAGGTTGGTCTCCATGGCAGAGGCCAACGACGTGGCCAGGTGCACCAGCATATGCTCAAGGGTGATATCCGGATTGATCCTGAGGAGGGGCCCGTGCATGCCGCGACAGGTGGCGAAATCTGTGTGGGCGGTCTTGGGCAAGAGGTGAGGCGGGTCGAGTACGATCTTCTTCATTGTTGATTTCCTCGAGTTTTCAACACGCCATCTTCGTGGCCAGACGAAGGGTGGCGACTGTACGCAGGCTGGTCCAACCGGGACTCGAGAAACCCGGCGCGCACGAAGGCGCCCCGCGCACAGCCGCCATGACTCGAAGCAAGCGACACCATCGGCGTCGCTTGAAACGAAGAGCGTTCATGCGTCTCGAGTAGGCAGGGGACCAAGCCTGATCGCTGAATTTGCAGCGACCGGCGAAGCCTAGGACGCGATGTTCACGAGCGCAACGCTTTGGAAGGCGCAGAAGTATGATTGGGAAATTGCCTACAAGAAAGTCGGAAATAGAGGGAATTTCGTAGCCATATGCAACACCCTCACAGGCTTTTTATAAAAGGGCTTTTATAAAAGGGCTTTCTTTAAAAAGGCTTTCTATAAAAAGGCTTCCTACAAGATCCGCCCCGACACGCATCCCCGCCAGCCCCCACGCCAATGCTTTACACTGCCGGCTCCTTTTCCTCGCAGATCGTCACGACCCATGACCATGCGTTTTTTCGACGGGACCGAACAGTTCGAACTCGCAGCGCCAGGCTACGAAGGCGGCGCCCAGGTTGACGATGACCTCACCCGCCTGGCGTTCGCCGACACTTGGAGCGCCGATGCTTTCCTGCACCGGCACTTCCCGCCCGGGGAAGGCTTGCAGCGCTTGCGCGGGTTGCTGGGCAGCCAGCAGCCGCTGGTGTTCCACCTGGATGACCACGAGGTGCTGCGCCTGATGGCGCACCTGCTGGTCAATGGCAGCCTGGTGGTTTCCAGATTGCCGGCACGGCCATGGCGGGTCACCCGAAATCCCGCGGCCGAGCAACCGGCCACGGTGGTTGCGCCGGTCACGCCGGCCAGCCCCGCGCCGGAACCGGACCCGGTGGAGGTCGCGGAGCCGGCGCCTGTCGCGGCAGTGGCGAAGACCTTCATCGAGATCGAGCTGCTGGACATGCAGGGGCAACCGGTGCCCGGCGAGGCCTGGGTCATCACCCTGGCCGACGGCAGCGAATACCGCGGCACGCTGGACGACCAGGGACTGGCCAGGGTCGAGGGGCTCGACCCTGGTGATTGCCAGGTGGTGTTTCCCTATTTGGACCAGCGCGCGGTGGCCTTGTACTCCGGCACCTGATTGGCCACATCACGGATATGGTTCCAGGCCGCGTCCATATTGGCGGGCGGGTTGGAGCGGTTGCGCACGCCCGTCGCGGTTGGGGTTTGCCAGTCCGCCAAGGGGCCGTCCTGTTGCATCTTGGCAACGGTCTCGGGGGTTAGCCCCTCCTTGAATGCCGTGAGTGCGCCGACGATCTCGTTCAGCGAATGTTCCATGGAGCCGATGTAAGCCTGGCTTTCCCAGACCATCGCATTATCGTCGTCAGGATCGACCACCTTGCCGACGCTGGTGACGCCGTTCTGCTGATCGATTTCGGCGAAGGCATCGCTGCGTTGCTTGAGTAGCTCCCGCAGCGAGTTGATCTGCAGTTCGAACTGTCCGATCAGAGCAGGCTCCGTGCCTTGATCGTACGGCCCAGGTGGGCAGTTTTGCTTGAGGTATTCCAGGTTTTCGACGAGGGTGTTTTGCCTGGGGACCAGGTCGTCCTCCAGTTCCGGTCCGTACTCACCCAGGTTGTCCGTCATGGTTTCCACCGCAGACTCCCAGTTCTTGCGGTCGCACTTGTAGTATTCGAGGGCATTGTGCACATCGATGATGTCGCGCTCGTGCTTGAGATACGCAGTGTAGAAGTCAGGGTCATGACGCTCGGCATTTCTGAACGGGTTCTCTAGCGCCATGTGCTCCTCCATCACCTTGAGCAGCCGTCGCCGGCAGACGTAATCCACTTCGCTCTGTTCGTAACCGTTCTCCCAAAGCACCTTGTAATCGGCCAGGTTCTTGCGCAGATCGGCCAGCACGTTCATGTCCGCCTGGTAGGTGGCGAAGATGACCGGATGCAGGCCAAGGCGTGACAGTTCATGCACGCTGCGGGTGGACAGCGCCTGGTCGCTGTCCGGTGTCTGCAACTGGGTGGCCTGCTGTTGAGCCGCCAGCAGGTGGTTGAGCAATTCCCCGCTCCAGCAGGCCAGCGCGTCCCTGGCCAATGCTGCAAAGGGAGCCTGGGATGTCGTCGAGTAGGCCAGGAATTGCAGGGCTGACTTCGAAGCGTCATCTTCCACGATGCATTCGTCGGGATAGGTAATCTCGTACCGCATGGTCGGCTTCGTCACCGAGTCCACCCAGGGCACCTTGCGCTGCCAATTCATAAACTCGTTGACCTGATCGAAGCTCTGGCTCATTTCCAGGAACACGCCGCGCAACATCGACAGGTGACGCATGCGGGTAAACACCAGCTCCTTGCGATTCAGGCCAAGAGTGAGAATGGTCTTGCCGCCGCGCCCGATCTTGAATGTATCGCCTGGCAGCGACTGATTGCGGTCGCCGAGCTGACCCGCCATGGCCACGCCCGTACGTGTGTCGAAGCTGATGAACTCGCGGGGATCTTCATTGATGGGGTCGATCAGCACCGGCCTTTCATTGTTGTTCGGTGTGTTCCAGTTATCCCTCTGGCCGTTGATGTGGCGTCCCCACTCTTTGATGGCCGCCCAGAACTCGTCTTCGTCATCGAAGTCATCACTGTCCGGCGGTGGTGCATCGAAGTTGTCCGGCATGACATCGAAATAGTTTTTCTTGTAGGTTTCGTTGCATTCCTTGCACGACCACAAGTGGTTGGTCCAGTCGTAGACGTATTGGAAGTAGCCGACGTTGTCCACCGTCTGGAAGCCGTCGTAACGCTTCTTCGGGCGAAAGTGCTCGACATCCCCACCAGCGGTATCCATGAAGCGCGCCTCGCAAAAGGCGCATTTGCCGTGCTGGTCGACCTTGAGCAGGGCCTTGGCATGAGGTGGCTTGTACTGTTCGTCGTCGATGATGATCTTGACTACGCCGCTTGTCGTCGTGGTCGCTTTGGCGGCTGCGGTGCCCTTGGTGCAAAGCACCACATCGAGGTTCTTGTTCCGTGCGACCACCAGTTGCGCATCCATCGCTTTCTGCGATGCGGCCAGGGCGGGCGGTACATCCTGGGTCTTGGTGACCTTGATCACAGCGGGGCCTCCCCATGGTATTGGCGCAGGGTGTCGCGCAGCGTCTGGCTGAGCACTTCGTCTTCCTCGACAAGTCCCGCACGCATGCGAAAGGCACCAATGGCAGCGCGGGTAGCGTCGTCCAGCGTGCCACTGCACTCACCGCCGAGGTAACCCAGAGCGCGCAGGCGTTGCTGCACGCCGATCACGGATTCCACGGGGTCGAGGGCGCGCAGGCTCAACTGGTAGTCCCGGGAAAAATGCTCGAAGAACACCCGCACGCTGATGTCTTCGGCCGTGGGCGGCAGCGGCCAGACGATATCGCCGTTGGCTTGCGCCGTGTCTTGGCCGAGCAGGGTATCGCCGCGGCGGATCTCGAAGCGCTGCGCCAGGCCTTTGCCGGCCAGTGCATAGGGACGGAACCTGAGCAGCGCCGGGGTGTTGAGCACCTGGAAACGATGGCGCTGGCCTGTGGCATTGCCGCTGAAGGTGGCTTTGTCGCGAGGCGGCACGAACACCTGGTCCTGGGCCGCGAGCACCTTCGGGTCCGGCCGCGACTCACGCAGTGCGCTGTTGTCGGGGTGGTCCCAGAGGGTGGTGTACGCATGGCCATAGGCGTAGGCGACGCTGTCCAGGCTTTCGGCCGGGCCGAGGGTGACGGTCAGGCCGGCGTCGCCGGGATCCAGTCTGGCATCCATGGTGTGCTGCTCCTTGGTGGATGTGCGTCCGGGAGTGCTGGCCGGACGCCATATCCTGCCGTGTCAGGCGGGTCGGGAGCAATCGGCCTTACACCACCCCATCCACCAACACATGTCGCAACCCCCGGCTACAGGTCTCGATCCGGCCATCGACCTTGTACACCGAGCGCAGCAACCCGGCATCGATCACCTCCTGGCAAGGACCGCTGGCCCGGGCCGTGCCGTCGGCGATCACCAGCACCTGATCGGCGAAGCGCAGGGCCTGGTTGAGGTCATGCAGGGCAATGAACACGATGACCTGCCGCTGCCGGGCCAGCTTGCCCATGAAGTCGAGCACCTGCACCTGGCGGTGCATGTCGAGGGCGCTGGTGGGTTCATCCATCAGCAGGACCTCCGGCTCGCGCACCAGGGTCTGGGCAATGGACACCAGCTGTTGCTGGCCGCCACTGAGCTCACCGAGGTTGCGAAACGCCAGGCCGGTAATCCCGAGGGCCTCCAGCATGGCATCCACCCGCAGCAACTCGTCGTCGCTGACCACCCAGTCCGGACTCAGTTGCTTGCGCGCCAGCAGCACCGATTCATAGACGGTCAGCCGGGCACTGGCATTCAACCCCTGGGGCATGTAGCTGATGCCCTGCAGACCCTGCTTCGCACCGTCCATATGCACCTCGCCGGGCCCGTCGATCAGTCCGGCCATGCGCTTGAACAGGGTGGACTTGCCCGCGGCGTTGGGGCCGATCACCGCGACCACCTGGCCACCGTGGAAGGTAGCCGTGGTCACGGCACTGATGACCGTATGGCGTCCATAGCGGGCGCCGAGGTTTTCCAGGCGAAGGGTCACCATGTGTGCTTTTTCCTGCCAAGGATCAGGGAAATGAAGAAGGGCACGCCGATCAGCGAAGTGACCACGCCGATGGGAAAGATGGCCCCGGGAATCAGGGTCTTGCTGACCACCGAGCTGGCCGACAGGATCAGCGCCCCGGTGAGCAGCGAGGCCGGCAGGAAGAAGCGCTGGTCCTCGCCGATCAGCATCCGCGCGATATGCGGGCCCACCAGGCCGATAAAGCCGATGGTGCCGACGAAGGCCACGGGAAAGGCGGCCAGCAGGCTGACCAGCACCAGGGTCTGCAGACGCAGCCGGCGTACGTCGATGCCGAAGCTGGCGGCCTTGTCGTCACCCAGGCGCAGGGCGGTCAGGGCCCAGGCGCGCTGGATGAACAGCGGCAGGGTGACAAGAATCACCAGGACGATGATCCCCAGCTTCGGCCAGGTGGCCTTGGTCAGGCTGCCCATGGTCCAGAACACCACCGCGGCCACCGCCTGTTCGGTGGCGAAGAATTGCACCAGGGCCAGCAGGGCATTGAAGGTGAATACCAGGGCGATGCCCAGCAGCACGATGGTCTCGGCGCTGACCCCGCGACGCAGGCTCATGAAATGAATGAGCAGGGTGCACAACATGGCCATGAGGAAGGCATTGAGCGGCACCATGAACTGCGCCGCCAGCGGAAACACGGCAACGCCGAAGGCCAGGCCAAGGGCCGCGCCGAAGCTGGCGGCGGCGGAGATGCCAAGGGTGAAGGGGCTGGCCAGCGGGTTGTTGAGGATGGTCTGCATCTGCGCCCCGGCCAGGGACAGCGCGGCCCCCACGGCGACTGCCATCAGCGCCACCGGCAGGCGGATCTGCCACATCACCACGCGGACCTGGTCGGCAGCGCTGTCCGGAGCGAACAGGGCGCCGAGCACCTGGCCCAGGCTGTAGCGGGCCGGGCCCAAGGCCAGGTCGAGCAGCACGCTGAACATCAGCAAGGCGGCGAGCGCGCCCAGCACCAGGCGTTTGCGCAGCACCAGGCGGCGGTAGCCGTCGCGCTGCAGCACGGGGCTTTCTTCCAGCGCGTTCATGGCCGGCCCTCGGCATCGGCCAGGCTGGCGAAGTAGCCCGGGGCGTAAGGTACCGGCAGGAAGCGCGCGTGCAGTTCACGCAAGGCGACGTCCGGGTCGAGGTCGGCGAACAGCTCGGGATGGAACCATTTCGCCAGTTGCTGGATGGCCAGGAACTGGTAGGGACTGTTGTAGAACTGGTGCCACACGGCGTGGAAGGCGCGGGTCTGCTGCGCCGCGATACCTGCATAGGCCGGCCGCCCGGTGTACCAGGCAAGCTTGCGCCGGGCCTCCGCCAGGTCCGCGCCGGGCCCGACCCCGACCCAATGGCCGCCCGGAGCGAAGGCCTCCCAGTTGGCAGTGGTGATCACCACCTGCTCGGGGTTGGCCACCAGCACCTGCTCCGGGTTCAGCTGGCCGAAGGTCTGCGGGATGATGTCGCGGGCAATGTTGTTGCCGCCGGCCAGGTCGACGAACAGGCCGAAGTTCTCGTTGCCGTAGCTCAGGCAGCAGTCCTCGGTATAGCCGCCGATTCGCTCGATGAACACACGCGGGCGGGTCGGGTGGTGGGCTTCGATGACATCGGTGACGCGGCGGATCTGCTGCTCGCGAAAGGCGATGAAGGCCTCGGCCCGTTGCTCCTGGCCGAACAGGCGACCGAACAGGCGCATGGTCGGTTCGGTGTTGCGCATGGGGTTGTTGCGAAAGTCCACGTACACCACGGGAATGCCCAGTGCATCCAGCTTCTCGATGTACTTTGCGTCCTCCGTGGCGTGCTGCGCCTCGATATTGAGGAAGATCACGTCCGGGCGCTGGGAGATGGCCTGCTCGATGTCGAAGGTGCCGTCCTCGAAGCCGCCGAAGGTGGGAATCGCGGCGATCGCGGGAAACTGCTGGCGGTAGGCATTGTAGGTGTCCGGGTCGGCCTGGATCAGGTCCTTGCGCCAGCCGACGATGCGCTGCAGCGGGTTTTCCCGGTCGAGGGCAGCGACCAGGTACAGCTGGCGGCCTTCGCCCAGGATGACCCGGCGCACCGGTACCCGCACCTTGACCTCGCGGCCGAGCAGGTCGGTAACCGTGGTCAGGCCAGGCGCTTCGGCCGCCTCGGCAACGTCGGGCAGCAGCGTGGACAGGCCTGCCACGGCGGTGAACAGCAAGGCGGCGAGGGTGTGGCGGCGACACAGGGATCCGAACATGGAGCAAGCCTCTGCAAGGGCCGGGCAGCGCCGCGGCCGGGACGTTTCAGAAATCGACGCTGGCGGACAGCAGCAGGGTGCGTGGCGCCCCTTGGGAAAACGCCCCGTAGGAGGCAACACCCGACCAGTAGGCGGTATCGAACAGGTTCTGCACGGTGGCGCGGAAAGTGGTGGGGTGGCCGGCGATACGGGTGCTGTAGCGTGCGCCGGCGTCGAAGCGGGTCCAGGCATCGAGTTTCTGCGTGTTGGCCTGGTCGACGTATTGCCCGCCGGTATGGATGACGCCGCCGGTCAGTGTCAGCCCCTCGACCCAGGGCGCGTCCCATTCGGCCCAGAGGTTGGCCTGGACATCCGCCGCGCCCACCGCCTTGTTGCCTCGGTTGGCGGCCACGCGGGTGCGGCTGAGGCGGGCGTCGAGCAGGGTCACGCCGCCGAGCAGGCGGGTGCCGGGGGCGATCTCGCCGAGCAGGTTCAGTTCCAGGCCACGGTTGCGTTGCTCGCCTTGCATCGAGAAGGTGCCGGACACCAGCTCGCCGCTGGGCTTGGTGATCTGGAACAGGGCGATGGACGACATGAAACTGCCGAAATCCAGCTTCATGCCGACTTCATGCTGGCGGGAGATGTACGGCGCGAAGATCTCCCCGGCATTGCTCGCGCTGGACGGGGCGACGTCGCCCTTGCTCAGGCCTTCGACGTAGTTGTAGTACAGCGCCAGGTTGTCCAGCGGCTTGAGCACCAGGCCCAGTAGCGGCGTGGTGCGGCTGGCGTCGTAGTGGCTGTCGCCGCGGGTGTTGTAGTTGCTGGAATCGATGCGTTGCTGGCGCAGCCCGAGGGTGAGCTGCAGGCGTTCTTCGAACAGCGACAGGGTATCGGCGAGGGCGATGCCGGACACTTCGCTGGCCGACACCTTGGGCGTGGACGGCCGGTCGATGGCGGGCTCGGGACGATCCACCGGGTGGTAGAGGTTCGACTGCAGCGCCGCGGCGGAGTTGATGCCGCGCCCCAGTTCGTCGCGATAGCGGCTGACCTGCAGGGTGGCCCGGTGCGCCACCGGTCCGCTGTCGAAGCGCAGCCGCGCGCCGGCGTCCACGGTGTGGCGCTGGACATGGAAGCGGTAATAGCCGGGCACCGACGAGGTGTTGCCGGCACTGTCGACGATCCGTGGCGTCTGGTCGGACAGCCGCGACACCTCGGACCTGCCGCCACCGGCGTGGGCGAACAGGGTCAGGTCGTCGTTCACCGCATAGTCAGCGCTGAGCAGTACCGAGCGGTCGCGGGTGGTCGAGCGGCCCCAGTCCTGGCTGACGTTGGTGCGGCCGTTGGCTGCCTTGGGGATGGCCACGCCGGCGTCGATCAGAAAGGGACGGGAGGCGGCGTCGAAGGTTTCCTTCTGGTCGATCAGGTCGAGGCTGGTGCGCAGGCGCTCGCCCTGGTAGTCCAGGGACAATGCGCCGAGCCCGACCTCGCGGCGCTGGGCGTCGATGGCGGTATCGCCCTGTTGCAGGCTGCCGTTGAAACGCACGCCGAAGCGCCGCTCCGCACCGAGGCGGCGGCTGATGTCGAGGTGGCTGCCGAACTGCGAATCCAGGGCATGGCGCGCGGTATAGCGGGTCAGGTCTTCTTCCAGGGAGCGCTTGGGTACCACGTTGATCACGCCGCCCACGGTGCTGTTGGGCGACATGCCGTAGAGCAGGGTGCCCGGCCCCTTGACCACTTCGATGCGCTCGGCGTAGTCGGTGAACACCCGGTAGTTGGACGCCACGCCGTAGACGCCGTCGAAGGCCAGTTCGCCGAGGTTGCCTTCGCCCAGGGGAAAGCCGCGGATGAAGAAGGAGTCGACGATGCCGCCAGTCTGCCCGGTGGCGCGCACCGAAGAGTCGCGCTCCAGCAGGTCGCCGACGGTGGTCGCCTGCTGGTCGCGGACCAGGGTGGCGCTGTAGCTGCTGATGCTCAGCGGAGCGTCCATCAGGTCGCGGTTGCCCAGCAGGCCGAGGCGTCCGCCCACGGCGGCCTGGTCGCCCGGCAGCAGTGCGGGCAAGCGGTCGCTGCCGCTGACCGGGGCGGCGCCCTCGATGGCGGTGTCGTCCAGGGTCACCCGGTTCGGCACCAGGGTGTAGCTGCCGTCCTCGCGCAAGCGCATGTCCAGGTTGCTGCCGGCCAGCAGGCGGGTCGCCGCTTCCCGGGAGGTGCAGGAGGCGACCAGGCCGGGGCTGGTCAGGCCTTCGGTCAGCGCCGGCTGGAACGACAGGGCGATCCCGGCGTCCACGGCGAAGCTCGACAGGGTCGGCCCCAGCGGTCCGGGTGGAATGTCGTAGGCGCGCACCACCACGCTGTCCAGGTGCACCGGGGCAGCGGCCAGGGCGAGCGGGCAGGGCGTCGCCGCCAGCACCAGGCTCAGCAACGCACTGCGGACAAGCGGTGGGAACGGACGAGCCGGACGCGGAAAGCGCGCGACGAGCATGAATGGGGGTCTCGTTGACGACGATGGAAAGGGTTGTTCCCTGTTAGCCAGCCGAGCGCGGAAAAAGTATCAGCCGCGCACGACTTTTTTGCTTATCCGGGGCTGAGGGTGACCCAGTAGCCGGCGAAGTGGCTGGCGACCCTGATTCCGTAGGTCTGCGCCAGCATGTTCAGCGAGCGCTGGGTGTCGCTGACCGGGTAGGCACCGGACACCAGCAGCCCGGCGATGGCCGGGTCGCAGCGCACCACGCCGCGGCGGTAGCGCGACAGTTGCGCGGCGAAATCCGCCAGGCGCAGCTTGTCGGCCATCAGCATGCCCTGGGTCCAGGCGCCAGCGTAACGCTCGGCGGGACCGACCTCGCCGAAGGTCCGGGAGGAGAATTCGGTGCGCTGGCCGGCATTGATCACCAGCGGCTGGGCCTGGCGGTTGTCGGCGAGAACCACCTTCACCGCGCCTTCGAGCACCGTCAGGTGCGTGCGCGCCGGCAGTTCGCGCACCGAGAAGCGGGTGCCCAGCGCCTGCATGTGGCCTTGCGTGGTGCTGACCAGGAACGGCCGGGCCAGGGACGGGACGTCGGGTGCGGTCTGCACCATGATCTCGCCGGCACGCAGGCGCACCAGGCGCTGGGTGGTGTCGTACAGCACATCGATGGCGGTGTCGGTATTGAGGGTGACCTGCGTGCCGTCGGCCAGGGTCAGTTCGCGGCGTTCGCCGACGTCGCTGCGGTAGTCGGCGCTCCACTGTTGCCGGCGGCTCAGTTCCCAGCCGCCCCAGCCGGCGGGCAGCGCCGCCAGGAGCACGGCCAGCTTGAGCATCGCGGCGCGGCGTTGCGGGCTCTGCGGGCGGTCCAGCACCGCCAGGGCCAGGGCCGGCGGCAAGCCGCCCATGCGGCTTTGCAGCAACTGGGCGCGGGCCCAGGCCTGTTCACGCTGCGGGGTGCTGCCTTTCCAGCGCTCCCAGGCGGCGCGTTCGTTGCTGTCGAGTTCGCCTTCGCTCCAGCGCACCAGCCACTCGGCAGCTTCTTCCAGGGCGGCGAGATTGTTGTCGGGCGGGGACACCTATTCCACCAGCAGCAGGCATTGCACGAAGGCCTGCTTCATGTAGCGCTTGACGGTGATCAGCGAGACGCCGAGCTGGCTGGCGATGTCGTCGTACTTGAGGCCGCCGAGCTGGGACAGGAGAAACGCTCGCTTCACCAGCGGAGGCAGGGCATCGAGCATGGCGTCGACCTGGTGCAGGGTTTCCAGGACCAGGAAACGCAGCTCCGGCGATGGCGCCTGTTGTTCCGGCAACTGGGCGAGGGCGTCGAGGTAGGCGCGCTCCAGGGCCTTGCGCTGGTACCAGTTGACCAGGATGCCCTTGGCCACGCAGCTCAGGTAGGCCCGCGGCTGTTCGATGCGGGTGACCTGCGAGGCGAGCACGCGGGTGAAGGTGTCCTGGGTCAGGTCTGCCGCATCCATGGCGTTGCCGAGTTTCTTCTTCAGCCGCTCGTAGAGCCAGCCATGGTGGCCGCTGTACAAGGCTTCGATCACGCGCAGGTGGGTCTGATGGTCCGCGGGGACAGGTTCGCTCATGGCGGCAGCTTTAGTTGTAATTGGGAAGTATTCGCGATGGTAGTGATATCGCGCCTGCCGTGCAAGCGCGACACCGTGACCCTCAGTCGGCCGTTCCTCGGCGCTGGGCAAGCATGACCAGCAGGGCCACGGCATAGGCCAGGCAGACGAACAGGTAGGTATAGGGCAGGCCGTACAACTGGTTGAGAAGGCCGCCGATGCAGATGCCGGTGATGGAAGCGAACTGCGCCGTGCCCTGGGCCAGGCCCAGGACATGCCCTTGCCGCGTGGCGTCGACGGACTTCGACACCAGGGCCATCAGCACCGGCGTGGTGGCGCCCAGCAGGACGCCCCAGAGGAAGTAGCTGGCGACGAACACCGGCGCTTGCCGGGTGATCCCGGCGATGCCGGTAAGGACCATGCAGCCGAGCACCACCCAGGCCATGCGGCGCAGGGTGTCGGTGCGGGAGCGCTGTTCGAAGTGGCGCGACCAGGCCGTCGCCGAGAGGATGAAACCCAGGGCCAGCAGGCCGTAGCACAGGCCGACCAGCGAATGGCTGACGGCGAACATCGCGCTTACATACAGCGAGAAGCTGGTCTGCGGCAGCATCCGCGCCAGCAGCAGGAGGCCCATCACCAGCAGCAGGCCGCGCAGCGGTGCGTCGCGCCAGAGGCTACCCGTGGCCGGGGCCGGTTTGCTCTTCGCGTTGCCCGCCCCGGCGGGCGGCACGTTCGGCAGGCAGAGGGCCGCGATCAGCGTGCACAGGGCGCAGAGTGCCGCGGCGCCGAGGTTGATCCAGAAGAACGTCGCGTGATCGAGGATCAGTCCGCCCAGCACCGCGCCGAGCAGCGAGCCGACATTGGTGGAGATCTGCAGCAGGGCGAACAGCCGTGCCCGCCGCGCCGGCGCCTCGATGCTCACCCCGTAGGCCTGGGCCGGGGCGATGTAGCCGGCGCAGGCGCCCTGGACGAAGCGCAGCAGCAGGATCACCCAGATATCGTCGCTGAAGGCCAGGCCCAGCTGGGTAAGGGACAGGCCGGCGAGGGCGCGGATCATCATCAGCTTGTGCCCGCAACGGTCGCCGACCCGGCCCCAGAACGCGCTGGTGAGGATGATGCCGAGCATCGGCCCGACGTACACCGCGATGCTGGCGAACGCGAAGAAGGCCGGGGACGTAGTGAGGCCCTGGAGGTGTACCGGCCAGAACGGCCCGCTCATCTCCATGGCGCCCATCGACACCAGCTGGATCGCGAAGAGCAGCCAGATCAGGATGGTGACATGCGAGCGGGGAAAGTCAGTGGCTGGGGGCATGGTCGGAGCTCACGGGTCGATTGACGGCGCGAGGGTGATACTTTTTTTTGCGTCGGCTGGCAATAGGAATGATCAGCATTTTCTCCTGATGAAAAGGACCCCCACGCCATGCCAGTTGTACGTCGCACCTTCGATCGCAGCCTGTTGTCGATCGCCGTCCGCACTGCCTCCCTGAACCTTGTCCTGGCCGCCGGCGCTGCCTGTGCCTGGGCCGACAACGTCGCGCCGGCCACGGCTGGCGACAGCCTGACCCTCGACGCCACCCATGTCGATTCCAGCTACATCAGTTCCGGCCCGCTGCCGGAAGAACTTGCCGGCGGCCAGGTCGCCCGTGGCGCGCGACTGGGCATGATGGGCAACAAGGACGTGCGCGACACGCCGTTCAGCATCACCAGCTACACCGCCAAGACCCTGGCCGACCTGCAGACGGTGACGGTCGCCGACGCCCTGGAACGTGACCCGTCGGTGCGCTCCACCGGCCAGACCGGTGGCATCGTCGACTCGTTCTTCATCCGCGGCTTCGCCATCGGCGAGGGCAACCTTGGCGAACTGGCGTTCGATGGCGTGTATGGCGTCGCCCCCAACTACCGGGCGTTCACCGAGTACGCCGAGCGTATCGAAGTGCTCAAGGGGCCGGGGGCGCTGGTCTACGGGATCTCGCCCAACAGCGGCGTCGGCGGGGTCATCAACATCGTGCCCAAGCGCCCGCTGGCCGAGGACCTGACCCGCTTCACCGCCAGCTACGCCTCGGATTCCCAGGTGGGTGGCCATCTGGACTTCAGCCGTCGCTTCGGCCCGGACAACCAGTTCGGCATCCGCTTCAACGGCAGCCTGCAGGACGGCGACACCGCCGTGGACGACCAGCAGCGCAACCTCAACATCGCCGCCATCGCCCTCGACTACCAGGGCGAGCGCCTGCGCCTGAACCTCGACTTCATCAACCAGCGCGAGCACTTCGATGGCGCCTCGCGGCCGTTCACCGTGGCCCCGTCGGTCCAGGTGCCGTCGGCGCCCAATGGCCGTACCAGCCTGCCGCAGGCGTGGGGCTGGTCGACCACCCACGAGCAGTCGGCGCTGCTCGGTGGCGAGTACGACCTGAGCGATTCGCTG
This sequence comes from Paucimonas sp., assembly GCA_031253995.1. Classification (GTDB taxonomy): domain Bacteria; phylum Pseudomonadota; class Gammaproteobacteria; order Pseudomonadales; family Pseudomonadaceae; genus Aquipseudomonas. The sequence goes on along the minus strand of JAIRVG010000060.1, from coordinate 44,834 downwards.
ACGGTGTTCGCCCACGCCGGCGGTGGCAAGTCGGACGTCAAGCGCATGTCCGACCAGGTGCCGCGCATCCTCAACGATGCCGGCGACACCAGCAACATTCCGGGCTATTACAAGTTCAACGTCGACCGCTCCACCGCCGATATCGGCGTGCGCGCGATGTTCGACACTGGCCCGGTGGCACACACCACCACGTTGATGGCCAGCAGCTACCAGGACGAGCTGTCCCGCGGCATCAACAACGGCAGCGTGATCAACTCGAACATCTACCACCCGGTGGACGTGCCCAAGCAATACATCCTCGCGCCCAAGGTGCTGCGGATCTCCGAGTCCGAGCTGTCGGGCGTGGCCCTGACCGATACCTTGTCGATCCTCGACGAGCGCGTGCAACTGAGCCTGGGCGTGCGCCGGCAGAGCATCGAGTCGCGCAACTACGCAGCCACCGGCGCGGTCAGCTCCCGCTACAAGGACGACGCCACCACGCCGCTGGTGGGCATCGTGGTCAAGCCCTGGGAAGATGTCTCGCTCTACTACAACTATGTCGAAGGCCTGAGCAAGGGGGATATCGCCCCGGCTACCGCCAGCAACGGCGGCACCACCTTCGCGCCATACGAGTCGAAGCAGCACGAGCTGGGCGTGAAGTACGAGCACGGCAGTTTCCTCACCACCCTGGCCCTGTTCCAGATCGAAAAGCCCAGCGGCGAGCTAGGCGCGGACAATGTCTATTCGGTGCAGGCCGAGCAGCGTAATCGCGGGATCGAGCTCGGCGTGTTCGGCGAAGTGGCGCCGGGCACGCGGCTGATGGGCGGGGTGACCTTGCTCGATGGCGAACTGACCCGCTCGGCGACTGCGGCCAACCGCGGCAACAAGCCGGTGGGCGTGCCGGAGGTGCAGGCGAACATCTGGGGCGAATGGGATACGCCGTGGATCGAGGGCGTGACCCTGACCGGCGGCGCCATCTACACCGGCCGGCAGTACGTGAACCAGGCCAACACCCAGGAGCTGGACGCCTGGACCCGCATCGATGCCGGGGCGCGCTACACCACGCGCATCGAAGGGCGGCCGACGACCTTCCGCGCCACGGTGCAGAACGTCTTCGATCGTGAATATTGGTCGGGGGTGGCCTCCTACAGCGCCATTTCCCCGGGCTACCCGCGCACCCTGCAATTGTCGGCTACCGTGGATTTCTGACTGGAGTCGCGGCGGGCACGGATGTCCCGCCAAACCAGGACACTACTGATAAGGAGCGCTTCCCATGTCGTACAGCCTGCAAACCCTCGAAACCCCGCGTGGCAGCAACGATCCGGCGCGGGAACTGCTGCGCCGGTTCGGCCTGCGTTCCAGCCTGATTCGCTTCAAGGTGATCAACGCCCTGATCGCGGCGCAGCGCGACGGCCACGGCCTCGGTGCCCGCGGGGTGCATTCTGCCGTGACGGTGCAATCCGCGGAGCTGTTGTTCATCAGCGTGCGGGAAGTGTTGAAGCGCCTGTGCGAGGACGGGGTGCTGTGTTTGCAGGTGGACAAGCGGTATCGCTTTACGCCGCTGGCATGGGATGTGTTGCTTGGGGCCGAGATGGAGGTTGTCTGAGCGGGCTACGAGGTGCCTGTCTTGAGACTTGCGGCGTTCATGAGGTCGAGCGCCGCCCGCGCGGCGCTCGACCTCAAGGGTGCTACAAAAGCCAGGTCGTGCACTTCAGAGCCTGAACCGCCCCACCATCCCATTCAACTGCACCGCCAACCTGGAAAGATCCTGCGCCGCCGCACTGGTCTGATGCGCCCCCGCTGACGTCTGCGTGGCCAGGTCGCGGATATTCACCAGGTTGCGATCCACCTCCCGCGCCACCTGCGCCTGTTCCTCGGAAGCACTGGCGATCACCAGGTTGCGCTCGTTGATCGCGGCAATCGCTTCGGCAATCACCTCCAGCGCATCCGCCGCGCCGCGTGCCAGCTCCAGCGTGCCGTTGGCCCGGTCCTGGCTATGGCTCATCGAACCCACGGCACGCTCGGTGCCACGCTGGATGCCGATGATCATCTGCTCGATTTCCTCGGTGGACTGCTGGGTACGGTGGGCGAGGGCGCGGACCTCGTCGGCCACCACCGCGAACCCACGACCTGCTTCACCGGCGCGCGCCGCTTCGATCGCCGCGTTCAGGGCGAGCAGGTTGGTCTGCCCGGCAATCGAGCCGATGACCTCCAGCACCCGGCTGATTTCGCTGGCATTGCTGGCCAGTTGGGCGATATCGCCGGAAGTGCCGGTGACCTCGTCGACCAGTTGCTGCAACGCCGCCAGGGCCTTGCGCACCTGATCGCGGCCTTCACGGGTGGTCTGGTCGGCGCCACGGGAGGCATCCGCAGTGCTCACCGCATTGCCGGCGACCTCCTCGACAGCCGCGGTCATCTGGTTGACCGCGGTGGCGGCCTGGTCGATCTCCGCGCTCTGCTTGTGCAGGTCCTGGCTGGTGCTGTCGGTCACGCCATGCAGTTCTTCCGAAGCGGAGGCCAACTGGTCGGCGGACGCAGCGATCTCGCCGAGGGTGCCGCGCAGGCCGTCCTGCATGGCCCGCAGGGCGTCGAGGAGCTGGGCGGGTTCGTCGCGGCCTTCGACGCGGATCTCGCGGGTCAGGTCGCCGGTGGCCACGCGCCGGGCCACGGCCACCGCTTCGGCCAGGGGCACGACGATGCTGCGGGTCAGCAGGATGGCGATGCCCACCAGCAACAGGACGATCACCACCAGCGCCGTGATCGTGACATTGAACGCTTCGCTGGCCGCCTCGCCGGTGCGGTCGGTGGCGGCGTAGGCGCCCTTGCTGTTGAAGGCGATCAGGTCGTTCAGCGTGGGCATCATCCGGTCGGCCTGTTGGTTCAGTTCTTCCGTCAGCGCCTTGGCGCTGGCAGGATCATCGCCTGACAGCGCGGCGACCACGCGCAACTGCGCCTCGTGGTAATGCGCATAGGCGTTGGTGAATGCGTCGAAGCGGGTGCGCCCTTCGACGGTGATGACGGTGCGCTCGTAATCGGCGATATCGCCTTGCAGCTTGGTGTTCGCCGCCTGCAAGGTGCGCAGGATCTGCGCGCGGGCAGTGGCGTCACTCTCCAGTACCCCGCGCAACAGCATGATCCGCGTCTTGCCCAGATTGGTGCTGACCTCCCCGAGCGAGACCACCGCCGGCATCCAGCCGGTGGCGACATCCTGCGAGGCGCTGTCCATGCGCCCGGTTTCGTACAGCGACAGCGATCCCATCAAGACCACCAACAGCCCCAGCACCGCGAAGATACCTGCCGCGCGCTTACCGATTCCCATGTTCCTGAACTGCATGTGTTGCTCCATGACAAGGCATGGCCTGGGCAAGTACCTGTAGTACGCCGGGCCAGTGGATTTGGAAGTTTTTGTGGATTATACAATCTGTATACATTGCGCGGGATAGGAGAATCCCTGAAAGGAACGCGTCTGGCTTGCTGGTTTTCGCAGGCGAGTACAAATGTACTCCTGCCCTGAAAAGCCGATCAAACTTTCCCCGCCGCAGGTGTTCTGCTGAAGAACAGGTCACCCAATGAGGAAGAACGCGATGAAAACCGATGACAAGACCCCGCAACCGGTTTCCTCGGAGCAGGCACAAAAGGGCCAGCCGTCCCCCGACCCGGTGCTGGAACGCCCGAACCCGGAGACGGAAGCAGTGGACAAGGTGATCACCCCGACCTCGATCAAGGAAAAGCAGGACGAGGCCCGCGAGATCGAGGAGCGTCTGGCCGAGGTGGAAAGGAAAGAGCGACGCTGACCTCCATCAGATTTCCCGGGTGCGCCGGACTACCGTAGTGCGACGGCTGCGCCTCACTCAGTCCGGCTTGGTTGGCGGCGGTTGCCTGGGCAGTGCGTTGCTCAGCTCCCAGGTTTCCAGGACCCGGGCGTACTCGAACGCATGTCGCGGATCGGCCTGCACCCATTGCGCGAAGGCCTCGCGCTGGGCGACGGTGCAGGCACTTTCCTGCAGGCGCAGGCACCATTCGGCTGCCTGGTTGAGGATTTCGTCGCACAGGGGATAGGGGAAACAGGGTTTCATCGGCGGCATCCTGCAGGGTCGGGAACGCCACGGTAGGGAAGCGGATGGCAAAAAATCGTTAAAATTTCATTAGGGATTCGGCCTGCTCACAGCTTGTGCGCCAGAAACTGATGTCCCTGTGAAAACAGCCGGTTGAACGTCAACAACACCGCGCACACCGTCCCCAGCGCCGACGACGCGGCGATCAGGAACATGATCACGATCTGGTAGCGCACCGCTTCGGCCGGACTCTGCCCGGCGAGGATCTGCCCGGTCATCATCCCCGGCAGGCTGACGATGCCCACCACCGACATCTGGTTCAGGGTCGGCATCATCCCGGCCCGCACCGCCTGTGCCGCCGCGCCTCGGGCTGCCTCCCAGCGCGTGCCGCCGAGGGCCAGGATCATGTCGATCACGCCACGATGGGATTTCAGCTCACGGGCCATGCGCTCGATGCCCAGGGACACCGCGGTCAGGGTGTTGCCGAGGATCATGCCGAGGATGGGAATGGCGTACTGCGGCTCGTACCACGGGCGCACCCGCAGCACCACGAACAGGCCGATGGCGGTGACCAGCCAGGAACTCAGCCAGACCGAGACCACGCTATCGGTGAGCAGGCCGCGGTGCCGCTCCTTGCGCCGGCCACTGGCGGAAATGCCGGCCACCAGGGTCATGCCGCACATCAGCGGCAGCACCACGTACCAGTGGGCGAACTGGAACACCCAGCCCAGCACGTAACCGATGGCCAGCAACTGCACCACGGTGCGGATGCCCGCCAGGAGCAACTGGCGCTCCAATTGAAGCTTGAGCAGCAGCGACAGCACGCCGTTGATCAAGATCAGCGCGGAGGCGATGGCCAGGTCCGCGTAGGAAAGGCTCTGGTAGGTCATGGCTGGAGGACGCCCTGGTGCATGGTCAGTCGTCGTGTACACAGGCGCCGGGCCTGTTCGGTGTCGTGGGTGACCCAGGCGAAGGCGCGGGATCGAGGCGCCGCCTCGAACCAGTCGGTCACCAGCCGCTCGACCGCCGCGGCCGACTGCGGGTCCAGTGCGGCGGTGGGTTCGTCGAACAGGATCACCTGCGGCGCCAGTTGCAGCACCCGCACCAGGGCGACGATCTGCGCTTCGCCGCCGGACAGGTCGGCCGCCGAGTGGTCGAGGAAGTCTGCGGACTTGCCGGCCTGGAGCAACAGCGCCGTCGCGGCGTCGCGGTCGAAGGCGCGTGCGCGGTGGCTGGCGAGGGTGAAGGGCAGGCGCAGGTTGTCCAGTACCGTGCCATCGGCCAGCGCGGGGCGTTGGGCGAGGTAGCAGACGCAGGCGCGGTACTGGGTGATGCGTTGGGCGCCGACGCTTTGCTGCTGCCAGATCACGCTGCCGCCGCTCGGGGCATCGAGCAGGGCCAGGGCCCGCAGGAACACGCTCTTGCCGGAGCCGGAGGCGCCGATGATCGCCACGCGCTCACCGGCCGCGAGGGTGAAGTCGGTGGGGGCAAGGAGGGTGCCGTGGCGCTCCGGATCGATCCGCGCCAGGGCCCTGGCTTCGAGCAGTGGCGTCATGGCGTCTCCTTGGAGGTGTTCGCGAGAGGTCAGCATTCTGTCAGAGCATGGCGGCCTCGGCCATCATTCACATCGTTGCTCATGCCAGCAGAGACCTGCATGTTTCCAGCATGTTTTTTTAACGGGGTTTTCATCCCGTACTCCGTAAAACGGCGGCCATGTGCGTTTGGCCTCGGGAGGACGCCGGCATGCTCGTCTATCGATTGTTCTTTCTCATCGTCTTCATGGCCTCGATCGTCACCTGGGTCCTGCTTTGGCTGGTGGGCTTCCTGCCGCTGCAAATGATCCGGGGGCATGTCGCCCGCTCGGGCGGTATCGCCGCCACCGGACTGACCCTGGTGCTGATCTTCACGGTCCTGGAGCTGTTGCGCATCGTCGAGGGCCGCGTGCCGCTGTTCGCCTTGCTCGGCGTTGGCCTGGTGATCCCCTGGGGAACCCTGTTGATCGTGCGGTTCAACGCCTTCGTGCGTGACCGCAAGCTGCAGTCACGCAACTAGCAAGTACGAACTCATAACGGCGAATGCCAGGCAAAGCGATAGACCTTCTCCGGCGCCGGAACCCGGCACAGGCCGTTGTCGGCATCGGCTCCGACCACATACCACTCGTTCCGCGAGGTCTGGCCCACCTTGCGGGCCTTGCTGGCGTCGAAGCAGCGCCCGGTCTCGCTGGCGGGGATCAGGGCGAAGCTGCCGGGGCGCTGGCGCAGCCATCCGGCCGCCTCATCGGCAACGGCACGGTCGAGGAAGCCGAAATGCACGATCGGCTGGCGCGCATACAGCCAGTGACCTTCACGCCACTGCACCAGCACCAGTTCGGCGCCGCCGGTGGCCCGCGCGGCCTCGATCATCAGGGTTTCATGGGGATTGCGGCCGTCCTTGTGCGCTTCGACGAAGCCGCGCGCGAACCACAGGCCGAACCACACCAGCGCAACCACGCTGAACACCTTGCGCCAGGCCGGGCGCTGTCCGAACCAGCGCTTGAGCAGCCAGGGCAGCAGCGGCGCCGCCGCCAGCACCAGGCCGGGCAACGCGGGATAGATGTAGAGCTTGCGCTTGCCGCTGCTCAGGCAGAAGAACAGCAGCACCAGCGCGACCCAGCCGAGCAACACCAGGATGCGCCCGTCACGCTTGTGCAGTTGCCGGCGCCAGGCCGGTACCAGCCACGGCAGGGCCAGCACCAGCGGCAGCCAGTACTTGGGAATCACCTCGACGAAGAAGTACCAGAACGGCTCGCGATGATCCCAGGCGTTGGCGTAGCGGCTGGCGGTCTGGCGCAGGAGAATTTCCTTGAGGTAGGCCAGCTCGGCCACGCCGCCGCCCTGGGCGATCGACACCAGCAGCGGCAGCAACCACACCGCGCAACCGGCCAGCAGCGCCAGCAGCCCCAGGCTCCAGCGCCCGGCCTGGCCGGGCATGGCCACCACGCCGCGCCAGTCGCGGCGGACGGCCCAGGCATAGGGCAGCAGCATCAGCGCGGGTAGAAAGCCCACGCCCTTGCTGATGATGCCCAGGCCCATGCTCGCGCAGCCGAGGTAGAACCAGCCCCAGGCAGGTCCCAGCAACAGGTGGCGGACCAGGCCGTAGAAACCGAGCGCCACCCACATGCAGAGAAAACTGTCGATCTGCCCGGTGCGCAGGATGCTGTAGGTCTGGTAGGTGGCGAGGAACAGCAGGGCGGCGATGCGCCCGACACGGCGGGTCCACAGGCGCCGGCCCAGGTCGTAGAGCACTGCGGTGATGGTGGCCGCCGAGAGCAGGCCAGGGATGTACAGGGCGACCTTGGGCAGCCCGGTAATCACCGTGAACAGCGCCACGGTCCACATGAACAGCGGCGGCTTGTCGCCGTAGATTTCCCCGGCACGGTGGGGAATGAACCAGTTGCCGTTCTGCAGCATTTCCAGGGCCACGCCCAGAAAGCGCTCTTCATCGACGTTCATCGGCTGGCGCCAGCCGATGCCTGCGGCGATCAACAGCACGGCCAGGATGGCCAGGGCCAGGCATTCGCGGCCGGCGGTTGCGAAACGGGGCACGGGCTATTCCTTCTGCTCTTTGCCGTTGCGGGAGATCAACTGCAGGTTGCGCAGGTAGACGAGGAAGCCGAACGACTGGCCGATGATGAACACCGGGTCCTCTCGGTAGATGGCGTAGGCCAGCAGCAAGGCGCTGCCGACCAGGCTCAGGTACCAGAAGCCCACGGGGATAAGGCTGCGGCGCTTGATCTCGCTGTACAGCCATTGCAGGACGAAGCGCCCGGTGAATACCGTCTGCCCGGCAAAACCGATAATCAGCCAGAGGGTTTCCCGGGTCATCCTTCGAGCTCCTGCGGGCGGGTGTCGAGACGGGTGCGGCGGATCAGCCACCAGACGCCGAACAGGTCGAGGATGCCGACCAGGGCGCGGTCCAGGTTGCCGTACTTGGAGGTGCCGGCATGGCGTGGGCGGTGGTTGACCGGGTGGACCAGCATGCGGCCGTTCTGGCGCAGGATCAGCGCGGGGATGAAGCGGTGCATGTGGTCGAAGTAGGGCAGGCGCAGGAAGGCCGCGCGCTCCACCAGCTTGAGGCCGCAGCCGGTATCCGGGGTGGCGTCCTTGAGCAGGCGGCTGCGCAGGCCGTTGGCGAAGCGCGAGGCCCAGCGCTTGCTGGCGGTGTCGCGGCGGTTGACGCGGTGGCCGGCCACCAGCTGGATGTCGTCACCCGCCTTGCGCACCAGGCTGAGCATGCCGGGGATGTCCGCCGGGTCGTTCTGGCCGTCGCCATCCAGGGTCGCCAGCCAGCGCCCGCGGGCCGCCTGGGCGGCATGCCAGACCGAGGTGCTCTGGCCAAGGGAGTGCTCGTGATGAAGGATGCGCAACTGGCTGAAACCTTCGGCGCGCAGGCGTTGCAGCACGGCGAGGGTCTGGTCGTTGCTGCCGTCGTCGACCACCAGTACCTCGTAGTTTTCCGCTGCCAGCGCGACGCGGATCTCGCTGAGCAGGGACGGCAGGTTGTCGGCCTCGTTCTTGGCCGGGATCAGTACGGAAAGATCGATCGGGTGGGTCATGGTCCTACCTGAGTTTTTGTTGTGGTGACTGGTTCAGACCCGGTAGAAGTCCCGGTACCAGTCAACGAAATGGCGTACGCCCTGTTCGATCGAGACGTTCGGCGTGTAATCGATCCAGCGTTGCAATGCGCCGATGTCCGCCCAGGTTTCCAGCACATCGCCAGCCTGCAGGGGCAGGTACTGGCGTTGCGCCTGGATGCCCAGGGCGTCTTCCAGGCATTCGACGAAGCGCAGCAGGCGAACGGGCTGGCCACGGCCGATGTTGAACAACTGGCAGGGCGGTTGCCCTTCGGCGGGTCGTGGCGGTTTTCCGCGCAGGCGGTAAATGCTCTCGACGATGTCGTCGATATAGGTGAAGTCGCGCCCCATCAGGCCGTGGTTGTAGACCTCGATGGGCCGGCCTTCGAGCATGGCCCGGGTGAACTTGAACAGCGCCATGTCCGGACGCCCCCAGGGACCATAGACGGTGAAGAAGCGCAGCCCCGTGACCGGAAGCCGGTACAGGTGCGCGTAGCTGTGGGCCATCAGTTCGTTGGCGCGCTTGCTCGCGGCGTACAGCGAGACGGGCTGTTCGACCGGATCGTCGATGCTGAACGGCAGCTTGGCATTGGCGCCGTAGACCGAGCTGCTGGAGGCATAGACCAGATGGGCGGGACGGACCTGGCGGCAGGCTTCGAGGATATTGAGGAAACCGACCAGGTTGGCCTGGCCGTAGACAGCGGGGTTTTCCAGGGAATAGCGCACCCCGGCCTGGGCTGCGAGGTGGATCACTTCACTGAAGTCATGGGCGGCGAACAACTGCAGCAGTGGGTCGGCATCGGCGATGTCCAGATGCTGGAAGCGGAAGTTCGGCCACTGCTGCAACCGTTGCAGGCGCGCCTGCTTGAGTTCGACGCTGTAGTAGGTGTTGAGGTTGTCGATGCCGACCACCTCCAGTCCCTCCTGGCACAGGCGCCGGGCCAGGTGGAAACCGATGAAACCGGCGGCGCCGGTGATCAGGACGGGCATGAATGCCGTACCCGGTCAGCGCCGACAAGGAAAAACGCGAACTTCATCCAGCCGCTCCTCCAGAGTGAGCAAACTGAGAAAATGTCACGCTTTCATGTAAGGTTTGTTACGCCGTACCCGGCACCATGACATTGCGCAGGAAGGCGATCCCGTCACCCTCCAGGCGCCTGCCCGCAGGGGCCTGCAACTGCGCCCGCAACTGCTCGACCCGCTGGTAGAGCTGATCGACCCGCAGGCGCAGCAGGTCATCGCTACTGAGCATGCCGGGTTGCTGCGCCAATGCCTTCAGTTGCCGCACCAGACGGGCCTGCGCCTGCTCCAGGCGAAACGCGGGCAGGGTCATGCGTTTCCATTTTTCCCGCCCAAGGCCCACCCGGCTGGCGTGCACCTTCAGCACCTTGGCGAGGTGGTAGCGCAATGGCCGTCCCTCGCTGAAGCGGGCAGGGTCGTAGAAACCCGGCAACGGGTGGATGTCCAGGTCCAGCTCGAACATTTCCGCCCAGTCCAGCCATTTGTCGAGGTTGAACTGGCCGCCAAAGCCGAAGCCTTGCCATGGCACCCGGGCGATATCCGCCAGGATCGCCCCGTGCATGGCTTCGCTCAGCACCAGCCGGGCGCCGGCAAGCACCTGCATGAATTCGCCAGCCGGCAGCAAGGGCGACAGGAACCGCACACCGGCGCGTTCGCACACGTGCTGCCAATCCAGGTAACGCAGGGAGCGATGGTGCGGTACCACCACGACCTCGCCGTGCCGGTGCGCCGAGCGCCGCCAGTCCAGGCTGGCCAGCAGGTAGGCGGCGTCCGCTACCGCGCGGTCCGCCGCGAGTCCCAGCATCCTGGCCGTGCGCCGGCCACGCACCGCGTGGAAATGCCAGCGCTGGTCGAGGGCGGGCGGCGCGCCATAACCGGCGCCGGTGCCCAGCACCATGATCTGCCCGGCATCCTCCAGGCGGCGGCAGAAGTGCGTGTTGAGCAGGGTGCCGATACCCAGCACGGCGACCTTGTCCCGCTGGATGTCCCCCAGCAGGGCCGGCAACAGCCATTCGTTGAGCTCGTCGCCGACGTTGGCGCTGCCGGCCGCGAATATCCCTTTCATGGCCTTGTCTCCCTGTCCGTGGCGCTGATGAACCCTGCCTGGCGCAGTTGTTGCGCCGCGCGGTAGCGGCACAGCTGCAGGCCATGGCCGGCGTTGCCCGGTGCCTTGCGCAGTGCACGCCAGGCCTGGCTGATGGCGCCCTTGTGGCTGCGGTCGCGCCAGCTTCCGGCATACAGGTGCCGGGCCACCGGGCGCACGCCAGGGGCTGCCTCGCGCCGCGGGTCGGCGAACACGCCAACGGGCAAGACCCGGTCCCGGCCGATCAGTTGCTCCTGCGCCGAGGCGCCGAATCCCTTGACGCCGAGCAGGCGGCTGACTTCGTTGACGTTCACCAGCTGGGACAGGCACGCCGTGTCGAAGCGCACCCCGTCGTACCAGGCCAGCATGGCCTTGGGCAACCAGTGACCGGGCGTTGCGCCGATCACCGAGGTGCCGACGCGGTCGTCCCATTCCAGGCCGATGAACAGATGGTCGTCGAGCAAGTGATCGAAGGGGGCGAGGGCCTCGACATCCGTGTCCAGGTAGATGCCGCCCTCCCGGGCGAGTACCTGCATGCGCACGTAGTCGGCAACGAAGGCATGGCGACCGGCGTTGTATGCCGCGGCGGTGAAGGGATGGGCGTAGACGTCGACATTCGACTCGTCCCAGCGCACCAGTTGGTACTCCGGCAGGCGCCAGGCCCAGGAGGCCAGGCAGCGGCGGGCCAGCCACGGCAACGGCTTGCCGCCGAACCAGCAATAGTGGATTTTTTTCGCGATCATGAGTGTTTCCGAAAAGAGGGTGACGCAGCGGGGCAGGTGTGGATCAGCCGATCGTCCCCGCCAGCTCGATGGCTGGTATCGGTTGGCGACGGACCAGGCGGTCGATGGTCTCGGCGGTCTTGTGCTGGCCATGGACGCCATGGGCCAGGTGGTACTCGGCGAAGGCACGGGCATTGCGCACGGCCTCCTGGTAATTGCACGACAGCCAGTCGAGGCGTGCCTGCAGCATGTCCAGGTCGGTGACACAGGCGCCGAAGAAGCGTGCCTGTTCAAGAAGGTCCGGCTCGTCGCTGGTATTCACGTACACCACCGGACGATTCGCCAGGCTCGCCTCCAGGGCGGCATTGGACATGATGTTGAGGACCACCGAGTTGCGCTGCAGCGCACAGGCCAGCGAAGCATCCGGCATCTCCAGGTGGATGTTCGGATGGCTGGCCGCGGCCTCCCGCCAGAAGGCCATGCGGCTGCGCGGGTGGGCCTTGAAGGTGACGGGCACCTGCGGATGCCTGGCGGCCCATTCGCGGATCATGGCGTAGGTGCGTTGATAGCCGGCGCGGGCCTCGCGGTCCGGACCGACGCCCAGGACCAGGATGCGTAGCTCGTTGTTCGCCGCGGGCAGTGCGTACTGCTGGTCGATCAGATAGGAGCCGGTGAGGATGGTCTGGGTCGTGCCGAAGCGCAGCGCCCGGCGGCGCAAGGCATCCAGCGAGCTCTGGCCGAAGAGAAAGTAGTAGTCGTAGTCGGTCATGCTCAGCCGTCGTGAATCATCGACCGAGGTGGCATGGGACAACTGCGCCAGGGATTTGCCTTGGGCGTTGAGTGCCAGGCGCAGGAACGGAATGACCAGGCTGCCATGCCGCTCGTTGAGGACCAGCCGCGGATTGTGCTGGCGTGCCAGCCACTCGGCGTAGGCGGCGTGGGCGTAGTAGCGCAGCGGCACCTGGGCGGCGGGGCGGTAAAGGTAGTTGCGGCGGACCGCGACCCGCAGCGGCTCGATGGCCGCTTCGACCACCTGATGGCCCAGGCGCCGAAGGGATTCGACCAGGCCACGCTTGCGCCGCTGTGCCAGCAGCCGTGGCGAGCCATGCAGGACGAGGATGCGTTCGGCGGGGCTGTTCACGGGCGTACCGGCCCGCAGGCGGGCAGCCAGGCCAAGGATCAGATCGAGCAAGCCATCACGTACGACCCGAACGGTCGAACCGATCAGTCCATGTCTCTCCCGCAGCAGTGCCCAGCGGTAGGCATCGAGTTGACGGGCCCGGGTTTTCCAGGGGTGACGGATTTCAGTAGTCGTGAGGTACGAGAGCATGATGGCAACTAGATACTTAGCTAGGTAATTAATTGCGCAAGGTTAGCAGCGCTCGGCAGGGCGTTCTGTCAGCCGTTGGTAAGGACTGAGTAAAGACCAGGAACAGCAAGCATGACGTCGCGAACGGACGAGGTGACCTATTGGATTTGCAGGGACTGCGCGCGCAGCGTTGGATAAATGGATGCGGCGTCATGAATTCGTAATGAACTACGAACGGGAAATTAGTTTGTGTCTATATCATTTTCGGGGGAAATCGATACAAGCAGGAGATGAACGTACAAGTTTGTGTTCATGGCGTTTTCCAAGGGATTTTTACACTTTGATCGACGCTGCCTGCGAGTGCCAATTGACTTTCACCTTGGCAATGCTCCTTTTAACTTGGCATCTTCAACTTGGCACTTTCAGGAACGGTAGCCAGAAAAAATAGTTTGCCTCCCTCGCATAAAGAAAAACGACAGCTAGCATATTGCTATTAACGCATGGGCTGTTCGGTCGGACGGTCGGTGCATCCAGATGGATAGCAACTTGGCAACTTCCAGGCTCACAGGGTGGTGGACGATGGCTGACCGATTTCTGGCGTTTCGTTGTTTCGGGAACTTTGCGTGGCCGCCCTTGGAGGGGGTCAAGCCTGACCCAGAGAGCGTGCTTGGGGTGGTCGAGATCTTTTACGTTCTCGATGACAAGGCGAAGAAAATGGTGGGATGCGCGCGCTGGGTGCCCAAGGAGGCATGGACTGCGGAGCTGGCCTTCAATACAGCCCTGCGTGATATCCCGCCATTACCGGCGGATCTGGAGGCTGCCAGGAAGGCGCTGGGGAACGGTGGCAATACGATCCATGCCTGTCGCTTCGACAATCCAGGCGTGGCGCTGGTTTTCGAAGGCGTGCAGGTATTCGAGCAGTACGAGGTGCTCAGGAACGGCGCGGCGGGCTTTGCGCACAAACTGGACTTGCGGGTCCCTGTGGTTCGGCAGCATTTCCCGAACGGGAAGGGAGGGGAGTACACCAGCCGGGTGTTGATTGGCTCGAAACACCAGTCCCTGCTGCGCTTCGACCTGGCATTGCCGTTGCTGTCACCGCAGGATGACGAGCAGTTCAAGGAAAAACGAGCCTTCGTGGCGTTCTCGGCGTCGTATGAGGCCAGTCAGGCCGCTTCGATGTTCACTGCCAATGCACAACCCTTGCTTGTGAAAACCATGGGGTTCGGCAGGCAGGACCGGACGATTTGGGATGATGGAAAGAACGCCGTCAGGTTCAATTCGTTAAAGCCCCCAGCGATCAAAGCCATTGGGCGATTCGGCTTGGCTTGGGATATCTGGCCCAAAACCAGGAACGAGGAGTCTTGGGTCGAGCTTAGAGAGGCGAACTACTGGCCATCGAAGAAATCCATCCTCGGGCATCTGCTACCGGCCTTGGGCTTGCGCGTGCAAGCCGACATGAAGTCCTTTGACGTTCGCTACGAGGAAGGCGATGTTTCACTGTTTCAGCCGATGCCTGGGATCGCAGTCCGGGCTGCAGACGATGAGGGACGCCGCAGTTTCCGTATCGAGCAGCGCTTCGCATTGAATGCCACCACTGAGGTATCAGGCGACGCTGAACTTTCTGATATCCGGGTCAAGGCCAACAAGATCATCCAGTTGCGTGCCGCAGGGATGGACGGCGCCTGGCTCAGTTTTGCCAACCAGTTGCACATCACCGTGGTCATTAGCGGAACGGTCACTGACGTCTGGAGCGACAAGCACGATACGCTCGTCCAGGTTTCGATCGGCGGCACCGAAATACTGGAAAAAGTGAGTGGTGCTTTTGAGCCGCTAAACCAAGGCACAGGGTTCCTAGCCCTGCTAAACGCCGCCATTCCCTCCATGGCCCAGGCACGACTCGCACTGCATCAACTGGCACCGGACCAACCCCAGTCAAGCCTGCCCGAGTTCCAGGTCGCAGTCCCGACGGGCGATAAACCTGTTCATTTCGGGCTATTCGCTGGCCGCCACGAAGGTTCACTCTCCGCCGGCAAGCTGGTACTCGACCGCGACTCATGGCTCTGGTCGGCGAGGTTGGGGAATCACGAGGACGCAAGCATCTTCAATGACCCGGAGCGGGCCCGGAAGGAGACCCGCATCCCCTTGCAGGTCAGCTGGCCTTCGCTGCATCGGCAGCCAAGGCTGACGAGCTGTTATCTGGTCCATGAGGCCGAGGATTCACAGGATGTATTTCGCGGCGTACGCCTGAAACTGACCCAGGCCGACCAATCCATCCAAAAAACTGCCCTCGTTACCCAATTGGGTGGCCTGGAACTGACCTACAGCACGTCCGAATTCATCAATTCGGCCTCGATACAACTGCGGCTGCGCAGTGACCCGGGGGTCATTGACACGCCGGCGAGCGTTGGCATCAAGGTGAAGCTCGATCTCGTCGTCACCCAGGTCGAGCCAATAGCGGTGGATGTGCTGCGGGGCGACCGCAGCGGTCGCGCGCAACCCTTGCTCTACCGCGAGACAGGTGGCCAGGCGGGCAAGGGCCAGTACTCGCTCAAACTCACTGAAGAAGTCCGCGACGACCGCCAATGGCGCCTGGTCGCCTCGTTGAAGGAGGATGTCCAGAACACTGCGGGCGACCACAAGAGCCTGCTGATCGGCGAGCAACCCTTCATCTTCCAGCGTTTCTACTCCACGCCGCTGGACATGCTCGGCGGTCAGGCCACGGGGTTCATCGCGTCCTACGACAGCGACGAGCGCGGTTGGAAGTTCCGGCAGACCAATGGCCGCTATCACTACGTGCTACCACCGCAGGTGATTGGCGAAAGCATGGACAAGCCGCGCCGGCTCGAACTGCAGGATGCCGAGGTCAAGAAGGAGTACGGCGCCAATGAATTCGTCCGCCCGATCGATGTGACGTGGGAGGGGAAACCCGCCCAGACTCACCGCCGCGCCGTCGAGTTCCGCCTGACGCCCGCCGCCCACCTGTGGGTCCAGCCTTCCGACGTCGAGCGCAACTACGTGCTTCCGGAATGGGCCGCCGGCGATCTGTTCCGCCAGCGTGGCGAGCTGGGCCTGGGGTGCGCGCTGGACTCGCTCAGTGGCGAGTTCGTCTATGGCCTGTCCTTTGGCGTAACCCCCAAGCTGGAGCAAGGCACCGCCCGACGCACCCGCGTCGCCGAAATCGAGGCGCTGACCGGGCGTCCGGTGCCGCCGGACGAGGGCCGCAAGGAGGAGCGCTGGAACAGGCTGCACCAGGCCATGCTGACCCGTCCGCAGCGCCTCGAATTGTGGGCGGACGATCCCTCGCAGCGGATGCAGTTCGCCCCGGTGCGCTTCAGTGATGGTGCGCGTTTCGCCTTGCGCTCCACGGCGCTGCACCGGCCGGCGGTAGCGGCGCTGGAAGTACGTGCCGAGGAAGGCAAGGAGCCAGGACTGCCAACCCAGGAGGTGCCCGGCCTGTCCCCGCGCCTGCACCCGGCGGGCCTGTCCGGGGGCGCCTTGTGGCCGATCGAGTCGGCCAACGTGCTGCGCATGGTCCTGGCCCAGCCGCGGGCCAGCGGCGGTTCGATCGAGAACATCGCCTTGTCGCCGCTGGGCGGCGATGCCGACCAGACGGTGAAGTTCAACAACAACCGGGTGTCGATCATCAGCGAGACCCGCGGCGGCTTCGTCCAGCGCCAGAAAGTCGAGGTACTGGGCCGCATCGGAGCGTTCTGGCACCGCGCCAAGCATGTGGTGGTGTACGAACGCACGGTCAACCCGTCGGCGCAGTTCACCCCGGAGGGCGGCCTGGGGACCCGGACCCGCCGCCCGGTGCTGCGCAAGGTCAGCGAATACATCGAGATCCTCGAACCGGAACGGCACTATCCGGACATGCCCACGGCGCCGGTGCATACCAGTTGCTTCCTGCGTTCCTTGCGCTTCAACAAGCGGATCATCCCGGTAGACAGCTTCTGGGCGGAGGACATCGGCACTGTGGGCTGGAGCATTCCCCTGTGGAACCGCCATGCCGCCCGGCAGCGGCCGCAGGTCTACGGGATGCCGGACGTTGCCTTCGTCACATCTGCCGAGGGCGACGGCGACGACCCGTTGGTGGCCCAGGGATGCCTCGATCCCGACAACCTGTACTTCTTCGCCGACACCAGCCTGGAGCAGACCGACGACACCAATGCCTGGGGCGTACGACGGGACATCGACTACACCGACCTGCCACCGCCCAAACATACGAAAGACTCGGCGACAACTGCCACGGTGCCTCCAGGCTTCGCCCGGTTCACCTGGCGTCTGGCGCCGGCGGCGCAACGCACACGGGTCAATGCCGGGCGGGCCGACAAGCCGGTGTACGTGGGATTGGAAACGCTGACCTTCATGCGTGCGGGGCGGCAGGATTCGCCGAAGAAGCCGGATGTCGATTCGGCACTGAATTTGGTGGATACGCTGCCTGCCGCCCTGGTAAAGACCGAGCGGCCGACCCCATTGTTCGAAGGCTTCCTGGGCAAGGGCACCGTGGTTCCGGGGCCACTGGAGGCGTTGACGAGCGGTCTGGCGAATGTCATCGCGCTGCCGGCCACGCTGCCTGTCAATGCGGATGAAATTGCGGAGGTGAAGGCACGCCTTGAGGCATTGGGTGAAGCACAAAGGTCGAAGCTCATCGCCAAGGCGGGTATCCAGGAGCATGCCGAGGCGCTGGCAAAGAGCTGCAAGAGCGTTGTTGAACCGCTGAAGGCTCAGCTCGACGACCTCGACAAGCGAATCACGACGTTGCCGGCGTCATGCGAGGCGCTGCAGAAGAACCTTGGCAGTTCCATCACTGCCAGGCGCATGGCCATGGTGCAAGAGCTGGATGCCTGGCGGCAGGACACGATCCGCTCGTTGCCCACGCCGCTCCCAGTCCAATTCAACGACCCCAAGGACTTCTATCCCTACTTGTCGGGCCAATTGCACAAGTTGCTGTTGCCCCTGTTCGAGTCGACTTCGGCAGAACTGGGCAAGTTGCGCCGGGGTATCGAAATCACCCGCCTGACAGCCGATGGAGCGGTCGCGGCGGCCCATGACGTGATTGCCCGGGCGCGTGCCGAACTGGATGCCATGGAGAAGCTGGTCGATCGGACCAAACCGTGGTCTGCCAGTCGGGTGCAAGACCTGCAGCAACAGATCGAACACGCCCTGGCACGCATGAGTCAGGCTGTAGCAGGGCAAGTGCGCAGTGCCCGGCAGCGTCTGTCCGTGGAGATCGACGATCTGACCCAGCGTATCGGTAAAGTCGCTGCCTGGGCCATCGAACAGGCGTTGAAGGGGGCAACGCAGTTGCAACTCCTGGACCAGGTCCTGGCAACCATGGACAAGTCGTTGCCTGGCGAGGCTGCGGTGAAGGATTACCTGAGCAAGGTCGAGGCCGTTCTGAAGAAGATCGACAAACCTGAGCGCAGCGAAGTAATCAAGAAGATACGCAGCACGCTGGAGTCGATGGGTGATGCCCTGATCAAGGCAAGGGTGCAATTCGACAAGGGCGCGGCCTCGGGCCAACGTCTGCTGGAACAGTTGGGCCAACTGGCCGCTCTTCTGAAAACCACCCATGACAGTCTGGAAGAAAACACCGAGGCGTTGGGCGCTTATCTGAAGACAGAAATCGCCGACCTGGAGGAAGAACTGCTCCAGGCATTCAACGCGTCGCTTGCTTCCCTGTCGGTGCCCGTTACAGACGAGATCGAGAAGCTGCTCGATGTGCTCCATAAGCCAAAGGAGGGGGCTGACTACCTGTTCGAACAAGCCAGAGCGGCCCTGGGTGCCGCCGAAAAATGGCTTGAGCAGCAGAGCGCACCGCTGCATGAAGCGCTCGATGAAGTGATCGACGACACCCTTGGCAAGGTCAAGACCGTAGAGGACATGCTGGCCGGCGATAAAGTGGTCGAGCAGTTGGTGAAAAGCCTGTGCAACCTGCCGGCACTGCGCCTGGCGGTAGAGCGGGTGGGAACGGTGGTGTTCGAGACCGGGCAGGCCGTGGAAAAACGCCGTCAAGCGGTCATCGACCTGGTCAATGCGTGCACCGATGAGCTGATCAGCGGGCTGGACGCTGGCGCGACGTTGCTGAGCGGACTCAATGACGAGATCGGGAAAACCTGCCGAGTCGTTTCCGGCGGGCTCGGAGGATTGCGCGATCAACTGAAGCGGGACGCCGACGCCGTGCTGAAGCCGCTCAATGACCGCCTGGACAAGTACCAAAAGGAGGTGCTCGACGAACTCGACACCTGGCTGGGTGACGCACAGCGCTACAAGGAACTGCTGCTGGAGCTGGAGTCCTTCGAGCAGGACGTGCGCAATGTTTGCAACGACCTCGCCACCACCCGCAACCTGGTCGAAGGCTACGGCGAGCGCGTGATCGACGCCGTCGGCCGACTTGGCGAAGGCGGCCTGCTGGCAGCCCCCAACAATATCCTGCGGGCCATGGCCGCCTTCGGCTCCACGCCGGACCTGCCGAACCTGGACTTCTCGCGCCTGACCTCGCCGTACTTCTTCGGCTGGGCCGAGGACCGGGTGGACATGGCGCCGATCCAGGCCTGGTTCGGTCGCCTGGGGGACGACCTCAAGGCGCTGGGCCTGGACATGGATATCGACGGGGTCACCGACCGGCTGATTCCCGCCGACCTGTTGCAGAAGGACATCGGCAAGATCCTGCAGAACGTCGCCGCCCTCGACCTGCGCAAGCTGCTGCCCGGCTACAAGCTGTCAGCCGCCGCCAAGGACGCCATCCGCGTCACCCACGAGTTCGACAAGAAGAACCTGCGGGCCTGGGTCCAGGTCGATGTCGACCTGCCGTTGCCCGAGCGTCGCTCGCTGTTCAGCGTCGGGCCGGTGACCCTGGACCTGATGAACGCGAGGATCACGGCGGTGGTGCGCCTGGAAGCGTCGAAGGACAGCGCCGAGGTGGCGCAGACCGGCACGGCGACGCTGCTGACCGACTTCGATGCGGTGGTTGCGGGAACGTCCATGGTCACCCTGAGCCAGGTGGCCGTGCGGTTCGACCGCAACAGTGGCCTCAAGGTCGACTTCGATCCGCGCAAGATCCGTCTCAACCCCAGCTTCCAGTTCATCCAGAACACCTTCCAGTCGATCTTCGGCGACGAGATCGGCGGGTTGAAGATCATCAAGGACAACGGCATCCCCATCGGTGTCGAGCACCTGTTCGCGCTGCCGCCCATGGGCATGATGTTCGGCACCAGCGGCGTGCAGAACATCCAGATCAGCAACGCCTTCCGTCTGCTGGCCTATCCCGACTTCCTCATCAGCAACAGCTTCGCCCTGGCCCGTGCCGACCTGCCGTTCCTGTTCTCGGTGTTCATCGTCGGCGGCAGCGGCTGGCTCACCGTCGACCTCAACTACCGGCCGTTCAACAACGAACTGGCGGTGGTGGTGGACGCGGCGGCGGGCGGTTCGGGTTCGCTGGGGTTCTCGTTCTGCGGGGTGTCGGGGACGGTGGCGATCTCGCTCAACGTCGCGCTGACCTACCGCAAGCTGATCGGCCGGCCGGGAGGCGGGCTGACGGTGTCGATGGTGGTGGTCATCACCGGTGTGGTCGATGTGCTGCGGATCGCCAGCGCCTACCTGTCGGTGACCTTGCGCCTGAGTTACCAGGACAACGGCGATATCGATGCCACCGGAAGCTTCCGGGTCAGCATTCGGATTTCGCGGTTCTTTACCGTGAAGGCGGGGGGGCAGGCGCGCTATCGGATGACGGGGGGGCGCAGGGAAGTGAGCAGCAGCACCAACAGCGATGTGCGTGCCGAGAGCCTGAAAAAGGCCAAGAAACTGATCGATGGACAGGGGAGGGCATAACGGATGATACGGACCATCTACTGCATGATCGAGGAAGAGCTGGAAGGCTTCCAGCGCGCCGGGCAGCGAGGCTTTTCGGTTCGACTGGCCTTGAAGGTCGAGGACCTGCAGGAGGGAGATAACGCCCGGTCGGCCTATCGAGCTTTCTTCAAACTGTTGAAAACCGGCGCATTGAAATTCCGCGCTTATACGGTCCTCCCTAACAAGTCTCTTGTGAAAATACAGGTTGCATCGGCTGCTACCAGCACGGTTTTGCTCGGCGCGTTCGAAAAGTGGCTGGATGACCATCAGGGGGTGAAGGAGAACAGCCCATCAGACTTCAGGGCTCCACGCAGCAGCACTGGCAGCGGTTTTGACGACACCGCGAGTCTCGATCCCTTCAGCGTACTGGTTGGCGCCTCCAGTTGGGTTGCCCCGTTACCGCAATCCCTGGGGCTGGCCTATGTCCTGACAATTGATGACGCGGGTAGCGACGACGTGGTGTTTCAACCCTATGTCGACGGTCCCGATCTACCGGCCAGCGACAACGGACAGGTCGATGAGATGGATGTGGTGTTTTCCTACCTGTCCCCGGCGGTAGCCGACAGTTGTCATTCGAACCGTGCTAACCGCCCGGTGCTTGGCGACATGCTGATCGATCCCAAGTCAGGCTTCGTCCAGTTCGCGGACGACGCGGCCGACCAGGAGACGTATCGGACACTGACTCGGCTGGAGCAGCGGGCCGGCTCGCTGTTCACCAGCTTCTTCGCCGTCACCGAAGTGCAATGGGAGGCTGAGCCTTTGCCAGTGCAAAGGGTGCGCCGCGAGGCCTGGCGGGCCTTGGCTACCTTGTCCACCAGCCTGGATACCCTGCTGCTGGCGCTGACGATGCCGCATGTCGACCCCACCGGGTTCAGTCCCAGGGACGGTGGCTTGCTCGGACCGCTGCTCAATCTCTTGATCGAGCGCCTCGAAAAGGAGGGCATCGATGCCGCCCCTCGGTCCGCGCTGCGCAACGCCATTCGCCAAGTCATCCAGTCGGGACTCAACCCTGCCGCTGCCAAGGTCGACCTCGGCCTGCTGCTGGCTATCTGTCGGCCGCAGGACCAGGCATTCGCCAGCCCGCAGTCGTCGCTGTACCGACTGCTGCAGGCGAGCGTGGATCCGAAGACGGACTGGAGAGTTTTGGAAAACATCTCGCTGGACACCCTCAGTGCCGAACTGGCGCCTTTGCAGGACGCGATCCTCAGCGAGAAAGGTTTCGAGTCGACCGTGATACGCCTGTTGCGGCACTTGGGCGGTCAGATCTGCACCGAGATCTGCAACGCCCTGAGAAAGGTTAAAACATTCCAGGCCCCGTCCACCGTCGACGAGTCAGTGCAGCAGGCTTACAACCAGAGCGTGGACGATTTCCAGGCACTGCTGGACACCGGCCTCAACGGTGCCGACGCCGCGCGCCAGTCGGTCGGCAAGCTGATCTGCGATATGGCACTGCACCAGTCGAAAGAGCTGGGGGTTCCGTTGAAAGAGGCGGTCCGGCACCTTGCGTTCTGGAAAGCCCGGCTCGGCGTCGCTGCGCCGGCAACCTTTGCGCCGGCTACCCGGTCGCTGCTGCGTTGCTGCGCATTCCTGCCGTCATACGAAGTATTTTTCGCCAAGCAGTCAGACGAAGTGCCGCGGGATCTGTGCGCACTGAAGTCCCTGGGCAAGGCCAGCAGGCGGATGCAGGCATCCGTGCTGGACGACCTGTTCGCGCCGACCTTTGCACGCTTCACTCCAGACCTTGCGCCGAGCCCCCTGGCAATTCCGCTAACCCTCGACCCGGTGGTCGACGATGAGGATCAGGATGCATTCGCTGCCGCCTTTTCCGGCATGGCACTGGGTCTGCGCTGCGCCTTCGAAGATCAGGCACCTGGCCCTTGGGCGTATGCCAACCTCGCCCATTTCCATCACCTTGAGGATAAAAAAAGCGCGGCACTGGGCGATGTCCTGACCGTGCAGCCGGTTCCCACGACCATCAATGATGGCCGCCGCTCCCTGTTCCTGCACTATGACGGATTGCCGCTGGCCAGCAGCGCGTTCGATGACAGTCTGCCGGACGCGGGTCTCGATCCCGTGGGCAAGGCGTTTTTCGCGACGGACTATCCCGAGAGCCTGAAGAAAGGCTTCGAACCGCTGCCGACATTGGCCTATGGCGCACGGTACGACGTCTTTGCCCATGTGGTCGGACGCAGCGGAACCCTCCCGGCAGGCATGCAGGACGTGCAGCCCTGGTTGCCCGCGCCGATCCCGACCGGGGACGAACCGCCGTTCTTGACACTGCCCTATTCACGGCGCACTGCCATCGGGCGCACTACCATCAGCGACGCGGGCGCCACGCGGCACCTGGGCCTGATCCCGTCGGGGTTGCAACCCTTGTCGGCGGACTATCCGCGCCTGGGCTTGCACGGTGACGGGAGCCTGGCCCTGGATCTGTTCCGCCAGGTAAATGGCAACGGCGCGCTGCATTTGAGCGAAGACGAGCCATTCAGGGAAATCCACCTGCAAGATTTTCGTTATTCGGGGGCTGCTAATGGAACCCTGTTGATTGAGGTATGGCATGGGGCGGCCTCGCACACCTTCGAGCAGGTGCTGGTCGCGGGGACTTCGCAGAGCAAACGCCTGTCGATACGACTGAAAGGCAAGGTGGTCGAGGTCGAATGCGAGGACAAAAGCGACAAGCTCCCAAGAGCACCTGGCCCCGTTTCGTTGTGGCTGCGTCTGAGATTGACCGCAGCAGAAGCGGCAAGCGTCAGCTTCGTCGATCCTGCCGCGTCGACGCAGCGGACCGCGGGCCAGGGTCCGAAGGACGACAACCTGCTGTTGCTCGGCACGTCCGTCCAGGGCAAATGGCGGCCGCCTTTCAACAAGGAGGCAACCCTCCGCGTGACTTTCCCACGGGTTCCCTACAGCGATTTCGTGCGCTGGATCGCCAACCCGACCCTGCGCGGTGAGGTGTTCAAGGGGTTGGATGAGAAGACGCAGGTCAAACCCTTCCTGTACCTGCTCGAAGCCGCCAATATCGACCGTTCACGGGATCTGGAACTCGGCAAATTGCTGGATGCACTGCTGGATCCGGCCGTGAGCAGCCTGCGGCTTGACGTGGTGGTGATGGACGGGCTGCTGGATGCGCCCGAGCTGTTGGGCACACATGACAAACTCAAGCCCCAGGCGATCCACTCGATCGAGATTCCGTCGCTCGGCAAGATGCTCAATGGAATTTTAAAGTTCGACGAGCTTGTCAATGGCGGACAGATCAAGGAAATCCTCAGGCAGTTAGACCAGCAATGCCGCCACACCCTGACGATCAGCAGTGTCAAAAGAGACGGCAGCCAGTCACTGTCGTTCGACCGCAGCACATTGCAGGTTCCCGCCGGAGCCTGCGTCCAGTTATGTGCCAGGCCACAAGTCAAGTCGCGGCGGTTCAAGTCGCGCGTCATCGACGAACGTCTCAAGGACCTGGCCGTGGGTGAACAGGGCGATCTCGTCGTGTTCGAGGGGGCGAAGATTCTGGTCGAAAGCATGCCAGGCCCCTTGTCGGTGCCTGCCGACAACGCAACAGAAATGCTGGCCAGCCGCGAAGAATGGACAAGCCTGGCCCTCGGCCTTATCAGCTACGAGCCTGTCGGCAGCGCACGCAGCTATACGCTCAAGGCCGGCGGTACCTTCAAGGCCGACGACACCGACGCCACCAATCTCGAGGCATGGCGCTGGCGGCAACTGGGCGCGGTCACCGTGCTGACCCAGCGCTGGCGCTTCGACGGCAAGCCGATCTACGCCTGGATCAATCCCAAGGCGGATGACACCAGCCTCACAGCGCCCGGCTGCGCGTCGCGCAAGCTCAAGGCTGACGACCAACTGGCCCGCTTCGAGCAACAGACCTTTGCCGGACGTGACCGGGACGGCCAATCCTCGACGGTCAACCTGCTTCCCGTCCCCGCTGTCACGACCCTGCATACCGCACACTGGGAAAAGCCCTCGGCCACTGTCTTCCGTCATCGCTTCACCCTGCATTCGCGCTACACCCCGGCCTTTGAGCGGGACACGGATGGGCAATGCCAGGCATGGTCCGACGCCCTCGAAAAGTCCTGGCTGCGGGTAGCCATGCTCGCCGAAGCCTCGCGCATCGAACTGACCCGCCCGCAACTGCGCGCGCTGATTCCCCTGACCCAGTCGCCGGAGGAGGGCGCGGGCCTCACGCCGCCGCTGATGGCCATCCTGCAGGAGCGGCCGTTCGACTACGGCGGCCTGGCCGATCGGGTGATTGCCGAGATTCGTTCCGGTATCGGTTACGAACTGCCCGCTGCCCAGGAAAATGCCCTGCCGTCGGTGGTCCCGGCGGATATACGCAAAGAGATCGGCCGCGATCCGCGGCTTGCCTACGAGCCCTTCGACCAAGCCACGGGGCAGGGCGTGCTGCTCTCCGTGGAGGGGCCGATCGGCCTGACCTTCGAGTCCGACGCGGTGGCGGCACCGGCGTTTCCCAACAGCGCACTGGTGCTTGACCCGGTGAGTCTGGAGATCGGCAAGGAGGACGGTTCTCCCCTGAAAACACTGGATCTTGAGGAACACTTCCTCAGCGTCGGGTTGCGTCGTTACCTGCATCCGCACTGGCTGGTCAGCACCATCAGGAAGCAAAGCCCCCCGGACTTCAGTGGCAACTGCTGGATCCAGTTTCCAGCGACGCGGGCCACGCTCACCATTGGCCAGGACGCCGGCTTGATCAGGGTGGTGGAGTTCGACGCCTCGACGCACCCTGAGGTGACCCTGGATTGGCGCGTACTGGATCCGACGGTAAGCGTGGGTAAAAGGATGAAGCTGGTGAGCCTGCCATTGGTCAACGACCTTGCCGGCTGGCAGTGCGCCTTGCTGCATACCCCCGTGAACGACAGGCGTGCCGTGCTCGCGGTCTTCCTGGTACCGCCAGAGACGCTGGACGAGGAACGTGGCGCCGGCAATGCACCGAAGCTGCTGGCGAGCATCGAATGGAACCTGCCTGCTGGTTTTCGCTGGGATCACCTGGTGCTGGAGGCGAACGACCTGTGGTCGTGCGCCGTCGGCGTCAGCCAGACCACCGCGATGCACTGGGCGCGCACCAACCGCAACTTCGCCACGGTCATGGCCGCTGGTGAAAAGCTGCTGGAAACGGGGAAGTCCTTGCCGGTGACAGATTTGCAGGCTCGCCTGAAAAAAACCGGAAATGCCAAAAAAATCGAAGAAACGCTGGAGTTCGCTGCTCTCGCGGCACCTGCCGATTCCCTCTGGCTCAGGCCCACGCAAGCGGCACAGCCATATCCGACCCACACCCAACGCCATCTCGCCCTGTTGTTCAGCGAGATGCGTTCCGGTCTGGGCCGGTCGCTGGAGCGTCCCACGGCGTTACATATGCTCGGTGCCAAGAGCCTCACGATGGCGGAGGGCACTGTGCCCGACGTCAGTAATACCAGGGTTCGGGTGATCGAGTTCGAAACCCCGGCGATCATCCTTGGCCATGGCTCCAATGCGATACCGGACCATTACAAGTACGGTTACCTGGACCTTGTGGCACCGGGTGTCGTGCTTCCGAATCCCGGGAAGACGGTGCTGGTGTCACTGAACCTGCGCGTAGTCGCCAGCCCCACGGCCCGCAAGGAGCTGACGGAATTGCAACTGCGCCTACGTCCTGAAGGAGCGGAAGCTGGCAAGGGTGCTTTGCTGAGGTTGGCACGTGCACCCGGCAGCGATTTGGCAACGCTGGACGTCAAGCTGTCCTTCATGGGTGACGTAGCGTCGGTCGAAGCCTGGCAAGTAAATGCCCAAGGACTGCGACAAAGTATCGAGGCGAAATTGGGCGAATCCAACTGGGGGGCTGGCGAGGTCTTGGGCCTGGCCATGACCGTGGAGTCGGCGACGTTCAAGGACGGCAATCCTCGGGAGCTCTGGCTGGAAGTCTCGATGCTCGCCAGTTCGTACGACGATAAAGTCGGCAATGAAGATGGCAATGAAGACGACGATAAAAACCCTGTTCGCCACGGTTTCAACAGCACCCTGGACCTCGACTGGTTCTTCGGCACCGACCCGCTATCGTCCGACACCGCCGCAAATGCGGAAGCGTTGAGGGAACTGAAGGAAGTCCAGGCAAGAATCATCTCGGTCTCGCCAGGGATCTCCTTGACGGGTTGAGCGAGTGAGGCAAACGGACTAGCCCACCGCAGGCAATCCGGCCTGCGGATCATCGAGACAAAGGACGAGTGCGATGAACAAGACACTGTGGCGACTGATGGGCGCATTGCTGGCGCTGAACCTGCTTGCTGTCGGCGGGGCGAGGGGCGAGGACACTCCGCAACTGGCGACCCAATGCATCGTGGTGAGGGACTCAGGGCTGCTGGAGGGGAAACCGGCGAACAGTAACGCCGCCGCCAGCACCCGCGACCCGGCATGCGCCAGGATGGGCGTCGACACCCGTCCGCTGGTGGGCAGCGGCGACCTGATCATTGCCGTGGACCAGGCCGCGTTCGACAACTTGCGCAACCCACGGGGCGCCCTCGACGGCGCGTTCGTGCTGTATCTCAACGGTGTGCCCCTGCCCAACGATGCCCAGTTGCTCGCCGCCGAGACGGTGGATTCGTACGTGCAGTTCAGGTTCAGGATCCGTCAGGGGCCGGAGACGCAGCGCCTGTGGTCGATGCTGTATGCCGATGGTGCGCTGTTCGAAGCCACCGACCTCTACGCGGCGCTGGGATGGCGGTCGAGCAACGACTCCGCGTTGACCATGATTCCGTCACGCGGACAGTTCACGACGGCAAGCATCACCACCGGATACAGGCTGGCGCTGGCGTTGTTGCTGGTGGTGCTGGCCATCGCCGTCATCGTGTACCTCGGCAGGGCCACCGATACCCTGCGCGACGAATCGGACGCAACCATCCCGGCCTGGTGGAAGGATGCCCAGTTGCTCCGGGCGGCGCTGGCCAAGCTGGCGGACGGTACGGCGCGTGACGACTACCTCAAGGGCCGGTATGCCAGCTACGATGCCGGCAATACGCCGCAGTATGAATTCCTGGCCGACGAGGCCCTTGCCGGAGAGCCGGTCGAGGCCGCGGACGTGGACGGCACCCGGTTCGGCCTGGCGCTGCGCAAGCTCGACTGGCAGCCAGTGCGCGCCTCGTTCAGCCTCAGCCGCACGCAGATGGCGCTGTGGTTCACCTTCGCCGTTGCGACCGGGCTGTTCCTGTGGCTGTTGTACGGGGACCTGCGCCGGATCGACGGCTCGCTGCTGGTCCTGCTCGGCATCAGCGTCGGCACTGCGGGGCTGTCCTGGGTCACCGACCGCAACGCACCGAGTGGTCGCGGCTACGTGCCGACACGCGGCTTCTGGTACGACCTGCTCACGGGCTTCGACGACCGCAAGCAGTTGCATCGCTACCAGGCGGTGGTGGTGAACATCCTGCTGCTGGTGGTAGGGATCTTCCACGTACAGCAACAACTGAGCTACCCGGTGTTCGACCCGACCTGGTTGATTTTCCTGGGGATCAGCGGGACGGCTTACGGGGTGGGCAAGCAGGTGCTGGAGTCGGGACGCTGAGTGTCGTGCGGGCACGGGCTCGCTAGCGTCGTCGGTTCATGCCCGTGCCTCCGGCACCCAGTCGCCGGCTCGCTCGACGTAGCGGGTCAGGCACCGGGCCTGCCTGTCCTCCTGCTTCAGGTCGCGCTCGGTGAAGCGCAGCAGCAGCGCGGGCCCTGCAACACAGCGGGTATCGTGGATATCGCCGGGCAGGTAGAGCTGGGTCTGCCCGGCGCCGACCAGCGTGCTGCCGCGCTTGACCAGCTTGGCCTGACCGTTTTCGTCCAGGATCCGGGCGTAAGTGCCCATCTCGATCGCACCCTGCTGTACCGCATAGATCACCCAGCCTCGGCCATGGTCGTGAGGCGGGCGGTACAGTCCCTCGGCTTCCGTGTGGGCCAGCAGGACGAAGCCATGGTCCGCGTCGCGGTGCAGTTCGTGCTGCGCCGCAGCCTGCAGATGCAGGTCTTGAAGCCACTGTTCCGAGGCGTCGGCATTCACCAGCCGGTGCAACTGGCGCTCGCAGTTGGCAACCATCTCCGAGGCCAACGGTCCCCATGCGCGGCGCAGCTCGCCAATGACGTTTTCCAGCGTATTCATACAGGTTCTCCCGAAATGATTGCAGTACGGATCGACTGTAGTGAGCACTCAGGGCTGGCGGAAGACGCACGATTTGCACTTTACTGATGCACGTGACGCCATCTCTCGAACTGCGGATTACCCTCCAGCCATGACCACGCCCGACCTGAACCTGTTGATTACCCTGGATGCAGTGCTGGCCGAGGGCAGCGTGGCGCGCGCCGCCAGACGCCTGCACCTGAGCCCCTCGGCCATGAGCCGGGCCCTGGCGCGACTGCGCGAAACCACAGGGGATCCGCTGCTGGTCAGGGCCGGGCGCGGGTTGGTACCGACGCCCAGGGCCGCCGAGTTGCGCGAGCGGGTCAGCCAGCTGGTCAGCGAGGCGCAGGCGGTCTTGCGTCCGGCCCATGGGGTCGACCTGCGAACGCTGGAAAGGACCTTCACCCTCAGGACCAGCGAGGGCTTCGTCGAATGCTTCGGCCCCGCGCTCCTTGCCCGCATCGGCGAGCAGGCCCCGGGCGTGCGGCTGTGCTTCCTGCAGAAGCCGGACAAGGACAGCAAGGGTTTGCGCGACGGCACCATCGATTTTGAAACCGGCGTGGTAGAGCCCTCGACTGCTCCCGAGCTGTACACCCAGGCGCTGTTCAGGGACCACTACGTGGGCGTGGTCCGTGCCGGGCACCCGCTGGCCCGCGGCAAGATCACCGCAGCGCGCTATGCCGCCGGCCGGCATATCCTGGTATCGCGTGTCGGCGCGGAACGCGACATGATCGACGATGCTCTCCTGTCACTGGGGCTGGAGCGCAAGATCGTGACCATCGTCGGCGGCTTTTCGACCGCCGTGGGCCTGGCCCGGGTGTCCGACCTGATCGCCTGCGTGCCGCAGCGGCACACCGCCAACCTGCGCCAGGGCCTGCACAGCTTCGCGCTGCCGGTGCCGACCGAGGCGTTCACCGTGTCGCTGCTCTGGCATCCGCGTTTCGCGGCGGATCCGGCGCACTTGTGGTTGCGGGGTGTGATGCGGGAGGTCTGTGCCGAGAGCACCGACCTGGCCAAATCAGGGTAGAGTTCTTCCCTGTCCATTGAATCGATCGTTGTGTGAAGCATGAGTGTTCCGTTGTTCGTCTCGCTGGACGGCCCCAAGGGCACCGGCAAGACCACCCTGCTGGAGTCTGTCACCCAGGCATTGAGGGCCTCCGGCGAAAAGGTGGTGCGCCTGTGCGAGCGCAATAACGACCCCGGCAGGGCCGAGACCATGGCCCTGGTCAACGAGGTTGCCCGGCACCCCAGCCGTGACCTGGAGCTGGCGATCTGCCGACGCCTGGCCGACAGCCGTGCGCGGATTTCCCGCGAGGTGCTGCCCAGGCAGCCCGCCGGCAGCATCATCCTGATCGACCGCTGGTATCCGTCCGATGCCGCGTTTCGCCGCCTGGTCCCGTTCGAGGAGATCCTGCAACTCAACCTGGAACAACAGGTACGGGTGCCGGACCTGCATGTCGGCGTCGTCACCGAGCCCGAGATTTCCTGGGCACGGGCAGCGGCGCGCAGCCGTGGGTTGAGCAGCACGGTGATGTTCAGGATGGAGGAGCAGGTGGCCTGCACCCTGGCGTTCGAGCAGGCGGTGGCAGGGCACGGATGGATGCTCTGCCGCAATGAGGGCACCCTGGAAGAGGCGACGGCGCAGATAGTGGCGCAGATCCAGGAGGTCCTTCGAGACACCAGGTGAGCCTGCCAGGCACAGGCGCTCTCAGAATTTCCGGCCGACGCTGGCGACCAGGGTCGCTTCGCAGACATCGTCGAACCCATAGCTGCTGGCGCACTCGGCCTTCGACAGGTCCGTGTCGATGTAGGACAGCCCCCAGGTCACGCCGAGCAACTCCCGGGTCAGCTTCACCTCCCATTCATGGTAGGCCTGTGAGAAGTGCCCAGCCGCAGACACGAACATCGGGTCCTTGAAGTCCATGCGCCCGTAGCGCAACTGCAGGCCGATATCCAGGGGCAACGGGGCTTCGTAGCCGACGTAGCTGTAGAGGGTGTCCTGCGCCTTGCCGAAGAGGTTGTCGGCGTCGTCCGAGTAATTGGCCCCCAGGCTGACACCGTAGGCACTGAGCACGACGTAGTAATCGTCCTGGTTGAACTCGCTGTTCTTCGGGTAGCGGTATTGCAGGTAGCCCAGGTCCAGGCTGATGTCGTCGCTGGCCTGCCAGTACCAGCCGGCGTAGTAGTCCACTTCCTGGCGGGTCGAGGCGCCGAAACCGAAGTCGACGTTGGAGGTCCAGGCGCCCAGGTAGAGTCCGCTGGCGTGTTGCAGGGTCATGCCGAACTGGGCGGCGGGGTCGTTCTGGGTCTGCGAGATGCCGCGGCTGCGGTAGTCGCTGACCAGGGCCAGGTCGATGTCGAGGTTGAAGTCTTCGCCCAGCGGTAGCGCCTGGCTGGCGAGGGGGGCGAGGGTGACGGCAAGGAGCAGGATGCGGCGCATGAAAGTACCTGTTGTTGTGATTGTTCTGGCGGATGCGGGCAAGGCTCCGCCCGGCCCCGGGCGTCTGTAGGCACGGGGGCAGGGCGTTTCCGGGGAGGGGATCAGCGTTCGGCGGTATAGACTTCGCGCCCGGCGAACCAGGTCTGCAGCACGCGGGTGTCGGCCAGTTCCTGCTCGGGCACGGCGAGCACGTCGCGGTCGAGGACGATGAAGTCGGCCTGCTTGCCCGGGGTCAGCGAGCCGATCTGCCGTTCCAGGCCGATGGTGCGGGCGGCATTGAGGGTGTAGGCCTGGAGCAGGGTGCCCAGGTCGATGCGTTCGTCGGCATTGAGCACGCCCTTGGGCCCTTCGCGGGTCATCGCCTGGTGGATCGCCAGCCACGGGTTGGGCGACGATACCGACCAGTCGCTGGCCCCGGCGATGGTCGCGCCATTGGCCAGCAGCGAGTGCGCCGGATACTGGTAGGGGAAGGCATGGCTGCTGACGTAGGGCTTGACCATGTCCAGGGTGTACTCGTCGCCGGAGGCCCACAGCAACTGCATCGAGGCGATGACGTTGAGCGGCTTGAAACGCGCGAATTCAGTGGGGTTGACCAGTTGCAGGTGGGTCACGGAGTGGGTGATGCCGCTGTTGCGGTCCTTGCGTGCCTGTTCGATGCCGTTGAGCGACTCGCGTACCGCACGGTCGCCGATGGCGTGGATATGCACCAGCCAGCCACGGGCGTCGGCGGCGCTGACCAGTTCGCCGAAATGCTGCGGGTCGATCAGCAGCTCGCCGTTCTTGTGGGTGTTGCTGTAGGGCTCGATCAGCGCTGCGCTCTGCGCCGGGAATTCCAGCACGCCGTCGGCGAACACCTTGATCCCGGGCAGGGTCAGGTTGGGCACGCCCTGGAACTGCTGGCGCACCTTGTCCAGGGTCTCCAGGTCGGCCGGCACGCTCTTCGGGTTGGCCACCAGCAGGGCGGCGACATGGGCGCTCAACCCGCCTTTTTCGGCCAGGGCCTTGTAGGCCGGCAGGACACCGACCGAGTGCTCGGTGGGCTTGAGGCTGAACAGCGATTCGCCCGGTGCGGCGTTGGTGGCCGGGTCCATCCAGGCGGTGATGCCGAAGCTGTTGTTGTATTTCACTGCGGCTTCGGCGCCTTGCAGCAAGGCTTCACGGCTCAGTGACGGCATGGCGGCGGCGATGCGGTCCCAGCCGGCGTCCACCGCAAAACCGTTGGGCGTGCCGTCCTTGCGCGCCCCGAGGGTGCCGCGCTCGGCTTCTGGCAAGCCGGCCAGCAGTTTCGCATCGATGCCGGCACGGGCGAGCATGGCCTGGTTGGCCCAGGCGGTGTGGTGGTCGCTGCCGATGAACACCACCGGCACTTTTTCCCATTCGCCATGGCTGAAGGTGCGGTCCAGCTCCTCGGCCTTTGCCCAGTAGGTGGAGCTCACCCCGACCACCCGCAGCACATCGCCCTGTTGCGCCGTGCCGTCGTCACGCCAGCCGCGCAGGCGCTTTTCCAGGTCGGCGATGCTGACGCCTTCCTCGCTGTCCAGGTTGGCCGCCGACAGTTCCAGGCCACCGAAGATCGCGTGGGAATGACTGTCGATCATGCCTGGCAGCAGGCGCTTGCCGGCAAGGTCGATGACCCTGGTCTTGCCGTCGGCGAGGGCCTTGATCTCGGCGTCGCTGCCCACCTTGAGCACCTTGCCGTCCACCACGGCCATGGCCTGCGCTGCAGGATGGGCGGGATCGGCGGTGTACAGCTTGCCGTTGAGCAGCACCAGGTCGGCAGCGGCCATGCTGTCCGCCGAGGCAAAAGCCAGCGCCAAGGCCAGCAAGGAAGGGGTGAAGCCTTTCATGGTCGAACCTCTTGTTTTTTTTGGTCTGCCGGCGAGACTAGCGGCTCGGCGAAGCGGGCAGAACGCCCGAAGCGCGCAAAAGCTTTTTTCCTGAAAGGAAAAACCATGGACAAGTTCGCCGCCATCAGCATGTTCGTTGCCACGGCCGAGCAAGGCAGTTTCAGCCGTGCCGCCGAGCAACTGGGCAAGACCCCTTCGGCCCTGACCAAGGCCGTCAGCCATCTTGAAAACGAACTCGGCGTGCGCCTGTTCGAGCGCAGCACGCGGCGTACCGTGCTGACCGAGGCCGGTAGCGTCTACCTGGATACGGCGCGACAGGTGCTCATGCGCCTGCATGAAGCCGGAGAAGTGGTTGCGCAGATGCAGCATGGCTTGCACGGCCTGCTGCGCCTCACCGCGCCGCTGGCGTTCGGGCGGGCCTTTCTCGATGACGTCTGCGCCGGCTTTTTGCGCGAGTATCCGCAGATCCGGCTGCGGGTGGACCTGTCGGATGACTTCGTCGACCTGGTGGAAAGCGGCTACGACCTGGCCCTGCGCGAGGGGCATAACGACCTGCCGGGGCTGATCTCGCGGGTAGTCGGCAGCAACTGCCTGACACTCTGCGCCAGTCCCGACTACCTAGAGTGCAACCCGCTGCCGGTCACCCCGCAGACCCTCGACCGCCACGACTGGCTGCTCTACCGCCATCCGGCCCTGAGCCGCCTGTACTGGTGGGTGGAGAAGGACGGCGAACGCCTCAGCCTGCTGCAGCCGACTGCCGCACGCCTGGAAAGCGACAACTACGACCTGCTGCTGGCCAGCGCGCTGGCAGGGGGCGGGCTGTTCCACGTGCCGCTCTGGAGCGGCGCACCCTACCTGGCCGACGGGCGCCTGGTGCGGCTGATGGCCGACTACACCATCGATCCGGATGCATTCGGGCCGAAGATCCTTGCCGTGTATCCCAGCCACCGGCGGGCGACGGGGAAGGTGCTGGCGTTCATCGACTACCTGGCGGCGTATCTGGCGCGGCGTGGCCTGGACTGATTCAGCGAGAGGTCGGAAGTTGACATCGGTTTTTTCTGACTATGCTTGCTTCCACCGTCATCACAGGGAAGTAGGTCCATGAAACCGTTTCGTTCCGTACCCCGTGCCATTGCCTTCGCCTCTTTGCTATCCATTGCCAGCGCAAGCCAGGCCGCTACCTTGCCGCTGGGCGGCGAAGCGCTGGAGAGCCATATCACCACCAAGGTGCTCTCTGTAGATGCCGCCAGTTACCAGGTCACGCTTGAAGGCCAGAACGGCAAACCGGTGACGGTGCAACTCTCCGAGCACGCCAGGAACCTGCATAACCTGAAGGTCGGCGACCAGGTCGATCTCTACGTCACCCGTGCGGTGGCTTATTCCCTCGACAAGGACGTGGGCGGCGTGCCCAAGGTCAGCCAGGAGGTCGGGACCATTCGACAGGCCGGGGACAACCCGAACCCCGGCGGCCAGGCGTTCCGTCAAGTCAAGGTCATCTCGACGATCAACAAGATCGACCTGAAGAATCACGAAGTGACGCTGCTGCCGCCGGAAGGGCCGGTCAAGGTGGTGAAGGTCGAGGATCCGGGGCTGCAGGCACGGATGAAAAACCTCAAGGTGGGACAGAAGGTCGAGGCGGTCTACACCGAGGTGCTGACTATCGAGACCTCGCGCTGATTGGCACAAGCGCTGCGTATGGCCGAGCGTCCCATGCGCTACAGGTATTGGTGATAGGTCAGGAACTCGCGCTCTCGCTGGTAACCGAGGGATTCATACAGCGCTTGGGCGGCCTTGTTCGACATGGCGGTGTCGAGGCTGATGCGGTCGGCACCTTCGGCGCGGAGCAGGGTGGTGAGGTGGTTCATCAGGTGGCGGGCGTAGCCGGATTTCCGGGCTTCAGGCGCGACGAAGAGGTCGTAGAGCCAGTAGAAACGCTTCATGGCCAGGGAGCATAGGGCAGGGTAGAGCTGGGCGAAGGCCTGGGCTGTGCCCTGGTCGTCGACGAGGAGGAAGATTCGCGAGCGGTTGTCCTGGAGGTTGGTTTGCAGGAAGTCGCGGGAGGTGTCGAGGTCGTCGGGGAGTTCATAGAAGATTCGGTACTGGTTGAACAGGGGGGCGACCTGGTCGAGGTCCTTGAGGGTGCATTCGATGATCTGCATATGACGCTCCAACGTTGTTGAAAAAGGGCTCGGATCTACAGCGCTTCACCCAAAGCGAAGCCCTTGCATGGAATAGCGGGCTGAGTCTGACGATGAAGTCGCTTGTTGAGAAGCCCGGGTTGAAGGCGGCGCGGAGCCCGGTTTCTGGCGATACATAGATGCAGGTCACGCTTGAGGTGTTTTGTCCGGCGGACAATGTTCAAGCGGGGCCAGATGCCGAAATGCATCGGAATCGATGAGCGCTCGCGCGATTCAACAGCAGGGGAGACCTACAACGTGTGGTGGTGGAAGAAGGAGGCGCGCGAGAGCGCCGAGGTGCAAGGCCTGAAGCAGGCCTTGCAGGCAGCGGAATCCGACCTCGCCGCAGCCAATCAACGTGCCCGGGAGGCTGAGCAGCAAGCCGCCGAGTGCCAGGCCAACAGCCGCAAGTTCGTCGACCTGGCGGCCAATCTTGCAACGTTCTCACATTCCCTGGAGTTGACCCAATCGTCCTTTGCCAGCCTGGCGGGCTGCATGGGCGATGAGAAGCAGCACGCGGTCGAGGCCCAGCTCATGACCCAGGAAAGCCGGCAGTCCATCGATATGATCGCCGGCAACCTGCAGACCCTTGCGTCGTCGTCCGAGGATGCCTCGCAGCGGGTAGGGCAGCTGGACGAACAAGCGCAGAAGGTGGGTGGCATCTTGCAGATGATTCGGGAGATCGCCGACCAGACCAATCTTCTGGCGCTCAATGCGGCCATCGAGGCAGCGCGGGCGGGTGATGCGGGACGGGGGTTCGCGGTGGTGGCTGATGAAGTGCGCAAGCTGGCCAAGCGGACTGCCGAGGCTACTGCGGATATCACTCAGTTGGTTGGCCAGATTCGTCAGGACAGTGCCGACAGCCGGGACCAGATTGCGATGCTGGCTTCGCGTTCGGCGACGTTCAGTCAGGATGGGCAGACTGCGGCGGATACCATGCGGCGCCTGCTGGAGATGTCCACCAAGACGGAAAAGGCGGTGTCGTCGTCGGCGCTGCGCAGTTTCTGTGAGCTGGCGAAGGTTGATCATCTGATTTACAAGTTTCGGGTCTACAAGGTGCTGTTCGGGATTTCCTCGGAGACGGAGAGCAGTTTTGCGGCGCACACCCATTGCCGGCTGGGCAAGTGGTATTACGAAGGAGAAGGGAAAGTGAGTTATTCCGGGTTGCCGGGGTATCGGGATATGGAGGGGCCGCATAAGCGGGTGCATGAGGCGGCGTTTGCGGCGTTGCGGGCGCATGGGGTGGGGGATGTGGGAGGGCTGCTCAGGGCTGTGGCGGAGATGGAGGACGCGAGTTTGAGCGTGCAGGAAGCTCTGGAGCGTATGGCTTCGAGTTAGGCTGAGCGATCATTTTCCAGGTCACTGACGTTTGGCCAAGGGGCTGGCTTTGACCAGCCCCAGCGGGCGGAGCGAGCGATTTGAGCCTGTTCTTATGTGCTTTCCCAATTTGAAAGCCGTTCTCTGGAAACCTGAACCGCCTCTGTAGAAAATACCTCCGGGAATCTGAGAATGACCGCTTCGAACGCGAACTTTCCAAGGCCCATATCGAGCAGTGCCCTGTACCCTTGGGTTTCTGCTGTGCGACATACAGCCCGATTTACAGACTCGATAATCCCGTGCCTCTCGATCATTTGCCATGTGCGGGTAGCGCGCGTTTTCTTCCCGTTCTTGACACGTAGCGTTTCCTCGTATGCGTAGATCGCTTGCAGCGCTTCCTTCTCCGCTTGTGTGGCGGCTCCATATGATTCTGCTCGTAGCTCGGTTGCACGAAGGAGCGCTTCATTAGCCAGATCCTGGCGTCCGTTCTTGATCGCGTTCTTCGCAAAGATCTCACATTTCTCAGGTGAGTCGATTTTCGTGATTCTGTCGTCCATGGATTCTCTCGTTTTCCGGACTTCGGGGGCTTGAGCCTATCAGATGTTGGGCCTGCCATCCGGCCCCAAGGTTGCTGTGGTTTGTCGCGTTGTTGGTCATGGTGGGACTTGTTCACGATCAATAGGGCTGATCGTCCTGCCGCATCCCAAATGGATTTTGAACACCCCATCGGCAAGCGCTTGCGAGGATTGATTGCTGGCTCCTTGACATTGTCCTGACGACCACCTTAGCTCTGATGAAACCCGTGATCCGGACGACGGGCTGGGATTGCGCCACGTATGCGCGCGACCGGTAGCAAACTGAACCAGCCTCCACTTCGGTGGACTGATCCTGATTGTGGTCAAGCCCTCTTCCGAGGTGGGTCCATGCAAAAGGAATCGCATGCTGAGAGTGGCCAGGAAGTCAGAGATACCGGCCTGATCTGTTTGGTCATGCTGGCTCGCTTTCACAACGTCGCTGCCACGGCCGAACAACTGACCCATGAGTTCGGCGAGCCGGGACAACGCTTCGGTAAGGCGGCGTTGTTGCTGGCGGCCAGGCACCTCAAGCTCAAGGCTCGCTTCGTGGTTACCGTGGCCAGCCGCCTCGTTCAAACACCACTGCCGGCAATCGCCTTTGCACGCGACGGCGGTTTCTTCGTGTTGGCGCGGCTGGAGCAGGACCGGGCGCTGATTCATGATCCGTCGACATTGCGTCAGGAGGTGATCAGCCTTGAGGAGCTGGAGCGGCGCTGGACGGGGGAGCTGATTCTTGTCCGCGGCGAAGCAACGGTCGCCAACGAAGCTTCCCGCTTCGATTTCACCTGGTTCATTCCTGCAGTGGTGAAGTACCGCAAGCTGTTTGGCGAGGTGTTGCTGGTTTCGTTTGTATTGCAGATATTCGCCTTGCTGACGCCTTTGTTCTTTCAGGTGGTCATGGACAAGGTGCTGGTGCACCGTAGCCTTTCCACACTCGATGTCCTGGCTATCGGCCTGTTGGGTGTGATGCTGTTCGAAAGCGCCTTGAGTGGCTTGCGGACCTATGTTTTCGCTCACACGACCAGTCGCATCGACGTGGAG
This sequence comes from Paucimonas sp., assembly GCA_031253995.1. Classification (GTDB taxonomy): domain Bacteria; phylum Pseudomonadota; class Gammaproteobacteria; order Pseudomonadales; family Pseudomonadaceae; genus Aquipseudomonas. The sequence continues at coordinate 6,650 of JAIRVG010000060.1, read as the reverse complement.
CTGGGATCAAGGTTGTTCCGACACCTGATTTCCTTGCCACTCGCCTATTTCCAGGCGCGACGCGTGGGTGACACCGTGGCACGCGTCAGAGAGCTGGAGAATATCCGCAGCTTTCTCACCGGCAACTCCATCACGTTGTTACTCGATGTGCTGTTTTCGTTGGTGTTCATAGCCGTAATGTTCGCCTACAGCGGCTGGCTGACCTTGGTGGTCGTGCTGTCGTTGCCGCTGTACTTCATCATTTCGCTTGTCATAACACCTTTGTTGCGCGCGCGCTTGAATGAAAGCTTTTCCCGCGGCGCGGAAAACCAGGCGTTTCTGGTGGAAACGGTGAACGGTATCGATACGCTGAAATCGCTGGCGGTAGAACCCCTGGTCACGCGACAGTGGGAAAACCAGTTGGCCGGCTATGTGAGCGCCAGTTTCCGTACCCACAACCTGTCTTCGATCGCCAACGAATCCGTCGCGTTGGTGGGCAAGCTGGTCACGGTGGCGACCTTGTGGGTGGGGGCGCTTCTGGTTATCGAGGGACAGATGACCGTCGGCCAGTTGATTGCGTTCAACATGCTGGCTGGGCGCGTATCCCAGCCGATCATGCGCCTGGCGCAACTATGGAGCAATTTTCAGCAGACTGGCGTCTCCGTCCAGCGTTTGGGCGATGTCCTCAATGCCCGTACCGAGGTCGTCCAGGCGACACGCAGCAGCCTGCCTCCCTTGATGGGCAAGATTGAATTCGACCAGGTGCTGTTCCGCTACCGTCCCGAGGGGGCAGAGGTCTTGCGGGGTGTCAGCCTGTCGATTGAACCCGGCGAGGTCATCGGCGTCGTCGGGCGCTCAGGGTCCGGCAAAAGCACCCTGGCCCGCTTGATCCAGAGGTTGTTCAGCCCTGAGCGGGGACGGGTGCTGATCGATGGCATGGACCTGGCCCTGGTCGATGTGGCATCCCTGCGCAGGCAGATCGGAGTGGTGCTGCAGGACAATCTGCTGTTCAACCGCAGCATTCGCGAGAACATCGCACTCACCGATCCCGGCCAGCCGATGGAGGCGGTCATCGAGGCGGCGCGGATGGCGGGGGCCCACGAGTTCATCCTGGAGTTGCCGGAGGGCTACGACACCCTTGTGGGTGAACATGGCGCCTCGCTGTCGGGCGGGCAGAAGCAGCGTATCGCCATAGCCCGGGCCTTGATCGGCAACCCGCGAATCCTGGTGCTGGACGAGGCGACCAGCGCCCTGGACTACGAGTCGGAACGGGTCATTCAGAACAACATGCACACCATCTGTGCCGGGCGTACGGTCATCATCATCGCCCATCGATTGTCGGCAGTGCGTGACGCGCACCGCATCGTGGTGATGGATCGCGGACAGATCGTGGAGCAAGGCTCGCATGCCGAGTTGCTGGAGCACCAGGCCGGGCATTACTCGCGATTGCATCGCCTGCAACAGGGAGTGAATGGGTGATGGCCGTCGCTGATGGTTTTTCGCTGCTGCAACGCTATCGCGCGGTCTGGCGTCATTCCTGGCGCAACCGCAAGTCCATGGCAGCGGTGCCACGGCTTGAACACGAGGTGCAGTTCCTGCCCGCGGCGCTGGCATTGCAGGAGCGTCCCGTGCACCCCGCGCCGCGTTACATGCTCTGGATCATCATGGCGTTCAGCCTGCTGTCGCTGGTTTGGGCATGGGTGGGTCAGATAGATGTGGTGGCTGCCGCCAGCGGGAAGATCATTCCGAGCGGCAAGACCAAGGTCATCCAGCCCAGCGAGGTGGCAGTGGTCAAGGCCATTCATGTCCATGATGGTCAGCAGGTGAAGGCTGGCGACCTGCTGGTCGAGCTCGATGCCAGGATCACCGGTGCCGATGTGGAACGTCTCGAAAGCGATTTGCGTGCGGCCCGAGTGGACAGTGCCAGGGCGCAAGTGCTGCTGCGAGCCATCGAAAGTGGCAGGGCTCCTGATTCACTCGACAGCCTGCTCGCCGATGTGGGAGCGATTCAGCAGAAAGCCGCGCAGCGCTGGGTAGAGAGCCAGTATCTGGAATTGCAGGCCGACCTGGAGCAGGGCGAGGCGCAGATCGAACAGCGGCTGGCGGAAATCAAGGCGGCCAAGGTCAATGTCGCCTCGCTCAAGGAAACCTTGCCGATCGCGCGGCAACTGTCTGCCGATTATCGACGGCTGATGGACAGGGCGATCGTCGGCAAGCATTTCTGGCTTGAAAAAGAGCAGTCACGCCTGAATCAGGAGCGTGAACTACAGGTACAGCAAGTGCGCGTACTGGAACTGCTGGCGTCGAAGAAGGAACTGGAACGGCGCCAGGTCAGTGTCTTGGCCCAGGCCCGCAGGACAACCCTCGATCTTCTGCACGAGGCGGATCAGCAAGTAGCTTCACTGACCCAGGAACTGCACAAGGCTGAGCAACGCAATCGCCTGACACGGCTGCTGGCACCGGTCGACGGCACGGTGCAGCAACTGGCAATCCACACTGAAGGTGGCGTTGTGACCGAAGCGCAGCCGCTGATGGCGATCGTGCCGACGAACCAGCCGGTGGAAGTGGAGGCCATGCTGGAAAACAAGGACATCGGTTTCGTCCGGCCGGGACAGCCGGTGGAAATCAAGGTTGAGACATTCAACTTCACCAAGTACGGCGTTATTCATGGAGTTGTCCATAGTGTTTCGAGCGACGCTATCGAAGATGAAAAGCGCGGTCCGCTTTATAGCGTCCGTATTCACCTTGCTGAAAACAAGGTTCTTGTAGGTGATACGCAGGTGCCGTTGTTTGCCGGGATGGCCGTGAGGGCGGAAATAAATACTGACAAGCGCAGGGTAATTGATTACTTCCTCAGCCCTCTGGAGCGCCATGTGGATGAAAGTCTTTCGGAACGCTGAGATCTCAATGGACTGGAAGTGATGAATATAAAAATCAACAAGATTGATAGCCTCTGCTTTCTACTGATTTCCAGCTTCGTTCCGCTGCTGGTGATCATTTATGGCGACTACCTGTACGCAGGGCTTTGGTATTACCTCGTCATTCCTCTTGCGGCTTGGCTTGTCGCGATTTTTTTCTGTTCGAGAACCGGATTCCTGAGCGGTCTGGCCATTGCGTTGGCGCTGGAATACATTTTGTTCCTGCAGGTCAACTGGCGCGCCGATCACCAGCAGGGGCTTTTAGGCCTGGTACATTTGTTTTCATTACCCGGAGTGCTGCTGGGCGTAATCTATTCTTCTCGGCTGCTGCAGCGAAAGCCTCGAAAGTCCTGGCTTGCAGTGTTGTTCATATCCTGTGGAAGTGTGTTGGCGGGATTCACGCTGATGCAGGTTTTCTTCTACCTGTTTTCTTATTTGTATGCGGGGTTTTGGTTGTTGGTTTTTTGGCTGCTGGAGTAGTGGGTTGTACCGGTCGGCGAAACCCTGTGCGTGTTGGATGACTGATGGATATCTTTAACGTAGAGGTTCATGCTCATGGGTACTCTGACAATTAAAGTTGCTGCTCCGGGCGCATCATTGAGTAATGGTGGTTCCTCCGTACCGGGCCATATCTGGTATCACGCGGACAATGGCGCTGGCGGGACAGCATCGTATGGTTACGGCCCCCGGGATCCTGGCGTCCCGGTTGGCCCAGGAAAGGTTATCCAGAACGACAATTCGACGTATCAGAGTGTTTTCTATACTCAGACAATCGAAATTACCGATGCGCAATATGCCGCATTCAAGAGTTTCGGCGAAAACCCGGCCGCCTTCGGTTTTGATGCTGACAATTATCATTTCTTGACAAACAGCTGTGTGGACTTCTTCTGGGGGGCCATGGGCGCGGCCGGGATGAATCCAACGGGCAGCGAAGGGGAGCCTTTACCAATCTCCAACATTCCCAGGATTAAAGTTACCAAGGAGTTGTTCGACAAGGCCAAGGAGACATCCTCGCCCCTCATCCTGGACCTTGATGGGGACGGTGTGGAAACCCTCGGCACCGGTTCGAGCATCTACTTCGATCATGACGGTAACGGTTTTGCCGAGAACACGGGCTGGGCTGGAGCCGATGACGGCATATTGGTCTGGGATCGCAACGGTAATGGCCGGATCGATGACGGTAGTGAGCTGTTCGGCAACCATACGGTGCTTGCCAATGGGCAAAAAGCTGCAAACGGGTTCAATGCGCTCGCGGATCTGGACAGCAACCATGACGGCAGGATCGACGCGAGCGATGCCGCGTTCGCTCAGTTGCGAATCTGGAAGGACGGCGACAGCGATGCCCGTCTCGACGAGGGTGAGTGGTTGACATTGAGCCAGGCAAATGTCGCCAGCCTCGGCACGGGCTACTTGAATCAGACCCAGGTCGATGTCTTTGGCAATGAAATCCGTCAGGCGGGTTCATACGTCACCGGTGATGGCCTGGTCCGTGACGTGAAAGACGTCTGGTTCAAGGTGGACGCAAGCAAGTCCGTGCACCTCGACCCGGTACCCGTCACCGATGAAATACGCGCCCTGCCCAATGTCGCGGGTTCCGGCAATGTGGCAAGCCTGCAACAGGCCATGGCAAGCGACGCCAGTGGCACGTTGAAGGGTTTGGTACAGGCGTTTGCCAGCGAGACCAACCTCACGGCTCGACAAGCGTTGCTCGACCAGATCATTTTCGTCTGGAGTGGCTCCAGCCAGTACACAAGTGATAGCCGCGGCGGCTTCATTGACGATGGCAGGAAGATTTATGCGCTGGAAGCGTTTTTCGGTACACCGTTCGTTCAGTCGGCCGGCATCAATGTCAACACACCCAATCCGGGGCCGAACGCCGCTGCGAAATTGATGCAAGCCTACGACTCGCTTGCCGACGCCATTGGCGCCGACTTGATGGTGCAAACACACTACTGGCCTTTGGTTTCGGGCCTGCAATGGACGTTCGACGGCGTTCGGTTCTCGTATGACGTAACCGATCTGGCACAGACCCTGAAAGCAGCCTACACCGCAGACCCGGTTGGCGGTCGGGACTGGATGCTGGCTTTCGGTCTCACCCTCGATCAGGTGAGCGGTGCCTGGGGCCAGGTGATCCTGGACAGCCTGCGTAAAGCGGGTAGCCCGACGGGCCAAGAGTTCGATGTGTTGCTGGCCAATATCGGGCACACCACAGGCGGCGCTCAGGATGATGAGATCTATGGTGACCTTCAGGCCAACGTCCTGATGGGCTTTGAGGGCCGCGATACGCTGTATGGCGATGCCGGCAACGATGTGCTCAATGGCGGCAGCGGCAACGACTATCTCAGTGGCGATGCGGGTTCCGACACCTACCAGTTCAGCCGTGGCTGGGGGCAGGACATCCTGAACAACTTCGACAGCGGCACCGGCAAGCAGGATGCGATCGTCTTCGATGCCACCCTTGCGCCTTCGGATATCCGGGCAACGCGCGCAGGCGACAACCTGCTGCTTTCGCTGGTGGGCGGTACGGACAGCATCACCGTGGTCAATTACTTCACCAAGGATGGTGTCAACTCGTACCAGGTCGAACAGATCCGCTTCAACGACGGTACCCTGTGGACGACGCAGGACATCCGCACGGCCGTTGCGACCGCAACCGCCGGCAATGATCAGCTTTATGGCTACACCGGTGCTGACACGCTGTCGGGGGGCGCGGGCAACGACAAGCTTTATGGCATGCAGGGCAACGATGTGCTTGCCGGCGGAACCGGGAACGATGTGCTGGAGGGCGGCGTCGGCTCGGATACCTACCTGTTCAACCTTGGTGATGGCAAGGATGTGATTCAGGAAAGCACCACGGCCGTGGGTGATGTGGACGTCTTGCGTTTCGGGGAAGGGATCGACCCTGCGGATATCGAAGTGAGCACCCAGGGAGGCAACCTGGTGCTGCGTCATGCAAATGGTGCGGACCAGGTCACTCTGTCTGGCTGGTTCAGGGAAAATGGTCCGCGCTACCAGGTAGAGCGTATCGAGTTTGCAGATGGCACCGTGTGGATGGGGGATCAGCTCAGTGGCGCACTGCTCCATCCGGTGGGGACGGAGGGGGATGATGTACTGGCTGCGGTCAATGTCAGCATCGGGCAAGTGCTGGAGGGCAAGGGTGGCAACGACACCCTGACCGGCGGCAGCGGCCATGACCGGCTGGAAGGCGGGCGTGGCAACGACCGCTTGAATGGCGGGCAGGGCGGTGACCGCTACGTGTTCAACCTGGGCGACGGCCAGGATGTCATCTACGACAACAGCGGCTATTCGGTGGTGAACGACGTGCTGAGTTTCGGCGCGGGCATTGCCGCTGCGGACATCAGCGTCAGCCGCTCCGGCACCAACCTGGTATTGAGTCATGCCAACGGGATGGACCGGGTGACGATTCTTGACTGGTTCTTTGAGACTGGCAGTCGCTTCCAGCTGGAACGCATCGAGTTCGCTGACGGTACGGTCTGGACCAGTGCTCAGGTGACCGCGCCCTTCCTGCAGCAAAGCGGTGGTGAGGGCGATGATGTTATCAACGGATTGGCCGCTGACTTCAAGCAGGTCTTGCTCGGCAATGGCGGCAACGACACCCTGACCGGCGGCAGCGGCGCTGACCGGCTGGAAGGCGGGCGTGGCAATGACCGCTTGAATGGAGGTCTGGGCGGCGACCGCTACGTGTTCAACCTGGGCGATGGCCAGGATGTCATCTTCGACAACAGTGGTTTT
>JAIRVG010000035.1 GCA_031253995.1 Paucimonas sp. | reverse complement strand
CCTACGAAACCAACTACCAGGTCTGCGAATCCGCCGACAGGCCGTTACAGGGCCTGGCCTGGGCCACCCAGCATTCGCTGGAGATCGGCCAGGCCGTGCTGGAGTCGCTGTTGAAGGGCCTTCGCCAGCAATGAAAAAAGACCGCCGGGTTCCACCCCGGCGGTCTTTTTGATTGGGCTACTCCCAAATGCCGGACCCCCAGGTTTTCAGCGATCAACCACCGCTCCAGGCATTTTCAGAAAAGACCTACAGGTCTGTCGGAAACATCTGATTTATCCAACCCATCCGAGCCTTCACGGTTGCGGCCTCGCAACCGACAGGCACCGCTGTCTTTTCAATCCGAAGAACAGGCCGGTGCTGATAAGCAAGGAGCAAACTCATGGATATCACCTCCCCACGCTTCACCAACAAAGTTTCCAAAAAAGTTTCCAAAAAAGTTTCGCCAGAGTTTCGGCGTAAACAAGAAAAGCCTGTCACTCCCGACGCGACCTGCTTGAAGGGGGAGGCTTGAATCATGCCGCGTTCAGTATGATTGATATGGATACCTGGCCAATCAAGGTGGCAGCCAATGTTTTAGGCGGTTTGTTTTTGATACTCATAGGTTGTCTGCTAGGCCATATCTACATTAGTAGAAAATACCTTGGGCAGTTAATGGCTGCGCTTTCAAGAAGTCTGGAGGCTGAGTGGTGGGAGCGCAGGATGAATCAAGGCGTACTCAATAAAATGTTGCTGTTCAGTATCTTGGCACAACTTGTTTGTATGCCCGGGCGCCATATTCGCGAAGGCGATGTTTCCCTTCAGGATATTCAGGAGTTTCCCAGTGACTTGAAGCGGGTAATTTTGATTGACCGTATTTTGACCTGGGTCTCGGTAGTTGCTCTCGTAGTGATGTGCGTTTTGGTGGAATTCAGGAGTGGCACATAGCTAGTTCAAGGGCGCGGTCTAATACAGCATAGGTATCCATGACCGCGTCACTGCTGCTGAGGGGGCTATGCCCGCCGCAGAAATGCTGGAGCACAGCCCTCCTCGGAAGCCGCATCCGGGAAGCCCCGACGGCCGCCGTCATTCCTTGCTAAATATTTCCTTTGCAGTTCGTTCTTGTTGATACGACCAGCCCAAGGTCACGCCGATCAGCAAGGACCCACTGCATGAATCCCGAACAAGCCCGCAAGCTCGCCCGTCGTTTCGTCGAGTTGCCTGCCGCCAAGCGCAGCCTGTTCCTCGACGCGCTGCGTCGGGAAGAGGTGGACTTCGCCCTGTTTCCGATCCCTTCCTGCGAAGGGCTCGCCGAGCGCGATGGCCTGTCCCATGCCCAGCAACGCATGTGGTTCCTCTGGCAGTTCGATCCGCAGAGCCCGGCCTACAACATGCCGGTGTCGGTGTGCCTGAACGGTCCCTTCGACCTGGCTGCGCTGGAGCGGGCCTTCGCCTTGCTGGTGCAGCGCCATGAAAGCCTGCGCACTACCTTCGCCCAGGACGGCGAGCAGGCGGTGCAGCGGGTGGCCGAAACGGGCGTGGTGGATATCGGCCTGCTCGACCTGGGCGGGCACAGCGATCCGTGGCCGGCGGCCCGCGCGGAAATGACCCGCCAGGCCCTGCAGCCCTTCGATCTGCAGGCCGGCCCGCTGTTTCGCGTGCGCGTCCTGCGCCTGGGCGAGCAGCAGCATGTGCTGTTGCTGACCCTGCACCACATCATCACCGACGGCTGGTCCATGGGCGTACTGGTCGATGAGTGCCTGGGCTACTACGACGCCCTGGCCAGCGGCCGCTCGCCGCAGGTCGAGCCGCTGCCGGTGCAGTACCGCGACTACGCCCTGTGGCAACGCGCCTGGCTGGACGCCGGCGAGCAGGCGCGGCAGTTGGAGTACTGGCGCGCGCACCTGGGCGACGAGCACCCGGTGCTGGAGCTGCCCACCGACCGGCCGCACCCGGCGCTGCCCAGCCAGCAGGGCAAATGCCTGGAGATCGCCCTCGACAGCGCGCTGCTGAAAAACCTCCAGGGCCTCGCCCAGCAGCAGGGCGTGACCCTGTACGTGGTTCTGCTGGCGTCGTTCAAGGCCCTGCTGCACCGCTACAGCGGCCAGCGAGATATCCGCGTCGGCGGGCTGATCGCCAACCGTACCCGTAGCGAGACCGAAGGCCTGATCGGCTTCTTCGTCAACACCCAGGTGCTGCGCAGCGAAATCACCGGGCAGACCCGCTTCGACGCGCTGCTCAAGAGCGTGCGTGAAGCGGCCATGGGCGCCCAGGCGCACCAGGAACTGTCCTTCGATGCCATCGTCGAGGGCCTGCAGATCCCCCGCAGCCAGAACCGCAATCCGCTGTTCCAGGTGATGTTCAACCACCGTCCGCTGGTCAACGCCATCGAGAGCCGCGAGCTTGCCTGCGGCCTCAACGTTGCTGGCCTGAGCGCCGAGCAATTGGGCGAAGATCAACGCCCGCAGGCTGCCGGCAGCGACCTGATGCTGGAAACCAGCGGCGAAGGCGAGCACCTCAAGGCCCACTTCACCTACGCCATCGATATCTTCGACGAAGCCACCGTGCAGCGCATGGCCGGGCACTGGCGCACCCTTCTGGGCGGGATCTGCGCCCAGCCGCAGGCGCGGATCGACCAGTTGCCGCTGCTGGATGCCGCAGAACGCACCTTCGTCACCGAGGGCTGCAACCAGAGCGCCCGCGACTATCCGCTGGAGCGCAGCTATGTCTCGCTGTTCGAAGAGCAGGTGGCCGCGCATCCACAGCGCACCGCCGTCAGCCATCTCGACCAGCGACACAGCTACGCCGAACTGAACGAAGCCGCCAACCGCCTGGGCCATGCGCTGATCGCGGCGGGTGCCGGTTTCGACCAGCCGATCGCATTGCTGGCCGAACGCGGTCCGGATCTGCTGGGCATGATCATCGGCAGCTTCAAGGCGGGCGCCGGTTACCTGCCGCTGGATCCGGCCTTGCCGAACCAGCGCCTGAGCGGCGTGATCGGGCAGAGCAGGGCGCCGGTGCTGGTATGCAGCGCCGAATGCGAAGCCCAGGCCCGCGAACTGTTGGTCGGACTCGATGTGCAACTGCTGGTCTGGGAGCAGGTCCAGCAAAGCGCGGATATCACCAATCCCGGTCGCTACAGCGCCCCGGACAACCTGGCCTACGTGATCTTCACCTCGGGCTCCACCGGCCTGCCGAAGGGCGTGATGGTCGAGCAGCGCGGCATGCTCAATAACCAGTTGAGCAAGGTCCCGTACCTGGACCTGAGCGACAAGGACGTGATCGCCCAGACCGCCTCGCAGAGCTTCGACATTTCCGTCTGGCAGTTCCTCGCCGCGCCGCTGTTCGGTGCCCATGTGGATATCGTGCCCAACGATATCGCCCGCGATCCGTCGGCGCTCCTGTCTCATGTTCAAGGCCAAGGCATCACCGTGCTGGAAAGCGTGCCGTCACTGATCCAGGGCCTGCTGGCCGAAGAGCGCATCAGCCTCGATTCCCTGCGCTGGATGCTGCCGACCGGTGAAGCCATGCCGCCCGAATTGGCCAGGCAGTGGCTGCTGCGTTATCCACAGATCGGCCTGGTCAACGCCTACGGCCCGGCCGAATGCTCGGACGACGTGGCCTTCTTCCGTGTCGACCTGGCGTCCACCGAAAGCACCTACCTGCCAATCGGCACCCCGACCGACAACAACCTGATCTACCTGCTGGACGATGCCCTGGAGCTGGTGCCGCTGGGCGCCGTGGGCGAGCTGTGCGTCGCCGGCACCGGCGTTGGTCGCGGCTACGTGAGCGACACCCGCCGCACCGTGCCGGTGTTCGTGCCGAACCCGTTCGGCGCCCCCGGCGAGCGCCTGTACCGTACCGGCGACCTGGCTCGTCGGCGCGCCGATGGCGTCCTCGAATACGTCGGCCGCGCCGACCACCAGGTAAAGATCCGCGGCTACCGCATCGAGCTGGGCGAAATCGAGACACGCCTGCTGGAGCACCCGGCAGTGCGCGAGACCGTGGTGCTGGATATCGACGGCCCACAAGGCAAGCAGCTGGCCGCCTATCTCACCCTGCGCAGCGAACTCGACATCGACGGACTCAAGGCTGCCCTGAAGGCCAACCTGCCGGACTACATGGTGCCAACGCACTTCGTCCAACTGCCGGCCATGCCGCTGACCCCGAACGGCAAGCTCGACCGCAAGGCCCTGCCGCAACCCGACACCAGCCAGTCGCAAACCCGCTACGTGGCCCCGGTCAGCGAGCTGGAGCAACAGCTGGCCGCGATCTGGGCCGAAGTCCTGAAGATCGAGCGCGTCGGCCTCGACGACAGCTTCTTCGAACTCGGCGGCCACTCCCTGCTGGCCGCGCAGATGGTGGCGCGGATCAAGAAGCACCTGGGCGTCAGCCTGCCGCTGCGCACGCTGTTCGAGCAGCCGCTGCTCGGCCAGCTGGCCGTCGCAGTCGCGGCGCTGAGCACCACGACGAAAGAAGACGACTGGGACGACATGGACCAGTTCATGGATTCACTGGAGGAAACCGAAGCATGAGCGGGACCACAACTGCACGTATCGCCAAGCGTTTTGTCGGTCTGTCGCTCGACCAGCGCCGTCAGTTCCTCGCCAAGCTGCGGGCGGACGGCAAGGACTTCACCCTGCTGCCGATCCCGGAATGCCGCCACGACTTCACGGCGATCCCGCTGTCCTACGCCCAGCAGCGCCTGCTGTTCCTCTGGCAGCTGGACCCCACCAGCGACGCCTACAAGATGAGCACCGCCCTGCGTCTGCGCGGCGCGCTGGACGACAGCGCCCTGCAACGCTCATTCGACCTGCTGCTGCAACGCCATGAAGTGCTGCGCACCGTGTTCAACACCGACGGCGAGCAGCCGCACCAGGTGATCCTGCCGGCGCTGTCCCTCGACCTGGAACGCGTCGAGCTGGCCGGCGATGCCGAGCTGGCCGCCCAGGCCGGCGCCTTCATCGCCCAGCCGTTCGACCTGCGCCAGGGCCCGCTGCTGCGCGCCTGCCTGTTCCGCCTCGGCGCCGACGAGCATGTGCTGGTGGTGTGCATGCACCATATCGTCTCCGACGGCTGGTCCATGGACGTGATGGTCAAGGAGTTCGCCCAGAGCTACCAGGCCTTCAGCCAGGGCGCCGAGCCGAACCTGGCGGCGCTGCCCCTGCAATACGCCGACTACGCCATCTGGCAGCGCCAGTGGCTGGAAGCCGGGGAGGGCGAGCGCCAGCTCGACTACTGGCGGCGCCAGCTGGGCGACGAGCAGCCGCTGCTGGAAGCGGCCCAGGACTTCCCGCGTCCAGCGGTGCAGAGCTTCCGTGGCGAACACCTGAAGTTCGACTTCGGCCGCGACCTGTCCCAGCGCCTCAACGCCTTCGCCCGCAGCCAGGGCATGAGCCTGTTCATGCTGGTGCTGGCCGGCTTCTCGCTGTTCCTCTCGCGCCAGTCCGGGCAGCGTGATATCCGCATCGGCGTGCCCAACGCCAACCGTGGCCGCAGCGAGACCGAAGGGCTGATCGGCTTCTTCATCAACACCCAGGTGCTGCGTTGCCAGCTCGACGAGCGCCTGAGCTACCTCGACCTGCTGGCCCAGGTCCGCGAAACCTCCTTCGAGGCCCAGGCCCACCAGGACGTGCCCTTCGAGCAGTTGGTGGACCAGCTGGCGCCGGAGCGCAGCCTCGGGCATAACCCGCTGTTCCAGGCCAAGTTCAACCAGCACGTGATGCTCAAGCAGGAGCTGTCGCTGAAGCTGCCGGGGCTTGAGGTCAGCGAATACCCGATGCACCGCGAGGGTGCGCATTTCGACCTGGCCCTGGACATCACCGATGACGGCAGCCTGGTCCATGGCAATTTCGCCTATGCCAGCGACCTGTACCAGCGCAGCACCGTCGAAGCCTTCATCCCGGCATTGCTGCAACTCTTCGAACAACTGCTCGACGCCCCGCAAGCGCCGCTGCACAGCCTCGGCGCGCTGCCACAAGCGATGCCCGCCGAGGCGCTGCCGGCCGCGCCGTCGGTCCTCGCGCAGTGGCAGGCCAACGTCGAGCGCCAGCCGGACGCCATCGCCGCCCGCTGCCTGACGCAAAGCCTGACCTACCGCGAACTGGACGAAGCGGCCAACCGTCTCGCCCATCACCTGCTGCACCAGGGCGTGGAGCCCGGCCAGCCGGTGGCGGTGCTGATGGAGCGTTCGCTGCCGTGGCTGACTTCATTGCTGGCGATCTTCAAGGCCGGCGCCGTGTACATGCCGCTGGACGTGAAGGCCCCGGCCGAGCGCCTGCAGCAGATGCTGGCCCGCGCCAACGCCCGCGCCGTGCTGCGCACTGAAACCGAAAGCGCCCTGGACGTGCCCGTCGATATCGCCTGGCAACCGGCGCGCTGGCAGCAGCAACCGGCCACGGCGCCGGTCATCACGCTGCACGAGCAGTCTGCGGCCTACGTTATCCACACCTCCGGCTCCACCGGCCAGCCCAAGGGCGTGCTGGTCAGCCACGGCGCCCTGGCCAGCTACGTGCGTGGCCTGCTGGCGCGCCTGCAACCGGCGCCGGAGGCGAGCATGGCGCTGGCCTCCACCATCGCCGCCGACCTCGGCCACACCGTGCTGTTCGGCGCCCTCTGCGCCGGGCGCACCCTGCATGTGCTGCCCGAGGCCCTGGGCTTCGACCCGGATGGCTTCGCCGACTACATGGCGACCCACCAGGTCGGCGTGCTGAAGATCGTCCCCGGCCACCTCGCCGCGTTGCTCCAGGCCGCGCGTCCGGCCGACGTGCTGCCGCGCCAGATGCTCATCGTCGGCGGCGAAGCCTGTCCGGCCGGGCTGGTGGAGCGGGTCCGCGAGCTGCGGCCGCAGTGCCGTTTCATCAACCACTACGGCCCGAGCGAAACCACGGTCGGCGTGCTCACCCACGAAGTCACGGGCGACGTTCCGGCTGTCGTGCCGGTCGGCTCGGCGCTGCCGGGTGCCGTGGTACGGGTGCTGGACGATGTATTCAACGGTGTCGCCGAGCGTGTTCCCGGCGAGCTGTACATCGGCGGCGACAGCCTGGCCCAGGGTTATCTCGGCCAGCCGGCGCTGACCGCCGAACGCTTCGTGCCGGACCCCCACGGCCCGGCCGGCGCCCGCCTGTACCGCAGCGGCGACCGCGTGCGCCGCAACCGTGAAGGTGAGCTGGAATTCATCGGTCGCGCCGACGACCAGGTGAAGATCCGCGGCTACCGGGTCGAGCCGGCGGAAGTCGCGCGGGTGCTGCAAGGCCTGGTGCAACAGGCGGTGGTCCTTGCCGTGCCGCAGGACGACGATGCCAGTCGCCTGCAACTGCTGGCCTGGGTGGTGGCCGAGGGCGTTACCGGCGAGTCCCTGCGTCAACAGCTGGCCCAGTCGCTGCCGGACTACATGGTGCCGGCGCAGATCGTCCTGCTCGAACAACTGCCGCTGACCGCCAACGGCAAGCTGGACAAGCGCGCCCTGCCCAGGCCGGGCGCGGTGCAGCAGCGCTATGTCGCGCCGCAAGGCGAGATCGAGGAAAAGCTCGCGGCGATCTGGCGCGAAGTGCTCAAGCTGGACCAGGTCGGCAGCACCGACAACTTCTTCGAGCTGGGCGGCGACTCCATCCTCAGCCTGCAGATCATCGCCCGGGCCAAGCGCCAGGGCATCAAGCTCAACCCCAAGCAACTGTTCGAGAAGCAGACCATCGGCCAGTTGGCCACGGTGGCGAAACTGATCGAGAAGAAAGTCGTGGCCCCGGTGGTCGAGCTGGTTGGCGGCAACCTGCCGCTGCTGCCGATCCAGGCGCGCTTCTTCGAAATGGACATCCCGCAGCGCCAGCACTGGAACCAGTCGGTGCTGCTCAAGCCGGCGCAGAAGGTCGATGCCGCCCACCTCCAGGCAGCACTGCATGCCCTGCTGGAGCAGCATGACGCCCTGCGCCTCAACTTTGCCCGGCAGTACGCCGGCTGGCAGGCGGTGTTCGCACCGCTGGACAGCACCTCGGTGTTGTGGACCCGCACCGGCGATGACCTGCAAGCCCTGGCCGACGAAGCCCAGCGCAGCCTCGACCTGAAGAGCGGCCCGCTGCTGCGTGCGGTGCTGGTGGACCTGGCCGATGGCAGCCAGCGCCTGCTGCTGGTGATCCATCACCTGGTGGTGGACGGCGTGTCCTGGCGCGTGTTGCTGGAGGACCTGCAACAGGCCTGGACCGCCATCGCGGCGGGCCGTGCCCCGGTGTTGCCGGCCAAGACCAGTTCGTACAAGGACTGGGCGGAAAAGCTCCATGCCTACGCCAACAGCCCGGCCCTGGAAGCCGAGCGTGACTACTGGCGCGGCGTGCTCGACGGCGCCGCCGGCAGCCTGCCGCAGGACAATCCGCAAGGCAGCCTGCGTATCCGCGATGCCGCCCATGCCACTTCGCGCCTCGATGCGGAGCTGACCGCGCAACTGCTCAAGGCTGCCCCGGCGGCCTACCGCACCCAGGTCAACGACCTGCTGCTGACCGCCCTGGCCCAGGTGCTGTGCCAGTGGAGCGGCCAGCCATCGACGCTGGTGCAACTGGAGGGCCATGGCCGCGAAGACCTCTTCGACAGCCTCGACCTGAGCCGCACCGTCGGCTGGTTCAGCAGCCTGTTCCCGGTGCGCCTGACCCCAGGCGCAAGCGCCGCCGCCTCGCTCTGCGGCATCAAGGAACAACTGCGCGCGGTGCCGGCCAAGGGCGTCGGCTTCGGCGTGCTGCGCTACCTCGGCGACGGCGATTTCGCCCATGAGCTGGCGGCCTTGCCGCAGCCACGGGTGACCTTCAACTACCTCGGCCAGTTCGACGGCAGCTTCGAGCAGGACGCCGCCTTCGGCCTTGCCAGCGAAAGCAGCGGCCAGCCGCTGTGCGAGGACGGTCCGCTGGGCAACTGGCTGGGCATCAACGGCCAGGTGTTCGACGGCCAGCTGCGTCTGGACTGGACCTACAGCCGCGAGATGTTCCGCGCCGAGACCATCGAGGCCCTGGCCCGTGACTACGAGCGCGCGCTGCAAGGCCTGATCGAACATTGCCTGGCCGGTCATCACGGCGTCACGCCGTCGGACTTCCCGCTGGCCGGCCTGACCCAGGCGCAACTGGACGGGCTGCCGGTGGCCGCGGCGAGCATCGAGGACATCTACCCGCTGGCGCCGATGCAGCAGGGCATGCTGTTCCACAGCCTCTACGCCAGCGAGGCGGGCAACTACATCAACCAGCTGCGGGTCAGCGTCGATGGCCTCGACCCGGCGCGCCTGCGTGAGGCCTGGCAGGCCCTGCTGGACCGCCATGAAGTGCTGCGCAGCAGCTTCGTCAGCGATGCCGCGCAGCCGGTACAGGTGGTGCAGCGCCGTGTCGAACTGCCCTTCGTGCAGATCGATGCCCGCGAGCAGGACGCCAGCTGGCTCGACCACTGGGCACGGGCCGAGCGGGACAAGGGCTTCGAGCTGACCCGCGGCCCGCTGCTGCGGGTGGCGCTGGTCCGCACCGGCGACGACCGCCATGAACTGATCTACACCAGCCACCATATCCTGATGGACGGCTGGAGCAGCTCGCGCATGCTCGGCGAGGTCCTGCAGCGCTATGCCGGCCAGGCACCGATGCGCCAGGGCAGCCAGTACCGCGACTACATCCGCTGGCTGCAGCAGCAGGATGCCGCGGCCGGCGAGCGCTTCTGGCGGGAACAGCTGGCCGCGTTCGACGAGCCGACCCGTCTGACCCAGGCACTCAAGGGCACGGCCGGGGGCGAGGGCTACGGCGAATACCTCGAAGACCTGGACGCCGGCCTGACCCGTCGTCTCGGCGAGTTCGCCCGCGAACAGCGGGTCACCCTCAACACCCTGGTACAGGCCGCCTGGCTGTTGCTGCTGCAGCGCTACACCGGCCAGTCCAGCGTCACCTTCGGCGCCACCGTGGCGGGTCGGCCGGGCGAACTGGCGGGTGTCGAGGAGCAGTTGGGGCTGTTCATCAACACCTTGCCGGTGGTCGCCAGCCCGCGCCCGGAACAGTCCGTGGCCGACTTCGTGCAACAGGTGCAGGCGCAGAACCTGGCCCTGCGCGAGTTCGAGCACACCCCGCTGTACGAGGTGCAGCGCTGGGCCGGCTGGAGTGGCGAGGCGCTGTTCGACAATATCCTGGTGTTCGAGAACTACCCGATTTCCGACGCCCTGCAACAGGCGGCGCCGGACGGCCTGGTGTTCGGTGATGTCCGGACCGAGGAACAGACCCATTACCCGCTGACCCTGGTGGTCAATACCGGTGAGCGGCTGTCGTTGCGCATCAGCCATGACCGCCGGCATTTCGGCGAACGCGCGGTGGCGCAACTGGCGGCACACTTCAATCACCTGCTGGCGGGGCTGATCGTCGATCCGCAAGTGCGCCTGGGCCAACTGGCGCTGCCTGTGGATGAAATGAAGGCCGTTGCCCGCTTCCCGGGCGAGCAGTGCATTCACCAGCTGATCGAAGCCCAGGCGGCGCGGTCGCCGCAGGCGGTGGCAGTGAGCTTCGCGGGCGAGCAGCTGACTTATGCACAGCTCAACAGCCGCGCGAACCAGTTGGCGCACAAGCTGCGCGAGCAGGGCGTGGGGCCGGATGTGCTGGTGGGCCTGTCCATCGAGCGCAGCCTGGACATGCTGGTCGGCGTGCTGGGCATCCTCAAGTCGGGCGGGGCCTAT
>JAIRVG010000031.1 GCA_031253995.1 Paucimonas sp. | reverse complement strand
TTTTACGACGGCTTTGCCGCCGATCGCGGATTAATCCGCTCCCACGCCGACCGCGGCGCACTTGCGATCTAGTTCTCTGCGCGACAGCGCAGCCCGGCGGGCTGGGTGGACTCCCACAGGGTCAGCGGTGCACGCGATACCTGTGGGAGCTGGCTTGCCAGCGATGAGGCCAGTGCGGTCACCATCACACCTGGCGCATGGCCTTGCCCTTCACCGGCGCACCGTTGGCCACGTAGTACTTGGCCGTGCTGCGCGGCAATGGCTGGCGATTGCGGATCTTGTCGGCGATTTTCTCGGCGATCATGATCGTGGTGGCGTTCAGGTTGCCGGTGATGATGATCGGCATGATCGACGCATCCACCACCCGCAGGCCTTGCATGCCATGCACACGGCCCTGGCCATCGACCACCGCCATGTCGTCTTCGCCCATCTTGCACGAGCAGGACGGGTGGAACGCGGTCTCGGCGTGCTCACGGATGAATTTGTCCAGCTCTTCGTCGGTCTGCACGTGCTCGCCCGGGCTGATCTCGCGGCCGCGGTAGGCATCCAGCGCCGGCTGGGCCATGATTTCGCGAGTCAGGCGGATGCCGTCGCGGAATTCCTGCCAGTCCTGCTCGGTAGCCATGTAGTTGAACAGGATGCTCGGGTGCTGGCGTGGATCGCGGGATTTCGCCTGGATCCGGCCACGGCTCGGCGAACGCATCGAGCCCATGTGCGCCTGGAAGCCATGCTCCTTCACGCCATTCGAGCCGTTGTAGTTAATCGCTACCGGCAGGAAGTGGTACTGGATGTTCGGCCACTCGAACTCGGGGCGGGTACGGATGAAACCACCGGCCTCGAACTGGTTGCTGGCGCCGATGCCGGTGCCGTTGAACAGCCACTCGGCGCCGATGGCCGGCTGGTTCCACCACAGCAGCGACGGGTACAGCGACACCGGCTGGGTGCAGGCGTACTGCAGATACAGTTCCAGGTGGTCCTGCAGGTTCTCGCCGACGCCCGGCAGTTCGTGGACCACCGGAATGTTCAGGCTGTCCAGCAGCTCGCGGGAGCCGACGCCGGAACGTTGCAGCAGCTGCGGCGAGGCGATGGCGCCGCTGCAGACGATGACTTCCTTGCGCGCACGGGCTTCCACGCGCTCTTCGCTGGAGCCGACCAGGTAGGTCACGCCAACGGCACGCTTGCCTTCGAACAGCACGCGGTCGCTCAGGGCGTGGGTGACGATGGTCAGGGTCGGACGCTTCTTGGCGGTGTCCAGGTAGCCGCGGGCGGTGCTGGAGCGGCGGCCGTTCTTGGTCACGCTGCGGTCCATCGGGCCGAAGCCTTCCTGCTGGTAGCCGTTGAGGTCTTCGGTGCGCGGGTAACCGGCCTGCACGCCGGCTTCGACCATGGCGTGGAACAGCGGGTTGTTGCCGGCTTTCGGCGTGGCCACGCTGACCGGGCCTTCGCCGCCGTGGTAGTCGTTGGGGCCGATGTCACGGGTTTCCGCCTTGCGGAAATACGGCAGGCAGTCGAGGTAGGTCCAGTCTTCCAGGCCTGGCAGCTTTGCCCAGCCGTCGAAGTCCATGGCGTTGCCGCGGATGTAGCACATGCCGTTGATCAGCGAGGAACCACCGAGGCCCTTGCCGCGACCGCATTCCATGCGGCGGCCGTCCATGTGCGGCTCCGGATCGGTCTCGTAGGCCCAGTTGTAGCGGCGACCCTGCAGCGGGAAGGCCAGGGCGGCGGGCATCTGGGTGCGGAAGTCGGCGCGGTAGTCCGGGCCGCCGGCTTCCAGCAGCAGGACGGTGACGCCTTCGTCTTCGGTCAGGCGGGTGGCCAGGGTGTTACCGGCCGAGCCGGCACCGACGATGATGTAGTCGAAAATATGGGAGGACATGTTCTGTTCCCTCTTGGGCAAGCGGGTGGGAAAGCGGGGAGGCGCCCGGTCGGCAGGGACCGGGCGCGGCTACAGGACGCGGCTCAGAAGACCGAGTTGTAGGTGCCCAGCTCGACCTGGACCGACTTGATGCGGGTGTACTGGGCCAGCGAGCTGACGCCGTTCTCGCGGCCGACACCGGATTGCTTGTAGCCACCGACCGGCATTTCCGCCGGCGACTCACCCCAGGCGTTGATCCAGCAGATACCGGCTTCCAGCTTGTGGATGATGCGGTGGGCGCGGCTGATGTCGTTGGTGCAGACGCCGGCGGCCAGGCCGTATTCAGTGTCGTTGGCACGACGGATGACTTCTTCCTCGGTCTCGTAGCTGAGGATGCTCATCACCGGGCCGAAGATCTCTTCCTTGACGATGGTCATGTCGTCGCGGCAGTCGGTGAACACGGTCGGCGCGACGAAGGCGCCCTTGGCGAATTCACCCTCGGTCAGGCGCTCGCCGCCGCACAGGACGCGGGCACCTTCTTCCTTGCCCTTGGCGATGTACGACAGGACGTTTTCCATGTGCGGGAAGCTGACCAGCGGACCGAAGTTGGTGTTCTCGTCTTCCGGGTTGCCAACACGGATGCGGGCGACACGTTCGACGATCTTGGCTTCGAAAGCCTCCTTCATCGATGCAGGAACGAAGACGCGGGTGCCGTTGGTGCAGACCTGGCCGGAGCTGTAGAAGTTGGCCATCATCGCGATGTCGGCGGCCTTGTCCAGGTCGGCGTCCTCGCAGATGATCAGCGGCGACTTGCCGCCCAGTTCCATGGTCACTTCCTTCAGCGAGGAGCTGGAGGCGCTGGCCATGACCTTCTTGCCGGTGGTGGTGCCGCCGGTGAAGGAAACCTTCTCGATGCGCGGGTGCTCGGTCAGCCAGGTGCCGACTTCGCGGCCGCTGCCGGTCAGGACGTTGAACACGCCGTCCGGCAGGCCGGCTTCGGTGTAGATCTCGGCCAGTTTCAGGGTGGTCAGCGAGGTGACTTCCGACGGTTTGAAGATCATCGCGTTGCCGGCGGCCAGGGCCGGGGCGGATTTCCACAGGGCGATCTGGATCGGGTAGTTCCACGCGCCGATGCCGACGGTGACGCCCAGCGGCTCGCGGCGGGTGTAGACGAAGGACGATTCGCGCAGCGGGATCTGCTCGCCTTCGATGGCCGGGACCAGGCCGGCATAGTATTCGAGCACGTCGGCGCCGGTGACGATGTCGACGTAGCGGGTTTCGGAGTAGGACTTGCCGGTGTCCAGGGTTTCCAGGGCGGCCAGCTCGTCGTTGCGCTCACGCAGGATTTCCACGGCACGGCGCAGGATGCGCGAGCGCTGCATGGCGGTCATCGCGGCCCAGACTTTCTGGCCGCGCTCGGCGCTTTCCACGGCGCGCTCGACGTCGGCCTGGGTGGCGCGTTGCACATGGGCGAGGACTTCGCCGTTGGCCGGGTTGATGGCCTCGAAGGTGGCATCGCTGCCAGCGTCGACGTAACCGCCATCAATGTAGAGTTTTTGCGTTTCGAAACGGGCCATAGTGTCCTCGCAAGTGCAATGTGGGTGGCTATCCGGCAGTGGCTCCCGACTTCTTGCGGGTGGCTTTGCGCGGGGTGGCAGAGGCCTGGGTCTGTGTGTCCGGGCTCGTCTGCTTCGCCAGTTGTAGATCCATGTATTCGTAAGCGATTTGTTGCGCCTGGTGGGTATCGAAGGCGTCTCCCGACAGCGCACCGCGCAGCCACAGACCGTCGATGAGGGCTGCCAGGCCGCGGGCTGCGCTGCGTGCTTCGGCAAGCGGCATGGCGCGGCGGAACTGGCAGCACAGGTTGGAATACAGGCGGTGGTCGTTGATCCGCTGCAACCTGTGCAAGGACGGCTGGTGCATGCTGGTGGCCCAGAATGCCAACCAGGTTTTCATTGCCGGGCCATTGACCTGGCTGGCGTCGAAGTTGCCTTCGATGATCACCTGCAGGTGGGCGCGCGGGCTGTTGTCCGTGAGTGCCTGGCGACGGGCGGCGACGCCCTCGCTCAATACCGTCATCAAGTACTGCATGGTCGCTGCGATCAGGCCGTTCTTGTCCCGAAAGTAGTGACTGATGATGCCATTCGACACACCGGCCAAACGGGCGATCAGCGCAATGCTGGCATCCCCCATGCCGACCTGGTCGATAGCCGTCAACGTGGCTTCGATCAACTGCTGGCGGCGAATGGGTTGCATACCGACCTTGGGCATCTTGCAAATCTCCTCAGGCCTGCGAGCAGACGACAGGCGGCTGACTCGGCGAAGGCCAGTCTATTTTGTTTTGATTGAACGTTCAATCAACAAAGAATAAGCTCTGCGACAATTCGTACCCTTGACAGGCCCTGAGGCCCCGTCAGCAGGTCCGGATTGGCACCCCCGAAAGACGTGTAACCCCTTTGTAACAAGGTAGTTGGCGCGCATAGACGCAACGTTGAACAGATCTGCCGAACGGAGTAGACGCCCGTCGGCAAAACCCTTGAGCCGGGGTTTTCAGCCTGTTTTTCAACGCATTCGATTTGGGATCACGGTTTTTCAAGGTGCTTTTATAACACCTGTGGCGATGGGGCTATTGCACCAATTGCCCGGGTGACCGGTCGCTGTCTCTTTTTCCTACGCACCGCCTTGGAGCATCCGTGCAATGAGTTCTGCCTCTCTGATCAAGACCCCCGCCGAGAGGGTCCGGGTCAACAGCGTGGTGTTTTTCACCTCCACGCTGCTGATCCTCTGTTTGACTGCCTTGCTTATCGCTGTCCCGGAAACCGCCGGTCGCGTGCTCGGCCAGGCCCAGGCCTGGCTGTCGCGCAGTTTCGGCTGGTACTACATGCTGGTGATCGGTGGCTACCTGCTGTTCGTCATCGCCATCGCCTTCTCCCGCTACGGCTCGCTCAAGCTGGGTGGGAAAGACGATAAGCCGGACTTCAGCTACGGCGCCTGGGCCGGCATGCTGTTCTCCTCGGGCATCGGTATCTCGCTGCTGTACTTCGGCGCTTCCGAGCCGCTGGACCACTACTTCAATCCGCCTGAAGGCGCGCCGGCCAGCCTGGAATCGGCCCGTCACGGCCTGCAGCTGACCTTCCTGCACTGGGGCCTGCACGGCTGGGCGATCTACGCCTTGGTCGGCCTGGCCGTGGCCTACTTCGCCTACCGCCACAACCAGCCGCTGGCCCTGCGCTCGGCGCTGTACCCGCTGTTGGGCGAGCGCTGGGTCAAGGGTGCGGCCGGGCACATGGTCGACATCTTCGGCATGTTCGTGACCCTGCTGGGCCTGGTGACCAACCTCGGCATCGGCTCGATGCAGGTGTCTTCCGGCCTGGAATACCTGTTCGGCATGGAGCACAGCAACACCAACCTGCTGATCGTGATCCTGGTGATGAGCACCGTGGCGACCATCGCCGCCGTGTCGGGCGTGGAGAACGGTATCCGCCGCCTGTCCAACCTGAACATCGTCCTGTTCAGCGGCCTGCTGCTGTTCGTGCTGCTCAACGGCCCGACCCTGCACCTGCTCAACGGCTTCGTGCAGAACATCGGCGACTACCTCAACGGCGTGATCCTCAAGACCTTCGATCTCTACGTCTACGAAGGCGACGCGGCCAAGTCCGAGCGCTGGCTGGGCCTGTGGACCGTGTTCTACTGGGCCTGGTGGATTTCCTGGGGCCCGTTCGTCGGCATGTTCATCGCGCGGATTTCCCGTGGTCGTACCGTCAAGGAACTGGTGGCCGGCGTGCTGCTGATCCCGCTGGGCTTCACCCTGGCCTGGCTGTCGATCTTCGGCAACACCGCGCTGGACCTGGTGATCAACCAGGGCGCCGTGGAGTTGGGGCGGACTGCCCTGGAACAGCCGTCGATGTCGATCTACCAGCTGCTGGAGCACTTCCCGGCGGCGAAGATCGTGGTGGGTGTGGCGGTGTTCGTCGGCTTCGTGCTGTTCCTCACCCCGGCCGACTCCGGTGCGGTGATGATGGCCAACCTGTCGTGCAAGGGCGGCAACGTCGACGAAGACGCGCCGCACTGGCTGCGTATCCTCTGGTCCGCGATCATCACCCTGGTGACCGTCGGCCTGTTGTTCGCCGGTAACTTCGAAGCCATGCAGACCATGGTGGTGCTGGCCGGCCTGCCGTTCTCGGTGGTGCTGGTGGTGTTCATGTTCGGCCTGTACAAGGCGATGAAGCAGGACAGCCAGGTCGAGCAGGAGCAGGCCGAGCTGGCCGCCCGTGGTCGTCGCGGTTTCAGCGAGCGCCTGAGCCAGCTGGACCTGCAACCGACCCAGGCGATGGTCCAGCGTTTCATGGACCGGCAGGTCAGCCCGGCGCTGAAGGACGCCGCCGAGCAGCTGCGCAACATGGGCCTGAGCGTACAGACCCGCGTGGGCGCCGCGCGCGAGGCCATGGGCTTGCGCATCGAGATGGAAGAGGGCAACCCGTTCGTCTACGAAGTCAGCCTGGACGGCTACCTGGCCGCGCCGAGCGAGGCGCCGGTGGACGGTGAGAGCGAGGTGCGCCAGCGCTTCTATCGCGCCGAGGTGTACCTGCACAACGGCAGCCAGGAATACGACCTGATGGGCTTCACCCAGGACCAGATCACCCGGGATGTGCTGGATCAGTTCGAGAGTCACCGGCAGTTGTTGGGTCGGGTCTATAGCTGATCGTTGAGATGAAGAAAGGGCCTCGCCGGTAGCGGCGAGGCCCTTTTTTTGCCTGCGTGTTCAGTCCGGGAGCAGGCGGTCGCGGCTGTTGGACAGGTGCAGGCAGATTGCCGCGCGGGCGGCATCCGGGTCCTGGCGGCGGATGGCATTGAGGATCGCCTCGTGTTCGAGATTGGCGAGGTAAGCGTGGCGGGCCAGTTTCGCCCCGGCTCGCTCGTCCTCGGCCATGCGGTTGCGCGGGATCATGCCGCTGCCCAGTTGCCCCAGCATCTCGCTGAAATACAGGTTGCCGGTGGCCTCGGCGATCAGCAGGTGGAAGCGCCGGTCGGCTTCGATGCAACTGTCGCCGGCCGCGGCCAGGTCCTGGTAGTCGTCCAGTGCCTGGCGCATGCGGGCCAGGTGCCCGTCGTCGCGGCGCACGGCGGCGAGGGCGGCTGCCTGTCCCTCCAGGCCGATGCGCAGTTCCAGCAGGTCGCGCACGCTGGCCGCGTTTTCCGCGCCGACCCGCAGGTCGGACTGTGCCTGGCGTTCGATGACGAAGCTGCCGATGCCCTGGCGCGGCTCCACCAGGCCGGACGCCTGCAGTTTCGACAGGGCCTCGCGGACCACCGTGCGGCTGACGCCGTGTTCGCGGACCAGGGTGTTTTCCGACGGCAGCTTGTCACCGGGTTTGAAGGTGCCGAGCAGAATCTGCCGGGTGAGGCTGGAGACCAGGTCGTGGGTGCGGCTGTGGCCGCGTTTGCGCGGGGTGGGCATGGAGGGGTCCTGGGTATGGGGCGCTACATCTATCAAGTCGAATACTTGTACGACAAGTAAATATTTTCAACTTTTTTTTGCCGCGTAATTGCTGCTTTCAGCATGCATGAATTTTCCATAACTGATCTTTTTCGCCGAATTTAATCGTATTAACTGCTTGTATTTTGCTTTTTACGAACACCTTGCATCCTTGTCGTACAACTACCCAGCACATATGCTCTCCCCACTGGCATGTCATACAACCTGGCGGAATGCCCCCGCCACGACATCCATCGACCCGCACAAAAACAATTAGTGGGAGATTCCCCAGTGAACCGCACCCTCGATCCGTCCGCCCGGCACGGCGACGTGTTGGCGAGCGCCGTGAGCAAGGTCAAGCGTCATGTCCTGCCACTCTTCGTCATCATGTTCATCGTCAACTACCTGGACCGCGTCAATATCGGCTTCGTCCGCCCCCACCTGGAAAGCGACCTGGGCATCAGCGCCGCCGCCTACGGTTTCGGCGCCGGCCTGTTCTTCATCGGTTATGCCCTGTTCGAAGTGCCCTCCAACATGCTCCTGCAGCGCGTCGGCGCACGGATCTGGCTGACCCGCATCATGTTCACCTGGGGCCTGGTGGCCACCGCCATGGCCTTCGTGCAGAACGAAACCCAGTTCTACGTCCTGCGGTTCCTGCTTGGCGTGGCCGAGGCCGGGTTCTTCCCCGGGGTGATCTACTACTTCACCCGCTGGCTGCCGGCGGTGGAACGTGGCAAGGCCATCGCCATCTTCCTCAGTGGTTCGGCGCTCGCCTCGCTGATCTCCGGACCACTGGCCGGCGCCCTGATGCAGATCCAGGGCCTGGGCATGCACGGCTGGCAGTGGATGCTGTTCATCGAGGGTATGGTCTCGGTGCTGCTGTGCTTCGTCGTCTGGTTCTGGCTCGACTCCAAGCCCCATGACGCCAAGTGGCTGAGCCGCGAGGAACAGGACGCGCTGGTGGAGACCATCGACCGCGAGCAACGCGAGCGCGAAGCGCTGGGCACCGCCAGGCCGTCGGCGTGGTCGCTGCTCAAGGACCGGCAGATCCTGCTGTTCTGCCTGATCTACTTCTGCATCCAGCTGACCATCTACGCGGCGACCTTCTGGCTGCCGAGCATCATCAAGCGCATGGGCGACCTCTCCGATATCCAGGTCGGCTTCTTCAACTCGATTCCCTGGCTGATCTCGATCATCGCCATGTACGCCTTCGCTGCCGGTTCTGCGCGCTGGAAGTTTCAGCAGGCCTGGGTTGCCGGAGCACTGCTGATCGCCGCCCTCGGCATGTTCATGTCCACCACCGGCGGGCCGGTGTTCGCCTTCGTCGCGGTGTGCTTCGCCGCCATCGGCTTCAAGTCGGCCTCGTCGCTGTTCTGGCCGATCCCCCAGGGCTACCTGGATGCCCGCATCGCTGCGGCAGTGATCGCCCTGATCAACTCGGTAGGCAACCTCGGCGGCTTCGTCGCTCCAACCACCTTCGGCCTGCTCGAACAGCAGACCGGTTCGATCCAGGGCGGCCTGTACGGCCTGGCCCTGACCTCGGTACTGGCGGCGATCCTGGTGTTCTTCATCCGCACCCGGCCCCGTGACGAGGCCGCCACCGCTCAAGCCGCAGCAAGCCCTTTGAACCCTGCAGGACAGAAATCATGAACATGCACAGCACCCCGCAAGCCCCCGGTTCGCACCAGGCCCATGCCGACACCCCGGTGATCACCGACCTGCGGGTCGTCCCGGTGGCGGGCCACGACAGCATGCTGCTCAACCTCAGTGGCGCCCATGGCCCGTTCTTCACCCGCAACGTGGTGATCGTGCGGGACAGCGCCGGCAATACCGGCCTGGGCGAAGTGCCCGGCGGCGAGAAGATCCGCCAGACCCTGGAAGATGCCCGCAGCCTGCTGCTCGGCCAGCCGATCGGCCACTACCAGCGCGTGCTCAACGCCATGCGCCAGACCTTCGCCGGCCGCGATGCCGGCGGCCGCGGCCTGCAGACCTTCGACCTGCGCATCACCGTGCACGCGGTGACCGCCATCGAGTCGGCGCTGCTCGACCTGCTCGGCCAGCACCTGGGCGTGCCCATGGCGGCGCTGCTGGGCGAAGGCCAGCAACGGGACGCGGTGAAGATGCTCGGCTACCTGTTCTACATCGGCGACCGTGGCCAGACCGACCTGGCCTATCGCAACGAGGCCGATGCCGAGGACGCCTGGTTCCGCCTGCGCCATGAACAGGCCCTGACCCCGGAGGCGGTGGTACGTCTGGCCGAAGCGGCGCAGGCGCGCTACGGCTTCAACGACTTCAAGCTCAAGGGCGGCGTGTTGCGTGGCGAGGAGGAGATCGAGGCGGTCACCGCCCTGGCCGAGCGCTTCCCCGAGGCGCGCATCACCCTCGACCCCAACGGCGCCTGGTCGCTGAAGCAGGCGATCGCCCTGTGCCGCGACCAGCACCACGTGCTGGCGTACGCCGAGGACCCTTGTGGCGCCGAGGACGGTTACTCCGGTCGCGAGGTGATGGCCGAGTTCCGCCGCGCCACCGGCCTGCCCACCGCCACCAACATGATCGCCACCGACTGGCGGCAGATGGGCCACGCGATCCAGTCGCAGGCGGTGGACATTCCCCTGGCCGACCCGCACTTCTGGACCTTGCAGGGCTCGGTGCGGGTCGCCCAGATGTGCAACGACTGGGGCCTGACCTGGGGTTCCCATTCCAACAACCACTTCGATATTTCCCTGGCGATGTTCACCCAGGTGGCTGCGGCGGCGCCCGGCGAGATCACCGCGATCGACACCCACTGGATCTGGCAGGACGGCCAGCGCCTGACCCGCGAGCCGCTGCGCATCGTCGACGGCCATGTGCGGGTGCCGGAGCGTCCGGGGCTGGGCATCGAGCTGGATGAGGATCAACTGGCCAAGGCCCACGAGTGCTACCGCAACATGGGCCTGGGGGCGCGGGATGACAGCGTGGCGATGCAGTTCCTGATTCCGGGCTGGCAGTTCGATAACAAGCGGCCTTGCCTGGTGCGCTGAAACTTGAAGGTTGTCTTGGCTGACGGGCGCAGGCAGGCGCCCTGGCAGCACGGCCCCGGGAAACCGGGGCTTTTTTATTCCTGGCGCGTGTTCAGGCGACCACGCGGTTGCGCCCGGCAGCCTTGGCTCGATAGAGGTTGTCGTCGGCCTGCTTGAGAATCGCCGGCGCGTCGTCGAGTGCGGGGCCGCGGGTGGCGACGCCGATGGAAATGGTGATGTGCCCCACCTGCGGAATCAGCACCGCGGCAATCGCGATACGAATCCGCTCGGCGATCGCAGCGGCCCCGGCGGTATCGGTATCCGGCAGCAGCAAGACGAATTCCTCGCCCCCCGCCCTGCACGCCAGGTCATCCGCCCGCGAATGCTGGTTGAGGATATCCGCCACCTGCTTCAGCGCCACGTCTCCGGCATCGTGGCCGTGGTTGTCGTTGACCCGCTTGAAATAGTCGATATCCAGCGCCAGCGCCGCATAGGGCCGCTGCGACTGGTCGAGCATGTCCAGCGCGGCATTCATCCCCCGGCGGTTGGCCAGGCCGGTCATGGGGTCGCTCTGCGCTTCCTCGCTGAGCCGGCCGATCTTGCGGTGCAGCGACTGCACGCTGGCGATCAGCGCCCGGCGGATTGCTGCCGGTTCCTTGTACCAGGCCTTGATCCTTCCCAGTTCATCGATGGTCTGCGCTTGCGACAGGTGGGTGGCGCTATCTGCCAGTTGTTGCAGGGGGCGGGTGATCCAGCGCGCACCGATCCACAGGAGCAGCAAGCCGACGATGCTGGCCGGGAGCAGGTCGAGGAACATCGACTGCATCAGTTTGCCCAGTGTGGACAGGGCGATTGCCCGGGGCTGCTGGGCCACCACTGCCCAGTCGGCATTCGGTACCGGGGCATAGCCCGCCAGCATCGGTACGCCCAGGTAGTTGTTCACCGCCATGCTGCCGGTTTCACCGCGCAGGGCGGCGTCGACCGTGGCGCTGGTCTTGAGCACCTGGCCGATGCGCTTGTTGTCGGGGTGGTGGAGCAGGCGGCGGTTCTTGTCGGCGACGAAGGCGAAGGTGCCGTCGTGGTGGAAGTGATGCGAGACCACCGTGCCCAGGGCGCTGTTCTGGCGGATATACATGGCGCCGCCGATCACCCCGAGGAAGCTGCCGTCGGCTGCGAAGATGGGTTGCGAAATGAACACCATCAGGTTGCCGGCGCTGGAGGTGTAGGCGTGACTGATGAGGGGGCGACGTTCTTCCACGGAGCGCCTGACCTCCTCGGAGTTGAGGTTGCTGCCGGTGGCCAGGAGATTGTCCGGGTGGGTGTGCAGGACCTTGCCGTCGGCATCGGTGATGACCACCGTGTTGAAGTCTTCGTCCTGTTCTTGAAGGCGCCTGGCTTCGGCGTGCAGCAGGCGCTGGCTGGTGAAGTCTTCGGCCAGTTGCTGGGCGCTGTAGTCGAGGTGGGCATGGGCCGACGCGAGGAAGGCGCCGATACTGGAGGCGACCTTGGCCGCATAGGCGTGGTTGGCTTCCAGGGTGGCGTGGATCAGGGCGTCGCGCTGTACGCCGTAGGCCACCACCAGGCTGTTGGCCAGGGTGGCCAGGGCGGAGAAGATGGCGAAGGCCAGCATCAGGAAACGCAGGTCGAGGCGTCGGCGGGTGGCTTTTTTCATCGCGTGCGGGTTGTCCTGGGTGGGGGCACGCGATTGAGGATAGGCAAGATTGGGAAAATGTACGCGGACCCTGTGGGAGAGGGTTTACCCACTCCCACAGGGTCCGCAGCGTTCCTTTAGCCGTGGTTCTTGCCCAGCAGCGCGTGATACAGCTCGCTGTCGCCGAGGATACCGACCACCTTGTTGCCTTCCTGCAACACCAGCTTGTTGCCGGTCTGGTAACGGATCTGCAGGGCTTCGCGCATGCCGATGTTGACGTTGACCAGGGTCGGCTTGCGCCCCAGCGCTTCCACCGCCTGCCCCGGTGCCCAGTTCTGCAGGTCCAGCCCGTTGACGCCCTGGCGTGCGCCCTTGATCACGCCGTCGGCCAGGTCCAGCCAGGAGTCGCCACTCGGGTCGATGCACACCGAGCCATTGACCCGCTTGCAGTTGTCCAGGGTGCGCATCAGGCTGCGGCCGCACAGCACGTTGAGCGGGTTGGTGTGGGCGACGAAGGTACGCACGTAGTCGTCCGCCGGGTTGAGCACGATCTCTTCCGGCTTGCTGTACTGGATGATCTTGCCGTCCTTCATGATCGCGATGCGGCTACCCAGCTTCAGAGCTTCATCAAGGTCGTGGCTGACGAAGACGATGGTCTTGCTCAGCTTGCGTTGCAGCTCCAGCAGCTCGTCCTGCAGGCCCTGGCGGATCAGCGGGTCGAGGGCGGAGAAAGGTTCGTCCATCAGCAGGATGTCGGCGTCCATCGCCAGGGCGCGGGCCAGGCCGACACGCTGCTGCATGCCGCCGGACAGCTCGTCCGGCTTCTTGTTGCGCCACTGGGTCAGGCCCACCAGCTCCAGTTTCTCGTCCACCAGCTTGCGCCGTTCCTTCTCGGGACGGCCCTGCATTTCCAGGCCGAAGCTGATGTTCTCGCGCACCGTCAGCCAGGGCATCAGGGCGAACTTCTGGAACACCATGGCGATGCGCTGGGTGCGCATCATCTTCAGTTCCGCCGGGGTGCAGTGGGCGATATCGATGTGCGCGCCTTCATGCTCGACGAACAGCTTGCCGCGACTCACGGTGTTGAGGCCGTTGATGCAGCGCAGCAGGCTCGACTTGCCCGAGCCGGACAGGCCCATCAGCACGCAGATTTCACCCTTGTTGATATCCAGGTTGGCCTTTTCCACGCCGACCACCAGCCCGGTTTTCTTGAGAATCTGCTCCCGCGACAGGCCCTGGTCTAGCAGGCTGAGGGCCTCCCGCGGTCGATTGGAGAAAATGACGTCTACGTCTTCGAAGCGAATGATGCTCATGCCTCACCCCTTACCTGTACATCGGGTTGTTTGCAGATACGGTCGAGCATGATTGCCAGCAACACGATCGCCAGCCCGGCTTCGAAGCCCAGGGCGATATCAGCGGTGTTCAATGCGTTGACCACGGGTTTGCCCAGGCCGTCGGCACCCACCAGCGCGGCGATCACCACCATCGACAACGACAGCATGATGCACTGGGTGACACCGGCCGCGATGCTCGGCATCGCATGGGGCAGTTCGATACGGGACAGCAGTTGCCGGCGCGAGCAGCCAAAGGCCTTGCCGGCGTCGAGCAGTTCCTGGGGTACGTCGCAAATGCCCAGGTAGGTGAGGCGGATCGGCGCGGCGATGGCGAACACCACCGTGGAGATCAGCCCGGGAACCACGCCCAGCCCGAACAGGGTCAGGGTCGGGATCAGGTAGACGAAGGTGGGAACCGTCTGCATCAGGTCGAGCACCGGACGCATGGCGGTGTAGAACATCGGCTTGTGCGCGGCGACGATGCCCAGCGGCACGCCGATGGCCACGCAGACCAGGGTGGCGAACATCACCTGGGCCAGGGTCTCCATGGTTTCCTGCCAGTACCCCAGGTTGAGGATCAGCAGGAACGAGGCGACGACGAAGGCGGTCAGCGCCCACTTGCGCTGGATCAGGTGCGCGCCGATCGCGATCAGCCCGATGAGGACGAACGGGTTGAACCAGGTCAGGGCCCCGGTCACGCCGTGGATCATCCATTCCAGCGCCGCGGCGAAGGCATCGAAGTAATTGGCGCCGTGTTGGGTCAGCCATTCAACGAAGGCCGCGATGTGCTGGCCCAAGGGTATTTTTTGATCGATCAGCATGATAGCGAGCGTCCACCTGCAAGGATTCGGAAACTCCCCGCGCCGGTCGTGGCCGACGCGGGGGCGTGCTTACTGCGTGAGTTTGGCCTTGGCGGCTTCCAGGCCGGGTTTGCCGTCCACGGTGGTGACACCGGCCAGCCAGGTGTCGAGCACCTGTGGGTTCTTCTTCAGCCACGCCTTGGCGGCGGCATCGGGCTTCATCTTGTCGTCGAGGACGTTGCCCATCAGGCTGCTTTCCATGTCCAGGGTGAAGGACAGGTTCTTCAGCAATTGGCCCACGTTGCTGCACTCCTGGACATAGCCCTTGCGGGTGTTGGTCAGGACCGTGGCCTTGCCGAAATCGGGACCGAAGTAGTCATCACCGCCAGTGAGGTACTTCATCTTGAAACGGGTGTTCATGGGGTGCGGTTCCCAGCCGAGGAACACCACCGCCTGGTCGCGTTTCTGGGCACGATCGACCTGCGACAGCATGCCGGCCTCGCTCGACTCCACTACCTTGAAGCCGGCGTCCTTCAGGCCGAAGGCGTTCTTGTCGATCATGCTCTGGATGGTGCGGTTGCCGTCGTTGCCCGGCTCGATGCCGTAGATCTTGCCGCCCAGCTCGCTCTTGAATTTCACGATGTCGGCAAAGTCCTTCAGGCCTTTGTCATACAGCGCCTGGGGTACCGCCAGGGTGTACTTGGCGTTCTCCAGGTTGGCGCGAACGGTTTCCACGGTGCCGGCATCGCGGTACTGCTTGATGTCGTTTTCCATGGTCGGCATCCAGTTGCCGAGGAACACGTCCATGTTCTTGCCGTCGGCCAGCGACTTGTAGGTCACCGGTACGGAAATCATGGTGGTGCGGGTCTTGTAGCCGAGGGATTCGAGAACGACGCTGGTCACTGCGGTGGTGACCGTGATGTCGGTCCAGCCGACATCCGAGAAGTTGACCGTGTGGCATTGTTCAGGCTCTGCAGCCTGGGCCAGCACCGGAAGACTCAATAGCGCGGCCATCAACAACGAGGGTGAACCTTTCATGTATGGACTCCTGAGTGTTTTTTTATCGGATGTCCCAGGGACCGCCGTGCTTTATCTCTGCATTCGGTCGGGCCGGCTGCCGGGCGACAGCGGGACGAGTGCCGTGCAATCGAGTCGATAACGATCATCTACCAGCGAAAAACAAACGCCTACAGGGTGGGTCGTAACCAGTACAGGCAGGGTCGCATCCAGTGCCAGTGAGGTCGTTTATGGATCAATCGGCCCCGATCCGGGCTCTTTCCCGTGAACTGCGCCGCAAAAAACGGCGCTTTTGCGCCCTCCACGAAGGGCGGCGTTGCTGGACAAGAGTGGGTCGGTTGCAGACGTCAGGGGTGCTGGCAAAACCCTGATGATGCGCTGAATCGGCGGATTGCCGCCCAGTCAGCGTAGCAGCTGTGGCACCTGTGTCCGGGTTGCGCGCACCTGCCCAATCAGGAGGTTCGTGGCCATGGCCATCAGTGTGTTCGACCTGTTCAAGATCGGTGTCGGCCCGTCCAGTTCACATACCGTCGGGCCCATGCGCGCCGCGGCGTTATTCGTCCAGGGGCTGCGTGAGCGCGGCGAGCTTGAGCGGGTGCGCAGGGTCGAGGTGCGCTTGTACGGATCGCTGTCCGCCACCGGTGTCGGCCACGGCAGCGACAACGCGGTGATCATGGGCCTGATGGGTGAATGGCCGGACGCGATCGACCCGTCCACCATCGGCCAGCGCATCCACGAATTGCGCGAAACAGACACGCTCAAGCTGGATAACCGGTTCCTCGTGAACTTCGTCTGGGACCGCGACATGCGCCTGCTGGACGAGAACCTGCCCTACCATCCCAACGCCATGACCCTGGTGGCCGAAGGCGACGAAGGCGAGCTGCACAGCGATACCTATTACTCGGTCGGCGGCGGCTTTGTGGTCGATGCGGCCCAGGCGGCCAGCGGCGTGCTGGACAGCGACACCACGGTGTTGCCGTACGATTTCAACAGCGCCGCGGAACTGCTCGAACGCTGCAAGCAAAACGACATGCGCGTGTCGCAATTGATGATGGAGAACGAGAAGGTCTGGCGCAGCGAAGCCGAGATTCGCGCAGGCCTGATGAAGCTGTGGAACGCCATGCAGGAGTGCGTGGAAAACGGCCTCAAGTACGAAGGCATTCTTCCCGGCGGCCTCAATGTGAAGCGCCGCGCGGCCAAGCTGCACCGCAGCCTGAAGGAGCTGAACAAGCCCAACGTGATCGGCTCGACCCTGAGCGCCATGGAGTGGGTCAACCTCTACGCCCTGGCGGTCAACGAAGAGAACGCCGCCGGCGGGCGCATGGTCACCGCACCGACCAATGGCGCGGCGGGGATCATCCCGGCGGTGCTGCACTACTATATGCGCTTCAGCGACCAGGTCAGCGAAGCCTGCGTGGTCGACTTCTTCCTCGGCGCGGCGGCGGTGGGCATCCTGTGCAAGAAGAACGCCTCCATCTCGGGTGCCGAAGTGGGCTGCCAGGGTGAGGTCGGCTCGGCCTGTGCCATGGCGGCGGCAGGCCTGGCCGAGGTCCTCGGTGCTACCCCGGCGCAACTGGAAAACGCCGCGGAAATCGGCCTGGAACACAACCTCGGCCTGACCTGCGACCCGGTCGGCGGGCTGGTCCAGGTGCCGTGCATCGAGCGTAATGCCATTGCCGCGGTGAAGGCGATCAACGCCGCGCAGATGGCCCTGCGCGGCGACGGCGAACACTTCATCTCGCTGGACCGGGTGATCCGCACCATGCGCGATACCGGCGCTGACATGCACGACAAGTACAAGGAAACCTCCCGCGGCGGCCTGGCCGTCAGCGCCATCGAGTGCTGATTCCGCTGCGCACTTTTCGCTCATTCCTGTAGGACCGCGCCGCCTTTTGGCGCGCGGTCCGGCAAGTGCCCCGTTCCCCTGGTAACAAATCCCCCAGTACTTGCGGTGACATTCTTACGTGTCGTTTCTGGGCATCTCGATCGGCAGTGCTACCGATCTGCTCACGAAACATCCGGACATGCTTTGCCACGCGCCTTTGCGGGCAGATTTCATGTGGTTGAAAACCGCCTTTTAGACGTATCGCGACGTCGTTTTCAGGATTTGTTGAATAGCCATTCAAATTCAGGCACGGCATTTGCGAGGGAAGGGCAATGCCCTGCAATCGAGTCGACAGGGCCCATAACAAAAAAAGCCCATGCCTGGGGCGCAACCTGCTTTGTGTGAGGAGAGATCGCGATGACGTCGTACAACTCCGGGACCCAATCCCAAGCCCGCACACCTCAATCCATCGGCTTCCTGCTGCTGGACAATTTCACCCTCATCTCCCTCGCATCGGCGGTCGAGCCGCTGCGCATGGCCAACCAGCTGTCCGGTCGCGAGCTGTACCGCTGGCACACCCTGAGCGTGGATGGCGGTCAGGTGTGGGCCAGCGACGGGTTGCAGATCACCCCGGACGCGGCGATGCACAAGGCGCCACCGATGGACACCGTGATCGTCTGCGGCGGCATCGGTATCCAGCGCACCGTTACCCGCGAACACGTCACCTGGCTGCAGAGCCAGGCCCGCCAGTCGCGCCGCCTGGGTGCGGTGTGCACCGGCAGCTGGGCGCTGGCCTGCGCCGGCCTGCTCGACGGTTTCGACTGCAGCGTGCACTGGGAATGCCTGGCGGCAATGCAGGAAGCTTTCCCGCGGGTGAGCATGAGCACACGCCTGTTCACCCTCGACCGTAACCGCTTCACCAGTTCCGGTGGCACCGCGCCGCTGGACATGATGCTGCACCTGATCAGCCGCGATCATGGTCGCGAGCTGTCGGCGGCAATCTCGGAGATGTTCGTCTACGAGCGTATCCGCAACGAACAGGATCACCAGCGTGTGCCGCTCAAGCACATGCTCGGCACCAACCAGCCGAAGCTGCAGGAAATCGTCGCGTTGATGGAGGCGAACCTGGAGGAGCCGATCGATCTCGACGAACTGGCGGTGTACGTGTCGGTGTCGCGCCGGCAGCTGGAGCGGTTGTTCCAGAAGTACCTGCATTGTTCGCCGTCGCGTTACTACCTGAAGCTGCGGCTGATCCGTGCGCGGCAACTGCTGAAGCAGACGCCGATGTCGATCATCGAGGTGGCGTCGGTGTGTGGCTTCGTTTCCACGCCGCACTTCTCCAAGTGCTACCGCGAGTACTTCGGCATTCCGCCGCGGGATGAGCGCGTGGGCTCCAACACCGCGCAGCAGGTGGCGATGATGCCGATTCCGCAGGCGCTGGTGCTGTCGCCGATGGCCGGGCCGATGACGGCGTTGAGCCAGGCGCGCAACGAGTCGACGTTTGCCAGTGTGAGGTTGTAAGCGGAAAGTCTCTCAGGGCCTCATCGCTGGCAAGCCAGCTCCCACACTTGTGGGAGCTGGCTTGCCAGCGATGAGGCCCTTCAGTTCACTGATGATTGGCCTTGTACTCGGCCAGTGCAGGCAACAGCTGCTTTTCAATGGCCTGGCGCACCGCCGGCAGTATGGTCGCCCGCCCGGTGTACATCTGCTCCACCATCCCTTTCAGCGCCCGTGCCTGTGGCGCATCCAGCCCACGCACCGCGTGTTCGCAGGCCTGCTCGGCACTGACCCCGGACGGCGTCTCGAAACCCAGGGCCCGCAGGTGCCCAACCAGGTCTTCCTGATCAATCAAATCCGCATGCATCATGGTGTTTGTCCTTGTGGCAGGTAAGGTCTCGAACCGATTCTGGAAGCGCCTGGCGGGCGCGGCAAGGACAGTTTGTCGCGATGGCCGCTTTACCTATGAACAGGTCGTTTTCGGCAAAATCGAGTCACGCGGGAGTGGGCACACTGGGGGCCATGCACAGGTTGAGGGCGGTTTGGTCACCACCTTTCTGGCAGGTACAGTTGCTCGCTCTTTGCCCCGGCTGCGTCACGGCTTGCCGGGGCTGTTTTTTGCCTGGCTGAAAAATGAGCGGGCCCCAATCGCTGGCAAGCCAGCTCCCACAGGGGACTGTGTAGACCGGACCTGTGGGAGCTGGCTTGCCAGCGATGAGGCCCGAAAGACTAGCCCGGCAACTTCATGACCCGACCAACATATTCGGGCACCGGCAAGTCCTTCTGCTCCGCCACGATCCCCTGCAATCTCTCCAATACCTGCGGCGCGAACGGTGCCGACTTCGGCCCCGCCAGGTCCACATGCAACAGCATCTGCTCGTTCGCCGCCAACGCCTCGTCGAACCCCTCCCGGTGCAGGCTGTGATACAGATGCACGCGCTTGCGGTCGTGCCCGAGCACCTGGGTGCGCACCGTCACCTCGGTGCCCAGCTTCACCTCATGCAGGTAGTTCAGGTGACACTCCAGGGTGAACAGCGAATGCCCGGTAGCCTCGCGGTTGTCGCCATCCAGGCCGATGCACTCCATGAACGCATCGGTGGCATAGCTGAAGATCAGCAGGTAGAAGGCATCGCGCAGATGCCCGTTGTAGTCCACCCAGTCCGGCATCAACGGGGTGCGGTAGGTCTGCAAGGCTGGCATCGGGGTGTCTCCGTTCAGTCGCTGAAGTTCAGGCCGTGCCTGGCCTTGGTGGTCTTCACCGCGTCCAGCACCGCCAGCAGGCAGTCATCACGATAGCGCTCCAGCGAGGCGATGCTGCGTTCGCCGCGTTGTTCGCTGGTGCCGTCCACCACCGCATCGATCAGCTCATCGGTCAGCTCCGGCGCCGGCAGGTAGGTCCATGGCAACTGCAACGCCGGGCCGAACTGGGCCATGAAGTGGCGCATGCCGGCATCACCGCCCGCCAGGGTGTAGGTGAGGAAGGTGCCCATGAACGACCAGCGCAGACCCGCGCCGAAACGGATCGCATCGTCGATCTCGCCGGTGGTCGCCACGCCGTCGTTGACCAGGTGCAGTGCCTCGCGCCACAAGGCTTCGAGCAGACGGTCGGCAATGAAACCGGGGACTTCCTTGCGCACGTGCAGCGGTTGCATGCCCAGGGCGCTGTAGACCTGTTTCGCCGCCTCGATCGCCTCGGGCGCGGTGTTGCGGCCACCGACGATTTCCACCAGCGGCAGCAGGTACACCGGGTTGAACGGGTGCCCGACGATGCAGCGCTCAGGGTGGCTGGACGACTCGTAGAACTCGCTGGGCAACAGGCCCGAGGTGCTGGAGGCGATCAATGCGTTCGGCTTGGCGGCAGCGCTGATCTTGCCGTGCAGGTCGAGCTTCAGCTCCAGCCGCTCGGGCGCACTTTCCTGGATGAAATCGGCATCGCGCACGCATTCCTCGATGGTGGCGACGAAGCGCAGGCGAGACTGCGCGGCGCCGGGCTTCAGGCCCTGTTTCTCCAGGGCCGGCCAGGCATTGGCGATGCGCTTGCGCAGGGCTTCCTCGGCGCCGGGCGCCGGGTCCCAGGCCACCACGTCGAGGCCATTGGCCAGGGCGCGGGCGACCCAGCCGCTGCCGATCACGCCGCTGCCGAGGGCGGCGAAGGTCTTGATGTCGGTAATGAAGCTCATGAAGTTCTCCTGGGGATCAGCGACGGGTCAGGTTCATCTTGGCGCGGCCTTCGGCGGGGGTGAGCACCCGGGCGCCAAGGCGGTGAAGGATCTCGGCGGCGCGTTCCACCAGTTGGCCGTTGCTGGCCAGCACGCCCTTTTCCAGCCACAGGTTGTCTTCCAGGCCGACCCGCACGTTGCCGCCGAGCAGCACCGCCTGGGCGGCCATCGGCATCTGCATGCGACCGATGCCGAAGCCGGCCCAGGTCACGTTCGGCGGCAGGTTGTCGACCATGGCCTTCATGGTGGTGGTGTCCGCCGGCGCGCCCCACGGGATGCCCAGGCACAGCTGGAACAGCGGGTCGTCGAGCAGGCCTTCCTTCATCATCTGCTTGGCGAACCACAGGTGGCCGGTGTCGAAGATTTCCAGCTCGGCCTTCACGCCCAGTTCGGTGATGCGCTTGGCGCCAGCGCGCAGCTGGCTCGGGGTGGAGACGTAGATGCTGTTGCCGTCGCCGAAGTTGAGGGTGCCG
Organism: Paucimonas sp.; assembly: GCA_031253995.1. Classification (GTDB taxonomy): domain Bacteria; phylum Pseudomonadota; class Gammaproteobacteria; order Pseudomonadales; family Pseudomonadaceae; genus Aquipseudomonas. Next base: position 83,615 of record JAIRVG010000031.1, on the reverse strand, counting down.
CAGTCCAGGGTGCAGATTTCCGGCAGCAGCGCCTCGACGTGGGCCAGGCGCTCCAGCGGGCCGATCAGGTCGGTGCCGGCGCCGAATTCCATGGGCATCTCGCCCGGTCCGATCTCCAGGTCGCCGCCCATGCCGGCGGTGAGGTTGACGATGATGTCGACGTCGGACTCGCGGATGCGCTCCATTACCTCGCGGTACAGGTTGACGTCGCGGCTGAAGCGGCCGGTCTCGGGATCGCGGACGTGGCAGTGAACCACGGTGGCGCCGGCCTTGGCCGCTTCCACGGCGGCCTCGGCGATCTGTTTCGGGGTGACCGGGACGAAGTGGCTCTTGCTGGCGGTGTCGCCGGCGCCGGTGAGGGCGCAGGTGATGATGACGTCGTGGTTCATTGCGGTTTCCTTCAGGCGTGTCGGGTCTGCGCGGGACGGGGTGTCCGCGAGTGCTTTGGTTGTCTGGGAGGGCCTCATCGCTGGCAAGCCAGCTCCCACAGGGGACTGTGTAAACCGGACCTGTGGGAGCTGGCTTGCCAGCGATAACGGTGGATCAGTTGGCGGTGAGCTTGAGGTTGTCCGCCGCCGGCTTGCCGTCGAAGGTGGTCACGCCTTCGAGCCAGCGCGCCTTGTCCTCGGGATGGTCCTTGAGCCACTGCCGCGCCGATTCCAGCGCGTCCTTGTGGTCGAGCAGCGGCTGCATCATCCGGCTCTCGTCCTCGGCGCTGAAGGTCAGGTTGGCCAGCAGGCGGCTGGCGTTCGGGCAACGGCTGGCGTAGTCCGGCGCGGTCACCGTCCATACCGTGGCGCGGCCTTCGTCCGGGCCGAGGGCACCTTCGCTGCCGCCGAGGTATTCCATGTCGATATTCACGTTCATCGGGTGCGGCGCCCAGCCGAAGAACACCACCGCTTCCTTGCGCCGCACGGCGCGGTCGACGGCGGCGAGCATGCCGGCCTCGCTGGACTCCACCAGCTGGAACTTGCCCAGGCCGAACTGGTTCTTGGCGATCATCGCCTTGATCTGCGTATTGGCCCCGGAGCCCGGCTCGATGCCGTAGATCTTGCCGCCCAGTTCCTTCTCGAATTTATGGATGTCGGCGAAGGACTTCAGGCCCTTGTCGGCCAGGTACTTCGGCACGGCGAGGGTGGCGCGGGCGTCGCTCAGGCTCGGTGCGTCGAGGACCTTGACCTGGCCTGCATCGACGAACGGGGTGATGGTCTGGGTCATGATCGGGTTCCAGTAGCCCAGGAACATGTCCAGGCGCTGGTCACGGATGCCGGCGAAGATGATCTGCTGCGAGGCGCTGGTCTGTTTGGTCTGGTAGCCGAGGCCGTCGAGCAGGACCTGGGTCATGGCGCTGGTGGCCATCACATCGGTCCAGTTGACGACGCCCAGGCGGACGTTCTTGCAGGCGGCCGGCTCCGCGGCCATCACGTTGGTGCTGAGGATTGCGGTACCGACAAGCATCAAGAGCGAACGACTGATCGATTGCATGGTGGCTCCTCCAACGGCAGTTCTAATTGTTATGGGGGGCGGCTTCTGCGAGCCGTGGTGCTCAAGTTACGCGGGGATGCCCGGATGAAATCGCACTGTGGCGACCAGCGCTTGCACAGTGGCGACCTGCGGAGTATTAACCCTGATTCCCCGTTCAGCGAGACGGCGCCATGCCTCAGGAATTCCACTTTCTGCTGTTGCCCGGTTTCTCCGCCCTTGGCTTCATTTCGGCGCTGGAACCGCTGCGGGTGGCCAACCGCTTTCGCGCCGGGCTGTATCGCTGGCGGGTGCTGAGCCTGGACGGTGGGGCGGTGCTGGCGAGCAACGGCATGTCGGTGAACGCCGATGGTCCGCTGGAGGGGCTGGAGAAGGGCGCGACCCTGCTGGTGGTGGCCGGCTTCGAACCCTTGCAGAACTACGGCCCGGCGCTGGCGCACTGGCTGCGCAAGCTCGACCACGACGGCGTGGTGCTGGGTGGCATCGACACCGGCACCCTGGTCCTGGCCGAGGCCGGTCTGCTCGACGGCCACCGGGTGACCCTGCACTGGGAAGCGCTGGAGGCCTTCAAGGAACGCTATCCGCGCCTGGAAGCGACCCAGGAGCTGTTCGAAGTGGACCGCCGGCGCATCACCTCGGCGGGCGGCACCGCCTCCATCGATTTGATGCTCGACCTGATCGGCCAGGCTCACGGCGCCGAGCTGGCGATCCAGGTTTCCGAGCAGTTCGTGCTGGGCCGCATCCGCCCGCGCCAGGACCACCAGCGCATGCAGATCGCCTCGCGCTACGGCATCAGCAACAGCAAGCTGGTGCAGGTGATCGGCGCCATGGAACGGAATACGGAAACGCCGCTGAACACCCTCGACCTGGCCGATTCGGTGCAGGTCAGCCGGCGCCAGCTGGAGCGCCTGTTCCGCCTGCACCTGAACGACACCCCCAGCGGCTTCTACCTGCGCCTGAGGCTGGACAAGGCGCGGCAACTGCTGCGCCAGACCGAGATGAGCGTGCTGGAGGTGAGCATCGCCTGCGGCTTTGACTCACCTTCGTATTTCACCCGGAGTTACCGGGCGCGGTTCCAGCGGTGTCCGCGGGAGGATCGGCGGGCGGTCAGCGGCGGGTGAACAGGTTCTACACGCCCTCCGGCAACAGCGTCCGCGGCAAGGTAAAGCCCTTGAACAGTGGCTGGGTGAACGGGTTGTCGGCCTTGTCGGTACTGATGCGATAGCGCATGCCGCCGTCCGGTGCGGCGAAGCTGAGGTCCACGCTGGTGCTGGTGGTGCCGTTGAGCTTGGCCTGGCTCAGCAGGCGATAGAGCGACCACGGCCCGCGATGGACCAGGCCGCTGCTGCTGCCGGCTGCATTGACCAGGCTCATGCGGCTTTCGTTGTTCGGCGCCAGGGTGTTGGGCCAGATCAGCGCCGTGCTGGTGGTCGGGCCATGGTTGTAGGTGACCAGTTGCCCTTCGATGCTGATCGAGCTGCTGCGCTTGGTCGGCGCCAGCCCCAGCGGCTCGATGTAGAACTGCACCCCGAGCAGCCCGCGGCTGTTGAAGAAGGCGTCGCGGATACGATCGGCAGACTGCAGGCGCTCCTGCACGTCCGCTCGCACCAGGTAACCACCGAGGCGCTCGGAGTAGAGCGCTTCGAGGTTGTCTTCGAGGAACAGGTCGAGGTACTGCTCGCGGAAGCGCTGCAACCGGCCCTGCGGGCCGAAGAACGCCGTGAAATCCTCCAGCGAGGTTTCTTCCCGGCTGGCCGGATTGAAGGGATAGCGCCCGGCCAGGCGCTCGCGGTAGAAGCGATGGACGTCGTGGTCCCAGCGCCGCTCCAGTTCGCGCAACGCCTCCACCAGGATCACCCGGGAAGACTCATCGGCCAGCTTGGCGACCTGGCGGTTGAGCGGCTCGGGTAGCCCGGCGGCGATCCTCTGCAGGTTGGCGATCGGGTCGGGGCCTTTCAGGGAGAAGCGTTCCACCATCAGGGCGAGGGCGGCCTTGCTGCGGTCGGGGCTGTCGTGCACGACGCGTACCTTGTCCTGCACGCTGCCGATCGCCAGCATGGTTTCCTCCAGATAGGACGCCCGCTCGCCCCGGTCCTCCAGCAATTGGTTCAGCGGCGCGAAGGCCCGGGCGATCTCCAGGGTCAGCGGGGTCTGGGGGGTGTCCTTGTCAGGCTCGGCTGCCTTTTCCAGCAGATCGGCTCCGGCGACACCGCCGATGACGGGGGTGGCCCGCACAGCAAGTTCACTGTTGTCGCGTACCGTTTCCAGCAAGCGACGCAACGGCGCAGCGGGACCGGTGACACTGCCCAGGAGGCCGACGGCATCGGCGATATCGTTGAAGTCGCGTACTTCGAGCTGGCTGAGGTTGCGCTGCCAGGTGTCGACGTAGGCGCGGCTGTAGATCGCCTGGATCCGGCTGGCGAGGATGGCCTTGTCGGCTTGCGAATAGTCGATGCCGTTGCGTTCGCCCAGCGCCCATTGGTCGATCATGGCCAGCTCGGTGAGATCGTCGCCATGGCGGGCGAAGTAGCTGCGGTAGCCGCTGGCGGTCAGCAGGGCATCGATACGACCATCGGAGGCGCCTGGCCCTTCGCTCTGGTAGACGATGTCGAAGGCCGGGCCGATCTCGTTGCGCAGGTCCAGCGGCGCGCGTTGCGCGGCCCCTGCCTCCTGGCGCAGGGTCATGTACACCCGTTCCGGCAGGGGAATCTGCTGCAGATGCCGCTGGACCACGGCAACCCGCTCCTGGTACTGCGGCAACTGCGTATCGACGTAGCGCATGGCGTATTGCAGATGGCGCATCAGCGCGCTCTGGGTGCCGTCCTCGCCAGGGAACGCCCGTTGCCAATACGCCGCCATCCAGTCCTCGACCACCGGCGCACGGCGGTTGGGGCGGTCTTCGATCATGCGGTAGACCCGCAGGGCCGCGAGCTGGGCGTCGCCGTCCAGGTCGGAGCCGTCCAGCGACTCCATCACGCCGCTGGCCAGGGCCGGCAGGAAGCGTTGCGACAGCAGGGACAGATAGGCTTCGTCGACCTTCGGACCTATCGCCCGGCCCTGGTACAGGCCCATGTTGGCCAGCACCGGCCAGGCATTGCGGTAGTTGCCATAGACGGCGACGGCATTGCTGATCTGGTCCAGCGGCTGCAGGAGGTTGCCGGCGCTGGGGTCGAGGGTGCCGTCGATGGCGCTGGCGCTGAAGTCGCGGCTGCGCTCCATGACGCTCAAGGCCTTGTCGCGGTTGATGGTGTAGTAGTGGTACCAGCCGCCGATGATCAGTGCGCTGCCCAGGGAGGCGATGCCGAAATGCAGGGCCAGGGCGTGTTTCTTCTGTATCAGGACCCGCGGGTTGTCGCCGGCCAGGCCGGATTCGGGGTAGATGATGCGCTGGAACAATTGCTGGGCAAAGTAGACGACGGAGCGCCCGCTGGGATGCATCTTGTTGGCCGGTTCGCGCAGGCTGTAGCCCTGCGCCGCCGAGGCCACGAAGGCGTTGTTGAGCACGCCTTGCTGGTACACCGAGGAGAAGAACACGCCGCGTGGCAGGGACGGGGTGACGAAGCGGTCGCTGCCCATCACATCGGCGAGGAAGTCCAGCAACACCGGACGCAGGCCGGACAGTTGCCGTGCCAGCGAGTACAGGGCTTCTCGCTGCTCGGTTTCGCCGGCCTGGGCCATGGCGTCGAAGACATGCTCGTTCAGGCGGACCAGGAACGCGTCGTAGCGCGCGCCCAGCTCATCGAGCCAGGCGTCGTAGTCCTTGAGTGAATCCAGGCTGAAGTTGAAACCGAGGATATCTTCCCGCGCCGACCTGGGCAGCCGGGCGAACAGCGGCTCGAAACCTTCGAGCAGATCGAACTTGCTGAGCACCACATAGAGCGGTGGACGGGTGCCCAGCTCGCGGCTGAGCTCGATCAGCCGTACCCGCAGCAGCGCGGCCAGGGCCTTGCGGTCACTGGGTTTCTGGTTCAGCAGGGTCACCAGGCTGACCATCAGGACCACGCCGTTCAGCGGTCGGCGGCTGCGATTGCGCCCCAGCCAGCTGACGAAGCCGGCCCACAGGCGCGGGTGCAGGTCTTGCGGCAGGCCGCCCGTGACCGGCTGCTGTGCCCCGCCTGCTGCACTGGGCTGGCTGATGAGTTCACCGGGAGGGTCGATCAGTACCGCCTGGTCGCCGATGCACCAGTCGATCGTGTAGAGCCGGTCTGGATCGTCGTCGTGGCGCCAGTTGCCGGCCTTCATTTCGCCGCTCAGGGAAAAGCTCTGGTTGGAGCGGTTGACGAAGCTGGTCTTGCCTGAATTCTCCTGCCCCAGCACCAGGTACCAGGGGATCTGGTACAGGGCATTGCGACCCTTGAGGTTGGCCTGGAGCAGCGCCAGGTTGCGGTTCAGGTCGCGCTCCTGGGCTTCGATGTAGCGCAGGCAGATGTCGTTCCGTACTTCCTTGTCGTGCTTGCGTTCTGCCTCCAGCAGCCGGGTGCGGCGGCGCAGATGAAGCGCCCAGCCCAGCAGCGGGATGACCAGCACCACGAGCGTGGCCAGGACCCGTGCTGCCAGGCTTGCGAGCGGTCGGTAGTCGGCCAGGGTCCAGCGGGGGCCGAGCCACCAGATGGCGATCATGGCCAGGACCAGGGCCCCAGCCAGCATGAGTGGCACGCCGGGCTTGAGCCAGCGCAGGACGGGCTGGCCATATCGTTGCAGGTTGGACCAGAGGTTCTCCATGGCGATGCTCCTGTTCAATGCTTGTGTTGTTCGCCAGCCGGGGTGTGTTGCACCAGCAATGCGTAGAGTTCCGGCTCCCAGGCGGGGAGGGTGACGCTGTCCATGACGCTGCGCGCCCGCGCATACAGGCCCTCGGCCAGCCAGCTCAGCCCGCGGGAGGCGAGCAGCTCGGCGGCGATGGCCATCACATGGCAGGCATGGCGCGGGTCGGGGTTGCGCTGCTGGGTCGATTCGAGGGTGCGCAGCATCGATTCCACGCCCGTGGTGTCGAGCAGCACGCTCAGTTCGTCGCGCAAGGCCGGATACTCCAGTCCGGTGCCGACCCCGGCGTTTTGCGTGGAGCCGCTCAGCCAGGCCTGGGTGTCGTCATCGATGAAGGGACGGCCATCGGCGAATGCCAGTGCGGTCAAGGCCGGCAGGCGGGTGACGAAACGTTCGCTGGCCTGGCGAATGGCTTCGGCGACCCGCGGCATGTCCAGCTTGCGGGCGACCTCCGCCGCCAGGAAGCTGCCGCGCAGCCAGTACGGGGAGGCGGCCACGCTGCGCTCGATCCGCTGCAGCAGCGTCGGGCTGATGTTGTTGCCGGCCAGGGCCTTGTCATAGTCGCTCACCAGGTCCACGGGGGCGGCCATCAGCTCCGTGCGGTTCTCGTTGCGCGTCGGAGGCGCCTGGAGCAGGTGCGCCCACAGGGCGAAGCGACGCAGCAGGTAGCCGGTCGGGTCATACAGGTCCTGGTGGTTGATGAATTCTGCGGCGGTGAGCAGCGAACGGCGGTTTTCCCGTTCATTGCCGGGCTGGGGTTGCGGGGGAGTGAGGAAGGTCTCGGCCAGCGCGTCGTTGCCCGTGGGCAGGCTGGCCCTGGGCGCGGTCACCTCCGGGGCACTGCTGGCTTCGCTGTACTGGCGCAGCTTGCTTTCCAGCCGGCTCAGGTCCGCCACCTTCAGCCCGGCCAGCGCGGCGCTGGCCTGGAGGCTGTCGAGTGCCTGCTGGGCAGCCTTGTAGAAGTCCTCGGCATAGCCCTTGCGCGCAAGCCCCGGCAGGGCGTCGCCCAGTCGTTCCAGGTAATTCCCGACCAGGCGGCGCTTGCCCAGGTAGCCTGTGGGCCCCGGCTTGGGGTGGCCGGTTTCCCAGTACTTCTCCACCATGCCGGCCAGGATGCCGGCGACGTCGGCCCAGCCGCGCCAGCTGTTGGTGCGCAGGTGGGCCGTCATCAGATGGCCGGCGATGCGGAAGTGCTTGCAGTGTTCGTTCAGGTAGCGCCGTGCGCTGAGATCGACGAATTCCCAGTCGATGGCGCGCTCCTGCAGGCCACCCAGCTTGACCATCTCGTGGTCGATGTCCTGGAACAGCGGGTCTTCGGCATCGAAGGTGCCTGCTGGCTGGCTTGCATGCAGCGGGCTCAGCAGCGCCTTGAGGTCCAGTGGGGGAAGTTGCTTCACCAGTGACATGCCTCCCGCTGCCTGGACATATGCCTGGCCAGGGCCCGGGCATCGAAGGCCATGCCGTCGAACGCGGCGTGGTCGCTTTCGATCTGCAGCCGTTCGCCCGGTCGGGTCAGCTGTCGCAACTGCTCGATGGCCACCAGGCCACGGCCCGCATCGCTGACCGTGCCGTCTTCCAGTACTTGCCAGGTGCGCCTGGGGGTTACAGGGCGGCCGTCCAGCAGGAGCCGGATGTCGATGTGGTTCACCGGCAATGGCTCGGAGCTCAGCAACTGCAGCCGGGAAATGTTCGACAGGCAACTGATCGCCAGGTAGGTGTCGGGTGCGGTGCCGGCCAGTGCCGGGACGGTAATCATGACCTTGTCCTGCCCCGGCAGGGCATCCGCGCTGCGGGTGATCCTCGACCCGGTCTCCTCGGGCTGGCGTCCTGCTTCGTTGGCTTCGACCAGAAGCCTGATGGCGGGCACCTTGACCACGGGTTCGGTGGCTGGCGATGGAAGGGAAGGATCGCCGGGCGGCGTTCCGGCCGCTGCGTCGAAGCAGGCAAGGCGTTCGAGCGCCGAAGTGATCCGGGTGCAGTCGTGGGTTGCCGCGGTGGCGGGCTCGTTGCTGTCGCAGCCCACCAGCAGGGTGGCCGTCAGCAGTGTCAGTCGCATCAGTTTCATGCGTCCTCCGGGCTCAGGCCAATGTCGCCGCGAAGGCGCCATCGTTCCAGTCCAGTTCTGCGCGCTGGAAGCGTTCACTGCGAGACAGGTTCTGCAGTATCGCCAGCGACAGGGGCGGGAGCAGCTCGCCATCGATGATCGCATCGAGCATGCGTGCGCCGTTGCGATGCCGTGCGCAACGCGTCTGCAGTTCGTTGCGGGCGCTGCCGGTGATCGTCAGGGTGGCCTGGTGGCGGTGGTCGAGTTGCTGCTGCAAGCGCTGCAGGCGGGTGTCGATGATCTCGTCGAGCACCTCCTCGTTCAGGTAGCGATACGGCACGATCTGCATCCGTGCCAGCAGCGCCGGCTTGAAAAACGCCGCGAGGCGCTGGCGCAGTGCATCGCCATCCAGGTCCCGCAGCGTTTCGTCATCCTGGTCGAAGCCCAGGTTGGAAGTGAGGAAGAACAGCACGTTGCGGCAGTCGATGCGCCGGCCTTCGCCGTCGTTCAGCTCGCCCTTGTCGAAGGCCTGGTAGAACAGGTCGAGCACATCCGGATGGGCTTTCTCCACCTCGTCGAGCAGCACCACCGAATATGGCTGCTTGCGGATGGCCTCGGTGAGCACGCCACCCTCGCCGTAGCCCACATAGCCGGGTGGGGCGCCCAGCAGGCGGGAGACGGTGAACTTCTCCTGGTACTCGGACATGTTGATGGTGGTGAGGAAGCGTTCGCCGCCGAACAGCGAGTCGGCCACGGCCAGGGCCGTCTCGGTCTTGCCGACCCCGCTGGGGCCAGCCAGCAGGAAGGCGCCCATTGGCGTGCCCGGACGGCGCAGGTCCGCCAGTGCGGTGAGCAGGTGCCGGTAGAGGGTGTCCAGGGCGGCGTCCTGGCCCTTGATGCGCTGTCTCAGGTCAGCCGGCAAGCGCTCCACGCGGGCCATCTGGTCGCTGCTGATGGTGGTGGCGGGAATGCCCGTCCAGTCGGCGATGACCTGGGCGATCTGCTGCGCGCCGACATCGGCGTGGATCAGGGCGCCTTCGCGCTGGAGGTCGGCCAGCTGTCCGACCTTGTCTGCCAGCAGCCGGGGCGAGTCCTCGCTGTTGGCCCGCAGTGCAACGATCTCGTCCACCAGGGCTTTCTGTCGTGCCCATTGCTGGCCCAGCTGTTCGATTTCGAGTTCGATGGTCTTGCGCTTCCCGGCCAGCACCTCCAGTTGCCTTGGAACGATCTGGCGGCCAGCGCGTTCGTCGCGCAGCAGTTGGATGGACTCTGCGTCGATCTGCCGGAGCTGGTTTTCCAGCGCGCCAAGCTGGCGTGGTGGCTCGCCCAGGGCCGAGGCGACCCGGGCGCAGGCGGTATCGAGTACGTCGATGGCCTTGTCCGGTAGCTGGCGTCCGCACAGGTAGCGCTCCGACAGGGCGGCGGCGGCCTGCAGCGCCTCGTCTGCGATGAGCACCTGGTGCGTCGCCTCGTACACCGGGCACAGGCCGCGCAGGATGTGCACGGCCTGTTCGGCAGAGGGCTCCTCCAGCCTGACCGGCTGGAAGCGGCGGGCCAGGGCCGGATCCTTCTCGAAATACTTCTTGTACTCCGACCAGGTGGTTGCCGCGATGGTGCGCAGTTCGCCCCGGGCCAGGGCCGGTTTCAGCAGGTTGGCGGCATCGCTGCCGCCGGCGCTGTTGCCGGCACCGATGAGGGTATGGGCTTCGTCGATGAACAGGATGATCGGACGTGGGGAGCGCTTGATCTCGTCGATGACCGCCTTCAGGCGCTTCTCGAACTCGCCCTTCACCGAGGCGCCGGCCTGCAGGGCGCCGAGGTCCAGCCCCCAGAGTTCGACCTTGAGCAGCGCCTCGGGCACGCGGCCCTGCACGATACGCAGGGCCAGGCCCTCGACCACCGCGCTTTTGCCGACTCCGGCATCGCCCACCACGATGGGGTTGTTCTTGCGCCGGCGGGCAAGGATATCGACCATCAGGTCCATCTCCGCATCGCGACACAGCACAGGGTCCAGACGGCCGGCCCGGGCCTGGGCGGTGAAGTCGTGGCCGAACCGGGCCAGCGCGCTGTCCTCGCCGGGCAGGCCTGGCGGGGGCGCTGATTCAGGTGTCGCCTGCAGGGCTTCCGTCGACGTCGCCAGCAGTGCCGCGAAGCCTTTGCGCAATGCCTCGCGATTGATTTCGTCGAGCAGCTGGATCGCCGCCAGCGGCAGATAGCGTGCGGGATTGAGCAAGGCGGCGAGGAACACCGCGCCGCTACGGATATGCGGCTGCTCCAGTTCCACCGAACTGAGCAGCCAGGCGTCTTGCAGGGTCTCGATCAGCAGCGGCGAGAAGGAGGGGTACCGGTCGTGGCCGGTGTAGCGGTTTTCGAATGCGCTGGACAAGGCCTGCCGAACGGCTTCGACGGCAATGCCTGCGTTGCCGAGCGTGACGCGGACATCGCAGGCGGGCTGGTCGAGGAACGCCGTCAGCACATGGGCGACGGTCACCTCTGCGCCACCCTGGCTGATACACAGGTTGCCTGCCTCTTCCAGCGCCTGTCGGCAACAGGGACTCAGACGTTCTATTAGCGCAGCCGGATCGACCGTGATCATTGTTGGAATTCACCTTTCATAAGCAGGAATCACTTCCCTGTTGCGCGCAAGTCCATTATCGAAGGACTGTCTTGTGCCTCTTGCGGCGCCCGTTTTAGTTGAAATTGCACAACCGGGAAATCGGCGCACAACAGGCTGGGAAGAAAGCATCAAAGTCGACTGCTCGTATATAGGAATATTCCGATGGTTTTATGGAAAATTCCGTCGATTCAAACTTCGAATTTTTTAGGATTTTTCCTTCAACTTCTTGGGAAGATTCCTATTTTTCTGCTGTCTGGCAGCGTTTTAGTCTTGCCAGCGCCTGTCGGCTGGTGCGCCAGCCCCGGCGGGTTTCTTGCGATGTCAGTTCGGAAGTGGACGGCCGAATTGGCTGTTTGGAAATTTTTATGTAACTGAATTAGTTCGCTGATCCTGTGGATTTGATTGCGCCTTCATATGGGCGCTGCTGCGAACCAAGAACAACTAAAGCGGACTTCCAAAAGGAAAAGGAGAAGTGCCTGATGGCGAATAAAAGAGGTTCTGTTGCTCCGAAGGAACGCATCAATATCACTTACGTTCCTGCCACCAATGGCGAGCAGGAGGAGGTCGAGCTTCCTCTGCGGTTGCTGGTGACGGGCGACTTCATCGGGCGTGAAGAAGACATCGCGCTCGAAGACCGGATTCCGGTCCGGATCGACAAGGACAACTTCAACGATGTCATGGCCGAGCGCGATATCGGCTTCAAGGACAGCCTCCCCAACACCCTGTCAGGGGCCGCGGACGACACGCTGGATGTCGATCTCAGGTTCCGCTCCATCGATGACTTCAGCCCGGACGCCATCGCCCGCCAGATCCCCGAACTGAACAAGCTGCTTGAGCTGCGCGAGGCGCTGGTCGCCCTCAAGGGGCCCCTGGGCAATGTCCCGGAATTCCGCAAGCAACTGCAGGCCATGCTGGGTGACGAGGCGGCGCGCGGCCAGCTCGCCAGGGAGCTGGAAGCCGTGCTGGGCGAAAGCCAGGGCTGAACCGGCGCGAGACATTCATCCATTCAGGTTTCAAAGGACATGAGCATGACAAACGCGCACTCCGCTGCCGTAGAACAACAAGACTCCCTTCAGGAAGGTGGCCTGCTGGCCCAGATCCTCGCCCGCACGCGCATCGAGCCGAGCCAGGAAGGCTATGCCATTGCCGAGCGCGGCGTGGCGGCCTTCATCGCCGAGATGCTCAAGTCTTCCGACCGGCAGCAGCCGATCAACAAGCAACTGGTCGACCAGATGCTGGCACAGATCGATGCGCGGATCGGCAAGCAGATGGACGTCGTCCTGCACAACCCTGGATTCCAGGCGCTGGAGTCGAGCTGGCGGGGGCTCCGGTTCCTCGTCGATCGCACCGACTTCCGTGAAAACACCCTGATCGACGTGCTGCATGTGACCAAGAGCGAGCTGCTGGACGACTTCGAAAACGCCAGCGACATCACCCGCAGCGGCCTCTACCGTCACGTCTACAGCGCCGGCTACGGCCAGTTCGGTGGTTCGCCGGTGGGTTGCATGGTCAGCAACTACACCTTCGGTCCGTCGGCTCCCGACATCAAGCTGCTCGGCTACGTCGCCTCCGTCGGCGCCATGGCCCACGCGCCGTTCCTCGGTGCTGCGGGCCCGGAAATGTTCAACCTGGATTCCTTCCAGGCGCTGCCCAACCTCAAGGAAGTGAAGGACATCTTCGACGGCCCGCGCTTTACCAAATGGCGCGCCCTGCGGGACTCCGAGGATGCCCGCTACCTTGGCCTGAGCATGCCGCGCTTCCTGCTGCGCCAGCCCTATGATCCGCTGGAAAGCCCGGTACGCAGCTTCGACTATCGCGAGACCATCGACGGCGACCACGACAACTATCTCTGGGGCAACACCTCGTTCGCCCTGGCGAGCCGCATCGTCGACAGCTTCGCCCGCTACCGCTGGTGCCCGAACATCATCGGCCCGCAGTCCGGCGGCACCGTCGATGACCTGCCCGTGCACCTGTACGAGTCCCTCGGCCAGCTCCAGGCCAAGATCCCCACCGAAGTGCTGGTCTCCGACCGCCGCGAGTTCGAACTGTCGAGCGAAGGCTTCATCCCGCTGACCATGCGCAAGGGCAGCGACAACGCGGCGTTCTTCTCGGCCAACTCGGTCCAGCGTCCCAAGGTCTTCGCCAAGACCCCGGAAGGCCAGGCCGCGCAGACCAACTACATGCTGGGTACGCAACTGCCCTACATGATGATCATCAACCGCCTGGCCCACTATCTGAAGGTCCTCCAGCGCGAGCAGATCGGCAGCTGGAAGGAGCGTCCGGACCTGGAGCGCGAGCTCAACAACTGGATCCGCCAGTACGTTGCCGACCAGGAAAGCCCTTCCTCCGATGTGCGCAGCCGCCGGCCGCTGCGCGCGGCGCAGATCCAGGTGCACGACGTCGAGGGTAATCCGGGCTGGTACCAGGTGTCGCTGTCGGTCCGCCCGCACTTCAAGTACATGGGCGCCAACTTCGAGCTGTCGCTGGTCGGCCGGCTCGACAAGGAATGACGGTGAACCCCAGGGGATCGTCCGCCTCGGCTCCGGCCAGCCTGTTCCAGCGGCTGGAACCGGACCATCCACCGCGGCGCTTGCACAACCGTCAGGCGCAGGCCGCCGAACGGATCCTGGCGATCAAGCACAACCTTGAGCAGTTGCTCAATGCCCGTCGGGGTGGCTCGCAGAGCTGCCCCGACCTGGGCCTGCCCGACATGAACGATGCGGGCAATGGCCAGCTGGAGCTGAGGAACCGGATCTGTCAGGACATTGGCGAAATGATCACGCGCTACGAGCCACGGGTCCGGGTTCTGGAGGTACGCCCGCTGGCCGCCGCCGAACAGCCGCAGGGCCTGTGTTTTCGCCTGCATTGCCAGATTCCGCTGGTGGAGGCGGCCGAGCAGGTGGAGATCGACCTGCTGGTTCATCAGCGGCAACAACGGATTCAGGTGTTGTGAGCACCACAGTCAGGGAGGCTGGATGTCACTGAAGAGCAAGTTTCGCGACGAGCTGGATTATCTGCGCCGGCTCGGGCGCGTGTTTTCCCGCAACAACCCGCAACTGGCCAGGTTTCTCGGCGAGGAGGCCAGCGACCCGGATGTCGAGCGGCTGCTGGAGGGCTTCGCGTTCCTCACGGCCAGGCTGCGCCTGAAGATCGAGGATGACTTTCCCGAGCTGACCCATTCCTTGCTGCAACTGCTGTGGCCGAACTACCTGCGTCCGCTGCCCAGCGCCACCATCATGCAGTTTTCACCTGCGGACCGCTCGGTCACCGTGCGCCAGCGTATCGCCAGGGGCACCCGCGTTGACTCGCTCGATGTCGACGCCGTGGCGTGCCAGTTCCGCACCTGCTCCCACGTCGATATCTATCCGCTGCAGATCAGCCAGATCAGCGACGTGCATTCCCTGGAGAAGTCGACGGTGCGGGTCGACCTCGCCACCCTGAGCCAGAACCCGCCCGATACCTACGACTGCGACCGCCTGGATTTCTACCTGAGCGGCAGCGACTACTGCGCCAGGACCTTGTACCTGTGGCTGTCCTGCTACCTGGACCATGTGCGCATGGAGTGCGATGGCCTGGTCAGGCACATTCCTGCCAGCCAGATCCTGTTTCCCGGATTCAGCCCGGACGAGGCCTTGCTGCCCTACCCGAAGAACGCCCTGGATGGCTACCGCATCCTGCAGGAGTACTTCCTCTTTCCCCGGCGCTACTTCTTCTTCGGACTCACCGGCCTGCGTGCCCTGTGGCCTGCCACCAGCACGCAGCGCATTCGCCTGGAGTTCCGCTTCACCCGGCCCATGCCCAACGACCTCCGCATACAGACCGGGGACATGGCCTTGTACTGCGCGCCCGCCGTCAATCTCTTCGAGCATGACGCCGAACCGGTCCGGCTCAGCGGCAAGACCCTCGATCATCGTGTGCGCCCCGCGGGCCAGCGTCCCGATGCCTACGAGATCTTCAGCATCGATCAGGTCGACGGCTGGAAAAGCGAGGCCTCCGATCAACCTGGTGCCTGGCTGCGGACCTACCAGCCGTTCGAGTCGCTGCGCCATCAGATCGACTTCGAACGGGGGCAGACCGTCCTCTACTACCGCACCCGCATCGCCCAGTCGCTGCTGAACGCCGGTATCGAGCACCGGGTTTCATTCGTGCGCAGCGATGAACAGCACTACATCGGGCGGGAGGAAACCGTCTCCTTCTCGCTGACCTGCAGCAACCGCGACCTGCCGCAGGCACTGGCAGCAGGCGACATCTGCGTACGCACCGGGGATGTGCCGACCTTCGTCGAGTGCCGCAACCTGACCGCGCCGACCCCTTCGTACCGGCCCGTGCTGGATGGCGACCTGCTGTGGACGCTGATCTCCAACCTGTCGCCCACCTACCTGTCGCTGCTCTCGGCCGGTCCCTTGAAGGCCGTTATCCGTGCCTACGACTTCGCCGCCCACCATGACCTGCAGCGCTCCCGCGCCACGCAGATGCGCCTGGGCGCCCTGCAGGACGTGCAGACCGCGCCCATCGACCGGATGTTCAAGGCACTGCCCATCCGTGGCTTGCGCACCCTGGTCAAGCTCGACCAGGACGGATTCTCCTGCGAGGGCGACCTGTACCTCTTCGGCACGGTGCTCAGCCATTTCCTGTCGGTGTACGCCAGCATTTCCTCCTTCCACGTGCTGGAAGCCATCAACGTCAAGAACCAGGAGCACTACGCATGGCCGATGCGCAGCGGCACGCAGCCCCTGATCTGAGCGGGCACCTGCTCGATACCGCCCGGGAGTACGACTTCTTCTGTCTGCTCGAACGCCTGCATGGCTTGCATGACGATGACCTGGAGTCCGCCGATGCCTGCGCCCCTGAGCACCAGCGCATTTTCCTGAGCAACTTCGCCGGTGTCGGGTTTCCCGCCTCGGACGTTGCCCTGGCCCGGCGTCTCGATGATGCCCTGCCGCATCAGTACCTGGTGCAGGCGACCTTCCTCGGCATGCACGGTCCCGACTCGCCGCTGCCGTCGTACTACCTCGAACGCCTGGCCTACGAGGCCGGGCAGGGCGAAGGCATCCGTCCGGCATTCTTCGATTTCTTCAACCACCGCCTGCTGACCCTGCTGCACCAGGCCTGGCGCAAGTACCGGCACTACATCCGCTTCCGTCCTGGGGCGAGCGACCGGCTTTCGCAACGCCTCTTCGCCCTGGTCGGGCTCAAGGACACCGCCATTCGCGGCGCCACCCCGATTGCCTGGAGCCGCCTGCTCAGCTTCGCCGGCGCGGTGGTGCACCGCAGCCGCTCGCCGGACATGGTCGCCGGGCTGGTCGCCCACTGCTTCGATCTGCAGGAAGTGAGCCTTCGCGATTTCGAACTGCGCGACACCGATATCGAACTGCCCGCCCGTACCCGGCTTGGGCGGCGCAATGGCTGCCTGGGCGACAGCTTCCGTGTCGGCGCCAGGGTTCGCACGCGGCACTGCAAGTTCACCCTGATCATTTCGGACCTGTCGCAGGCGCGTTTTCGCGAGTTCCTGCCCAAGGGCGAGAACTTCGAACGGCTACGGATGCTCATCGCCTACCTGCTGCGCGACCAGACCCCTTGCGACCTCGAATTGCGGCTGCGTGCCAACGAAGTTCCCGCCTTCAACCTCGGGCGCGACAGCGGTTGCCAGCTGGGCTGGACCAGCTTCCTCGAACAGCCGCAACGACGCACTCCACCTCCCGTTCGACTCACGGTACGCACATGACTCTGAATAACGCCAACCAGCGCCTGTTGCTGGTAGTGGACAACCCCCAGGTGCTCCAGCAGGGCAGCACGCCCCGGCACCTGTTCGGCACCGGGGGCGGCAGCATCGGATCGCAGGGTGCCAGCTGGACGCTGTCCGACCGCCACGCCAGGGTCAGGCCCCAACACTGCGAGATCCGCTACCAGGACGGTGGGTTCCTGATCGTCGACAGTTGTGGCGAGACCCGCGTCAACGACCAGACCCAGGCGCTCGGCACCGGCAGCTACGGCAAGTTGAGCGATGGCGACAAGCTGCATATCGGCTTGTACCGGATCTCCGTGCACCTGGGGCGTGACTTTTGCGAGACGGACGATGCCGACGGCCATGGCGCCGGCCTTGGCCAGATGTCCGGCGAGTTCATGAGCGCGCTTCCGGAGGCCGCGGCGCAGGAAGCCGATGGCGAACCGCATCCGTCACCGGGTCAGGCCGGGTTCCAGGCACTCGGCGAACGCCATGGGCCGGTGGGCCTGCTCGATCCCCTCAAGGCGCTCGACGTTGCCAGCGGTGGCGCGGCGGACAGCCTCGATTCCCATCACTACGGGCATACGCCGATGGCCGCCCAGGCCGACGTCGCCACGACCCGATCCGAAGCCGTCTACGGCATCCCCAAGCACGCCCCAGGAGAAACCTTCATGTCGGAGCAGGACAGCTCGCACCCCGCCGCCCAGGACTGGATTCAACGTCAGTTCTGCGGCCAGGCCCAGCCCGCAGGCCTGGTCGAACCTTTGGTGGACGGTATCGGCGCAACCGTCGGAACGGTCGACGAGCTCGACGCCTATGCCCTGCTCAACGAGGCTGGACGCACGATCGGCGCGCTGATTCGCGGCCTCGCTGCGCTGAATGCCCCGGCAGCCGATGACCGCCAGCGCATTTCCCTGGCCGGACGTACGCTGCAGCCCATCGAGGACAACCCGCTGCGCCTCGGGCAGGGCTACCCGGAAACCGTGCGGGCACTGTTCGCGGCCGAGCGCAGCGTTGTCCACCTGTCACCTTCGGCGGCGGTGGAAGAGTCGCTGGAGCAGCTTCGTCGTCAGCAGATCGCCATGCACCAGGCCATCAGCGCCGGGCTGGCCGCGTTGCTGCAGGCGTTCTCCCCCGAACAGCTCGAGCAGCGGTTCCAGCGCTATCGCCCGGCGCGCGGCGGGCAGGCGGCGACGGCGGACTGGGCCTGGCACATGTACGGCCACTATTACGAGGAACTCAAGTCCGGCCGGCAGCAAGGTTTCGACAAGCTGTTCTGGGAAGTCTTCGAGCAGGCCTTCGACCAGGCCTTGCGCGCGGAGGCATGATGAGATCGGCCATCGCGCTCCTGCTGGCCGCTGGCACGCTTGGCGGTTGCAGCACCGTGGGCAACGTGCTGACCAAGAGCGGCCAGGTACTGATGAACCCTTCCATCCAGGTCGGGACCGCCCACGAGCAGCTCTCGCAGGTTGCCTTGAGCCTGTACGCCAGTCCGGACGTCAATCCCAACCCCCTCAGCCTGGCGTCGCTGGCCGCCGACGAAGACATGCTGGCCGCGCCGCTGGACCTGCAGGGGCGGGGACCGTTCGCGGTCAATCTGCGCAGCGCCAGCAAGGACGAACTGATCGGGCATCTGCGTGCCTTGGCGGAGCATTTCGAGAACGAACGGGACAACGTCGCTGGTGCGCTTGCCATCCGCCAGCGCCTGGCCATTCCAGGCCTGGTCGTCGACGAACACGCACCACCGATGACCCTCGGCAAGTCACAGCCCGAGACGCTGTTCACCGACAGCAGCGCATCACGCTGGCCACAGCCCTCGAACTGGTTGCTGCACAAGGGACTCCCGGCGCCTGCCGCTGAAGAGCAACCCCGGGGCGACCTGGATCTTGGTCAGTACGGCCACGGCCCGGCCCTGGCCCGGGCCGTCGAGGCGCGGGTGATGCCGGGCAACGCGACACCCATTGGCTTCCGCGTCCTGCAGTTGAAGGACGACTCCATGCTCGAAAACGCCGATCCCGAGCGACTTCGCAGCGCGCCTGAAAGGGCCCTGGGCAGCACGCTGCTGGCCTCCGACGACTACATCCTCGTGCCCGGCCAGTTCAAGTTCATCGAGTTTGCCGAAGTCGACGAGGACACCCGCTACGTCGCGGTGGTCGCCGATTTCCACGACCCCAATGCCGAACGCTGGCATGACGTGTTCCGCATTGAATCGCGGGGCCGCAAGTACCCGCTCATGGTGATGCTGCAGGGCAGCCGCGTGGTGATCACCGATGAAAGCTACCGACCCGCGCCTGCCCCCGCCGGCCTCCGCAACCCCGCGAGATCCTACCGATGACCACCCGTAATCCCGTCGTCTGGGGCGAAGGCCTCTTCGTCAAGCCCCAGCACTTCCAGCAGGCCAACCGTTACCTGGAGCACTGCATCAACGCCCGCAGCGGCAGCCGCTACGGGTTTGGCTTCAGCGAGCTGGAGCTGAACCAGGAGTTCCTCGCCTTCGGCAAGATCGCCATCGTTCGTGCCCGCGGCATCATGCCGGACGGTACGCCGTTCGATATTCCCCATGACCAGCCGCCACCGGATCCGCTGGCCATTCCCGACGCCAGCGCGGCCAACCAGACCGTGTACCTCACCCTGCCGTTGCGCTCGGACGGCAGCGGACAGGTGCGCTGGCCGGACAGCCAGGGCGATGCCCGCTACCTGCTGCGTTCGGAGGAGGTCCGCGATACCCACAGCCACCAGGGTGACCACACGCCACTGGACCTGGCCGTGCCGAACCTGCAACTGGCCCTGGAGCGCGCCGACCGCAGCGCCTTCACCAGCCTGGCACTGGGCCGCATCCTCGACCTGCAGCCCGATGGCCGGCTGCTCATGGATAGCGGCTTCTACATCACCGGCCTGTACCTGCACGCCATTCGCCCGCTGGCGCACTTCATGGAGGAAATTTCCTCGCTGATGCATGAGCGGGCCAAGAGCATCGCCCAGCGCATCGGTTCGCCAGGCCAGTCGGGCGTCGCCGACTTCACCGACTTCAGCCTGCTGCAGGCGCTCAACCGCTGGCAGCACCAGTTCCGCCACCTGGCCCGGGATCCGGATGTGCGGCCGCTGGATGCCTACCTCGCCTGCGGCCAGGCGAGCGGCGAGCTGGCCACCTGCATCGATGAGTCGCGCCTCGCGCCTGAATTCCCCGCGTACCAGCACGACAGCCCGAAAAACACCTTCCTCATGCTGGAGCAGACCCTGCGCCGGCTGCTCGGCACCGTGTTGCAACTGCGTGCCGTGTCGCTGCCGCTGGTGCGGCAGCCGCACGGCATGCTCACCGCGCAGGTCAACGACGACAGCCTGATGGACGGTGCCGACTTCATCCTCGCCGTGAATGCCCGCATGCCGCTGGAAAGGATGCGCCACCTGTTCCTGCAGCAGGCCAAGGTGGCATCCCAGGAAAAACTGCCCGAGCTGATCCGCCTGCAACTGCCGGGCATCCCCCTCAGCCCGCTGCCCGTGGCACCGAGGCATCTGCCGTTCCATGCCGGCTTCACCTACTTCCAGCTCGATCGCACCGCGGCCAACTGGCCAACCCTGATGCCCAGGGGCGCGAAGAGCTTCGGCTTCCATATCAGCGGCGACTTCCCGGAGTTGCAGTTGCAGTTCTGGGCTATCAGGAGTCAGTGAGATGAGTACGTCCGTCCAGATTGCGCACGACAAGCCTGAATCGGCTGCGCCCAACCCGCCGGAGCCCGCCCGGGAGGATCTGCCCCTTTCAACCTCGGCCGAGGAGGTCAAGGGTAAGGCCGGGATGTGCTACGGCACGGTGGCCCATGCCGACCAGGATCCCGACCTGCAATTCCAGTTGCGCGGTCACAGCCTCAACCCGTTGATAGATGCAGCGCAACCGCTGCTTGGCCTGGTGCTACGCCTGCGTCGGATCGACGGCTGTGACGATGTAACAGCGCTCTACGAGACGGTCCGCGAACAGATCACTGTCCTCTCCGAGGAGATCCGTCTATGCGGTTACGACGGAGTTTCGCAACTGGCCTATCGCTACGCCCTGTGTGCATTCATCGATGAAGCCGTCATGGCCACTGAATGGGGGCGCGCATCCAATTGGTCGCATCGCTCCCTGCTCAGCTACCACCACAACGAAACCTGGGGCGGCGAGAAGTTCTTCACCGTCCTTGCGCGCATGCAGATGGACCCGGAGCGCTACCGCGACGTGCTGGAGTTCAAGTACCTGTGCCTTTGCCTGGGTTTCGAGGGCAAGTACGGCCTGCAGCACAACAACCGGGAAATCCTCAACGGAATCATCACCAAGCTGCACCGGGTGCTGCGCTCGCAGCGCGGCGACACGCCCGAGCGCCTGACCGAGGCGCCGGAGCACGTGGCCTCGCGGCGCTATCGACTGGCACGGCAATGGCCGTTGTGGACGCCCTGGGCATTAGCCGGGGTGGTCCTGCTGGCGACCTATCTCGGCTTCTCCATCAGCCTGGGCAACAGCACGGAAGAAGTGCTTCGGTCCCTGGATTTCATCCTCAAGCCCTGAAGTGCCCACGAAATTGAAGCAACGCCTGCTTCAAACCCTTGCCATCAGTGATGGCACCACGGCCTGCAAGGCCTTACATCAACGCAACAAGGAGGCATTCCATGCCGACTCCAGCTTTTATCAGCATCACCGGTAGTTCCCAGGGTCTCATTACCGAGGGTGCATTTACCGCCAATTCGGTGGGTAACGTGTATCAGGAAGGTCATGAAAATCAGATGCTGGTCCAGGAAATCGATCACCTGATCGAGACCCCGGCCGATCCGCAAAGCGGCCAGCCTTCTGGTCAAAGGGTTCATGGCCCCTTCACCTTCACCTCGGCACTGAACAAGGCCTCCCCGCTGCTCTATCAGGCTTTGGCTACCGGTGAAATGCTGCCGAACGTGGAAGTGACGTGGTACCGCACCTCGGCTAACGGTGTCCAGGAGGCCTTCTTCACCACCAAGCTGGAAGACGCCACCATCGTCAGCATCGACACCGCGCTGCCGCACGTGCAAGACAAGGAAAACGCCGAATATACCCAGTTGATCAAGGTCGCCATGGCCTATCGCAAGATCATCTGGGTCCACGACGTTTGCGGCACTGAAGGCTCTGACGACTGGCGCAAGCCCCGGGAGGCTTGATTAACGGACCTGTCTGCGGACCGGCGCAGTAATGCGCCGGTCTGTTTCACTCGCACAAGGATCATTGGCCCGCTTTGCGGGCTGACAAGGATTTCTCATGCCTGCCCAATCCGATCTGCGCTTCACCTTCACCGCAGCAACCGGTGTATTCGAGGTCGTCGAATTCCATCTCAGCGAAGGTCTTTCCGAAACCTTCCGCCTCGAAGTCGACCTGAGCAGCACCGATCCCGCCGTCAAGTTCGGCGAGATCCTCGACCGTCCCGCGCTGTTCACGATCTGGCAGGGCGACCAGGCCGTGCGCTACGTCCACGGCTCGATCAGCACCTTCCAGCAGGGCGAAACCGGCTTTCGCCGCACCCGCTACCGCGCGGTCGTCGAACCTCGCCTGGCCCGCCTGAATCTGTGTTCGGACTGGCGCATTTTCCAGACCCTCAGCGTGCCCGACATTGCCAAGGTGATGTTGAAGAAGCACGCCCTCCACCTCGACTACGAACTGCGGGCCGCCAAGGACCGCTATGTCCGCGAGTACTGCGTGCAGGCCGGCGAAACCGACTATCACTTCGTCGAGCGCATCATGCGCGAAGAGGGCTTTTTCTACGGCTTCGTGCACAGCGAGGAAGGCTGTCGCCTGATCCACTGCGACTTCCCGTTGATCTTCGGCAAGCAGGCCGGCCCGCCGGTGGAATACAACCCCAAGCCCGGCGCGGACCGCCCGGGCCCGGCGCTACACCGTTTCACCTACAGCGAAAACGTGCGCAGCGCCCAGCAGGTCCAGCGCGACTACAGCTTCAAGAACCCGAAATTCACTGAGCAGAGCAAGTACAAGGCCACGGACCTCGAGCACCAGGCGGACAGTTACGAGCGCTACGACTACCCCGGCCGCTACCGGGGAGACAAGACCGGTAAAGCCTTCAGCCGCAGCCGCCTGCTCGGCCTGCGCGGTGACGCCTGCCAGGTCATTGCCGAGGGCGACGATGCCCGGCTGGTCCCCGGCCTGTACTTCGACCTGATCGGCCACCCCCGCGACGACATGAACTGCGGCTGGCGCCCGGTGCACCTGGAGCACCATGGCAAGCAGTACGTCAGCCAGGCCGAGGAAAGTGCCGGGGCCGACAGCGGCACCCACTACAACTGCATCGCCACGCTG
Source organism: Paucimonas sp. (assembly GCA_031253995.1). Taxonomy (GTDB): domain Bacteria; phylum Pseudomonadota; class Gammaproteobacteria; order Pseudomonadales; family Pseudomonadaceae; genus Aquipseudomonas. The sequence goes on along the minus strand of JAIRVG010000031.1, from coordinate 60,679 downwards.
GTGCGGGACAATGCCGAATGGCGCCCCGAGCCGCTGCCCAAACCCCGCATCGACGGCCCGCAGATGGCCACGGTGGTCGGGCCGCCGGGCGAGGAAATCTACTGCGATGAATACGGTCGGGTGAAGGTTCATTTCCCCTGGGACCGCCAATCCAAGAAAGACGAACACAGCTCCTGCTGGATCCAGGTCTCACAGAACATCGCCGGGGCGCTGTGGGGGCATATGGCGATCCCGCGCATCGGTCAGGGCGTCATTGTCAGCTACCAGAACTCGGATCCTGACCAGCCAATAATCACGGGCAGGTGTTATACGGCACTACAGCGTCCGCCCTATGAACTGCCCGCAAACAAGACGCGCATGACCATCAAGAGTCAGACCCACAAGGGCGACGGCTTCAACGAGTTGCGCTTCGAGGATGAGGCTGGGCTGGAAGAGGTGTTCATCCATGCGCAGAGGGATCAGAACAATGTCGTCAAGAATGACGAAACCACTCTTGTCGGGAATGACCGCAGCGAGCAGGTCCAACACGACGAAATTCTCAAGGTCGGACACGACCGCCACGACACCATTGGCAATGATGATCGTTCGGACATTGCTCATGACCAACTGACCACCGTTGGCAATGATCAGACATTGGTCATCAAGCGAACCCAGCAGATATCCATTACCCAGGATCGTGTCGAGGAAATCGGCAACAGTCGGGTCGATACGATTGCCGCTAACCACAGTGTCACCGTTGGCGGTCATGTCGAACTGGCGATCCAGGGGCATCACCAATTGCAGGCAGCACAAGCCATTCGCAATCACACGAAAGCCTATGAATGCACCGCGGACTCGATTCGCTGGAGTACCCCGGGCGGTGTTCTCACGCTCGATGCAGCTGGCCTTCGTTTCAATGGTGCTGCCGTGGTTTACAAGGCTGGTGCAATCGACCTGGCCAATTCCGGCGGGGGCACACCGAACGACCTGACTGGCGTCCTGAATAAAGGTGAGCCGATCTGCGTTGGCTGTTGGTTGAAGGCATCCGCCGAGCATCAAGCATTGGTGAAACTATGAACTCATTGGAAGAGCAGATTCAGGACCAACTCGCTGAGATTGGGCCACGAGCGCATTTGGTAGCCGTATGCGACATGGCCGGGCTCGACGAAGAGTTGCGTAACGCAGTGCGTGAACGCTTTGCAGGGAATACCTTTCCGTTGCTGCGAGATCCGGCCTGGAGTGCTTTGCATCCTTACAGCCCCGTGCTGTTGGGTGCATCGTCAGCCGACAGTAAAGGACACAACAAGCTGCTCGGAGCTTTCCTCGGCAATTTGCGTAACGCGCTCCACGGGTGGATTGTCAGCACCGTCGCTCCCGAGCGCCTTGCCGAGCACTTTGCCCGCGCTAACGTTGCTCGCGGTCCGGACGGTGCGGCGTACCTGTTGCGTTACTACGACCCCTTGGTATTGCCGGTGCTGTATCAGGAAGCGCCGCAACAATGGTGGCGAGCGTTCATTGGGCCTGTCACCTCGTGGTGGGTTCCGAAAGGTGATGCCAAGGTGCTTCGCTGGGGCAAGGTTCCCGGGCCGGGTGATTCCACTGCCACGTCATTGTCGCCGCTGATGGTCGATCAGGCTTTATGGCGGGGACTTACAGGTGACGCCCTGCCGCACCGCCTATTGCAATCGCTGGAGGCGCAGGCCCCGGAGCTGTTCGACACCGCCTGCCGTGGCGTACGTCTGGCCCGCATAGAAATCCTTGTGAGCAATGCGCGCAAAGCCGGTCTGTCCACCCACGATGATCTCCACGACTACGTTTACCTTTCCCTGGCTCAAGGAGCGGCGAATCTTGCGGCCGACCATGGCTGGCTCACGGCCATGCGTGCCGCAGTCGCAGGTGAGGGTGGTCTGGGCGACCTGTATTCCGCTGCTTGCCGTCGGCAAGCCTAGCTCCATAAGGAGACAAATCTACATGTCCAATTCCTCGCGCTCCTTGAGCGAAATCCTCAACCTCAGCCGCGAAGCGGCCAACCGAACGCGCAGCGACGAGCCTGCCAGCCCCTGTGTCAGTTGCAAGCGCAGCCTGGTCATCCTGCCGCTTCGCTACGGCGTGGTATCCGGACAGGACCGCAGCCTTGTCGAGCGCCTGGCGCCTGCGCTTCCCGCTCATCTGGGCAAGAAACTGACCATCCCCCTCACCCATGGCCGCTATGCCGTGCGCAGCCTGCGTGAGGGTTACCTGTATGTGCTGATCAAGCGCATGGGCAGGAAGTACTCGTGCGAATCCGCTTATCGGGTACACGACACGGGCTTATTGCAGCCAGTCCTCCCCTACGAACCAGGCTTGCCGGTAAGTGGTGTGGCAGCGTTGGGGGGATGGACGCTGACTGTGGGTGACCCCGAAGACGTGGATGAAGCCCGGCTGCTTTTCACTCCGGACCCGCTCAGTCGCGACATGCTGGACCGCTATCTGGAGGTGAACCTTGACCGGGAGAGCCTGCAGAAGTTCGACCTGCGTACCTTGGCCAATAGCTGCGGCATCTTCCCGGACGCGGTGACGCCGTCGCAGGTGGAAAGTGTCGTTGCGGAGTTTCGGGCTGGCGACGACGCCGCCGCCAAGGCGCTGCTGGAGAAACAGGCATTCCCTCCGTTTCGCAGCGCAATTGCCCCCGGGGACAGCCCAAGGGACATGGACACCGTCTACCGCAATGCTCTCGACAGCCTGATGGAGGGGCGGGGTGTTGCGGTGGTCCTCGATGACCCGATCGGCATCGTTCAGGAGCTGAATGCGTGGCGCAATGATTCCATCGAAGTAATGTTGCCCTGGCTGAAGACCGAAGATGAGCACGGCATCAGCAATGAGCGCCGCTATGCGGTGGCCGAGGCGCTGGACGATGTGAAGAACGCCATGCAACTGGGGTATGTGGAGAAGGCTGTCGAAAAGGCCGCAGACAAGCTCAGGGCCGACAAGACCCAGCACCTGATGAACTCCCGTTTTGGGGCCACCCTTGGAACGCTGGACGAGCAAAGCGCAGAGTACGACCCAGAGCAAGTACGAAGCCGGGCCGAGTCCGAGAAGGAATTCGTCTTCGACAAGTACGAGAAAATGCTCGACTGGAAGGCCAAGGAGCAAGTCCAGGCAGACTTCGCCAGGCAGGATCGTTTGGCCCAGGAGGAAATGGACAGGCGCGCGGACGACCATATCACCTGGCTGGAAAGCGAGATGCTGGAGCGGGCGTTCGACGTCTACGACAGCAATGATCCGGTCTGGGGGCACGCATTTGCCGGTCAGGTCGCCCTGTGTGTGCTCGGCATGAATGCAAGTAGCAAGGGCGCGGCGAAGCTGGCGTCGTGGTGGTCGGACACAGACATCTCCAAGGGCAACCTGGCCTGGCGTGCCTTGACCCGCAACAACGCCGGGATCGCGAGGGAAACCCGCGCAGCGTTCGCCGCTGCGAAAGGCAAGGCCAACGACCTGACCGCCGATAACCTCGCCGCGGAACTGGAGAGCGCCAGTGGTTGGTTCCAGAAGGTCGCCGATCTGTTGGGCAAGGCGGATGCGGCGGTGCAGATGGCAGTGGTTGGTCAAGCCCACCACTGGTTCGACCTGCGGCGAAACCCTCTCGAACTCTCGCTGTTCGCTTCTCTTAACCAATACCTCTTGAGACTGCTACCGGCGAATGCGGTGGACCGCCGGCTACTGAGCCCGATGCTTGGTTTTATTCACGCGGGGTTGGGGGAGGTGACGACCCGAATCCGGTTGCGCGAGTTGGCGCTGGCTGGAGTGACGGCTAATCCTAATCGAGTGTCGGGACAGGTGAATGCCCATATGGGCCGGATGCGCGACGCCCTGCTGCGGGAATTCCAGAGCGGCGGGAGGGGAGAGTTCGCCCAGTTCCGTGGTGGTGTGCTGTTGGCATTGCTCGAAGGCATCATTCTCGGTGTCAAGTTTTCTAAAATGGATGAGGGGGACAAGGAGTATCTGGAGTTCCTGGCCGCCTCGCTGATTACGATTGCTGCGGGAGCCGAGTTGGCGGCGCGGGCGGTGGAGTTGGTTGCGGAAAAGTATAAGCCTACGGGCGTTATTGGCCGGGGGGCTGCAGTTGCGTTGGGTGGATTGCGGTTGGTGGGAGGGAGTTTGGCAAGTGTTGGTGCTGGCATGCTTGCTTATATGGATATTAGAGATGGACTTGATGCTTATAAAAAGAATTATAGCGTTCTCAGTGGCGCGTACTTTTTGCGAGGGGGCCTATCGTTCGGTATTTCGGCGCTTGCAGGTGTAGCATCAATTTCATTTGTCGGGCCATTGTTGCGTTTCATGTTTGGGCAGGGCAGCAGTTTGAAAGCCATCGCTGTGGTAGAGGGGCTAGCCAGCTCCGGATACATGCCGGTAATTTTGAGGATGATTGGTGTAGGTAGCCTAATCACAGTTGGATTAAGTTTGGCGATGATATATTTATATCCTGATGAGATGGAAGAGTGGTGTTGGCATAGCTGTTTCAAGGAATGGGGGGGAGAGGCGCTATTGAAACCCTTTAGAAATCAGGAAACAGAGCTGAGGAAGCTATATGAGGCATTGGGGGCGTTGACCTGAATGTACTGGCTCGAATGGATGATTTGGTATATTCAAACGTCACCTCGTGAACACGCTCAATGGCAGGCGAAACTGAGAAAAATTGAAAATGCCGATCGAGCAGGGACGGGGAGGGGAAATTCCCGCGGGATTTCTGAAAAAGTAAGCGAGACTCCATCTGCGGAGGGGTCACTTTATGAAATTAATGAAAGATATATCGATGTTGGTGCGGGGGAGTCACAGGAGCGTCGCGGAGTTATAACCTACATAAGTCTTGGAATCGCTTACTTTATATTTAAGGTTTCTGGGTTCGCAATTTTTGTGAATGCAGTTTGGTTTACGGGGGTTCACTCCGCGTTGAAAACTCCAGCAACAATGGGGGATTTCGTATTTGGGGTATTTATAGTAACTCTGTTGGGCGTGTTTTCTTATGTCGTGTTTAGGTATGCGCGTATTTTTATAAGGCTTGAGAATTTTGTTCAGCGCCGGATGTTGATTCGATTCAATAGATGCACGCGACAAGTTTATCTACATCGCCCTAGGTTTGCTGGTGGTTTAACTGTTCTTGATTGGGAAAAGGTATCTGCCGAAGCGGTAGTGGGGGAGGAGGAGTCGGCCAATACAGGCAGAAAACTCATCCTTTTGTGGGGCCCAAGCATGCCCGACCTTCCCCATCTTCACATCGTATTCGTCGGTAAACGCGCCGATGGCACCAGCGATATTGTCAACCTGTGGGAGTTCATTCGCCGCTACATGGAGGAAGGCCCGGAATCGGTTCCTGCACCGAAGAAATTGCTCGGCAAGGTGCCATGGCCCTGGTTGTCGGTAATGGCTTCCTTGAGTTTCTTCAAACCATTGTGGCGCGCAGGACTGCGTTGGCAGGTCGCATGTATTGTGGCGCTGGCTTCTCCAGCCTTGGCATTGCATTCCTTAGGTCACTGGATGTCGCTGCTCCTGTGCTGGGAGCCTCGGTGGCCGCGGATCATTCGCGAAGCCGGCCTGCCCGGAAAGCCTGTTCCACCGTTATCCACTGCTGCTGACTGGCCGCCACTGCCCAAGGTGGAGCCCAAAGAGAAGAAACCGAGACGTCCACGCAAGTCACGGCCGGCCGATGCGCAGTTAGCTGAAAAAGAGCCTCAGGCCGTTCCAGGGATCAACTCAGAAGTTGATTCGAATACTCAAAGTCAGGAGTCGAAATGAGTCGTCCCTTCATTGTGCAGGGCGACACCAGTAATCGTGGTGGCCCGGTGCAGAGCGCAATTTCCGGGTGTACGGCCAATGAAGTTGCAAGCTTTGTTAAGCGCTATAGGAGGTGAGCTGAATGTATTGGCTGGAATGGATGCTTTGGCATATACAAACCTCTCCTTTTGAAAGCGTTAATTGGCAGGAGAAGCAGAAAAAATACATGCGTGCTAAGCGAGCGGGCAGATATAAGCACGAAGATAGCTTGCCAGGAATCAAAGATCGGGTTAGTGAAGTCCCAAAAGCAGAGGGTTCAATTTATTCCTTCAATGACACGTTCATGGATGTTGCAGCGGGAGAGTCACAGGAACGTCGCGGGGTAGTTGCATGTGTTTTTCTTGCGATTGCATATTCTCTATTTGAAATTTCCTGCTTTGCTATCTTGGCAAACTCGGTTTGGTTTACCGGACGTCACCCAACGCTGACAATTCCAGCCACGGCAAGTGATTTTGCATCAGGTATGTTTATTGCTCTTCTTGCAACTCTGGCGTTTTACTTAGTATTCCGATATGCGCGAATACTTTTTAGACTTGAAGTTTTTGTACAGCGACGAATGATGATTCGCTTTAATCGAATCACGCGTCAGGTTTATTTACACCGCCCCCGATTCGCAGGCGGTATTACCGTACTGGACTGGGAGCAAGTAACTGTCGATGCAGCGGTGGGAGGCGACGAAGGTTCGAATGCCGGCAGGAAATTGATCCTGTTCTGGGAACCAAAAATGCCCGACCTTCCCCATCTTCACATCGCTTTCGTCGGTAAACGCGCCGATGGCACCAGCGATATCGTCAACCTGTGGGAGTTCATTCGCCGCTATATGGAGGAAGGCCCGCAATCGGTTCCTGCACCGAAGAAATTGCTCGGCAAGGTGCCATGGCCTTGGTTGTCGGTAATGGCTTCCTTGAGCTTTTTCAAACCTTTGTGGCGCGCCGGGTTGCATTGGCAGGTCGCCTGCATTGTGGCGCTGGCTTCTCCAGCTTTGGCATTACATTCCCTAGGTCACTGGATATCGCTGCTGCTGTGCTGGGAGCCTCGCTGGCCGCGGATCATTCGCGAAGCCGGCCTGCCCGGAAAGCCTGTTCCACCGCTATCCACCGCAGCTGACTGGCCGCCATTGCCCAAGGTCGAGCCCAAAGAGAAGAAATCGAGACGTGCGCGCAAGTTGCTTCCGGTCGATGCGCAGTTGGATGAAATTGAGCCGGATACTCAACATCAGGAGTCGAAATGAACCTTCCCTTCATCGTTTTGGGTGACACCAGCAGCCATGGCGGCACTGTGCAGAGTGCAACTACTGGGTTCACCGTCAATGGAATCGCGGTAGCGGGGCATGGTGATTCGTTTGACTGCCCTGTGCACGGGAAGGTCGCCATTCAGGCATCAGGAGGCGGGATGCGAGCCAATGGCAAAACTCCTGCGCGTGATGGTGATACTGCGTCTTGCGGGGCCCGCCTGACAGCTTCGCAGAAAGGCATCAATTGGGGCTGACAGTGCCTGGTGCTGGCAAGCGAGTTGGTCGAACGGGCCCCCGACTGGCTGCTGGATTGACCTGTTTCAGCGCCTCACAAACATCACCGCACAAGCACTCTTCCAAGCCTCATGCTGATACTTGTTCAACCCCGCCGGAGGCGTCAGGTCATGCTTCTTCCCCTGCGCCGTAATCGTCTGCGGCGACACCAGCAGCACCTCGCACCCTTGCAACAACTGCAGCAGCCCTTCCAGCTTGAACGTCACCGGCCCACCGGCGAAATCACCTTTCTTGCTGCGCTTCTTGATCGCCACATGGGTGATGCCATGTTCGCTGACAAACGCCTGCACCCGCGCCGCAAACTCGCGTACCTGCGCCGCGTCCTCGTCATCCTCGATGCCAATCTTCTTGACCGCCGTCGCCACATGCACCGGTTGCCCGGCGTCCATACCGGCAACCGCCAACAAGGCTTCACTGCCCTTCAATTCAATCCCGCAAATAATCATCGGTTCACTCAATCAGAAGTCGGCAACCCAAGGGATTGCAGGTACTCGGAACGGTCGTCATTGCGCTGCGCCATGCAGGTGTCCTGCGCCGCTTCGAAGGCTTTCCCCGCCGGGATGTCGTAGGTCTCGACCTTGCAGTCGGCATCACGCAGCTGTTTCCACACCGCCTCGGCCTCGTTCAGGCGCTTGCTCAGCTCGGCAACCTTGGCCGTCTTGCCGGCGTACTGTTCCTTGATCCGGTCCTGCAGGTCGGCGAAGGCGGCTTCCAGCTCGCGCTCGGAGGCGGTGCGGCTGTAGCGGGCGCATTCGTAGTTCTGCTGGTCGGTCTCGACGTTGTCGCACGGCGTGCTTTCTTCTTCGGCAGCGTGGGCGCCAACGGCCAGGGTTGCCAGCATCAGCCAGACCATCGATTTCATCTAAGTCATCTCCCAAGGGAATATGGGGCAGGATTCTCGCTCAGCCCCGGGGCATTGAACAGGGCAGGGAGATGAAGGTTTTATCAGTTGTTATTGATAATGATTATCGCTAGCCGGTAACATCGCCGACCCATGCCTTCGGGCGACTTCTTTCGACAGGCAGCCGATTCGTGGCGGACGACAAGCTGGAGCTCTACCTCGCTCATCGCGCGGCGCTGCTGGACTATGCGGCGCCGATCGTGGGCTGCCGGGCGCGTGCCGAGGATGTGGTGCAGGAAGCCTGGCTGCGTTTCAGCCGCCAGGAAGACGACGCAGCGATTCGCCATCCGGCCAGCTACCTGTACCGCATCGTGCGCAACCTGGCGCTGGACCTGACCCGCCGCCACGCCACCGAAAAAGCCCAGCCCGGCGGCGACGAGATTCTGGCCGAACTGCCTTCCAGCAGCGCTTCGCCGGAGCGCGAGGTGAGTAGCCAGAACGAACTGGCGGTAATCAGCCGCGCCCTCGCCGAACTCCCCGAACGCACCCGCCTGGCCTTCGAGATGAACCGTCTTGGCGGCTTCACCCTGCAACAGGTCGCAGCCCACCTGAACGTTTCCACCAGCCTGGTTCACCAGTTGGTGCACGACGCCCTGCGTCATTGCCTGGAACGCCTGGAGCCTGACGATGACTGAACAGCATCGAAATCCTCTGGAAAATCCGCTGGCTGATACGTCTTTTGCGACGAAAGGGACGAATATGCGACCCTTGCCGCCTTTTTCAGCCTTCGGAGACATGCCGGACATGACGCCAGCGGACTGCGCGACCCGCCGCCGGGACCAGGCCCTCGACTGGTTCCTGCGCCTGCAGGCGGCGCCGGGGGATGCGCAACTGCGCGCCGGCATGGAGCAGTGGTGCGCCGCCGACGAGGCCAATGCCAAGGCCTATCGCAAGGCCGAGCGGGTCTGGCAGATGAGCGCGCAACTGGCGCCGACCACCCAGGCGCAATGGCCGCAGGAGCCGGTGCTGGCGCCTGTGGTGTCGCTGCCGGTGCGGCCGAAGCGGCGGCGTTACTGGTTGGGCGGGGCGATTGCGGCGTGTCTGATGCTGGCGCTGGCGCCGTCGCTGAGCCAGCGCATGCAGGCGGACTACCGCACCGCTGCCGGAGAGACTCGCGACGTCACCCTGGCCGATGGCAGCGTGGTGCAGCTGGACAGCGACACGGCGATCAGTGTCCGCTTTGCCGGGGACCGCCGCGATGTGCAGTTGCTTGGTGGGCAGGCCTTCTTCAAGGTCGCGCCGGACAAGAGCAAGCCGTTCCATGTGCGTGCCGAGGCGCTGGAGGTCACGGTGACCGGTACTGCGTTCAACGTCGATATCGGTGCCGGGCAGATGCGCGTGGCGGTGCAGGAAGGTTCGGTGAAGGTGGATGACTGGCGCGTGGCGAAGGCGCTGGCGGGGCAGTTGAAGCCGGGTGATCGGCTGGACTATCACGACGGCGTGGCGCATCTGGACAGGTTCGCCCCGGCCCAGGCGGCGGCGTGGCGCAATGGTCAGGTGATTGCCGATGACACGCCGGTGAGCGAGGTGGTGGCCGAGTTGCGCCGCTATGCGCCGGGGCTGGTGGTGCTGCGCAACGATGAACTCGGGCGCAAGCGCGTGACTGGGGTGTATGACCTGCGCAAACCGCTGGCGGCGTTGCGCGCGGTTATGCAGCCGCATGGGGGCAAGGTCGAGACCTATGGGCCTTGGGTCATCGTGTTGCGCTGATTGCTTCTGATTACAGCTATCCGGGGACCGCTTTGCGGTCCTTGGCAGGCAAGCCAGCTCCTACGGGATCTGTGGAATTCCGCTACGAAAATTCGCCCATTTCCGGCTTTCTTGTAGGCAATTTCCCAAGCATACTCCCCGACCCCTCCTGGTGGTTGCGTCCTCTGGAAACGCTGCCTAATCTCCGTCGGTCGTTGCCAAATCGACGACACGGATTAGCAGTCCGAACAGAGATCACCACCAGTACGCGTTATGGCGGCTGTGCGTGTGGGCATCTTCGGGTGCACCGGTTCCTTCTCTGGCCGGTCTGCTAACTCACGTACAGTCGCCACCTTTCGTATAGCAGCGAGATATGGCGGCCCCGATCCATCAGAGAAGGTTCACCATGAAAAAAGTCGTCCCCGATCCACCCCTCACCACCACCCACACCCACTTCGCCACCACCCACCGCAGTCATGCACCACTCTTCGCCGTGCGTGCCGGTATCGCCGTGGATGACGCCTTGATGCACGTGGCGTCGGCCTTGCGCTCGGCGACCGAAACCAACCTGCAGCTGTGCGATCTGGTCGACCGCAAACATGGCGACCTGACGTGGGCGACCCAGCAGTCGTTGGAGATTGCCCTGGCAGTTGTAGGCTCGTTGCTGGCCGAAGCCGAGATGCGCCGGATTCGCAAGCTATGACGCCTGATCAACACATGATTCATTGATCCAGCACCACCCTGTGGAAGTGGGTGAACCCGCTCCCACAGGGTGGCCGTGTCGCCTCCAAATTCCCCGCTCAGAAATATTTTTCATCTTTTTCTGAAAATCCCCCGCGCTACCCCGTCTTCTGCTCCGCGCGCAGCAATGAGATCCATTCGTATTCAATTTTTCCGGGATTTCCCGGGGCGGGGAGCCAGTCATGTTTCAGGTGTTTTGCCCGGTGCCGAAAGGCCGGGGCGGTTGGTCGTTGCGGTTGAAACGCGCTGCGTGCGGTGGTCTGTTGGGCCTGGCCTGCCTGAACGGCGTGGCGCTGCCGGCCCTGGCGGATAACGCCGCCACGCAGTTGCCCAGCCAGGTGCATGCCTTCGATATCCCGGCCCAGCGCCTGTCCAGCGCGCTGATCGCCTTCGGCCAGCAGAGCGGCCTGCAGGTGACCGTCGACGCGCAATGGCTGCGCGACCAGCAATCCAACCCGGTCCACGGCCAGCTCAGCAGCGAGGGCGCGCTGGCGCGGCTGCTGCAAGGCAGCGGCATCACCTGGGACTACAACGGCAGCGTGCTGACCTTCCGCCTGCTCGCCGAAGCCGATGCCGGCAAGCTGGAGCTGCATGACACCCTGGTCCTCGGCGGCACCGAGGAAAACAGCTACCAGGGCGCCACGGTGATCAACCACCAGGCGGTGCAGTCCTTCCCCGGCGCCAACGGCGATATCACCAAGCTCCTGCAGATGCACCCGGCGGTGCAGTTCAGCAGCTCGCAGCAGAGCTCGAACAACCCCGGCGAGATCGACCCGGCGGACATCAGCATCAACGGCGCCAAGTTCTGGCAGAACAACTTCATGATCGACGGCATCTCGATCAACAACGACCTCGATCCTGGCGCCCACGGCTACGGCGAGGCGCGCCAGTTCGAGTCGGCGCCGAGCCGCTCCTACGGCATCGCCCTGGACGCCGACCTGCTCGAAGAAGTGAAGGTCTACGACAGCAACGTGCCGGCCGAGTACGGCGGCTTCAATGGCGGCGTCATCGACTCCATCACCCGCCGTCCGACCGAGGATTTCCACGGCAAGATTTCCTACTCGATGAGCCGTTCCGAGTGGACCCGTTATCACATCTCCGAAGCGGACCAGAGCCAGTTCGACAACTCCACCGACGAGCGATTTACCCCCGAGTTCAAGAAAACCACCGTCCGCGGGATCCTCGAAGGCCACGTCACCGACAACTTCGGCGCCATCTTCGCCTTCTCCCAGCGCCGCTCGGTGATGCCGCTCAACCTCTACGACAACAGCTACGTCAGCCCCAACAACGACAGCCAGAAAGACCAGGAACGCAAGCTCGACAGCTACATGCTCAAGACCTACTGGGACGTCAACGACCGTCTCAGCGTCGAGACCACGCTGATGAAGGCGCCGCAGGAAAACGTGATGTTCCGTGACAACTACCTGAACTCCGGCTTCGTCAACATCAACGGCGGCCAGCAAGGGGCGATCAAGGCTGTCTGGGAGGGCGACCATGCGCGCTGGACTCATACCCTGGCGGTAACCGACCTGTACAGCTCCCGCGAGGCCGACGCCAACGAAACCATCCAGTGGTATTACTCCAGCGTGAAGAACTGGGGTAATCCGGTGAACAACACCTCGCGCAGCGGCGAGGGCGCCTTCGGCAGTATCGACCAGACGCAGAAAGGCCTCGACTACAAGCTGAAGATGGACTGGGAAACCGTACGCTTCGCCGGTGCCACCCATGCGTTCACCGCCGGTATCGACCTGAGCCAGCAAAAAGCTACCTGGGAACGGCCGGAGACCGGGCAGAGCCTCTCCTCGATGACCCGCGACGCCGGTACCCTTTGCCTCGGCAACGATCCGTACTGCTCCGTTGGCCTGCTGCTGAACGGCGACACGCGCCAGTGGGCCAAGGTCCGTACCCAGCTCAATGCCGGGAAGATAGAGGTGGAGGAGAGCGCCTGGGCAATCCATGCCCAGGACGCGATGCAGATCGGCAAGCTCGGCCTGCGCCCCGGCGTGCGCTTCGAGGGCGATGACTACATGGACAAGAAGACCGTGTCGCCGCGCTTCGCCGGTGACTATGACTTCTTCGGCGACCGCAGCACCGTGCTGGTGTTCGGCGTCAACCGCTACTACGGACGCAACCTGTTCAAGTACCGGCTCGCCGACGGTCGCCAGGCGCTCAACACGGCGTACCGTCGCACCACCCAGGGCGGTGCCTGGACCGGCACGACCAACGCCAACAGCACGCGTTTCTCCACCGTCGACATTCCCTACGATGACGAATGGACCCTGGGCCTGGAGCAGCGCTGGCTGGATACCGACTTCAAGCTCAAGTACGTGCACCGCAGCGGCCGCGACAAGATCGTCAAGGCCAACGTCCGCACCCTGGGCGAACAGCCGCTGGACGGCTACATCCTGCTCTACACCAAGTACACCAACGAAGGCTCCAGCGACAGCGACAACCTCAGCCTGACCGTCACCCCGGTCTCGCCGATCCGCTTCCTCAACAGCTACACCAGTTTCCAGCTGGCGCTGGACTGGTCGAGGACCAAGGATGCCTATGGCTCCTACGACAGCACGGCGGACGCTGATGAGTACTACGACCGGGATGTGATCTACGACGGCAGCCCCCGTTCCTACAGCGAGTTGCCGGCCAGCGATTTCAACCGGCCCTGGACCGCACGCCTGAGCACCATCACCGAGATTCCGGCGTGGAACCTCACCATCAGCAACTTCTTCCGCTACCGCGGCGCCTACGACCAGATCTACAACACCGGCACCACCGCCGACGTCAACGGCGAGGCCCTGGAGGTCTACGACGTGGCCTCGGTGCAGCCGGCGCCGACCTGGGACCTGCGGGTCAAGTGGGAAATCCCCACGGCCAAGGACCAGGCGCTGTTCATGGCGGTGGACGTGACCAACGTCACCGACCAGGTCAACGAGATCGTTTCCAGCGGCTCCTCCGCCCGCACCACCTACGAAGTCGGCCGCCAGTACTGGCTCGAAGTCGGCTACCGCTTCTGACGCACCGCCGCACAACCGTGGAATGACCTGATGAACAAGATCCTCGCGGGCCTGCTCGGCCCGCTCCTGCTCGGTGCCTGCGCGACCACGCCGGCACCCGACCACGCACTGCCCTGGGACGCCAGGGTGGTGCGCGGACAATTGCCCAACGGCCTCGAATACCGCCTGGTGCGCGACAGCAGCCAGGCCAATCGCCTCGACCTGCGCCTGACCGTGCAGGCCGGCTCGGTGGACGAGGACGCCGACCAGATCGGTGTCGCCCACCTGGTGGAACACCTGACCTTCTACAGCCATGGTGGTGAAGCCGAGAACCTGCGCCAGCGCATGACCGCCCTGGGCTGGATCCAGGGCCGGCACTTCAACGCCATGACCAACTTCGACCGCACCCAGTACCTGCTCAGCCCTCCGTCCGGGGTGAAGCAGGCGCCGCAGGCGCTGGACGCCCTGGCGGACCTGGTGTTCGCCCGCGACTACAACGCCGCCGACCTTGAGCGCGAGCGCCCGGTGGTCATCGAGGAATGGCGCGGCGGCCTGGGCGTGGCCCAGCGCATGAACGAGCAGCGCATCGCCTCGCAACGCACGGGCTCGGCCTACCCGGCGCACCGCACCATCGGCAACGAGGCGGCGATTCGCAATGCCAGCCTGGAGGCGTTGCAGCGCTACCAGGCGCGCTGGTACGTGCCCAACAACATGGTCCTGTCGGTGGTCGGCGACTTCGAGCCGAACCTGCTGGCGCAGCAGATCGCCCAGGCGTTTTCCGCGCCGCCGGCTGCCGCCGTGCCGTCGCGGGAACAGCGTGAACTGGCCCTCGACGAGCGCCTTAAGGTCTTCCGCCTGCAAGACCCGCAGTCCGGCAGCAACCAGGTGGCCCTGCTGTTCCGCCTGCACGAACCAGACAGCCGCGGCACCACCCGCGCCGCCATGCGCGAACGGTTGATCGATCGCATGGCCCTGTCCGCCCTGCAGACCTCCCTGCGCCAGCAGGAGCTGCCGGCCAGCGTGCGCAGCCTGACCACGCAGAAAACCCTGATCGGCGAGCATTCCACGGTGCTCGGCATTGCTGCTGGGGTCGAAGGCGCGCAGCACCGCGCGGCCTTGCAGCAGTTGCTGACCGAGGTCGAGCGCCTGCGCCAGCATGGCTTCAGTGAGGCTGATGCGCAGCGCGAGCGCGATGGGATTCGTGCACTGGGCGAGAAAACCCTGGCAAGGGATCCGTCGCGCACCTTCGAGCAATGGGTGGAGCAACTGAACAATTCCGCCGTGCAGGGCCAGCCGCTGGTGGAGAAACACGCCGCCGCCGGGCGCTACCTGGAGGTGCTCGACAGCATCGACCGCGATGCCCTCAACCAGCGGCTGTGGCGCTGGATCGGCAGTCGCGACCGGGTGCTGCAGGTGAGTGCGCCGGGCGTCACGCCGCTGGTGCTGCCGACGGTGACGGAGGTGGAACGACTGCAAGCCTCCATCGGCCAGTCGTCGCTGGCGGCGCCCAGGGCCAAGGCTGTGGATGCCGAGGTGAAGCCGGTCGCCGAGCTGGTCCTGCCGGCCTTGCCTGCTGCTGGCACCCTGGTGCAGCGCAAGGTGTTCGCCGCCGAGAAGGTCGAGCACTGGCAACTGGGCAATGGTGATCGCCTGGTCTGGCTGCGGGCGAATGCCGAGGGCGGTCGCTGGACGCTGCAGGCGGAGTCGAGCGCGGGCTACAACCTGGCCGACCGGCCGGCGTGGCGCACGCAAATGGCCACGCAACTGGCGGTGCACGGCGCGCCGGCAGGGCTATCGGCCGAGGCGCTGGAGAACTGGCGCAAGGCGCACAAGGTCGTCCTGGGTGTCGATCACACGCCGCAGCGCCTGCAACTGGCCGCCAGCGTGGCGCCGGGGGAGGGCGCGCTGGCGACCTTGCTGCACAGCTATCGCCTGAGCCAGGTCGACACCCGTATCGATCCGGCGACCTTCGACGAATCGCGCAAGGAGTTGCTCCAGCGCCTGCAAAGCCGTCCCGACGATGTCCGGGAAACCCAGGACGCTACCCTGCGCCGCCTGATGTACGGGCGCGACAGCTGGCAGACACCCGATGTCCAGGCGCTGGAAAGCCTGAGCGTGGAGGCGCTGGACCAGGACTGGCAGCGTCTTGCCGCTGCGCCGGTGACCTACTACCTGATGGCCGATATCGAGCCGAAGATGCTGGAGCAGGCAGTGCTCGGCCATCTGGCCAACCTGCCGCGCGGGACGGCACTGAAAAGCCGCGCGGCCTTGCAGCAGCCTGGCCAGCGCAGCGAGTCGCTGGCCATCGCACTGGAGCCGCGGGTGGTGTTCCAGGCCCGCAGCTATAGCGAACAGGCCTGGAGTCCACAGGCGGCGGCCCGGGTCGCCGCCCTGCGCGATCTGGCCAGCCAGCAGCTCAAGCAGCGCCTGCGTGGCGAGGCGGCGGGGGTCTATCGGCTGAAGTTCGAGAGCGAGCTGAATCCGGAGACCGGACGTATCGAAAGCCGCCTGGACTTTACCTGCGACCCGGCCCGCGTCGACGAATTGTGGGCACTGGCCCAGGACACCCTGGCCAGGCTGCCGGGCGCCGTGGATGCCGCCTGGGTCAAGGGCGAGAAGGCCGAGCTGGTGCGCCAGGAAAGCAAGCGCCGCGACGACCCGCAGACGCTCCAGCGTCGCCTGCTCCTGAGCGAACGCCACTGGGGCGATCCGCGCTACCTGAGCAGCCAGGCGCAACTGCCTGAAGGGCTGACCCTCGATGCGCTGAAAACCACTGCCGGCAAGCTCTTCCCGCGTGCCAACCAGGTTCAGCTGCGCCTGCTGCCTACGCCGGCGGCCAGGGAACAGGCGCTGTGAAGGCGCTGCGAAGCTTCTACCGGCTGTCCCGTCCGTTCTGGGGCAGCCGCAGCCAATGGCTGGCCTGGCTGATGCTGGCCGGGGTGATCGGCATGGGCTTGCTGGTGGTGCAGATCAACGTCTGGATCAACGCCTGGAGCAAGACCTTCTACGACACCCTCGGCGCCTTCGATACCGAGGCGTTGTACGCGCTGATGGGCCAGTACTCGCTGTATATCGGCAGCTACGTGCTGATCTACGTCTACCTCGACTGGCTGCGCAAGGGCCTGGTGATCCGCTGGCGCCAGGCGATGACCGAGCGTCTTGTCGGCCAGTGGCTGGGCGACCAGGCGTTCTACCGCCTGGGGCTGGGGGACGAGCCCGACAACCCGGACCAGCGTATCGCCCAGGACGTGGACATGATGGTCGACCTGAGTGTCGAACTGACGGCCTCGTTCGTCATCAACCTGGCCCAGGTGGGGGCCTTCGTGGTGATTCTCTGGGAGTTGTCCGGGACCCAGACCTTCACGCTGTTCGGCACCTCGTTCAGCATCGATGGCTACCTGGTGTGGCTGGTGCTGGTCTACACGCTGCTGGGCAGCCTGGTCACCCACTGGGTGGGCAAGCCGCTGCACGACCTCAACTACGAGCGCGAGCACCGCGAGGCGGATTTCCGTGCCAGCCTGCTGCGCAAGCGTGATCACGCCGAGCAGATCGCCCTGTACCGCGGCGAGGCGGTGGAGAAGCGCCAGCTGGCCGGGCGCTTCCAGGCCATCGCCGACAACTGGCGCCAACTGATGGGCCGCGAGCGCAACCTGAGCCTGTTCACCGTGGCGTTCGAGCGGGTCAGCCTGATCATCCCGGTGTTCGCGGCCTTGCCGCTGTTCCTGGCCAAGACCATTACCCTGGGCGGGCTGATGCAGATTCGCAGTGCCTTCACGGCGGTGCAGGGGTCGCTGAGCTGGTTTATCAAGCTGTATCCCAAGCTGGTGCGCTGGAGTGCGGCGTTGCAGCGTCTGGAACAGTTCGAGCGGGCCATCGCCGCGACCCGCGCCCAGCTGCGTGACACGCCCGAGGGCGCCTGCCTGTGCACCGAAGGGCTGGCGGTGTGCCGGCCGGATGGCAGCGTGCTGCTGGAAGGGCTGGAAGTGCGGGTGATGCCGGGGCAGTGGGTGCGCCTGGACGGGCGCAGCGGGCTGGGTAAATCCACCTTGCTGCGTACCTTGCAGGGGTTGTGGCCGCATTGCCGCGGGCAATGGCAGTTGCCGCCGGGGCGCAGCCTGCTGCTGCCGCAGCAGCCGTACCTGGCGACGATGTCGCTGCGGGAGTTGCTCGCGTATCCGGCCACGGAGGTACCCAACGATGCGCGGTTGGCGGGGGCTTTGCACAAGGTGGGGCTGGCGCGGCTGGCGGGGTGTCTGGACGAAACCTGCGAGTGGTCGCGGGCGCTGAGTGGCGGGGAGCAGCAGCGTATTGGCGTGGCGCGGGCGTTGTTGTTCCAGCCGGATACGCTGTACCTGGACGAAGCGACCAACCAGCTGGACGAGGGCAGTGCGCGGGGGCTGTTGCAGATGCTCAAGCGGGAATTGCAGGGGTGCACGGTGATTGCCGTCAGCCATCAGGCGGGGCTGGCGGGGTTGTTCGAGCGGACGGTGGGGTTGGAGAGGCGGCTGGAGCCAGCGTGAAGCCGCTCTCTCTCATAGAACAGCACATAACCCATTGATTCAACGGGGACGGCGTGGGAGCGGATTCATCCGCGATCGGCGGCGAAGCCGTCGTAAAACCTGAGTCCCGAATTCTCCTGACACACCGCGGACTCAGGTTTTATGGCCGCTTCGCGCCCAATCGCGGATGAATCCGCTCCCACGCCGGACGCGGCGCACTTGCGGTCTGGTTCTCTGTGTCCGGCTCAGATTTTCAGATGAGCCACGAACCGCTGGGCATGCTGCCCCAGCTTGGCGATCACCGCCTGGCGAACCTGGGCATAGGTCTGCACATTGAGCACCGAGGTTTGCGTGGACCGGTAGATCCGCAGGTCGTTCTTGCCGAACGTCATGAACAGGAACTCCCTGGCCGTGACATTACGCACCACCTGCATGCAGTTCAGCAGCATCGTCACCTCGCCAGTGACGCTCTGCGCGCAAGGCATGATCTGGAAGGTCCCGACATTGCCGCTGTTGCTGTTGTCGAGGAACAGTCGCAGCGCATGCGGCTCCTTGCGCAGCGCCTCGAAGGTGCGCTGGGCGACGGAGCTGAAGGCGCTGCCACCGGTCGCGCCACCGATCATCTCCAGCGCCACGCCATCCACCGTGAAACTCTGCTGGCTAGGGTGGTAGAGGTGCATCTCCTGGTGCGACAGGGTCCAGCCCAGGCGGGCCAGGCCCTCGGTGTAGAACTTGAACCATTCTTCGCGCTGGGTCGCCTTGTCGTACATCTTGCTGGCGGCCAGCTGCATCAGCAGGGTGCTGTTGAGCACGTCTTCGCGGGCCTGCTGGCTCAGGCCGGAGACGAACGACACCAGGCTTTCGCCAGCGACCGCCGCGCTGTCGCCGACGATCTCGGCCGAAGACTCAGGCGGGGTTTGCAGCCAGGGACGCCCGGCCTCGGGCAATTGCAGGTTGGCGATGAAATCCATCAGCTCTTTCATGGGGTGACTCCTGTCGTGGTTGAAGAGGCTGCGACACTAGCCCCATCCCCCCGCCAAGCGCAGGCGGAGGCGCTTCCGGGCCTGCCCCGGCGACCCTTTGTCGCCCTTTGACGCTTTCGGCAATTCCCCTGTCGTTTTTGCATCGGGGCGACATTCACCCGAGGCATATGCTGACCCCCAATAGCGCCGGCAGACGATTCGGCGCGGGATTGCCAATAAAGGGGACTGCCTGATGAGCCCAGCCGAATTACACGCAGACAGCATCGTTATCGACGGGCTGATCATCGCCAAATGGAACCGCGAACTGTTCGAGGACATGCGCAAGGGCGGCCTGACCGCAGCCAACTGCACCGTGTCGGTCTGGGAAGGCTTCAAGGCCACCGTCGACCAGATCGCCGCCAGCCAGAAGCTGATCCGCGACAACAGCGACCTGGTGATGCCGGTGCGCACCACCGCCGACATCCGCAAGGCCAAGGAACTGGGCAAGACCGGCATCCTCTTCGGCTTCCAGAACGCCCATGCGTTCGAGGACCAGATCGCCTACGTGGACGTGTTCAAGCAGTTGGGCGTGGGCATCGTGCAGATGTGCTACAACACCCAGAACCTGGTAGGCACCGGCTGCTACGAGCGTGACGGCGGGCTGTCGGGCTTCGGTCGCGAGATCGTCGCCGAGATGAACCGCGTCGGCATCATGTGCGACCTGTCCCACGTCGGCTCCAAGACCAGCGAGGAAGTCATCCTCGAATCGAAGAAGCCGGTCTGCTACTCCCATTGCCTGCCGTCGGGCCTCAAGGAACACCCGCGCAACAAGTCCGACGAAGAGCTGAAGTTCATCGCCGACCACGGCGGCTTCGTCGGCGTGACCATGTTCGCGCCGTTCCTGGCCAAGGGCATCGACTCGACCATCGACGACTACGCCGAAGCCATCGAGTACACCATGAACATCGTCGGCGAAGACGCCATCGGCATCGGCACCGACTTCACCCAGGGCCACGGCCAGGAATTCTTCGAGTACCTGACCCACGACAAGGGCTACGCCCGTCGCCTGACCAACTTCGGCAAGATCATCAACCCACTGGGCATCCGCACCGTGGGCGAGTTCCCCAACCTCACCGAGACCCTGCTCAAGCGCGGCCATTCCGAGCGCGTGGTGCGCAAGATCATGGGCGAGAACTGGGTCAACGTGCTCAAGGATGTCTGGGGCGAGTAAGCCTCCGAAGCCTCTCTTTCCAACCCCCGCATCAGGGCGGGGGCAGCCAATAAAAATTTCTGGAGTTGAGTTTCCATGGCCAAGATCGCCCCGCAATTGCCAATCGAAGTCGACAGCGAGACCGGTGTCTGGACCAGCGACGCCCTGCCGATGCTGTACGTACCGCGGCATTTCTTCGTCAACAACCACATGGGCATCGAGGAAGTGCTGGGCGCCGACGCCTACGCCGAGATCCTCTACAAGGCCGGCTACAAGTCCGCCTGGCACTGGTGCGAGAAGGAAGCCGAATGCCATGGCCTGGAAGGCGTGGCGGTGTTCGAGCACTACATGAAGCGCCTGTCCCAGCGCGGCTGGGGCCTGTTCAAGATCCAGGACATCGACCTCGATAAAGGCACCTGCAGCGTCAAGCTTGAGCACTCGGCCTTCGTCTACGTCTACGGCAAGGTCGGGCGCAAGGTGGACTACATGTTCACCGGCTGGTTCGCCGGCGCCATGGACCAGATCCTCGCCGCTCGCGGCAGCAGCATCCGTACCGTCGCCGAACAGGTTTATGGCGGATCCGAAGAAGGCCACGACGACGGCCTGTTCATCGTCAAGCCGTTGTAAGTCGAGGAGCCCGCGCCATGGCGTTCGAAGCTATGTTCCAGCCGATCCAGATCGGCAAACTGACCATCCGCAACCGCGTGCTGAGTACCGCGCACGCCGAGGTCTATGCCACCGACGGCGGCATGACCACCGAGCGCTATGTGAAGTACTACGAGGAGAAGGCCAAGGGCGGCATCGGCCTGGCCATCTGCGGCGGTTCTTCGGTGGTCGCCATCGACAGCCCGCAGCAGTGGTGGTCGTCGGTGAACCTGTCCACCGACCGCATCATCCCGCACTTCCAGAACCTCGCCGACGCCATGCACAAGCATGGCGCCAAGATCATGATCCAGATTACCCACATGGGCCGTCGCTCCCGTTGGGACGGTTTCCACTGGCCAACCCTGATGTCGCCGTCCGGCATCCGCGAACCGGTGCACCGCGCTACCTGCAAGACCATCGAGCCGGAGGAGATCTGGCGGGTGATCGGCAACTACGCGCAGGCTGCACGCCGGGCGAAGGAAGGCGGCCTGGACGGCGTCGAGCTGTCGGCCGTGCACCAGCACATGATCGACCAGTTCTGGAGCCCGCGGGTCAACAAGCGGACCGACGAATGGGGCGGCAGCTTCGAAGGCCGCATGAAGTTCGGCCTGGAAGTGCTCAAGGCGGTGCGGGCCGAGGTTGGCCCGGACTTCTGCGTCGGCATGCGTATCTGCGGTGACGAATTCCACCCCGATGGCCTCAGCCACGAGGACATGAAGGAAATCGCCAAGTACTACGATGCCACCGGCATGATCGACTTCTTTGGCGTGATCGGCTCGGGTTGCGACACCCACAACACCCTGGCCAACGTCATCCCCAACATGAGCTATCCGCCGGAGCCGTTCCTGCACCTGGCGGCGGGCATCAAGGAAGTGGTCAAGGCTCCTGTACTGCACGCGCAGAACATCAAGGACCCGAACCAGGCCACGCGCATCCTCGAAGGCGGCTATGTCGACATGGTCGGCATGACGCGCGCGCACATCGCCGACCCGCACCTGATCGCCAAGATCAAGATGGGCCAGGTGGACCAGATCAAGCAGTGCGTCGGTGCCAACTACTGCATCGACCGCCAGTACCAGGGCCTGGATGTGCTGTGCATCCAGAACGCCGCGACCTCCCGTGAATACATGGGCGTGCCGCACATCATCGAGAAATCCACCGGAGCCAGGCGCAAGGTGGTGATCGTCGGTGCCGGCCCGGCCGGCATGGAAGCGGCGCGGGTTGCTGCCGAGCGCGGTCATGACGTGACCCTGTTCGAGAAGAAGGACCAGATCGGCGGGCAGATCACCATCGCCGCCAAGGCGCCGCAGCGCGACCAGATCGCCGGTATCACCCGCTGGTACCAGTTGGAGCTGGCCCGCCTGAAGGTGGACCTGCGCCTGGGCACCGCCGCCGATGCCGACACCATCATGGACCTGCGTCCGGACATCGTCGTGCTGGCGGTGGGCGGGCACCCGTTCATGGAGCAGAACGAACACTGGGGCGCCGCCGAAGGGCTGGTGGTCAGCAGCTGGGACGTGCTCGACGGCAAGGTTGCGCCGGGCAAGAACGTGCTGGTCTACGACACCATCTGCGAGTTCACCGGCATGTCGGTGGCCGACTTCCTCGCCGACAAGGGCAGCCAGGTCGAGATCGTCACCGACGACATCAAGCCGGGCGTGGCCATCGGTGGTACGTCGTTCCCGACCTACTACCGCAGCATGTACCCCAAGGAAGTGATCATGACCGGCGACCTGATGCTGGAAAAGGTCTACCGCGAGGGCGACAAGCTGGTGGCGGTGCTGGAGAACGAATACACCGGGGCCAAGGAAGAGCGGGTGGTCGACCAGGTGGTGATCGAGAACGGCGTGCGCCCGGACGAAGCGCTGTACTACGCGCTGAAGGACGGTTCGCGCAACAAGGGCCAGATCGACGTCGAGGCGCTGTTCGCCATCCAGCCGCAGCCGATCCTCGGCCAGGCAGGGGACGGCTACCTGCTGTACCGCATCGGCGACTGCGTGGCGCAGCGCAACACCCATGCGGCGATCTACGACGCCTTGCGCCTGTGCAAGGACTTCTGATCGGACCTTGATCGAGAGAGCGGCACGGACCCTGTGGGAGCTTCCCATGCTGAACCTTATCCTCCCCATCCTGCTGTTCGCCGCCCTCGGCCTGGCCGTGCTCGGCGCCGTTCGGCGCGTGCGGATGTGGCGCCAGGGCCGGCCGTCGCCGGTCAACCTGCTGGCCGGCCTGCTGGCCATGCCGCGGCGCTACCTGGTCGACCTCCACCACGTGGTGGAACGCGACAAGTACATGTCCAAGACCCACGTGGCCACCGCCGGCGGCTTCGTCCTCTCGGCCGTGCTGGCCATCATCGTCCACGGCTTCGGCCTGCGCAGCCAGATCCTCGGCTACGCCCTGCTGGCCGCCACGGTACTGATGTTCTGCGGCGCGCTGTTCGTCTTCAAGCGCCGTCTCGACCCGCCTTCGCGCCTGTCGAAAGGCCCGTGGATGCGCCTGCCGAAAAGCCTGCTGGTGTTCTCCACCACCTTCTTCATCGCCACCCTGCCGGTGGCCGGCATCCTTCCCGAAGGCTTCGGCGGCTGGTTCGTCGTCGGCCTGCTGGGCCTGGGCGTGGTCTGGGGTGTGTCGGAGCTGTTCCTCGGCATGACCTGGGGCGGGCCGATGAAACACGCCTTCGCCGGTGCCCTGCACCTGGCCTGGCACCGCCGCGCCGAACGCTTCGGCGGCGGTCGCTCCACCGGCCTCAAGCCGCTGGACCTGGAAGACCCTTCTGCGCCCCTGGGCGTGGAAAAACCCAAGGACTTCACCTGGAACCAGCTGCTGGGCTTCGACGCCTGCGTGCAGTGCGGTAAATGCGAAGCCATGTGCCCGGCCTTCGCCGCCGGCCAGCCGCTGAACCCGAAGAAACTCATCCAGGACATGGTCATCGGCCTGGCCGGTGGCACCGACGCCCAGTTCGCCGGCAGCCCGTACCCCGGCAAGCCGATCGGCGAGCACGGCGGCCATCCGCACCAGCCGATCGTCAACGGCCTGGTGGACGCCGAGACCCTGTGGTCGTGCACCACCTGCCGCGCCTGCGTCGAGGAGTGCCCGATGATGATCGAGCACGTCGATGCCATCGTCGACATGCGCCGCCACCTGACCCTGGAAAAGGGTGCCACGCCGAACAAGGGCGCGGAAGTCCTCGACAACCTGATCGCCACCGACAACCCGGGCGGCTTCAACCCCGGCGGACGGATGAACTGGGCTGCCGACCTGAACCTGAACGTGCTGTCGGAGGTGAAATCCACCGAGGTGCTGTTCTGGGTCGGTGACGGTGCCTTCGACATGCGCAACCAGCGCACCCTGCGCTCCTTCGTCAAGGTGCTGAAGGCCTCGGGCGTCGACTTCGCCGTGCTCGGCCTGGAAGAACGCGACAGCGGCGACGTCGCCCGCCGCCTGGGTGACGAAGCCACCTTCCAGACCCTGGCCAAGCGCAATATCCAGACGTTGGGCAAGTACCGCTTCCAGCGCATCGTCACCTGCGACCCGCACAGCTTCCATGTGCTGAAGAACGAATACGGCGCCTTTGGCGGCGAGTACCTGGTGCAGCACCACAGCACCTACATCGCCGAGCTGCTGGACGCCGGCAAGCTGAACCTCGACGCGCACAAGGGCGGCAGCGTGACCTATCACGACCCGTGCTACCTCGGCCGCTACAACGGCGAATACGAGGCGCCGCGCCAGGTGCTGCGTGCCCTCGGCATCGAGGTCAAGGAAATGGAACGTTCCGGCTTCCGCTCGCGCTGCTGCGGCGGTGGCGGCGGCGCGCCGATCACCGACATCCCCGGCAAGCAGCGTATCCCCGACATGCGCATGGACGACATCCGCGAGACCGGCGCCGAAGTGGTGGCGGTGGGTTGTCCACAGTGCACGGCGATGCTCGAAGGCGTGGTCGAACCCCGTCCGCTGATCAAGGACCTGGCCGAACTGGTGGCCGACGCCCTGCTGGAAACCCCGGCCGCGAGCAAGCCGGCCGTGAGCAAACGTGAACCTGCGGAGGTGCACTGATGAGCGACATTATCCGCCGCGACCCGCGCGCCGAATGGATCGCCCGTAACCGCCTGCACCCGCTGCACGCGGCCATGCAGGTGCAACAGGACAGCTGGATGGGCCCCAACGGGGTGATCCGCAAGAACCCCCATGCCGTGGGCTTCATCGGCCCCAACGGGGTCAAGCGCATCGACCGCAGCGGCGCCCAGCAGGGTGGCAGCAGCGGCAAGCGCAGCGCGGCGGCCGAAGTGCAGCTGCCGCTGCACCAGGTGCCGGCGCCGGCGTTCTACATCGCCGTGGTCCCGGACATGGTCGGCGGCCGCCTGAGCAGCCACGACCGCGACCTGCTCGGCCTGGCCCACAGCCTGGCCGGCAGCGACGGCGCGGTGCTGGCCGTGGTCTATGGCGAGCACAAGGAAAGCAACTTCGCCGGCAATGGCGTCGACCGCCTGCTGGTCATCGAAGGCGAGCAGTTCGACGGTTATGCACCGGAGCAACGGGTGCAGGGCCTGCGGGCTGTGGATAACCAGTTTTCCCCACGTCACTGGCTGCTGCCCGACAGCCGCACCGGTGGCGGCGAACTGGGCCGGCGCTTTGCCGCGACCCTGGGCGAACGCCCGGCGACGCGGGTCTGGCAGGTCAAGGACGGCCTCAGCAGCGGCCGCGCCGGTGCCGGCCAGCAGGACCTGGTGCGCAACCTGCCGCGGCTGATCCTGGCCGCTGCCGAATGCGCCGATCCGGTCAGCGAAACCCGTCACGAAGCCCTGCCGGTGGAGTTGTCCACAGGCGTGGCGCGCAGCCTGTCGCGGATCGAAGACCTCGGCCCGGTGGCCGTGGACCCGGCCGCCATCGCCATGGCCGAAGCCGAGTTCATCGTCTCCGGCGGCAACGGGGTCAAGGACTGGGCGCTGTTCCACCGCGCCACCGCGGCCCTCGGCGCCACCGAAGGCGCCTCGCGGGTGGCGGTGGACGACGGCTTCATGCCGCGCAACCGCCAGGTCGGCGCCACCGGCACCTGGGTTACCGCGCGGGTCTACGTGGCGGTGGGTATCTCCGGGGCGATCCAGCACCTGCAGGGCATCGGTGCCTGCGACAAGGTGGTGGCGATCAACATGGACCCGGGCTGCGACATGATCAAGCGCGCCGACCTCGCGGTGATCGGCGACAGCGCGGCGATCCTGCAGGCGCTGATCGAGGCTGTGGACAACTTCCGCAACGGCGCGCGACGCGACGCGGCATAAGGGCAGGGGACAGATATGAACACGAAGGTCATCAGCCTGGTTTCGGTCGGCGCCCACCCCACCTCGGGGCGCAGTCGCCGTGCCGAACAGGACGCCCGCGCGGTAGAGCTGGGCCTGCAGCTGGCGGGCGAAAGCCTGCAGGTGCTGCATGCCGGCGACCCCCGCGAGGAAGCCCTGCGCGGCTACCTGGGCATGGGCCTGGCCCAGCTCGACGTACTGGAACAACCCGCCGGCGCCGATGTGCTCGGCGTGCTTGGCGACTACCTGCGCGAGGCCGGCGCGCAGCTTGTGCTCACCGGCAGCCAGGCGGAAACCGGCGAAGGCTCTGGCATGCTGCCATTCCTCCTGGCCGAACGCCTGGGCTGGCCGCTGGTGGTGGGCCTGGCCGAGGTGGAGTCCATCGACAATGGCACCGCCCAGGTACTCCAGGCGCTGCCCCGCGGCCAGCGCCGCCGGCTTAAGGTGCGCCTGCCGTTTCTCGCCTCTGTGGATAACGCCGCGCCGAAGCCGCGCCAGAGCGCGTTCGGCCCGGCCCGCCGTGGTGTGCTGGCGGCGCGGGAAGTGGAGATCGTCGACGACGAGCTGTTCGCCAGTGCCGAGCTGCTGCCCGCCAAGCCGCGTCCCAAGCGGCTCAAGGTGATCAAGGCGAAGAGCGGCGCCGACCGCATGAAGGCCGCCACGGCCAAGGCCAGCGGCGGCGGTGGCCAGGTGCTCAAGGACGTCAGTCCACAGGCTGGTGCCGAAGCCATCCTCAAGCTGTTGATGGAGGAAGGGGTGCTGCGCTGAAGGTTTTGCACAAAGTCTGTTGGCGCTTCTGTGGATAAAATGTTTGCCACCTTCTGAAAGCCTTGCCCTGCAAGGCTTTCGCGTTTCTGATCAAATTTTCACCAGGGCTTTTCCGGGCGCTTTCCTGCTGTAACTCGCTCTCCTGGGTCACAGTTGCCCACAATCCTTGTTGGCGGCTTTGTGGATAAACTGTTTGGCCATTGATTAAGTTGATATAAAACAATGGCTTATAAGGCTTGTTCAAAAAACGATCAAAAGCCCTTCGTTGCCCTTCAAAGAATCAGGAAACCCCGTGGAATCGCTGGTTTAGCGCGCTTATCCACACCTCTGTCACGACCTTGAAAAGTTTCGCACAAAGTCTGTTGGCCCTTTTGTGGATAAGGTGTTCGCCAACCGGCAAGAGCCTTGAATTCAAAGGGCTACAGAGTTTTGTTCAAAAAATGACCAGCGCTTTGTCTCGGGTGAACTGCTGCTGGCAACGGGTTTTCCACAGCGGTTGCCCACAATAGCTGTGGGTCGAGCTGTGGATAAAATGTTTGCGAAGGGACGTGGGGTCAATGAATACGGGAGGATTCGGCAGTTGAACAAAAAACGTACAGGTATCCTCGGCACCTGACTACCTGATAAATCTGCCAGTAGTGAAGTGTGTGGAACTGGGCGTAAGGTGACTGGAGTTCCTTCCCGTGAGGTTCCCATGCCGACATCGCTCGCTGACCGCATCGATCGAAACGTGCCGGACACCGGTGGCGTCGCGTTCAATGGCCAACTGCTCGAATCCTGGGGTTGTTACCTGTTGGGGAATGGCTATCGGGCCTACAGCCCGGTATTGGCGCGCTTTCACAGCCCGGATCGCTGGAGCCCTTTCGAGCGGGGCGGGTTGAATGGCTATGCCTACTGCTCGGGCGATCCGCTCAATCGGGTCGATCCCAGCGGGCGCTGGGAGGAGCGTGTCGGGCCGCTGCTCGCCCTGACGCTCAACGTTGGCTTGTTCACTGTTGCGGCCTACGGTATACGCAGTTCGGCACCGGCCATGCAGAGCGGTCCGGCACTTCACGCGACGCTGTTGAGCGGGGCTGGAGCCCTGGTGGGTATCTACGGTGCTGTCGAACAGTTGCTGGGCAATGAGGAGGGCAAGTACATCAGCTACGTCGGCACGGCGCTTTCGTCGATGGCGGCCTGGCGGCGCGTCTCGATTGCCATGAAGGCGGACCGCAAACAGCAACACAACCAAAAAGTGAAAAAGTTGGACGACAACCTCCAGGCGGCTGCCGAGATCCAGTACTCCCCCCCGTCGTCCCAGCCAACGAGCCCTGTGTCGACCCGAAGTCTGTCTGCGCCGCCGCCCTCATCCGCAGCGGCTTCGGCAGCGCGCCGGTCACTCACGCCATCGCGCTCGCCCACGACTTCGCCGGTGTCTTCGCAGTCTCGGCAAACGAGGGTGACGCGATCGCCGTCGGCCGTGAGTTCTGCATCGGTCTACAGCGAGCAATCGCGATTGGGGGATTTGCCGCAGATCGCGACGAACATCCGGTTAGAACGCAGCCTAAGCGAGACAAGCACCAGGGCCGCTATGGCGGCTATGTCATGACCCGTCGTCCTTCGGATCGTCCACCATCTGTTGGTGCGGTGTCGCGGCGCACGCCGTCGGCCCGCGCCGGCTTCAACGGCCAGTTGCGCGAGCACCCGCAGGGCTGGTACCACCTCGGCCACGGTCGGCGCATCTACAGCCCGCAACTGATGCGCTTCCATTGTGCGGACCCCCTCAGCCCCTTCGACGCGGGCGGGTTGAATGCCTATGCCTATTGCCAGGGTGATCCGCTCAACTTCACTGATCCCACGGGACGCGCCGCCGAGGATCTGTACGGGACGTCCTACCTGGTGAGCATCCTCACGGCGGCGAGCAGCCTGGACTCGATTCTTTTTGGGAAAGACAAGGTCAGAGGGCTCCACGCCGCCGCCACCGGCCTCGGGATAATAGGGGCGATACTCGGCATGGTGTCGACCTCGTTCAGCATCAAGGACCCGCAGAGTGAGGTCGTGAGCACACTGCTGCATGTGACCCTGGGCATCAGCATCGGTGTTATCGCGGTGGGCTCGCTGGCGAAAGGGTATCCGAAGGCCCCTACTTCTCCCGCCAAGCGGAAATTCGCCAGGGTGCTCCATGGCAGGCAGGTCGTTCGCGATGCCATTAATAAAAAGTCACCTCCTTTGAGTCAGAAGGTGTCGCGGGAGTCTGCAAGGGATTCGGGGTGGATCACCGACCCTCCGGCTACCGGCCAAGTTTCGCGCGCTCCTGCGCCTGGTCCATCCGACTCGTCGTTCCGCACGCGAGTCGCACAAAGGGTTACCAGGTTGCGCCAGCGTATTGCGTCGATCCGAAACGGCGATGCCTGATCCTGCCTGGGGATTCTGCCAGTACCGCCTGGCTGCTCCAGGCGCTAGCGCAGTGACAGCGAACTGATGAAAGAGAGAGCCCCGAATGAACGCTACCCGCACTACCAGGCGCTCGCCGCAATCGAGTCTGGCCTTCAATGGCCAGATGCGGGAGCACCCGCAGGGCTGGTACCACCTAGGCCACGGCCGGCGCATCTACAGCCCGCAACTGATGCGCTTCCATTGTGCGGACCCCCTCAGCCCCTTCGACGCGGGCGGGTTGAATGCCTATGCCTATTGCCAGGGCGATCCGCTCAACTTCACTGATCCCACGGGACGCGCCGCCGAGGATCTGTACGGGATGAGCTACCTGGTGAGCATCCTCACGGCGGCGAGCAGCGTGCACTCGTTGGTCAAGACAGATGGGCTCGGAGGGCTCCACGCCGTCGTCACAGGCGTAGGGATAGTAGGCTCGATACTCGGCGTGGTGTCGACCTCGTTTAGCATCAAGGACCCGCAGAGTGCGGTCGTGAGCACACTGATGCATGTGACCCAGGGCATCAGCGCCGCTGCTCTCGGGGTGGGCCTGTTGGCGAAAAAGTTTCCGAAGGCCCCTGTTTCTCCCGGCAAACTGAAATTCGCCCAGGTGCTCCATGGCAAGAAGGCCGTTCGCAAGGCGCAGGAGGAGTCAGGGTCACCCCCTGCGAGTCCGACTCCGTCGCGAGCTGCCGGGGGACCGACACCTGAAATCGAAATGCAGGAGCTCCGCACAACTTCGATTAACCGCCGAGCTCCGGACTCTCCCGTGGCTGGTCCCTCCAGCCAGTTATCCCGCCCGCAGGTCCAACAAATAATTTTCAAGCGGGGTGGGTACGAAAGGCTGATCTGAAGCGGCGATGCCTAAGCCTGCCTGGGGGTCGAATATTCGACGCGGACAGTGTTGTGCCATGAGATACCCATGCCGCCGGAGCCAGCCCCCGGCGGCATGGAGCAGGGTCACTGCACCGAAACATCCTTCAGATAAGGCGCCGGCTCCGCCCCCAGGTTGTTCAGCACCCGCTGGCTGTACCAGTCGATGAAGTTGACCACGCCGAACTCGTAGGTCTTGGAGTACGGCCCCGGCTGGTAGGCGGTGGAGTTGATGCCGCGCTGGTTCTCTTCGGCCAGGCGACGGTCCTGGTCGTTGGTGGCGTCCCACACCTCACGCATGCGCTGCGGGTCGTAGTCGACGCCTTCGACGGCGTCCTTGCGCACCAGCCACTTGGTGGTGACCTTGGTTTCCTGGGCGCTGATCGGCCATACGGTGAAGACGATCATGTGGTCGCCCATGCAGTGGTTCCACGAGTGCGGCAGGTGCAGGATGCGCATCGAGCCGAGGTCGGGGTTCTGGATGCGGCCCATGAGCTTGGCGCAGGCCTGCTTGCCGTCCATGGTCATGGACACGGTGCCCTTGAGCAGCGGCATGCGCACGATGCGGTTACGCAGGCCGTGGCTCTTGTGCAGGTACGGGATCTTCTCGGCTTCCCAGGCGGCGGCGGAGGCGGCCACGTGGTCCTTGAACGACTGGGTGGCACGCGGGTCGTTGGTGTCGTCCCACTCCAGCAGGGTGTTGAGCAGCTCAGGGTGCGAACCGCTGCAGTGGTAGCACTCGCGGTTGTTCTCCAGCACCAGCTTCCAGTTGGCCTTTTCCATCAGGGTGGTCTGCACCGCGACCTTGGCGTTCTCCATGTCGTACGGTTCCATGTAGTGCGCCAGGGTGGCGAGGAACTCGTCGATGGCCGGCGGGTTCTGCGCCAGGCTGATGAAGATGTAGCCGCCGGCGACCTTGCAGTGCACCGGTTTCAGGCCGTATTGCTTCATGTCGAAGTCGGCGCCCATCTCGGTGCCGGCGAACAGCAGGCGGCCGTCCAGCTCGTAGGTCCACTGGTGGTAAGGGCAGACCAGCTTGGCCACCTTGCCCTTGTCGCTGGTGCACAGGCGCGAGCCGCGGTGACGGCAGACGTTGTGGAAGGCATGCACCTGGCCCTCGGCACCGCGCACCACCATGATCGGGTTCTTGCCGATCTCCAGGGTGAGGAAGTTGCCCTTGGCCGGGATCTCGCAGGTCATGCCGGCGATCAGCCATTCCTTGTGGAAGATCTCCTGCATGTCGATCTGGAACAGGCGCTCGTCGGTGTAGAACGGCTGCGGCAGGGAATAGGTGCGCTCGCGGTTCTGCAGCATCTCGGCGGTGGCCTTGCGTGCGGGTTCCAGCGGATCGTCCAGGCTCAGGGTGGTGGTGACGTCCATCGTGTGTGTCCTCATGGCCTTCGGCGGCCGGCGAAAGTGGCTAATCGTTGTTATGCGACGCAAGGCATTTCTGCAGGATCATTTGCGACGGAGTGTGCGATTGCCGGCGACGCGAACCATATCCATGGGCGACATGGTCGAATCCGTTTCCGACGCGCCAGCCCTTGCCGTCAGCGGCTGGTCGCGATAAGCACGCCGATGTCGTGAATGGGTAAGTGAGGCGGTCGTTCCCCGAGCATTATCGTGTCCATCAAGCCGCCGTTGGCCGTGGAGCGAATAACAATGTCCAATACCTTTCTGAATCCGGTAACCACCCAGACCTGGGCCAACGGTCGCCATGTCGTGCGCTGCGTGAAGGTCATCCAGGAAACCTGGGACGTGCGCACCTTCTGCTTCATGGCCGACCAGCCGATCATGTTCTTCTTCAAGCCGGGCCAGTTCGTCACCCTGGAGCTGGAGATCGAAGGCCAGCCGGTGATGCGTTCGTACACCATCTCCAGTTCGCCGTCGGTGCCCTACAGCTTCTCGGTGACCATCAAGCGCGTGCCGGGGGGCAAGGTCTCCAACTACCTGCACGACACCCTGCACGAAGGCCAGGAGCTGGCGGTGCACGGGCCGGTGGGCCTGTTCAACGCCATGGACTTCCCCAGCTCGAAAGTGCTGTACCTCAGCGGCGGCGTCGGCATCACCCCGGTGATGTCCATGGCGCGCTGGTTCTACGACACCAACGGCAACGTGGACATGGTCTTCGTGCACAGCGCGCGCTCGCCGAAGGACATCATCTACCACCGCGAGCTGGAGCACATGGCCTCGCGGATTCCCAACTTCAGCCTGCACATCATTTGCGAGAAGCACGGCCTGGGCGAGCCGTGGGCCGGCTATCGCGGCTACCTCAACCACAAGCTGCTGGAACTGATGGCGCCGGACTTCATGGAGCGGGAGATCTTCTGCTGCGGCCCGACGCCGTACATGACCGCGGTCAAGCGCCTGCTGGAAGGCGCCGGCTACGACATGAGCCGCTATCACGAGGAATCCTTCGGCGCGACGCCGCCGGAAGCCAAGGCCGATGCCGTGGAGCATGCCGAGCAGGCGGCGGAAGCGGCCGAGGAAATCAGTGTCGCCGACATGCACCTGGTGGAATTCACCGCCACTGGCAAGAGCAGCCACATCGCCCCCGGCGAGACGGTGCACGCGGCAGCGGCGAAGGTCGGCCTGATGATTCCCAAGGCCTGCGGCATGGGCATCTGCGGCACCTGCAAGGTGCTCAAGCTGGGCGGCGAGGTGGAGATGGAGCACAACGGCGGGATCACCGACGAGGACGTGGCCGAGGGCTACATCCTGTCGTGCTGCAGCGTGCCGAAGGGGGATGTTCGGATCGAGTATTGAGGCTCAGTACAGCGAGAACTGCAGGGGATTCCACAGCACCAGCAACGACAGAAAGCCCGCGAGCAGCAGCACGCGGGCTTTCGTTTTCCAGGGGTTCGCGGAAAAGGCCACGAACTGCGCATGGCCGTGCACCGCCATGGCACCCACCATGGCCAGCGCCAAGAGCAGCACCGCCACGCTGCCCAGCCCCGGCAGCGTGCGCTCACCGACCAGGCGCAGGCTCACCACACTGTCCACCGCCGGGATGGCCGAGGCCATCAGCGCCCCCAGCGACATCAGCCAGAGTGCCGGCAGGGCCAGGCCGAGGTAATGCGGCGTGCCCTTGCTGGCCATGGGCGTCAGGCTGATCTGCCAGAGCGCCGCCATGCCTGCCAGCAGGCCGAAGGCTGACCAGCTGAAGCCGGGTTGACGCTGCGCGGTATCCACTTCCAGCATCAGCAGCGCGCCGAGGGTGAGCAGGGCGAAGGCCAGGATCAGTGGCAGCGCCAGCCAGGCCTGGGCGCGATAGAGCAGGCGTGGGCCGATGAATGCCAGCAGCGCGGCGAGCATCAGGGCCATGAGTTGCCAGTTCAGCGCCTGTCCCGGCAGCAGGTGGTGGGAGATACGCGAGAGGATCTCCAGGTGCAGCGCGTGCAGGACCAGGGCGACCGGGAGCAACAGGATGCCGCTGGTGGTGCGGCGGTAGGGCACGAGGCTGCCCAGCAGCACGGCCGGGATGATCGCCAGCAGCGATTGCCCCAGGGTCAGGCCTTGCAGCGGACCGAGGAAGCCGATGGCCAGGGGCGCGGGGAGGAAGGTGCTGGTGAACCAGAAGGCGGCGCTTTGACGGGGCGGGGCGGACATGGCGGCCTCAAGGGGGTTTCGAGGGCGCGAGGGTAGGGGATGCCGGGGCGCTTTACTGGAGGGAAATGATTCAAAACGTGCAGGGGGAAAGGAGGGGGATTACCGGGGAATCAGGGGATTCCTGGGATTTTGGCAGGATTTGTAGGAATTGGTTTTGTGGGGGTGTAGGTGGGGCTTTAGGGATGCCGGATTGTGTGGTGAATTCCTGATATCACTGTCGATATTCATGGCCCTATCGCTGGCAAGCCAGCTCCCACTGTGGGAGCTGGCTTGCCAGCGATGAGGCCCTGACAGGCAAAGCGAATATCAGACCTTGAACCGCCCCACCAGGCTATTCAGGTCCACCGCCAGCCGCGACAGCTCGGCACTCGCCGCGCTGGTCTGGTGCGCGCCGGTCGCCGACTGCACCGACAGGTCGTTGATGTTCACCAGGTTGCGGTCCACTTCCCGCGCCACCTGGGCCTGCTCTTCGGCGGCGCTGGCGATCACCAGGTTGCGCTCGTTGATCTGCGCCACCGCGCCGGTGATGGTGTCCAGCGCGCTACCGGCGCCACGGGCGATGTTCAGGGTCGATTCAGCACGCTCGGTACTGTTGCGCATCGAGCTCACCGCCTGCTCGGTACCGCCCTGGATGCTGCTGACCATGCGCTCGATTTCCTGCGTGGACTGCTGGGTACGGTGCGCCAGCGCCCGCACTTCATCGGCCACCACGGCAAAACCGCGACCGGCTTCACCGGCTCGGGCGGCCTCGATGGCGGCGTTGAGCGCCAGCAGGTTGGTCTGGTCGGCCAGGCCGCGGATCACGTCCAGCACCTTGCCGATATCCCGGGACTGCTCGGCCAGGTTGCCCACCAGCACCGAGGTGCTCTGCACGTCGTTGCTCATGCGTTCGATGGCGCTGACGGTCTCCAGCACCAGGTCGCGACCGTCGGTGGCCGAGCGGGTGGCTTCGGCCGAGGCCTCGGAGGTGCTCACGGCGTTGCGCGCCACTTCCTCGACGGCACTGGTCATCTCGGTGACCGCTGTGGCCGCCTGCTCGATCTCGTTGTTCTGCTGCTGCAGGCCGCGGGCGCTTTCCTCGGTGACGCTGTTCAGTTCCTCGGCGGCCGAGGCCAGCTGGGTGGCGGAACCGGAGATCTGCTGCAGGGTGTCGCGCAGCTGTTCTTGCATCCTGGCAATCGCCTGTTGCAGGCGCGCGGCTTCGTCGCTGCCCTCGGGGCGGATGCTGTGGGTCAGGTTGCCGCTGGCGATCTGCTCGGCCACGGCCAGCACTTCGTCGATGGGCTTGACGATGCTGCGGGTGAGGACGATGGCGCAGAGGAAGGTCAGCACGGTGGCGGCGACCAGCAGGACGATGACCAGGGTGAACGCACTGTCATAGTCGTTCGCCGCCGTCTGGTTGATATCACGGGTCTGCTCGGTGTTGATCTTCACCAGCTTGTCCATGGCCGTGGTGATCTGCTCCATGCTCTGCAGCAGGTCGCGGTTGATCATCTCGCGGATCGCCGGCAGGTCGTTGGCCTGGGACAGCTGCACCACGCGTGCTTCCAGCTGGCGATACTGGCCGAGCACCTGGACGAACTGGTTGTACACCGCGTGCTCTTCATCGCTGGCGATCAACGGCTCGTAGACCTTGCGCGCCGCGTCGATCTGCGCGTTGCGTTCATTCAGCTGGCTGTAGCTGTTCTGCACCACGTCGGCTTCGCGGTTGATCAGCAGGCGATAGGAGAGGGTGCGCAGGCGCAGGGTCAACAGGTTGATCTGGTCGAGGGCCTTGATGCTCGGCACGGTGACCTGCTCGATGTCTGCGCCGGCCTGGCGGATCTTGCTCATCTGGGTGAGGGCGAAGACGCCCAGGGCCAGCATCAGCGCGCCGATCAGCGCGAACCCCAGCAGCGCACGCGGGGCGATGTTCATATTGCGTAGGGACATGGTCGGATCCAAATCGTGGGGACGCGATCCATGCGCCGGGAGAGAGTCTGCTCTGATGACTATCGGTATTGGCCGACCGGACTTGAGGGTTTGTCCGACGAAAATCATCACCTTTTCACCGTCTTGCCGACCAGAGGCAGGAACCGGATGACCCAGATCAGGTCAATCTGCACCAACGCGGGGCTCTGGCCCCGATATCTCTGGCGGCTGCGCCGCGTTTTCTTTATCGTGTGCGCCCCCGTAATTTCCCCCTCCGAGAGAAGTCATCATGCTCGACAACACCCTGAGTCAACTGGAACAACTGGTCGGCGAACTGCTGCAGAAGAATCAGCAACTGGCCGAGCGCAACGGGCAGCTGGAAACCGAACTGGCCCAGGCCAAGGACGAGAACGAAAGCCTGCAACTGAACCTGATGGAACAGGAAGAAAAGTACGGCGCCACCAACGCCCGCATCCAGGCGCTGATTGAACGTGCCAGCGGTACCGTTGGCGCATGAACGAGTCCGCGCAGACGATCAATGTCGTCTCGATCATGGGCAATGACTACTCGATCAAGGCCCCTGCGGGCCAGGAGAAGGTACTTGCCGAGGCCGTGCAGATGCTCAAGGCGTCCCTGGCCGACACCAAGCGTAGTTACCCCTCGCTGATCGGCGACAAGTTGCTGGTCCTCGCGGCGCTGAACCTGTGTTCCCGGCAGATCGCCCTGCAACAGGCGCATCAGCAAACCCTCGACCGTTATCAAGAGCAAGTCAGCGCCACGGTCGAAGCCATCTCCCAGGCAATCGATAACGCCTGACCCCTGTCGTGGGAGCCACCGTCCGCGGCTCCCACCGCCATCCGTCCGTTCTGCACCCCTGTTGGCCCCACTTTTGCGATGAAACCTGACCGATAGGTCTGGAAAAATCGTATACCTCTGTTGTATACAATTGGCCTGTCGTTTGCGGTACAGGTCTATTTCTCAGAGGAAAACCCATGCAGTTCTGGCGGCGCAGTATCCAGTGGCAATTGATTGCAAGCATGGGCGCTGCCCTGCTGGTGAGCATCCTGATCGTGGTCGGCATCTATACCGTGGCGGTCAATCGCCTCACCGAGCGTTACCTGGTCAAGACGGCGCTGCCGGCGAGCATCGAGGCGATTCGCAACGACATCGAACGCATGCTCACCCGGCCCCTGACCGCCGCGGCGGACATCGCCCACAACAGCCTGCTGCGTGACTGGCTGGCCGCCGGCGAAGACCCTGCCCAGGCGCCGCGATTCGTCGAGTACATCGAGACGCTGCGCCAGCACAACCAGGCGTTTACCGCGCTGTTCGCCTCGACGGTGAGCAATCACTACTACAACGAGAAGGGCCTGGACCGCACCCTCAGCCGCAGCAACCCGAAGGACAGCTGGTTCTATGGCTTCATCGACAGCGGTGACGACCGCATGCTCAACATCGACATCGATGGCAGCACCGGCGAGCTGGCGCTGTTCATCGACTATCGGATCGAGAAGGACGGCAAGCTGGTGGGCATCGGTGGCCTCGGGCTGCGCATGACCGAGCTGTCCGAGCTGATCCACAACTTCAGCTTCGGCGAGCGTGGCCGGGTGATGCTGGTGCGCAACGACGGCCTGATCCAGGTGCATCCGCAGAACGAGTTCGGCGGCAAGCGGCAGCTCGCCGAACAGATCGGCGAAACGGCGGCCCAGGCTGCGCTGGCGGGTCATGAAGGCGTGCAGAGCATTCGCTTCGAGCGTGACGGCGAGAACTTCCTTGCCTTGAGCCTGCCGTTGCGCGGCCTGAACTGGCGCCTGGTGGCCGAGGTGCCGGAATCGCAGATCTATGCCGAGGTGCACGAGACCGTGTGGCTCACCAGCCTGATCGGTGGCGCCGTGGCTTTGCTGTCATTGCTGCTGGTGGTGCTGCTGGCGCGGGGCATCGTGCGGCCGATTCGTCGGGTGACCGCGGCGCTGGTGGCGATTGGCGATGGTGGCGGCGACCTCAGCCATCGGCTGGATGACAACCGTCGCGACGAACTGGGTGACCTGGCCCGTGGCTTCAACCGCTTCCTCGACAGCCAGCGCAAGTTGATCGGCGAGGTGCTGGCTACCAGCGAGCAACTGCGCACGGCGGTGGGGCAGGTGATCCATGTGGTGGTGAGCACGGCCGAGCGTTCCGGCAAGCAGCAGGAAATGACCGAGATGGTCGCCACGGCGGTGCACGAGATGGGGCTGACCGTGCAGGACATTGCGCGCAACGCCGGCGAAGCGGCGCATGCCTCGCAGAGTGCCCGGGACGAGGCGTTGCAGGCGCGCCAGGTGGTGCAGCGCTCCATCGCGCATATCGAAGGCATGTCCGGCGAGATCGGCACGGCGGCGGAGGCGGTCAGCCAGCTGGCCGAGGAAGTGGCGTCGATCGACCAGGTGCTGGCGGTGATCCGCAGTATTTCCGAGCAGACCAACCTGCTGGCGCTGAATGCCGCGATCGAAGCGGCGCGGGCGGGGGAGATGGGGCGCGGGTTTGCCGTGGTGGCGGATGAGGTGCGGACCCTGGCGCAGCGCACGCAGACCTCGACGGGTGAGATCCAGCAGATGATCCAGCGCCTGAAGCAGGGCACCGGGACGGCGGTGGAGTCGATGCATGCCGGCCAGGCGGCGACCGGGACCGGGGTGGAGTCGAGCCAGCGCACGGGTGATTCGCTGGGCACCATCACCGGGCAGGTGGAGCGGATCAGCGACATGAACCTGCAGGTAGCGACGGCGACGGAGGAGCAGTCGGCGGTGACCGAGGAGATCAACCGCAATGTGCAGGGGATTTCCGATCTGGCGCGGGAGACGGCGCTGGAAGTGCAGGGGTGTCGGGCGGATTGTGAGGCCTTGCAGTGCCTGGCCGATGACCTGGCCAGGCAGATGGGAGGTTTCCGGCTCTAGATAGCTATCGCTGGCAAGCCAGCTCCCACAGGGTTCTGCAGCGACGCGGACACTGTGGGAGCTGGCTTGCCAGCGATGAGGCCCTCAGGCCCCCATCACCGCCCGGATGTCCGCCGCCAGCTCCCGCACCCGAGCCTCCTCGGTATCCCACGAGCACATGAACCGCGCCCCACCGCTGCCAATGAAGGTATAGAACCGCCATCCTTTATTACGCAGCTTCTCCAGCGCCGCTTCCGGCATCTGCAGGAACACGCCGTTGGCCTCCACCGGGAACATCAGTTCCACCCCCGGCACATCCGCCACCAGCCCGCTCAGCAACTGGGCACAGTGGTTGGCATGGGCGCCGTGACGCAGCCAGGCGCCACTTTCCAGCAACCCCACCCACGGCGCCGACAGGAAGCGCATCTTCGACGCCAGTTGCCCGGCCTGCTTGCAGCGGTAGTCGAAGTCTTCCGCCAGCTTGCGGTTGAAGAACAGAATCGCCTCACCCACCGCCATGCCGTTCTTGGTACCGCCGAAGCACAGCACGTCGATCCCGGCCTTCCAGGTCAGCTCCGCCGGCGAGCAGCCGAGGAAGGCGCAGGCGTTGGTGAAGCGTGCGCCGTCCATGTGCAGGTTCAGCCCCAGTTCCTTGCAGGTGGCGCTGATCGCCTTGAGCTCGTCGGGACGGTAGACGCTGCCGACCTCGGTGGCCTGGGTGATGGTCACCACCCGCGGCTTGGGGTAGTGGATGTCCTGGCGCTTGAGCGCCACTTCACGGATCGAGTCCGGGGTCAGCTTGCCGTTCTCGCTGCGCGCGGTGAGCAGTTTCGAGCCGTTGGAGAAGAATTCCGGGGCGCCGCATTCGTCGGTCTCGACGTGGGCGGTCTCCGAGCAGATCACGCTGTGGTAGCTCTGGCACAGGGAGGACAGGGCCAGGGAGTTGGCCGCGGTGCCGTTGAAGGCGAAGAACACTTCGCAGTCGGTCTCGAACAGCTGGCGGAAATGGTCGGCGGCGCGGGCCGTCCACTGGTCGTCGCCGTAGGCGCGTTCGTGGCCCTGGTTGGCCTTCTCCATGGCGGCCCAGGCTTCCGGGCAGATGCCGGAGTAGTTGTCGCTGGCGAATTGCTGGCTTTGTTCTGTCATGGCTCGGGTCCTGTTAGCAAGGCAGGAGAGCACTCTAATGCATGGCTTGCGAGGTTGCCTATACAACCTGTTTTTTGTGTCGTTTTCAGGGCCCTCATCGCTGGCAAGCCAGCTCCCACAGGGACTGTACACACCGCACCTGTGGGAGCTGGCTTGCCAGCGATGGGGCCCCGGAGGTCGACTATCGCAAACAAGACAAAACAATGTCGTAAACGCACCTTTGCGTGGCGTGCGCAGGCATCTGGCAGGGCCGTCCCGGCCATACCATCGCTGCAAAGGACACCCGTCAATGACACGGGTTCCACTTAATAAGAGCCCCACCGCTGCCGGGAGAAACGCGATGTTCAGCAAGCAAGACCAGATCCAGGGTTATGACGATGCACTGCTGGCGGCCATGAACGCCGAAGAGCAGCGCCAGGAAGATCACATCGAGCTGATCGCCTCGGAAAACTACACCAGCAAGCGCGTCATGCAGGCCCAGGGCAGCGGCCTCACCAACAAGTACGCCGAAGGCTATCCCGGCAAGCGCTACTACGGCGGTTGCGAGCACGTCGACAAGGTCGAGGCGCTGGCCATCGAGCGCGCCAAGCAACTGTTCGGCGCCGACTACGCCAACGTCCAGCCTCACTCCGGTTCCTCCGCCAACGGCGCGGTCTACCTGGCCCTGCTGCAAGCCGGCGACACCATCCTGGGCATGAGCCTGGCCCACGGCGGCCACCTGACCCACGGCGCCAAGGTGTCGTCCTCGGGCAAGCTGTACAACGCCGTGCAGTACGGCATCGACACCAACACCGGCCTGATCGACTACGACGAAGTCGAGCGCCTGGCCGTCGAGCACAAGCCGAAGATGATCGTCGCCGGCTTCTCCGCCTACTCCAAGACCCTGGACTTCCCGCGCTTCCGCCAGATCGCCGATAAAGTCGGTGCCCTGCTGTTCGTCGACATGGCTCACGTCGCCGGCCTGGTCGCCGCTGGCCTGTACCCGAACCCGATCCCGTTCGCCGACGTGGTCACCACCACCACCCACAAGACCCTGCGCGGTCCCCGTGGCGGCCTGATCCTGGCCAAGGCCAACGAAGAGATCGAGAAGAAACTCAACGCCGCGGTCTTCCCCGGCGCCCAGGGCGGCCCGCTGATGCACGTGATCGCGGCCAAGGCCGTGTGCTTCAAGGAAGCCCTGGAGCCTGGCTTCAAGGCCTACCAGCAGCAGGTCATCGAGAACGCCCAGGCCATGGCTGGCGTGTTCATCGATCGTGGCTACGATGTAGTGTCCGGCGGCACCGACAACCACCTGTTCCTGGTCAGCCTGATCCGTCAGGGCCTGACCGGCAAGGATGCCGACGCTGCCCTGGGCCGTGCCCATGTCACCGTCAACAAGAACGCCGTGCCCAACGACCCGCAGTCGCCGTTCGTGACCTCGGGCCTGCGCATCGGCACCCCGGCCGTCACCACCCGCGGCTTCAAGGTCGCCCAGTGCGTGGCCCTGGCCGGCTGGATCTGCGACATCCTCGACAACCTCGGCGACGCCGATGTGGAAGCCGATGTGGCGCGCAACGTGTCGGCACTGTGTGCGGACTTCCCGGTTTACCGCTGAGTGGAGCAATAGACCATGCAACGTTATTCGGGCTTCGGCCTCTTCAAGCACTCCCTCAGCCACCACGAGAACTGGCAGCGCATGTGGCGCACGCCGACGCCGAAGAAGGTCTACGACGTCGTCATCGTCGGCGGTGGCGGCCACGGCCTGGCAACCGCCTACTACCTGGCCAAGGAGCACGGCATCACCAACGTCGCCGTGATCGAGAAGGGCTGGCTGGGCGGCGGCAACACCGCCCGCAACACCACCATCGTTCGCTCCAACTACCTGTGGGACGAGTCGGCGCACCTCTACGAGCACGCCATGAAGCTCTGGGAAGGCCTGTCCCAGGACATCAACTACAACGTGATGTTCTCCCAGCGCGGCGTCTACAACCTGTGCCACACCCTGCAGGACATCCGTGACTCCGAGCGCCGGGTCAACGCTAACCGCCTCAACGGCGTGGACGGCGAGCTGCTCAACGCCCAGCAGGTCGCGGACGAGATCCCGTACCTGGACTGCTCGAAGAACACCCGCTATCCGATCCTCGGCGCCACCGTGCAACGTCGCGGTGGCGTGGCTCGTCACGACGCCGTGGCCTGGGGCTACGCCCGTGCCGCCGACGCCCTGGGCGTCGACCTGATCCAGCAGACCGAGGTGATCGGCTTCCG
This sequence comes from Paucimonas sp., assembly GCA_031253995.1. Lineage (GTDB taxonomy): Bacteria > Pseudomonadota > Gammaproteobacteria > Pseudomonadales > Pseudomonadaceae > Aquipseudomonas. The sequence goes on along the minus strand of JAIRVG010000031.1, from coordinate 18,558 downwards.
CAAGGAAAACAACACCGTGATCGGCGTGGAAACCAACAAGGGCTTCATCGGCGCCAAGCGCGTCGGCGTGGTCACCGCCGGTAACTCCGGGCACATGGCGCGCCTCGCCGGCTTCCGCCTGCCGCTGGAATCCCACCCGCTGCAGGCGCTGGTGTCCGAGCCGATCAAGCCGATCATCGACAGCGTGATCATGTCCAACGCCGTGCACGGCTACATCAGCCAGTCGGACAAGGGCGACCTGGTCATCGGCGCCGGTATCGACGGCTGGGTCGGCTACGGCCAGCGCGGCTCGTACCCGGTGATCGAGCACACCCTGCAGGCCATCGTGGAAATGTTCCCGATCCTCTCCCGCGTGCGCATGAACCGCCAGTGGGGCGGCATCGTCGACACCAGCCCGGACGCCTGCCCGATCATCTCCAAGACCCCGGTGAAGAACATGTTCTTCAACTGCGGCTGGGGTACCGGCGGCTTCAAGGCCACCCCGGGCTCGGGCAACGTCTTCGCCGCCAGCCTGGCCAAAGGCGAGATGCACCCCCTGGCCAAACCGTTTTCCATCGACCGTTTCCACAACGGCGCCCTGATCGACGAACACGGCGCAGCCGCCGTCGCCCACTAACAGGAGAAACCATCATGTTGCACATCTTCTGTCCACACTGCGGCGAACTGCGCTCCGAGGAAGAGTTCCATTCGTCCGGCCAGGCCCATATCCCGCGGCCGCTGGATCCCAACGCCTGCACCGACGAGCAGTGGGGCGACTACATGTTCTTCCGCGACAACCCGCGCGGCCTGCACCACGAACTGTGGATTCACGCCGCTGGCTGCCGCCAGTACTTCAACGCGACCCGTGACACCGTGACCTACGAGATCCTGGAAACCTACAAGATCGGCAGCAAGCCACAAGTCACCGGCAAGAGCAGCGCCCCGCAGTTGGTCGCCAACGGCCAGGGAGAAAAGGTATGAGCCAGGTTTATCGCCTCTCCAGCGGCGGTCGCATCGACCGCAGCAAAGTCTTGAACTTCACCTTCAACGGCCAGAGCTACCAGGGCTACGCCGGTGACACCCTGGCCGCCGCGCTGCTGGCCAACGGCGTCGACATCATCGGTCGCAGCTTCAAGTACTCCCGTCCCCGCGGCATCATCGCCGCCGGTGCCGAAGAGCCGAACGCCATCCTGCAGATCGGCGCCAGCGAAGCCACCCAGATCCCCAACGTGCGTGCTACCCAGCAGGCGCTGTACTCGGGCCTGGTAGCCACCAGCACCAACGGCTGGCCGAGCGTGAACACCGACGTCATGGGCATCCTGGGCAAGGTCGGCGGCAAGATGATGCCGCCGGGCTTCTACTACAAGACGTTCATGTACCCGCAGTCGTTCTGGATGACCTACGAGAAGTACATTCGTAAGGCAGCCGGCCTGGGCCGTGCGCCGCTGCAGAACGACCCGGACACCTACGACTACATGAACCAGCACTGCGACGTGCTGGTGGTCGGCGGCGGCCCTGCCGGTCTCGCCGCTGCCCTGGCCGCTGCCCGTAGCGGCGCGCGGGTGATCCTCGCCGACGAGCAGGAAGAATTCGGCGGCAGCCTGCTGGACAGCCGCGAAAGCCTCGACGGCAAGCCGGCGTCCGAGTGGGTCTCGGCCACCCTCGCCGAGCTGCGCGGCCTGTCGGAAGTGACCCTGCTGCCACGCTCCACGGTCAACGGCTACCACGACCACAACTTCCTGACCATCCACGAGCGCCTCACCGACCACCTTGGCGACCGCGCCCCGATGGGCCAGGTGCGCCAGCGCATGCACCGCGTGCGGGCCAAGCGCGTGGTCCTGGCCACCGGCGCCCACGAGCGTCCGCTGGTCTACGCCAACAACGACGTGCCGGGCAACATGCTGGCCGGCGCCATCTCCGTGTACATCCGCCGCTACGGCGTGGCCCCGGGCCGCAAGCTGGTGCTGGCGACCAACAACGACCACGCCTACCGCGTCGCCCTCGACTGGCACGACGCCGGCCTGCAGGTCGTGGCCATCGCCGACGCCCGCCACAACCCGCGTGGTTCGCTGGTGGAAGAAGCCCGCGCCAAGGGCATCCGCATCCTTACCTCCAGCTCGGTGGTCGAGGCCCGTGGCAGCAAGCGCGTCACCGGCGCCCGTGTCGCCGCGATCGACGTCAAGGCACACAAGGTCACCAGCCCCGGCGAGTGGCTGGACTGCGACCTGATCGGCAGCTCCGGCGGCTACAGCCCGGTGGTCCACCTGGCTTCGCACCTGGGCGGCAAGCCGGTCTGGCGTGAAGACATCCTCGGCTTCGTGCCGGGCGATGCACCGCAGAAACGCGTGTGCGTCGGTGGCATCAACGGTGTGTTCGGCCTGGCCGAAAGCCTGGCCGATGGCGTCGAGGGCGGCGCCCGCGCAGCCACCGAGGCCGGCTTCAAGGCCGGTTCGGTCAGCCTGCCGAAGGCCCTGGCGCGCCAGGAAGAAGCCACCCTGGCACTGTTCCAGGTCCCGCACGACAAGAGCACTGCCCGGGCGCCGAAGCAGTTCGTCGACCAGCAGAACGACGTCACCGCCGCCGCCATCGAACTGGCGACCCGCGAAGGCTTCGAGTCGGTCGAGCACGTCAAGCGCTACACCGCGCTGGGCTTCGGTACCGACCAGGGCAAGCTGGGCAACATCAACGGCCTGGCCATCGCTGCCCGCTCCATGGGCATCGGCATCCCGGAAATGGGCACCACCATGTTCCGCCCGAACTACACGCCGATCACCTTCGGCGCGGTCGCCGGGCGTCACTGCGGCCACCTGTTCGAGCCGGTGCGCTTCACCGCGCTGCATGCCTGGCATGTGAAGAACGGTGCCGAGTTCGAAGACGTCGGCCAGTGGAAACGGCCGTGGTACTTCCCCCGCGCCGGTGAGGACATCCATGCCGCCGTGGCCCGTGAATGCAAGGCCGTTCGCGACAGCGTGGGCCTGCTGGACGCCTCGACCCTGGGCAAGATCGACATCCAGGGCCCGGATGCCCGCGAGTTCCTCAACCGCATCTACACCAACGCCTGGACCAAGCTCGACGTGGGCAAGGCCCGCTACGGCCTGATGTGCAAGGAAGACGGCATGGTCTTCGACGACGGCGTGACCGCCTGCGTCGGCGACAACCACTTCATCATGACCACCACCACCGGCGGCGCGGCTCGCGTGCTGCAGTGGCTGGAGATCTACCAGCAGACCGAATGGCCGGACCTGAAGGTGTACTTCACCTCGGTCACCGACCACTACGCGACCCTGACCCTGTCCGGCCCGAACAGCCGCAAGCTGCTCAGCGAGGTCAGCGACATCGACCTGGACAAGGACGCCTTCCCGTTCATGAGCTGGAAGGAAGGCCTGGTGGGCGGCGTGCCGGCCCGGGTGTTCCGGATTTCCTTCACCGGCGAGTTGTCCTACGAGGTCAACATCCAGGCCAACTACGCCATGGGCGTGCTGGAGAAGATCGTCGAGGCCGGCAAGAAGTACAACCTGACCCCGTATGGCACCGAGACCATGCACGTCCTGCGGGCCGAGAAGGGCTTCATCATCGTCGGCCAGGACACCGACGGCTCGATGACCCCGGACGACCTGAACATGAGCTGGTGCGTGGGCCGCAACAAGCCGTACTCCTGGATCGGCCTGCGTGGCATGAACCGCGAGGACTGCGTGCGCGAGAACCGCAAGCAGCTGGTGGGCCTGAAGCCGGTCGACCCGAACAAGTGGCTGCCGGAAGGCGCGCAACTGGTGTTCGATCCGAAGCAGGCGATCCCGATGGACATGGTCGGCCACGTCACCTCCAGCTACGCGGCCAACTCGCTGGGTTATTCCTTCGCCATGGGTGTGGTCAAGGGTGGCCTCAAGCGCATCGGCGAGCGGGTGTATTCGCCGCAGGCGGATGGCAGCGTGATCGAGGCGGAGATCTGTTCTTCGGTGTTCTTCGATCCGAAAGGTGAGCGGCAGAACGTTTGACGGAGTTCCTGTGGGGGCTGTGATGGCCTCATCGCTGGCAAGCCAGCTCCCACAGGGTCCGGTGCATGCAGTACCTGTGGGAGCTGGCTTGCCAGCGATGAGGCCCTCGAAAGCGACACAGGTCCAACAGAATTCAAGGCAGGTATAAAAAGATGAGCGCCATCAACGTCTACGAACAACGCCCTGGCTCCGACGCCAAGGCCGAATCGCCGCTGCACCACGCCGACCTGTCCAGCCTGGTCGGCAAGGGCCGCAAGAACGCCGGGGTAACCCTGCGCGAGAAGAAATTCCTCGGTCACCTGACCATCCGTGGCGACGCCCACGACCCGGCCTTCGCCAGCGGCGTGTTCAAGGCCATCGGCCTGGAACTGCCAGTGGCCCTGACCGTGGTCGCCAACGGTGACATGTCGCTGCAATGGCTCGGCCCTGACGAGTGGCTGCTGATCGTGCCCGGCGGCCAGGAGTTCGCCGTGGAGAACGCCCTGCGCGACGCCCTCGGCGACCTGCACATCCAGATCGTCAACGTCAGCGGCGGCCAGACCCTGCTGGAGCTGAACGGTCCGAAAGTGCGCGAAGTGCTGATGAAATCCACCAGCTACGACGTGCACCCGAACAACTTCCCGGTGGGCAAGGCCGTCGGTACCGTGTTCGCCAAGTCGCAACTGGTGATCCGCCGCACCGGCGAGGAAACCTGGGAACTGCTGATCCGCCGCAGCTTCTCCGACTACTGGTGGCTGTGGCTGCAGGACGCCTCGGCCGAGTACGGCCTGGCCATCGAAGCCTGAGGAGTATCGCCATGAGTCGTGCCCCGGACACCTGGATCCTCACCGCCGACTGCCCGAGCATGCTCGGTACCGTGGATGTGGTCACCCGCTTCCTCTACGAGCAGCGCTGCTATGTCACCGAGCACCATTCGTTCGATGACCGGCTGTCCGGGCGCTTCTTCATCCGCGTCGAGTTCCGCCAGCCGGACGACTTCGACGAAAGCGCCTTCCGCGCCGGCCTCGCCGAGCGTGGCGAGGCGTTCGGCATGCTTTTCGAGCTGGTGGCGCCGAACCACCGGCCGAAGGTGGTGATCATGGTCTCCAAGGCCGACCACTGCCTCAACGACCTGCTCTACCGCCAGCGTATCGGCCAGCTGGGCATGGACGTGGTGGCGGTGGTGTCCAACCACCCGGATCTGCGTCCCCTGGCCGAGTGGCACCATATTCCCTATCACCATTTCCCGCTGGATCCCCACGACAAGCCTGGGCAGGAGCGCAAGGTCCTGCAGGTGATCGAGGAATCCGGTGCCGAGCTGGTGATCCTCGCCCGCTACATGCAGGTGCTGTCGCCGGAGCTGTGCCGGCGCCTGGATGGCTGGGCGATCAACATCCACCACTCGCTGCTGCCCGGCTTCAAGGGCGCCAAGCCGTATCACCAGGCCTACAACAAGGGCGTGAAGATGGTGGGTGCCACGGCGCACTACATCAACAACGATCTCGATGAAGGCCCGATCATCGCCCAGGGGGTGGAGGTGGTGGACCACAGCCACTATCCCGAGGACCTGATTGCCAAGGGGCGGGATATCGAGTGCCTGACCCTGGCGCGGGCCGTGGGGTATCACATCGAGCGGCGGGTGTTCCTGAACGCCAATCGTACTGTAGTGCTCTGACTGGCCTCATCGCTGGCAAGCCAGCTCCCACAGGTATCGCGTGCACCGCCAAACCTGTGGGAGCTGGCTTGCCAGCGATTTGCATTTCTGAAACCGACAAAATCCTGCCGTCGGTAGATAAATCACTGTCGCAATTGGTCACTGCAATAACGCCCGACCGGCCCACAATTCCCCCATTCCAGTATCACTGGCCGCCCATGGACGGCGGCGCTTCAACCAACGCTGCATAAATACAAATCAAGCGAGGTAAGAGCATGTCTGGCAATCGTGGAGTGGTGTATCTCGGCGCCGGAAAGGTCGAGGTGCAGAAGATCGACTATCCGAAGATGCAGGACCCGCGCGGTCGCAAGATCGAGCATGGCGTCATCCTCAAGGTGGTCTCCACCAACATCTGCGGCTCCGACCAGCACATGGTCCGCGGCCGCACCACCGCCCAGACCGGCCTGGTCCTGGGCCATGAAATCACCGGCGAGGTGATCGAGAAGGGCAGCGACGTCGAGCACCTGAAGATCGGCGACCTGGTTTCCGTACCCTTCAACGTGGCTTGCGGCCGCTGCCGCTCCTGCAAGGAAATGCACACCGGCGTCTGCCTGACCGTCAACCCGGCCCGCGCCGGTGGTGCCTACGGTTATGTCGACATGGGCGACTGGACTGGTGGCCAGGCCGAGTACGTGCTGGTGCCGTACGCCGACTTCAACCTGCTGAAACTGCCGGACCGCGACAAGGCCATGGAGAAGATCCGCGACCTGACCTGCCTGTCCGACATCCTGCCGACCGGCTACCACGGCGCGGTCACCGCGGGCGTTGGTCCAGGCAGCACCGTGTACGTGGCTGGCGCTGGTCCGGTCGGTCTGGCTGCCGCTGCCTCGGCACGCCTGCTGGGCGCCGCCTGCGTGATCGTCGGCGACCTCAATCCGCTGCGTCTGGCGCACGCCAAGGCCCAGGGCTTCGAAGTGGTCGACCTGTCCAAGGATGCCCCGCTGCACGAGCAGATCATCGATATCCTCGGTGAGCCGGAAGTGGACTGCGCGGTCGATGCCGTGGGCTTCGAAGCTCGTGGCCATGGTCATGAAGGTGCCAAGCACGAGGCCCCGGCCACCGTGCTCAACTCGCTGATGCAGGTGACCCGTGTTGCCGGCAAGATCGGTATTCCGGGCCTGTACGTGACCGAAGACCCGGGTGCGGTGGATGCTGCGGCGAAGATCGGTGCCCTGAGCATCCGCTTCGGCCTGGGCTGGGCCAAGTCCCACAGCTTCCACACCGGCCAGACCCCGGTGATGAAGTACAACCGCGCGCTGATGCAGGCGATCATGTGGGACCGCATCAACATCGCCGAGATCGTCGGGGTGCAGGTGATCAGCCTCGACCAGGCGCCGGAAGGCTATGGCGAGTTCGATGCCGGTGTACCGAAGAAATTCGTGATCGATCCGCACAAGACGTTCAGTGCGGCGTAAGGCGAAATGAAGAAGGGGCCGATTTCGGCCCCTTCTTCATTCTATCCATGGCTTACGCGCCCCCCTGTAGGAGCGGATTTATCCGCGATCGGCGGCGCAGCCGTCGTAAACCCTGAGTCCCGAATTTACCTGACACACCGAGGAGGCAGGATTTACGGCCGCTTCGCGCCCGATCGCGGATAAATCCGCTCCTACACCGGGCGCGGTGTTCGTCAGTCGGTGATCTTCGGCAGGGATTCATCCAGCCGCTTGTACAACGCACTCTCCTCCGGCCAGTTCCTCAGCAACCGCGCCCGGTCCTTTGCAAAGGCCGGAGCGAAACTCAGCTGGGTCGCGTGTTGCGACATGGCATCCAGATCGATCAGCGCCCATTGCCCGTCCTGCCAGAACAGGTTGTAGGCCTTCAGGTCGCCATGGCTGATGCGTTCATGGATCAACTGCGCCAGCAACTGCTGCAGCGCCGCCAGTTGCTCATCCGGTACCTCGCCGCTTTCCACATAGGGCGCGAAAGCAGACATCAGGTCTTGCCCGTCGAGCAATTCGGTTACCAGGTACGCTTTGCCACGCAACCCCAGCCAGCGCGTCTCCCGCACCGCCAGCGGTTTTGGCGTGGCAAAGCCGAGGAACGCCAGGCGATGCCCTTCGATCCACGAATGCCAGGCCCGGCTCGGGCGCCAGAAGCGCTTGAACCAGTGGGCGGTGTCCTTGATGTTGTAGCGCTTGATCACCAGCGGCCGGCCCTGCACCTCGACCCGCGCCACGCTGGCGGCACCGCCGGTCTTGTACACATGACCGCCATCGATCAGCGCATCGGCGTTGTCCAGCACCGGCTGCATCGCCGCCGCCTCACCGCGCACGACCGCCGTCAGGCCCGACGCACCGCGCTCGACGCTGAACAGCGTGCAGTCGCGGCCGGCCTTGTCCAGGTAGTCCTTCATGCGCCAGTGGCGCACCTTGTCGATCTGCTTCTGCAGGGCTTCCAGCGGCAACGCGTGCTCGCTGTTGGCCAGCAGGTAATGCACCAGCAATTCCTCGATGAACGGCTCCAGGCGCTTGGGCAGCTGGGCGAACAGCACGCCGAGGTTCTGCAGCACCTGCTGGCGCGATAGCGGCTGGCCCGGGGTTTCCGCCTTGATCCCGCCACCGTCGATGACGAACAGCTGGCCGTCGTGGCGCAGCAGGTTGTCCAGATGCAGGTCGTCCTGCCACAGGCCCTTGGCGTGCAGTTGGGCCACTGCCGCGAGGGCTTCGCCGAGCACCAGGCTCTGCTCGTCGCTCAGCGGCGCTTGCCCTTCGACCGCGGCCCAGGCATCGCCCAGGCTGGTGGAGCCTTCGAGGAACTCGAACAGCAGCCAGCCGCCTTCGCCTTCCTGCAGGCCGTCGGCCAGCAGTTGCGGGGTGGTCACGCCGTTGTCGGCCAGCAGGCGCACGCCGCCCAGCTCACGCTGGAAATGCCGCGGGGCAGCACTGCCGACCAGCAACTTGGCCAGCACCGGCTTGCCACGCCAGACCCCGGCCCCGACATAGCGCTGCCCCGGCAACACTCGCAGCAGGCTGAGCAGTTGCAGGTCGGCGCTGCCGGCGGCGTCGGCGAGGGTGACGCTCAATGGCAGTGCCGGGGTGCGCCCGGCATCCTTGAGTTCGGACAAACGCATCAGCGGGTTTCCTTGTGGCGACGTCGGCTCAGCAGGCGCTTGAGCCAGGCATTTACCAGCGCACTGTCCGTCGGCTGGTCCAGGTAGGCGGCGAGCAGCAGGCGCACGTCCGCCTCGTTCCAGGCCGAGGCGCGGCGCAGCAAGGGTTCGAGGTCCTTGATCCGGTCACGTTGACCGAACAGCAGCGGGCGGGTCTTTTCCAGGTCGATCAGTTGCGCCTGCCAGCCGTCGCCGCGCTCGCGCAGGAAGATGTGCTTGGGATAGAAGCAGCCATGCACCTGGCCGGCGCCGTGCAGGGTGCGCGCCAGTTGGCCGCAGGCCCGCAGGATGCCCTGGCGCTGGGGCAATGGCAGCTGCGGCCACTGGCCCAGCAGGCTGTCCAGGTCGGACCAGTCGTCCAGGGCGCGGGTCATCAGGATCGCCCGGCGCTGGCCGTCGACCTTGCGCTCGCCGTAGTACACCGCCTGCAGCGCGGGAATGCGCAGCTTCTGGTAGCGGCTGATGTTGCGGAACTCGCGGGCGAAGGTCGGCTCGCCGAACGGACGGTGCAGGGTATGGGTCAGGTAGTCGCTCTGGCGCTTGAGGTAGTAGCCCTTGCCTTCGAGTTCCAGGCGGAACACGCTGCTCCAGCCGCCCCGGCCGGTATTGGGCTCGTCCACCGCGTCCAGTTGCAGTGCCCAGAGCTGCTCGAAGCCGTTCAGGCCATGGCGTTCGAGCAGCGCCGTGTCGGCACTGGCCACAAAATCACTCATTCACGTCCCTCGAAAAACTTCACGATATGGCGGATGCGCTTCTTGTCCGCGGCATTCAGGCGCGCCCGATTGCGGTATTGCAGGTAGAAGCGCAGGCGCTGGGTGGCCGACAGGTGATACTTGGCCACTTTGTCCAGGCACGCCAGGTCCTTGGTGATGCGATAGCGCAGCATGAAGCCCCACCAGAAATCGCCGGTGGGGCAGTCGATGAAGAATAGCGTGCCCTGGTCGTCCACCAGCAGGTTGCGCCACTTCAGGTCGTTATGGGTGAAGTGGTGGTCATGCATGATCCGCGTGTGGCGGGCCAGCTGGCGGCTGATGTGGTCGACCCACTGGCGATCCTTGAGGCGCGCATCGTTGCGCTCGGCCAGCACCGACAGGTCCTCGGTGCGCGGCAGCTCGCGGGTGATCATGGCGCCGCGGCCGAAACTCAGGCCGTTGCGCTCCAGGCCGCAGGCCACCACCTCGGCGGTGGGGATCTGCCACTTGGCGAACTGCTTGAGGTTCTGCCATTCGGCCTTGATCCGCGGCCGCCCGATATAGCGGCGCAGGTGCTTGCCGGCGCCGGTGTAGCGCTTCACGTAGTAGTTGATGCCGTCACGCTCGACGCGGACCACCTCGCTCAGCGGGTCGCGGGTCAGGCGCTCGCCCTGCAGGGCGAATACTGCGTCGATACTGCCGAAATCCTTTGCCAGGGCCGAGTACTTCGGCTCCAGTGTCCAACCCGCCATCAGAGCGCGTCCCCATACCGTTGCTTGCGCTCATAGAGCTTTTGCGCCTTGCCGTCCAGCCAGCGCAGCAGGCTGGCGTGTTCCGCGAGGACCTGGCGCAGCGGCTGCTGGAAATAGCCGCGCAGGAAGCGCAGCTTGTCGCGCCGGGTCAGGCCGATGTCCAGCGCCGAGAAATACAGGGCGGCCAGGTCCTTGTCGCGCCAGCGCCGGGTGATGGTGTCACGGGTCTGGGCGCGGTGCAGGTCGATGACCGACAGGCGGAAGTCATCCGCCGTCACCGGACGGTCGGTGTGCAGGAGGAAGTGGCAGATGTAGCAGTCGCGGTGGTTGACCCCGGCGCGGTGCATGCCGCCGGTCATCTTCGCCACCTCGGCGATCAGCGCGCGCTTGAGCCGGGGCTCCGGCGGCTGGCGGACCCAGTCGATGCTGAAGTCTTCGAGGCTGATGGTGGGCGCCAGTTCCTCGGTGACGATGAACGAATGCTGGGTCGCCGGGTTGCTGCCGCGCTCGCCGAAGGCCACCGCGGTCATGGTCGGCACGCCGACTTCATGCAGGCGCTGGATGGCTTTCCATTCCTGGCCGGCGCCGAGCACCGGCAGCTTGGCGCTGAACAGGTTCTTGAAGATCTCGCCCCAGCCGATGCCGCGGTGGATCTTGACGAAGAAGCCTTCGCCCTCGACCTCGGTGCGCAGGGTGCGGCGGCCTTCCAGCTCGCGGTAGACCTCGCCCTGCAGGGCTTCGACGGCGTCGAACGGGTCGCGACCGGCCCATAGGCGCTTGAAGGGTTCTGCCAGGATCAGCTTCATGGGCGCTCCCCGAGGATCACGTCGGCGGCATGCTCGGGCATGCTGTACAGGTCGGCGGTCTCGGCGAAGGCCAGGCCGTTCTGGCCCCAGCTGGCGCGGGCCGCCGGGTCTTCGAGCATGCGTTGCAGGTAGCCGTTGAGCTGCTCCTGTTCGAATGGCTCGTCCAGCACCAGGCCGCTGTCGGCCTCGGCGATGTAGTGGGCGTAGCCGCACACCGCGGTGACCAGCACCGGCAGGCCGGCGACCAGGGCCTCCAGCAGCACGGTGCCGGTGTTCTCGTTGTAGGCCGGGTGGATCAGCACGTCGGCGCCGAGCAGGAAACGCGGGATATCGCTGCGGCCCTTGAGGAACTGCACCTGGTCACCCAGGCCGAGGGCGGTGCTCTGCAGCTGGAATACCTTGGGGTCGTCCTGGCCGATGACCATCAGCCGCGTGCGCTTGCGCAGGGCCGGGGGCAGGGCGGCGAGGGCCTTGAGGCTGCGGTCGGTGCCCTTGGTCTTGAAGCCGGAGCCGATCTGCACCAGCAGCAGGTCGTCGTCGCCCAGGTTGAACTCGCGGCGGAATTCGGCGCGGATCTCGGCGGCATTGGCCGGGGCCCGGCGGTCCTGGGAGATGCCCGGCGGCAGCAGGTGGAAGCGTTCTTCCTGGGTGCCGTAGTGCTTGATGAACAGCGGTTGCTGCACTTCGGAAATCATCAGGATCTCGGTGCGCGCATCGCGGGCGAATACCGCGCGCTCGTACTCGGCGAAGTGCCGGTAGCGGCCCCAGCGCCGGTACAGGCTGCCGCGCAGGGTCTGCGCCTTGTCCTCGAAGCAGCCGTCGGCGGCGTAGTAGACGTCCAGGCCGGGCATCTTGTTGAAGCCGATCAGGCGGTCCACGGGACGCTTGGCCAGGTCCGCTTCCATCCAGGCGCTGAGCTTCTCGTTGCGCCGATGGTTGAACAGCGCCTTGACCGGCGCCACCAGCACCTCGAAGCCGGGCGGCACGTCGCCTTCCCAGATCAGGGTGTAGACGCGGATCTGGTGCCCGCGCCGCTGGCATTCCAGGGCGATGCGCATGAAGTCACGCTGCAGGCCACCGAAGGGGAAATACTTGTAGAGCACGAAAGCCAGTTGCATCAACGAACATCCTCGGCCCGCAGCAGCTCGCCCAACTGGCGCGCCACACGTTCGGGATTCAGGCGAGTGAAGCACAGCGGCCACTCACGTTTGAGATCGAACCGGCGCAGTTCCTCGGCGCTCGGCTTGTAGGTGCACTTCTTGCGCATGCACGGCGCACAGGGGAAGTCGCTGGCCACGTGGACCTGGGACTTGCCATAGGCCCCGGTGAGGCCCGGGTTGGTCGGGCCGAACAGCGAGATGGTCGGCACGTCCAGCGCTGCCGCCAGGTGCCCGAGCCCGGTGTCCACGGCCACGCAGGCCTTGGCCGAGGCCAGCACCTTGCCGACCCCGGCCAGGTTCAATTTGGGTAGCACCCGGGCGTTCTTCAAGCCCTGGGCGATGCGTTCGGCGCGGGCCTTCTCCGCCGGGTTGCCCCAGGGCAGGCAGATCTGCAGGCCGGCGCGACCGAGGCGCTCGGCCAGCTGGCGCCAGTACAGCTCGGGCCAGTGCTTGGTGTCCCAGGTGGTGCCATGCAGGAACACCACGTAGGGCGCCACGCCGATCTGCTCCAGGCGGCTGCGGTCCAGGCCGTAGTTGCCGATGCCCTCGGGGATGTCGTAGCCCAGGGCCAGGGCGAACAGCTGGCGCACCCGCTCCACGGCGTGCTGGCCGGTGGCGACCGACAGGCGGCGGTCATAGAAGCGGCTGGCGAAGCCTTCGCGGGCCGAATAACGGTCCAGGCCGGCCACCGGGGTCTTCTTCACGTAGCGGGTCAGCCAGGCGCTCTTGACCAGGCCCTGGGCGTCGATCACCAGGTCGTACTTGCGCTCGCGCAGGCGTTGCTTGAACTGGCGCCATTCGCCGCTCTTGAAGGTCTGCCAGAGGTTCTTGCGCCAGCGGCGGATCGCCACGGGAATGACCTGGTCCACCGCCGGGTGCCAGGTGGGGATCTCGGCGAAGCCTTCTTCCACCACCCAGTCGAACTTGATGCCGGGGATGGCATGGGCGGCATCGGTCAGCGCCGGCAGGGCGTGGATCACGTCGCCCAGGGATGAGGTCTTGATCAGCAGCACCCGCACTTATTCGACCTCTGCCAGGTCGACCAGCGACGGACCGTTGAGCCGCTGCAGCGCCGCCGCGACGGCGTCGGGCTCCAGCTGGCGCAGGCAGTTGTAGTGGCCATAGCGGCAGGTGCGGTCGAAGCAGGGGCTGCAGTCCAGGCCCAGGCGCACCACTTCGACCTGGTCGGCCAGCGGCGGGGTGAAGCCCGGCGAGGTGGAGCCGTACACCGCCACCAGCGGACGATTCAGCGCCGCGGCGACGTGCATCAGGCCGGAGTCGTTGGAGACCACGGCATCGGCGCAGGACAGCAGGTCGATGGCCTCGGCCAGGGAGGTTTCCCCGGCCAGGTTGTACGATTCCTCGCGGAAGCCGGGGATCAGGCGGTCGCGGATCTGCTCGCCGACCGGATGGTCGTTCTTCGAGCCGAACAGCCACACCTGCCAGCCTTCGCGGATCTTCAGTTCGGCGATCTTCGCGTAGTGCTCCGAAGGCCACTTCTTCGCCTCGCCGAACTCGGCGCCGGGGCACAGGGCCAGGACCGGACGGTCCAGCTCCAGGCCGAATTTCGCCAGCGCGGCGGCGCGGCTGGCATCCTCGATGCGCAGGCTCGGTCGCGGGTAGGGCTGGGGCAGGTCGCTGCCGTCGGGGTAGGCGAGGGCCATGAAGCGCTCGATCATCAGCGGGTAGCGGGCCTTGTCCAGGCGCCGCACGTCGTTGAGCAGGCCGTAGCGGAATTCGCCGCGCCAGCCGGTGCGCTTGGGAATGCGCGCGAAGAACGGCACCAGCGCCGACTTCAGCGAGTTGGGCAGGAGGATCGCCTGGTCGTACTGGCCGGCCAGGGACTTGCCGATGCGCCGGCGCGTGGCCAGGTCGAGCACGCCGTGGCCGAGCGGGAAGCTCAAGGCCTGGCGCACTTCGGGCATGCGTTCGAGGATCGGCCGGCTCCACTCGGGGGCCAGCACGTCGATCACGCAGTCGGCGTGACGCTGCTTCAGGACCTGGAACAGCGTCTGCGCCATCACCATGTCGCCCACCCAGCTGGGCCCGATTATCAAAATTCTCATGCTTTATCCAGAAACGATCAGGGAGGCTGCAGTCTGTTTTCCAACAGCCCTGGCCTCCCCTCTTTATATTCAGGCTCGGTTACAGCCGCCTACGCCCATGAGTGTAGGCGGCTACTGGCTGGCTTCCTGCCGCCTGGATCCGCATTGTGCTCAGCTCAGTCCCAGTTCTCCCCAGATGCGCCGTACTTCGCGGCGTTCCGTGGCGAACTGCGCCGCATCGATCACCCCGGCCTGTTTCTGCAAGGCCTGGCGGTGCGCGGCGGAGCGGAACGCCTTGTACACCTCGCGCAGCAGCACGGCATCGCTGGCGGGCATCAGCCCGGCTTCCTCAAGCCCTTCGAGGATGCGGATGTTGTCGGTGTAGCGCAGCAGCGCCGGATGGGTGTGGGACCAGGCGAGCGCGGCGTATTGCACCATAAATTCAATATCGACGATACCACCGGCATCCTGCTTGATATCGAAGGGAACGCCGGCGTCACAGGCATTGGCCGCAGTGCCGGCGGCGGTGCTTTTGGTCCCCAGGTTGTCGCGCATCTTGGCCCGCATGTCGCTGACTTCGGCGCGCAGGGCGGCGAGGTCGCGCTGTTTGCCGAGGACCCGTGCACGCACATCCTCGAATGCCGCGCCGACCTGTTCGCAGCCCACCAGCACCCGGGCACGGACCAGGGCCTGGTGTTCCCAGGTCCAGGCTTCGTTCTGCTGGTAGCGCTCGAAGGCGCCCACCGAGCTCACCAGCAGCCCCGAGGCGCCGGACGGGCGCAGGCGCATGTCGACGTCGTAGAGCTGGCCGGAGTTGGTCTGGGTGGTCAGCAGGTGGATGATGCGCTGGCCCAGGCGGGTGAAGAACTGCGCGCTGTCGATCGGCTTGGCGCCATCGGTTTCGGCCTGCGGGTCGCCGTCGTGGACGAATACCAGGTCGAGGTCCGAGCCATGGCCAAGCTCGATGCCGCCGACCTTGCCGTAGCCGACGATGATGAAGCCGGGGTCGCACGGGCTGCCGTCGCTGCGCTGCGGACGGCCGTGGCGGGCCACGGTCTGGCGCCAGGCCAGGGCCAGCACCTGGTTGAGGATGGCTTCGGCGAGCCAGGTGAGATAGTCGCTGACCTTCATCAGCGGCAGGCTGCCGGCGATTTCCGAGGCGGCGACGCGCAGGCTGTGGGCCAGCTTGAAGTGGCGCAGGGCCTCCATCTGCTGTTCCAGGTCGTCCTCGGGGATGCGGGTCAGGCGCTCGCGCAGTTCGGCAGCCAGTTCCGGCGCCTTCGGCGGGCTGAACAGGCGGCTTTCATTAAGGAGTTCGTCGAGCAGCAGCGGGAAGCGGGCGATCTGCTCGGCGATCCACGGGCTGGCGGCGCACAGGGTGAGCAGGCGACGCAGGGCGCCGGGGTTCTCGGTGAGCAGCACCAGGTAGGCGGAGCGGCGGGCCACGGCTTCCACCAGCGGCAGCACCCGTTCCAGCACCAGGTCCGGGTCGTCGTGCTCCACGGCCTGGGCCAGCAGGCGCGGAATAAAGGCATCGAGGCGCTCGCGACCGAGGCGCTGCATGGCCCGCAGTTGCGGGCTGGAGCGCAGGCCGGCGAGCAGCTTGAGGGCACGCGGGGCGTCGCGGAAGCCGGCGTCTTCCAGCTGGCGGCAGGCGGCTTCCTCGTCCTGGGCTTCTTCCCAGAGCGGCAGCCATTCGCCGCCGACCACCACTTCACCTTCGCCTTCTTCTTCGTCCGGGTCGGCGATGACCTGGCGGAAGTGCCAGTCGATGCGCCCGCGCCAGTGCATCAGCTGGGCGTGGAAGGCGTCCCAGTCGGGGAAGCCGAGCATAAAGGCGATGCGCGCCCGGTCCAGGTCGTCGTCTGGCAGCATCTGGGTCTGGCGGTCGCCGATGGCCTGGATCGCGTGTTCGGTGTAGCGCAGGAATTCGTAGCCTTCGCGCAGTTCGTCGACCACCGCGGCGGGCAGGTAGCCCTGGCCTTCCAGGGTCGCCAGCACTTTAAGGAGGGGACGTTGTTGCAGGCTCAGGTCGCGGCCGCCGTGGATCAGCTGGAAGGCCTGGGCGATGAACTCCACCTCGCGGATGCCGCCGGCGCCGAGCTTGATGTTGCCGGACATGCCCTTGCGCCGGACTTCCTGCTGGATCAGCTGCTTCATGGTGCGCAGCGCCTCGATGGCGGAGAAGTCCAGGTAGCGGCGGTAGACGAACGGTCGCAGCATCTCCTGCAACTGCGCGCCTGCGGCCTGGTCGCCGGCCACCACGCGGGCCTTGATCATGGCGTAGCGTTCCCAGTCGCGGCCCTGGTCCTGGTAGTACTGCTCCAGGGCGTTGAAGCTCAGGACCAGGGCGCCGGACGAGCCGTAGGGGCGCAGGCGCATGTCGACGCGGAAGACGAAGCCGTCGACGGTGATCGGGTCCAGCGCCTTGATCAGGCGCTGGCCGAGGCGGGTGAAGAACTCCTGGTTCTCCAGCGAGCGCTTGACCCCGGTGGTCTCGCCGCCTTCGGGGTAGGCGAAGATCAGGTCGATGTCCGAGGACAGGTTGAGTTCCACGGCGCCCAGCTTGCCCATGCCCAGCACCACCATGTGCTGCGGCAGGCCGCTGCGGTGGCCGGTGGGCGTGCCGAACTGCTCGCACAGGCGTGGGTAGAGCCATTGGTAGGCCTGGTCGATGGCGGCGTCGGCCATGTCGGAGAGGTCGCGGCAGGTTTCGACCAGGTCGGCCTGGCGGGTCACGTCGCGCCAGATGATGCGCACCTGGTGGCGGTTGCGCTGGCGGCGCAGGTTGCGCGCCAGTTCGTCCTCGGTGCTGGCGGCAGTGGCGGCGGCGGCCAGTTGCGCGCACAGCTCGCCGGGGGCGAAGCGCCGGTCGAGGTCGCCGCTGGCCACGAGGTCGAGGAGCATCGCCGGGTCGCGCAGGCTCTGTTCGAGGACGAACACGCTGGCCGCCGAGACGCGGGCGAAGGCGCGCCAGCGCTCGCTGCTCCAGTCGTCCAGGGCAAGGCCGTCGAGGGCCGCCACGGCATCGCGCAGGGCCTGTTCATTATTGAGGGCGGTGGTTTTCAGGGTTTCTGGCAGTTCGACCAGCGAAGGCAGGCTCATGGTCTATCCTTGATCCGCGGGAAAAGGCAGGCAGTGACGAGACGGGCGGAACGCGGCCCGGGTTGGACTGTCGTACAAAAGTTGGAAATAGCTGCAAATCCGGTTTTTTTGGCAGAAAACATCACAGCAGACCTTTTCGTAACCGGTTTTCAATCACCGGTATCGTTTTATCTCACAAGCCAACGGATGGCCGGACGTCGTTCCGATGTAGTTTTACTACTGCTTTTTTCAGTCGAAGGCATGTAATGAGGAACGATTTGTAGTAAAACTACACGCCGCCGGGACTACCTCCGGTAATCCAAGAATTCATGTCGTCTGCCCAAAAGGCCAGTCGCAAACTTCAGGCAACCGATTCTGGAAGCCTTTCCGCCCTGGAGCAAGCCATGCAAGACCTCGATCCCGTCGAAACCCAGGAATGGCTGGACGCCCTGGAGTCGGTCCTCGACAAAGAAGGCGAAGACCGCGCTCACTACCTGATGACCCGTATGGGCGAGCTGGCCACCCGTAGTGGCTCGCAGCTGCCGTACGCAATCACCACGCCATACCGCAACACCATTCCAGTCACCCACGAAGCACGCATGCCTGGCGACCTGTTCATGGAACGCCGCATTCGCTCCCTGGTGCGCTGGAACGCGCTGGCCATGGTAATGCGCACCAACCTGAAGGACTCGGACCTGGGCGGCCACATTTCTTCGTTCGCCTCCAGCGCCACCTTGTATGACATCGGCTTCAACTACTTCTTCCAGGCTCCGACCGAAGAGCACGGCGGCGACCTGATCTTCTTCCAGGGCCACGCCTCGCCAGGCGTCTACGCCCGCGCCTTCATGGAAGGTCGCATCAGCGAAGACCAGATGAACAACTTCCGTCAGGAAGTCGATGGCAACGGCCTGTCGTCCTACCCGCACCCATGGCTGATGCCTGACTTCTGGCAGTTCCCGACCGTTTCCATGGGTCTGGGCCCGATCCAGGCGATCTACCAGGCGCGCTTCATGAAGTACCTGGAAGCCCGCGGCTACATCCCTGCCGGCAAGCAGAAAGTCTGGTGCTTCATGGGCGACGGCGAGTGCGACGAGCCGGAATCCCTGGGCGCGATCGCCCTGGCCGGCCGCGAGAAGCTGGACAACCTGATCTTCGTCATCAACTGCAACCTGCAGCGCCTCGACGGCCCGGTTCGCGGCAACGGCAAGATCATCCAGGAACTCGAAGGCGTGTTCCGTGGCGG
>JAIRVG010000097.1 GCA_031253995.1 Paucimonas sp. | reverse complement strand
TTTTACGACGGCTTTGCCGCCGATCGCGGATTAATCCGCTCCCACGCCGACCGCGGCGCACTTGCGATCTAGTTCTCTGCGCGACAGCGCAGCCCGGCGGGCTGGGTGGACTCCCACAGTGTCCGCGTCGAGCTCCCGATTTGTGTTCTCTACGCGCCCCCAAGAAGGTGTTGCGTTGGACCTGTCAGCCCCGTTCGGGCCGCTCATACCGGGTCGCCCAGTTTCTATACCGGCGTGCCTGCAATATGGTGCACAACTGCTGCACCAGCAGCGCCCAGCCCGGCGAAACCCCCGGCCTCGCGCCCTTGCCTCGGCTCAACCGGCGCAACTGGAACTTCACCGCCGCCATGTTCCCCAGCGACGCCAGCACCTTGTTCTTCCAGGTGATCGGACGCAGGGTCGGCGCGCAGTCCCGGCCGTCGCGCCAGTGCCGGGGCAGGGCAGGCTCCAGGGCCAGGGCGGTGCCGATTCCGGCCATTGCCACCCCGGACGCAATCACCTGCTCCGCCACCGACTGCCGACGGATGCCGCCGGTGACCATCAGCGGCATCCTTGCCACATCCTTGAGTTCCCGGGCGAATTCGATGAAATAAGCCTCCCGGGCCAGGGTCCGGCCGTCACGGGCATCGCCCTGCATGGCCGGCGCTTCGTAGCTGCCGCCGGACAGTTCAACCAGGTCCACCGCCAGCCCGTTGAGCTGCAGCAGCACCTCGCGGGCATCTTCGGCGCTGAAGCCACCCCGCTGGAAATCCGCCGAATTGAGCTTCACTGCCACGGCGAAGGACGGCGAGACCACCGCCCGCACGGCCTTGACCACCTCCAGCAGCAAGCGTGCGCGATTGTCCAGCGTGCCGCCCCATTGATCGCTGCGCTGGTTGCTCAAGGGCGAAAGGAACTGGCTGAGCAGGTAGCCGTGGGCAGCATGGATCTGCACGCCGTCGAAGCCGGCCTGTTCGGCCAGCCGTGCGCTGTTGGCGAAGCGCTCGATCACCTCGGCGATCTTGCCTTCGTCCATCGCCTGGGGCATGGCGAAGTGTCTGGACATCGTCCCCAGCGCCAGCGGCACCGCCGAAGGCGCCCAGGTCGGCTGACCGAGGTTGGCCGGCATCTGCCGGCCGGGGTGGTTGAGTTGCAGCCAGAACTGCGCGCCATGGGCGCGCCCCGTCGTCGCCCACTGGCGGAATCGCTGGAGCTGGCGGTCGTCTTCGAGCACCACGCCGCCGGGGCCGGTCATGGCGCTGCCGTCGATCATCACGTTGCCGCTGATCAACAGGCCGGCGCCGCCTTCGGCCCAGGCCTGGTAGAGGCGGATCAACTGCGGGGAGGGCGCATGCCCGGCGTCGGCCATGTTTTCTTCCATGGCTGCCTTGGCCAGGCGGTTGGGGATGATCGCGCCGTTGGGCAGGGTGAGGGGATCGAACAGGTTCATGGGGCACGCCTCGGTTGGTGATGGGCCAACCTTAGGTTTAAAGTGAACTTTAAGGTCAAGCACTTTGGAGGCGGATCATGAAGATTGGTGAACTGGCAAAGCGCAGCGGGCTTACCGCGTCGAGCATCCGCTTCTACGAGTCCAAGGGGCTGCTCACCGCGGTGGAGCGCACGGGCAATGGCTACCGCAGCTACGGGCCGGAGGCGTTGTGGATGCTGGAAATCATCACCGGGGCACAGAGCGCCGGTTTTTCCCTGGATGAGATTCGCAGCTTGCTGCCGGTGTCCAGCGGCGGCTGGCAGCACGAGGAACTGCTGGCCGGGCTGAAGCGCAAGGTTGCGGAAATCGATGTGCTGCAGCAGCGCCTGGCGCGGAACAAGGCGCAACTGCTGGTGGCGATCGAGGGCATCGAGAACCCGCCGCAGGGGCAGGATTGCGTGGGGAACGCGCAGCGGGTGCTGGACCGGCTGCGCGAACAGGGCGCTGCTCAGAAGTCGTAGCGCAGGTTCAGCGTCGCATTGCGTGGCGCGCCGTAGTGCCCGTAGCTGCCGGCCATGCCGGCATAGTACTTCTCGTCGAACAGGTTGTTGACGTTCAGCGTCGCCGCCAGGTGCGCGTTGACCTGATAACGCGCCATCAGGCTGGCCACGGTGTAGTCATCCTGGGTGACCCGGGCGTTGTAGCGGGGGAAGTTCAGCGACGAACTGGAGTTCCAGCTGGCACCGCCTCCGAGGGTTAGCTGATCCCAGGCGCCCGGCAGCCGGTAGGTGGTCCACAGGCGGAAGGTATCCATCGGCAACTGGGTGGTCAGGCGGTTGCCGTCGGCGTCCTCGGTGCGCGAATGGCTGTAGCCGGTCTGCAGGTTCCAGCCCAGGAGGATTTCGCCGGCCAGTTCCAGGTCGATGCCTTTGGTCTCGGCACCGTCCACGGCCCGGAAGGCCGTGCCACCGGAGGGCGTGAGATTGTCGCCGTCCTGTTCGGAGAAATTGTCGCGCTGGATCAGGTACAGCGCGGTACTGGCGTTGAGGCGCCCCCCAAGGAACTCACCTTTCCAGCCCGCCTCGTAGTTCTTGCCCACCTGGGGTTCCAGGGTCTTGCCACTGACATCCTGGTCGGCCTGCGGCTTGAAGATATCGGTGTAGCTCGCATACAGCGATTGCTCGGCCGTGAGGTCGTAGACGATGCCGGCGTAGGGCGTGACCACCCCGGTTTCGCGCATCCGGGTTTCGGTTGGGGGCAGGGTGCTGTTGAGGACCTTGAGGTAATAGTCGTAGTTGTAGCGGGACACCCGGGTCCCGAGGATCAGGTGCAGGCTGTCGCTCAGGTTGAAGCGACCGGCGACGAAGTAGCCGCTCTGGCGGCTGGCGACGTTGTAGTCGAGGAAGGGGTAGTAGGCGTCGTCGGCCGGCCGCGCCATCTGGTTGTCCCAGGTGTAGTAGTTGACCGTCACGGACGGGGCGTCGTACTCGTCGTGCTGGTTTTCGTATTCGTTGTAGTTCACGCCCAGGATCAGCTCATGTTCCTGCCCCAGCAGTTCGAAGGGGCCCTGGAGGGTGGCATCCAGGCCTTTCTGGTGCTGCTTGGCCTTGGCATCGGCGGGAATCAGCGGTACCGCGCCGGTCGCCTGGTTGATGTAGGCAACGTTGGTGGTGGTGCGCAGGTAGGCGGAGTCGGAGTCGCGCTTTACGTCCATGTAGTTGGCCGCCAGCTTGAACTGCCAGTCATTGGCCAACTGCTGCTCCAGCCCGAAGGTGTAGTTGGTGGTTTCGATCTCGTCGTCGCGCCAGCGGGTACCGGAGCTTTTCGAGCGGGAGAAATCGGTACGCTGGCCGTTGGTGAACAGCAGGGGCACGCCGGGTGCACCCAGGGCCTTGTAGGTCTGGTGATCGATGCTGAAGCGCGCCAGGGTGGTGTCGCTCAGGTCGGCTTCCAGCACACCGTAGGCCACATCGCGTTTTTGGCTGTACCAGTCCATGAAGGTGTCGCTGTCCTGCTTGGCCACCACCAGGCGTCCACGCAGATTGCCAGCCTCCGTCAGCGGACCGGATACGTCGCCTTCGGCGCGATAGCTGTCCCAGGATCCGGCGCTGCCCTGCACGTAGGCCTTGAACTCACGGGTCGGGCGTTTGCGGATCAGGTTGACCACGCCGCTGGGGTCGCCTGCGCCGGTCATCAGGCCGGTGGCGCCCTGGACGATTTCGACCCGATCGTAGATCGCCATGTCCAGCAGGGTGCTGGGCATGTTGCGGGTCTGGTTCTCCTGGGTCGTGGTCACCCCGTCGATCTGGTAGGTGTTGATCGCGCTGCCCCGGGAATAGATGTTGTAACGCTCGCCACCGTCCTGGGACATGGTGATGCCGGGTGTCTGGTTGAGCACATCGGTCATGCTCGCCAGGTGCTGGTCGTCCATGCGCTGGCGGGTGATCACCTTGATGGTCTGCGGGGTTTCGCGGATCGACAGGTTGAGCTTGGTGGCCGTGCTGGTGGACCCGGTGGTGTAGCTGCCGGTGCCTTCGCTGACGGCGCCGAGGGACTGGCCGGTGATGCTGGTGGCCCCCAGTTCGAGGGCGCCGTCGTTGTTCGCCGCCACCAGCACGTAGACCCCGCTGGCCTGGCGCACGGCCTGCAAGCCGCTGCCGGCGAGGAGGGTGGCAAAGCCGCTGGCGATGCTGTGGGCGCCCTCCAGGCCAGGAGAATTACGCCCCTGGGTGACGCTGCCGTCGAAGGACAGTACTACGCCTGCGGCGCTGGCGAAGCGGCCAAGGGTCTCGGTCAGCGGGCCGGCGGCGATATGGTAGGCACGCGCCTGCTCGCTGCCCGACGGGGCGGCGAGGGCGATGACAGGGCTGCCGGCAAGCGCGCCCAGGGCCAGGTGGATGGCCAGGGCCAGTGCGGTCTGTGGTCGTTGTTTCGAACTCATGTTTCCCTTCCCAAGAACATCATGTTGTGCAGATGGGAGGGAAAGCCGAACGAGGGAGGGGCAAAGTGCAAGGCGATAGAAAATATTCTGGAAATCCTTGTTGTTGGTGCCGGATTCAAGCCCGCCCGATGACCGTGACCCAGTACCGCGTCCGGCGACGCACCGCCAGCGGGAACGAAGCCTGCAGCGCCGTCAGCGCCAGCTCGGTATCGTCGATCGGAAACGCTCCGGAAATCCTCATCCGCGCCACCGCCGGATCACACTGCAACAGCCCCGGCCGATAGCGCGACAACTGCTCCAGCAACTCGCCCAGCGGCAGGTCGACGGCGATCAGGCTGCCATCCTGCCAGGCCGCCACCGAGGCATCGCTACCACGCACCTGGCCGATGCCCGCCGGCCCGAAGCGAACCTGCTGGCCGGCCTCCAGGCGCACGGGTCGACCCTGGTAGAGGGAGACTTCCACGGCCTTTTCCAGCACCGCCGCTTGTGCGTCACGCTCGCCGACAGTGACCGTGAAACGGGTACCCAGCGCCAGTACCCGGCCAAAACGGGTCGCGACACTGAACGGCCGCTCCGACGTATCGCGGGCGGTGTCGACCAGGATCCGGCCGCGATGCAGCAGCAACTGGCGCTGCAGCCCATCGAAGTGCACGTCCACCGCGCTGTCGGTATCCAGCAGCAGGCGGCTGCCATCGGCCAGGTGCACCTCGCGTCGTTCGCCGACGGCGCTGTGCAGGTCGGCGGTCCATTCGCGGCGCAGGTCGCTGCGCCAGCCCAGCCCGGCGAAGACCCCGCCACCCAGCAGCAGGGCCATGCCGTACAGCACCTGGCGGCGGGCGTGCCCGGCGCCGAGCAGGGTCGAGGCGGCGAGGCGCTGCGGCAGGCCAGCGAAGCTGGAACTCGCCGCCTGCATGCGTTGCCACGCCTGGCGGTGCAGGGGATCGCTGTCGTGCCAGGCCTGCCATTGCGCCTGTTCTTCGGGGTTGTCCTGCGCGCAGGACAGGCGCACATACCAGCGCGCCGCCTGGCGCACCGCCTCGCGCTGGGCCGGGGATGGCGCCTGGCTCATTCGCCACTCTCCCACTGCATCAGGCAGACATGCTCCATGGCCTTGGCCATGTGGTTGTTCACCGTGCGCAGCGAGATGCCCAGGCGTTCGGCGACAAGGGCATAGGGCAGGCCGTCGAGCTGGGCGAGGATGAACACTTCGCGCACCCGCGCGCCCAGTCCGGCGAGCAGGCGATCCATCTCCAGCAGGGTGTCGAACAGCATCGCCTGGGTTTCCGCGCTGGGCACATGGGCCGGCGGCAGGTTCGCCAAGGCCTCCAGGTAGGCCTGCTCCAGCGAGCGACGGCGGAACAGGTCGATCATCAGGCCCTTGGCCACCGTGGACAGGTAATGCCGCGGCTCGCGGATATCTAGGGCGCAGCGCGCCTTGAGCACCTTGACGAAGGTGTCCTGGACCAGGTCCGCCACATCGCAGGGGTTGCCCATGCGCTTGCGCAACCAGCCGTGCAGCCAGGGGCTGTGTTCAACGTAAAGCGCGCCGACGGCGGCAGGCAAGGCAGGGGATTCGGCCGGCATGCAGGAAACTCAAATGGGAATCGATACCATTATTATTGTTTCATTCTTCAGCTCGGAGCAACTTGCCATTACCCGTCCCTGCTATGGGAAGAGCGTTCCAAGGATTTATGGCAGAAAGCCAGCCTTTATTCGGACCTTGAGCTAGGGTTTTCAGGAATAGCCGTCTGGCCACGACCAGTCATCAGCCCAGGAGCCCATGATGATCAAGCAATCCCCCCTTATCGCCCTGATTGTTGCCATGGCAGGGTTGGCGCCCGTTGTCGATGCCCAGGCCAAGGATTTCGTCTTCGGTGGTCGTACGACCAGTTGCCAGCAGGCGGCCCAGTACCGGGACAACCAGCTATTCATGGATTTCGCCACGGCCATCGACAACTTCGATGCCACTCGTGAACAACGCATCAATGCGACCCTGACGGCCCTGCGCGTCGACCTGCAGACGCTGACCCAGGACATGGATGCGGCCAACGCCCAGAAAAAGCGTCGGATCATGGTGGCGGTCGCGGGGGTGGTGCTGGGGGAGGCCGCTGGCAAGCTGTCGAGGGTCGGGGTCAAGCCCAATGTCAGCAAGGTCGAGAAGCAGGCACTCGATGCGCTGGCCAGTCGAGGGGCCGACTGGACATCGGTGTTTCTCGACTATGGCGTGAACGGCAGTATCAACCCGGCCTCGCTGGTAGCGATGCCCATGAGCCTGCTGCTGTCGTTCTCGCCGTACGGCGTGGCTGAAAAGACCTGGGCACTGGGCAATGCCGGGATCGAAATCGCCACGGCAGTGGCCGAGGCGGACATCATCAAGGGCGAGACTCAAGTGACGGCTGCCATGGTGCGCACCCGCGCCGAAGCCCTGGCGCGCAAGCTGCAGATGCCGCGGCTCCAGGAAATAAACCGGATGAAGAACGAAATCGACAAGCAGTGCGGTTGATCACCCTTGCTCCGCGATCAGGGCTTCGCGCAACCACGCCCCCGCCGGCCCCAGCGAGCGCTGCTTGGACCACACCAGGTCGAGCGGGTAGTGGCGGGGCCAGCCCGGCACCTGCAGTTCCACCAGCAGGTGCGCGGCGTAGGTGCGTACCAGCCAGCGCGGCAGGATCGCCCAGCCGAAGCCTTCGCTGGCCAGTTCCATCAGGATCAGGTAGCTCGGCGCCGACCAGCTGCGCTGCCGGCTGAGGGTGTCCAGGCCGCGTTGCGGCAGGTCGTCCAGGGTGTTCAGGCGCAGGGCACGGTAGCCGCCGAGGGTTTCCCGGTTCAGCGGTCGCAGGCTGGCCAGGGCATGCTCCTTGGCCACGAAGACCGCGAATTCGGCCTGTTCGGCCAAGGTCACATGGCCGATTTCCGGCGGATAGTCCGGCTCCGAGGGCAGGATGCCGAGGGCTGCGCGGCCGGTGCGCACCAGGTTCAGCGCGTCGCTGTATTCGGCGAACACGCATTCGAATTCCAGCTCCGGGTAGCGTTCGCCCAGCACGTGCAGGCGCGCCTGGAATTCCGGTGAATCGTAGGCATCGGAGATGACCAGGGTCAGGCGCGACTCCACCCCGGCATTCAGCAGGTCGGCGGCCTGGCGCAGGCGTTCCGAGGCGGACAGCACGTCCTCGGCCCGTTGCAGCAGGGCGCGGCCGGCTTCGGTCAGTACCGGCAGCTTGGCGCTGCGGTCGAACAGTTCAACGCCCAGGTCGATCTCCAGGCGGGCGATGGCCTCGCTGATGGTCGACTGGCTTTTGCCCAGCTTGCGCGCCGCCGCGCTGAATGTGCCGAGGTTGGCGGCCTGCATGAAGGCTTCTAGGGATTCGGTCGAGTAGCTCATATCGGTATGTCCGATGGTTCCTATCTTTATTCAACCCTATCACCGATGGAAAATCCGCCCCACGATTTTTTGGGTGGAAAAGGACAGGGAACCATGAGCCTCGATACGGGAATGGCACGCTACCAGCGCTGGCTGGTGCTGGCGGTAGTGTCCAGTGCACTGCTGCTGATCGTGATCGACATGACCGTGCTCTACACGGCGCTGCCGATGCTCACCGAGGCGCTGTCGGCCAGCGCCTCGGAAAAGCTCTGGATCATCAACATCTACTCGCTGGTCTGCGCCGGCCTGCTGCTGGGCATGGGCACCCTGGGCGACCGCCTCGGGCATCGCACGCTGTTCGTCTGGGGCTTGGTGGTGTTTGGCCTGGCGTCGCTGGCGGCGGCCTATTCGCCCACTTCGACGCTGCTGATCGGCGCCCGCGCGGTGCTGGCCATCGGCGCGGCGATGATGATGCCGGCGACCCTGTCGATCATCCGCCTGACCTTCGAGGACGAGCGCGAGCAGGCCTTCGCCATCGGGGTCTGGGCCGCCGTGGCTTCGGGTGGCGCGGCATTGGGGCCGGTGGTGGGCGGGGTTCTGCTGGAGCATTTCTGGTGGGGATCGGTGTTCCTGATCAATGTGCCGGTGGTGCTGCTGGCGCTGCTCATGACCTGGCGCTACGTGCCGGCGTCGGTGGTGCGCTCCGAGCGCAAGTGGGACCTGGTCGGCTCGCTGCAGGTGATGGTGTGCCTGATCGGGTTCGCCTACGCGATCAAGGAAGTCGGCAAGCGCGAGGCGTCGTTGACGGCGGCTCTGGCGGCATTGCTGATCGGTGTCCTGTTCGCGGTGCTGTTCGTACGTCGCCAGCGTCGCAGCGAGCATCCGCTGATCGACTTCGCGATCTTCCGCAACCGTACCTTTTCCTCGGCGGTGGCGGCGGCGGTGATTGCCGCTGCGACCCTGATCGGCATGGAACTGGTGTTCAGCCAGCGCCTGCAGCTGGTGCTGGGCCTGTCGCCGCTGGAGGCTGCGCTGTTCATCCTGCCGCTGCCGCTGGCGGCCTTTGTCGCCGGCCCACTGGCCGGCCTTGCGCTGCCGCGGATGGGCGCGAAGACCGTGCTGTCGGCGGGGCTGCTGCTGTCGGGGATCGGCATGGGCC
The DNA here is from genome assembly GCA_031253995.1 of Paucimonas sp. GTDB lineage: Bacteria > Pseudomonadota > Gammaproteobacteria > Pseudomonadales > Pseudomonadaceae > Aquipseudomonas. The sequence goes on along the minus strand of JAIRVG010000097.1, from coordinate 4,951 downwards.
TGTACCTGCTGGTGCACGACGCCAGCACGGCGGTGCAGATGCTTACGCTGACGGCCCTGGGCGTTGGTATCGGCGCTACCTTCACGGCGGCATCGAGCACCATCATGGGCAGCGTGCCGGCGGAGCAGGCCGGGATGGCGGCATCCATCGAGGAGGTCTGCTACGAGTTCGGCGGCGCGGTGGGCGTGGCCTTGCTGGGTAGCGTGCTGTCGGCGGTGTACACCGCGACCATGAGCGTGGAGCGCTTCGCCGTCGAGGCCACCGTGAAGGACAGCCTCGACGAGGCCTTGCTGGCGGCGAAGCAGTTGCAGCCGGAGCAGGCCCAACTGCTGGTGGAGGCGGCGAAGACGTCGTTCGACGGTGCTTTCCTGGTGGTGATGGCGGTGTGTTCGGGCCTGTTGTTGCTGGGGGCACTGATGGTGCGCCGGATGGGTGTGGGGCGGGCTGTCTAGAACTGCCCGCACACGGCGAGGATGCCAACCAGCAGGATTACCAAGCCGAGCAAGGAAGTCCACAGCCCGTCCCGATTGTCGTCGAGCCAGCCATGCTTGCGCGGGTAGGTGCCGAGGGTGATCAGCTTCACAAATGGCCAGCCAATGACGTAACACAGGCCGTAGAAGAGCACGCGAGCGAGTTGTTGCAGGGTCTCTACGACGATATCGTGCAGCATTCGAGGGATTCCATGTCCTGAGAGAAAGCGGCGCGTCCATTCGTTAAACGAATACGCGCCTCGCGCATTATGCGCTGTCCGAAACACCCTGCGACAGCCATGATCGAGCGCTGATTCGTCTTCCGTTCAAGCTTCTGGAGTTTTTCATGTCGTTCGACACCTGGCTGCTGCTCGTCCTCACCTGCTTCGGCATTGCCGTGGTGCCAGGTCCCAATGCCTTGTTGGTGCTGACCCACGGTGCGCTGCACGGCAACCGCCGGGCGCTGTTCACCGTGGCGGGCGGGGTGATGGGCTTCATGGCCATGATTTCCCTGTGCGCGCTGGGCCTTGCGGCGTTGATCCAGGCGTCGCTGTCGCTGTTTACCCTGTTGAAGATTCTTGGTGGCCTGTACCTGATCTGGCTGGGCATCAGCCTGTGGCGGGCGGCGCCGATGAGCATGGACCTGACGGTGCAGGCGCGTTCGAGCGATGCCGCGCTGTTCCGCCAGGGGCTGCTGTCGGCGGTGTCGAATCCCAAGGCGCTGTTGCTGTTCACCGCGTTCATCCCGCCGTTTCTCGATCCGCAGCGCAATGTGCTGGTGCAGACCGCGGTGATCGCGCTGACCTATGCGGCGGTGGAGTTCTGCGTGGAATGCCTGGTGGTCAACGCCGCGCACCGGGTGCGGCCATGGCTGGCGCGCACCGGGCGGCGGTTCAACAAGGTCTGTGGTGGTTTCTTCATGCTGTTCGGGGTGTTGTTGCCGGTGCGCTGAGTGCCTGCCTTGAGCCTTGTAGCGCCCTTGAGATCGAGCGCTGCACCTATCAAGGCGAGCACCTGTCAGCCAGTCAACGTCCCATTGTCGATCACGAACCGATACTTCACCTCACCCTTGAGCATCCGCTCGTAGCTCTCGTTGATCTCATCCGCCCGGATCAGCTCGATATCGGCCACGATCCCGTGCTCGGCACAGAAATCCAGCATCTCCTGGGTTTCCGGGATGCCGCCGATCATCGAGCCGGCAATCGCGCGGCGCTTGAGGATCAGGTTGAACACGTTCGGCGAGGGATGGTTGCTGGCCGGCGCGCCGACCAGGGCCAGGGTGCCGTCGCGCTTGAGCAGGACCAGGAAGGCATCCAGGTCATGGGGCGCGGCCACGGTGTTGAGGATCAGGTCGAAGGACTTGCCGTGGGCCGCCATTTCTTGCGGGTTGCGTGACACCACCACCTCGTCGGCGCCCAGTTCCAGCGCCGCTTCGCGCTTGGACTCCGAGGTGGTGAAGGCCACCACATGGGCGCCCATGGCGTGGGCCAGCTTGATGCCCATGTGACCCAGGCCACCGATGCCGACCACCCCGACCTTCTTGCCCGGCCCGGCGCCCCAGGTGCGCAGCGGCGAATACGTGGTGATCCCGGCGCAGAGCAGCGGTGCCACTGCCGCCAGTTGCGACACGGGATGCTTGATGCGCAGCACATAGCGCTCATGCACGACGATCTGCTGGGAATAGCCACCCAGGGTCCAGCCGGGGGCGTCAGGGGTCGGGAAGTTGTAGGTGCCGATCATGCCGTCGCAGTAGTTTTCCAGGCCTTCGTCACAGTCGGCGCAGTGCTTGCAACTGTCGACGATGCAGCCGACACCGACCAGGTCGCCGACCTTGAAACCACTGACATGGCCGCCGATGCTGGCGACCCGGCCGACGATTTCATGGCCGGGAACGCAGGGGAACCGAGTGCCTTCCCATTCCGCGCGCACCTGGTGCAGGTCGGAGTGGCAGACGCCGCAGTAGGCGATGTCGATCCGCACATCGTGGGCGCCGACGTCGCGGCGGGTGATGGTCAGCGGTTCCAGTGGCTGGTCGCTGGCATGGGCGCCATAGGCGATGACTTGCATGGGGCATTCCTCGAAGCGGTGGAAGACCGTTCCATCTTCGGCGAGCAGGGTGGGGCATCGGTAACCCGATTCGACCCTGTTCTTGCCTAATCCTTCAGCGCCGCCTCGATCCCGGCGATATCGATCTTGCCCATCTGCATCATTGCCTCGAAGGCGCGCTTGGCCTTGGCCGGGTCGGGGTGGGTGATGGCCTCGGTGAGGACGCGCGGGGTGATCTGCCAGGAGATGCCCCATTTGTCCTTGCACCAGCCGCAGACATTGGCCTCGCCGCCGTTGTCGATGATCGCGTTCCAGTAGCGGTCGGTCTCGGCCTGGTCGTCGGTGGCGACCTGGAAGGAGAAGGCCTCGTTGTGCTGGAACACCGGCCCGCCGTTGAGGCCCAGGCAGGGCAGGCCCATGACGGTGAACTGTACGGTGATGATGTCGCCCTGCTTGCCGGAGGGATAGTCGCCGGGGGCGGGGTGGGCGGCGATGACCTGGCTGTCGGGGAAGGTCTTGGCGTAGAAGGTGGCGGCGTCGAGGGCGTCGCCGGCGAACCAGAGGCAGATGGTGTTTTTCGGGGTCATGATGGCTGGCTCCAGAAGGTGGAGCGTTGAGTCTAGTTATTTCCTGGAGGCTTAGATCGAATATGCATGCAGGTTATGAGCATGGAGCTTTCAGCGATATCCATAACGTCGGTTTCGCAGCCAGCAAGTGTGGTGACTCCGTGATGATTGTCATACCGACGCGATTGCATCCGCCGGCAATGCCCGAGCCGTCCGGCCACCGATGATCACGGCCCTGGCCGCTGTTTTCCCGCCATCTTGCCGCTGCGTCGGCGATCCCTAGAATCCGCCCCCATCTCCTCTCGTCACCTTGAACAAGGATTTCACCATGATGAACGCAATGCAGATGCCGATGAACATGACCGCCGCCATGCCGATGATGCCCATGGCCGGCATGCCGATGATGATGGCCACCATGACCTGCGAAATGGTCGGGGATGGCATGCTCTGCACCATGAAGCCGGCCGCGGGCATGGACATGGCGATGTTCCGCAACAACGCGCAGATGATGCAGATGATGATGAACTGCGGCATGCCGATGATGATGCAGTGCGGCAACCTGATGATGATGGGCATGAACGCCATGAGCATGCCCATGCCCATGAACGGCATGATGATGCCGATGATGAAATGCATGATGGAATGCAACCTGATGGTCGATTGCATGACCTGCAAGATGATGCCGATGGCAGGCATGAGCATGGAGATGATGAACAACTGCTGCATGCTGATGATGAAGATGATGAACGACTGCAGCATGCCGATGATGATGAGCTGCAACGGCATGCCGATGATGTGCTGCACCTGCTGATTCAGCGCGGCTTCATTCCGGGTGGGTGACCACCAGGTACGCCACCGCCTCGCTGTCCACCGGATTCCGGTAGCAGTGGGGCTGGTCGGCGTAGAACACGATCGAATCGCCGGTCGCCAGCAAGAATCTCTCCTCGTTCACGCTGATCTCCAGCGCGCCTTGGGCCACCACCAGGTTCTCCCGCACCCCGGGCCCATGTCCTGCGGAGTGTTCCTCCCCCAGCGGGCTGACCCGCAACTCATAGAACTCCGCTCGCTGCGGTGCATCCACCGGATACAGCGCACGGCTGACGAAGCTGCCGCTGCCACTGACCAGGCGTTTGCTCTGGCGGGCGGGCAGGACGGTCACGCCGGCGCAGCCATCGTCATCGAGAAAGGCTGCCACCGAGACCTTCAGGCCGCGGGCGATCTTGCACAGCACGCGGATCGACGGCACGCTGCGCCCCGATTCGATCTGCGCCAGCATCGCCCGACTGACGCCGCTGGCCCGGGCCAGGGCGTCCAGGGACAACTGGCGCTTGCCGCGCAGGCGTTGCAGGTTGCTGGCGACGCGCTGGCCGATGCCGTCGTCTTCGAGGCCGGCTTGCGGCAGGCTTAGCGGCGGCTCGTCGGAGGTGACGAGGAAACCGGTGGGCAGGTTCATGATGGCCTCACGCGTGGCGCGGGGCTTTTGCCGCGGTGGCGGCGACACTCGCGGGTTGCGTGGCGAAGCCGGCCTGTTGCGCGTACATCGCCCAGAGCAGGCGGCCTTGTTGCTGGGCCTGCTTGCGTTTGCGGTGGAGGGTGAAGTCGATGACCGTAGCGGCGGCTTGGCTCATGGGATGTTCCTTGTCTGAGGCCTTGGGCATGGGCTGAGACTACGGACTTACCTATAGAACCAGAAATAATTAATTTTCATTTATTAATTCTTTTATGGAATTTAAAGGTCGCGCATCCCGTAGGAGTTCACCCAACCCGCCGGGCTGCGCTGTCGCGCAGAGAACTAGACTGCAAGTGCGCCGCAGTCGGCGTGGGAGCGGATTCATCCGCGATCGGCGGCGAAGCCGTCGTAAAACCTGA
>JAIRVG010000061.1 GCA_031253995.1 Paucimonas sp. | reverse complement strand
GCCAGCGCCAGCACGTTGTTCTTGAACTCGTTCGGCGAGAAGTCCTGCACCAGGGAAATCAGGCCGGTCTGGTGGTCGACCAGCAGGACTACGGCGTCGTCTTTGTTCAGGCGGTTGTAAGTGGCGTTGGTCATGGTGGAAATCCTTTTGTTCGAGAGAGTGTTGGGTTGTTGTCGCTAAGTGAGGCCAGATTACTCAGCTCTCGAAAAAGGATAAATCGGCTGAAAACGGTATGACTGTCGCTTGGGAGTGGACAATCAAGACCGTTAGGCCGACGCGAATGCGTGGTGTGTCAAATGGCGCTATGATCGCGTCACTTGTCGCATCAGGAGGTGCACCATGATTTCCGCCGGCAGCCGTGCCCGCAAGTCGTTCAGCCCCGCCCGCAAACCCACGGAGTACCTGCTTCGCGAGGACGCAGGCCTGCTCAGTCCTGTCATGATCTACCGCCTCACCGCCGAAGGCTTCGACCTGAAGGACGTGCAGGCGATGCTTGCACTGTCCGAGTTGTATTCGACCAGGAAGATCATGAGCCGCATCGTCGGCAAGTCCATCCGCACCCTGCAACGCCAGGGCAGCAAGCAGGACGCGCACCTGAATGCCCAGCAGAGCGCCGTGGCATTCCAGTTCGCCAAGGTGCTGGAGCATGCGATCAAGGTGTTCGGCTCGCTGCGGCTGGCGGAAGAGTGGCTGGGGCGCCCGTGCCAGTACCTGGGCGGCGAGGTGCCGCTGGACGTCATCGACAACCCGGTCGGGTTCCAGGCCGTCGAGGATTACCTGGAACGCATCGAATACGGGGTCTACCAGTGAATCCATTGCCCTGGTCCGGCACCTGGCAGGCATGGCGCCTCGATCGCGAGGTCTACAAGGACACCTGGGACAGCGGCATCGGTGCCCACCGGCTCGGCGGCCGCTGGAACCCGCCAGGCCGGAACGTGGTGTACGCCTCGGCGGACCCCTCGACGGCCATCCTCGAAGTGGCCGTGCATATCGGTTTCGACGCACTGGATACGGTCCGGCACGTGCTGACCTGCTTCGAAGTGCTCGACCAGAGCCTGATCAAGGTGGTGCAGCCCGAAGACGTGCCCAATCCGAACTGGCTGAGCGGGGCGGCAGCGTCGCCCAACCAGCAGAAGTTCGCGGATGCCTTGCTCGCGGAACATCCGTTCGTGCTGATGCCGTCGGTGGTTGCCCGGCATTCGTGGAACCTGCTGGTGAGTTGCGAGTTGGCGCAGGGGAAGTATCGCTTGGTGAGCCAGGAGCGGTTCGGCTTGGATACGCGGTTGGTGAAGGGGTGAGCGCTCCTGCAGGTGATGGCCAGAAGACACTGTTTGCCGACTCAAATTGATTCAATAGTTTACTATCCGTACTCTGAATTGCAGCGCGATGTTGCCGGGTTGGGGCCAATCGGTAATGAGAGTCGGGAGTACAAGGACAGTGTCGAAGCAGCAACGCACGTTGATTTGCTGGGTGGGAGGAAATGACCTCAAGGCCCCGGACGGTGGCGAGATCGGTCCCATCCTGTCCACGTTGCGAGCGCTTGCCTTCGATCGCCTGGTGCTGTTGTGTTCGTACCCGGCCGAACGCGTTGAACCTTATCTTGAATGGCTCGAATCGAGCATCGGCATTGGTCTCGTTATCGAGCCTCACTATGTGTCGTTGAGTTCCCCGGTCCACTTCCCGGACATCTACGAGGTCGCGCAGGCGCATCTGCAGCGCCTCTCCTCTTGCGCAGTTGATCTCTCCATCTTGCTGAGCCCCGGAACGCCTGCCATGCAGGCCATCTGGATACTGCTCGGCAAGACACGTTATCCCGCGACCTTCTATCAGTCGTCCCTGGAGCAGGGTGTGCAGGAGGTCGTGGTGCCATTCGAGATCGCGGCAGAGTATGTACCAGCGGCCAACACCATCCCGGACGACAAGTTGCTGCAACTGGCCGATGGACAGGCTCCGGCGAAAGCGGCCTTCGACAGCATCATCACGCAAAGCGAGCGCATGCTGACCTTGAAGTTCCAGGCGCAGGTCCTGGCGCAGAAGCACGTTCCGGTATTGATCTATGGCGAGACAGGAACGGGGAAAGAGCTTTTCGCCAGGGCGATTCACAATGCCGGCCCGCGTTCGTCCCAGCCTTTCATCGCGCTCAACTGCGGCGCGATTCCCTCCGAGTTGATTGACTCGACATTGTTCGGTCACTGCAAGGGCGCCTTTACCGGAGCCGTTGCAAACCGGGCCGGTGTTTTCGAACAAGCGCATGGCGGAACACTGTTCCTCGATGAGTTCGGTGAGCTCGGAGCGGATGCCCAGGTACGTCTGCTGCGTGTGTTGCAGGAGGGGGTGGTCACGCCGGTCGGTGGAAGTCGGGACATCAGGGTCAACGTGCGCCTGATCACCGCTACCCATCGCAATCTCATGCAGGCGGTCGCTGAAGAAGGCTTTCGCGAAGACCTTTTCTACCGCATTGCCGTAGGCGTTCTGCATTTGCCGCCATTGCGAGAGCGGGAAGGGGACCTGCTGTTATTAGCCGACACTCTGTTGAAAGGCATCACCGATCAGGATGAAACCCTGAAGGGTAAGAAAGTTTCCGCCGAAGCAAAGAAACTTATTCTTCGCCACCGGTGGACGGGCAACGTGCGTGAGCTGCAGTCCACTTTGTTGCGAGCGGCGCTCTGGTGTTCCAGTGATGTGATAAGTGCAGCCGATATCGAACAGGCGCTCTTTCAGATACCCCAGGGCCGGCAAGACCAGAGCCTCCCGGATGTTTCGCAAGGTGTTGATTTGCAAGAAGTAATTTCTTGCGTGGCGCGACGCTACATGTCTGAGGCGCTGCGGGTCACGGCGCGTAACAAGACCCGTGCAGCGACCCTGCTGGGTCTCAAGAGCCAGCAGACCTTGAGCAACTGGATGAGCAAGTACGGTATCGACTAAAAACTTGGCACGGTCCTCGCTGAAGGATCGTCATGGACAGAATCGCCTACATGAAATCAGTAAACTTCGAGTTCCTTCGCGCCGGCAACGAGTTGCTGGCAAACCTGGCTGGCCTGGCCGAGGCCGTGTTGCATATCGATCCGGGCAGCGCACTCACTCGCTTGCGCAGCTTTGCCGAGGAACTGACCAAATCCATCTACAAGGAAGAGGCACTGCCGCGCATGCCGCAGTCGACTTTCTACGACCTGGTGAAAAGCCCGGTGTTCGTCGATTGCGTCAGCAAGCCTCTGGTTCACCAGATCAATTTTCTGCGCATCCAGGGCAACGACACCGCCCATGGTGCGGAGGGCGATCTGCGCAATGCCCAGCTGGCACTGAAGACGGCCCACCAGTTGGCCATGTACATGGCTATCAAGTACTACCGCGCCGTGCAGGTCGAGATTCCGCAATTTGCCGAGGTGCCTGATCCGGCTGCCATGCTGGCCCGGTTGCAGAAGACTGTCTCCAGCTACGAGAAGGAACTCAACCAGCAGCAGGAAGCGCTGCAACGGGTCATGGACAAGCTGGAGCAGGAACGCACGCGCAATCTCGACAAGCTCGATCCGCCTGCCGAAGCCGACCAGCACGAGCGTCAGCAACAGAGTCAGAAGGTCGCTGACAGCCTGCAATGGAATGAGGCCAGGACCCGGGCCCTGTTGATCGACGCCATGCTCGTACAGGCCGGCTGGGATGTCAGTGATCCCGAGCAGGTTGGCCAGGAGGTGGAGGTCGATTTCCCGGGCAATGCCACGGGCAAAGGGCGTGCCGACTATGTGCTGTGGGGCGACAACGGCCAGCCACTGGCCGTTGTCGAGGCAAAGAAATCCGGCAATGTCAGCTTGCAGGCGGGACGTGAGCAGGCACGCATGTATGCCGACGGCTTCGAGCGCATGGGCCTGCAGCGGCCAGTGATCTTCTACAGCAATGGCTACGAAACCTTCATCTGGGATGACCGGCAGTACAACACCTATCGCCCGGTGTACGGGTTCTACAGCAAGAGCAGCCTCGAATACCTGGCCTACCAGCGGCAGTACCGGGTTGCCGAACTGGAACAGCACAATCCCGATCTGAAGATTGCCGACCGCCCTTACCAGATCGAAGCGATCAAGACCGTTGCCGCGCATTTTCAGAAGCAGCGGCGCAAGGCCCTGATCATTCAGGCCACCGGCACCGGCAAGACCCGGGTCGCCATCGCCCTGGCGGAATTGCTGCTGCGTACCGGCTGGGCCAAGCGCGTGCTGTTTCTTTGTGACCGCAAGGAGCTTCGGGTCCAGGCCGATGATGCCTTCAGGAAGAACCTGCCCGATGCGCCGCGCTGCGTGATCGGCAAGAGCTCCCGCGTGGACCAGACCGCGCGCATCTACATCGCGACCTATCCGGGCATGATGAACCGCTTTGCCCAGTTGGACGTGGGCTTCTTCGACCTGATCATCGCCGACGAGAGTCATCGCAGCATCTACAACAAATACCGCGACCTGTTCGATTACTTCGATGCCTTGCAGGTCGGTCTCACCGCGACGCCGGTGAAGTTCATCAGCCGCAATACCTTCGATATCTTCGATTGCGAAACCACCGATCCCACCTTCGAGTTCGGTCTGGATGCGGCCATCAACAACGTGCCGCCTTATCTGGTGCCGTTCCGGGTCAAGGACCTGACCACTGATTTCCTGCGCGACGGCATTCATTACCGGCAGCTGAGCGACCAGCAGAAGCGTCAGCTCGAAGAGGATCTTGGCGAAGAGGAGGCCAGGCGCACCACCATTGCCGGCAAGGATATCGGTCGCAGGATCTTCAGCGAGGACACCGACAGGATTATCCTGGAGAACCTGATCGACAACGGCATCAAGGATGAAACCGGCTCCCTGGTGGGCAAGACCATCGTCTTCGCGCAACGCCAGGATCACGCGGAGCACCTGGAGCGTCTGTTCTGCAAGCTCTATCCGCAATACGGGACGAAGGTCTGCAAGGTTATCCACAACGAGATAGCCCACGTGGACACGCTGATCACCGAATTCAAGAAGCCGGACAACAGCTTCCGGATTGCCATCTCGGTAGACATGCTCGATACCGGTATCGATGTGCCGGAAGTGGTCAACCTGGTGTTCGCCAAGCCGGTGAAGTCCTGGGTCAAGTTCTGGCAGATGATCGGCCGTGGTACGCGCCTGAGCCCCAACCTGTTCGGGCCCGGCAAGGACAAGGAAGAGTTCCGCATCTTCGACCACTACGGCAACTTCGACTTCTTCGAGCAGGAGTATCAGGAGCCGGAGGATACCGGCGGCAAGTCGCTGTTGCGCACGACCTTCGAGGCACGCCTGGAGCTCGCCAAGGCAGCACTCAGGCTCGGCCATGGCGAAGCCTTCGACACTGCCATCGGGCTCCTGCGGGCGGACATCGCCGACCTTCCGGAAACCAGCGTCGCGGTGAGGCGCGAGCTGCGCAATGTGCACCAATTGCTGCAGACCGACCTACTGCAGCGTTTCGACAGCAGAACCCAGCATTTGCTGGGCGAAACCATCGCCCCGCTGATGAGTGCCCGGGTCCTGCACGACAAGCATGCCACCGCTCTGGACAAGTTGATCGCCGCTATCCAGCGCGGCCTGGTGGAGCAATCGAGCGGCTTCGAGGACGGCAAGCTGGTGTTGCTCGGCGAACTGGACAAGCTGGCCGTGAATATCCAGGCCGTACGTCTGAAGGCAGCGCTCATTGCCGAGGTGCGCAGCGCCGACTTCTGGCAACAGCCGGCTATCTCCAGGCTGGAAAATGCCCGCAAGGAATTGCGCGACATCATGAAGTACCGGCAGACACAGGGCACGGTCGGCCAGGGGATTGGCGTCACCAGGACCCGGGATGACAACGTCCAGGTGGAAGACCGCAAGGTGTCCATCGCCGGTGTCAACGAGGCCCTGCAGTACCGTCAACGGTTCAAGGAAATTCTCGACGCCATGCTGGCCGCCAACCCGATCCTGCAGAAGATCCATAGGGGCGAGGCGGTCGCCGAGCAGGAACTGAAGACCCTCACGTCGACCATTCTCACCAGCCATCCGGGTGTGACCCTGGACACGCTGAACGAGTTCTACGGGCGAACCGCGGAGCAGCTTCACCTGACCGTGCGGGACATCATCGGCCTGGACCCCAAGGCCATCGAAGCGCATTTCACCCAGTTCCTCCACGCTCACCCAACGCTTACCGCCAAGCAGGTGAGCTTCATGAACCTGCTGAAGAACTACATCGCGGAGAACGGCAGCATCGTTGTCGAAAAGCTCTACGACGCCCCCTTCAGCACACTGTCTCCCGATGGCATCGATGGCGTGTTCAAGACCTCCGATGCCGATCAGTTGATCGCGGTGCTCAAACCCTACCTTCGTGAGACCCACTCGCCTTCTGGCGTTCAGGAGTGACCATGCAACCCAGTCAATGGACTACGGACATCGTTGTCATCTGTGCAGTGCTCGCGGTGTTCGGCGCATTGCTGGGGTATCTGGCCGCAGCCTTGCGTCAGGGGCGGCAAGCCAGTCAGCTGGCTGCCCGGCTTGAGCAGGCCGAGCAGGCGCAAGCGTTGGCGGCTGGGGCACAGGCCGACCTGGGCGAGCAGCTCAAGGCAGCACAGCTGCGCAGTCAGGAACTGCAGGTCGCGGAAGGTCGCCTGAGCGCGCAACTCCAGTCATCGGCAGACAACCTGGAGCGCCTGGCCGCAGAGCAGCAGGACAGCAAGGCTGCCGTCCTCCGGTTGCAGCAAAAGCTGGAGGAGAGCAGCCGGGAGCATCACGAAACCGCCACGCGCCTGCAGGCCACGCATACGGAAGGGCAGGGGCTGCAGAGACAGATCGCCGAGCTGCGCGAGCGCCTGGGGGCCGAGCAAGCGACCGTCAAGGCCCAGCAAGTCTCCGCTGCCGAACGCTATGAAGAACTCCAGACCCGCTTTGCCACATTGAGCAGCGACTACATCAGGCTCAGCACCGAGATGGAGGAGCGGCAGTCCAGTCATGCTCGTGAGCTCGCCAGTTTCGAACAGCAGAAAAACAGCCTGGGCGAACAGTTCAAGCTGCTTTCCAACGAGATCCTGGAGGCGAAGGCCCAGGCTCTTCAGGAGAACAGCAAGCTCAGCCTGAATGCAGTGATGACGCCCTTCCAGCAATCCATCGACAGTTTCAAGCGCGAGGTGCAGGAGATCCATCACCGCGAAACCACCCAGCAGGGCGAGCTGCGCAAGGAACTGGAATCGCTCAAGGCGCTGAACCAGCAAATCACCACCGAAGCCCACGAGCTGTCCACCGCGTTGCGTGGGCAGAAAAAGCTTCAGGGCAACTGGGGTGAGCTGGTGCTGGAGAACGTGCTGGATCGTTCCGGGCTGGAGTTGGGCAAGGACTACAAGCGTGAGGTCAGCATTACCACGGAAGAAGGTCGCCAGCGCCCCGATGCCGTGGTTTACCTGCCGCAAGACAAGCACCTGATCATCGATGCCAAGGTATCGCTCAACGCCTACACCCGCTTCGTCAACGCCGAGGATGAACGCGAGCGTGCCGTGGCGCTGAAAGAGCATGTCCAGGCCGTCGCTGCGCGTATCCGCGAGCTGGCTGACCGCGACTACTACAAGCTGCCGGGGCTGAACTCACCCGATATGGTGTTCATGTTCATTCCCATCGAGTCCGCGTTCGTCGAGGCGCTCAAGGCTGACGAGACCCTCTTTCAGCAGGCCATCGAGAACAATGTGCTGGTAGCCACGCCGACGACCCTGCTGACCAGCCTCAATATCGTTCGCCAGCTCTGGCGTTACGAGGACCAGAACAAGCACACTGCCGCGCTGGCCAACCGGGCGGAGACGGTATTCAAGAAGCTCAATACCTTCCTTGGCAGCTTCGAGAAGATCAAGAAGGGCCTGGAAACCGCTACCGATGCCTACGTCAAGGCCGAAGGGCAACTGGTCAGCGGCAAGGGCAACCTGGTCAAGCAGGTGGGAGAGTTCAAGAATCTCGCACCGGCCATCAAGGCTCAGCTCCCTGCCTATTTCGTCGACAAGGCCGCACTGGAAATCGACTTCATTCCTGCAGTGCAAGACATCGAGACGCTGAACGACAGCGCCAACGACGAAAGCCTGCTAGCCGAAACCGACATTGATACTGAAACCGAACACGAGATGAACTGATGCTCACCGGCAAACTTCGCAACGATATCGACAAGCTCTGGGAGAAATTCTGGACTGGCGGTATCACCAACCCGCTGACCGTGATCGAGCAGATCAGCTACCTGATGTTCGCGCGCATGCTCGACATGCAGGAAGACCTGGCGGAGCGCAAGGCCAGGCGCACCGGCAAGTCTTTCGACCGCTTGTTCCCCGATACGCCGGAAGGCCAGCTGCTGCGCTGGAAGAACTTCCACAACCTGGGCGGCAGCGAGCTGCACAAGCATCTCAAGCAGAAGGTCTATCCGTTCTTCGCCACGCTGGGCAAGCAGTCGGATGCTGCGGATGGGCTGGGTGCGGAGGGCAGTGCCCTGGGAGCGCTGGGCCATATCGGCGAATACATGCAGGACGCCGATCTCGAGATCAAGAACGAGGCAGTACTGACCTCTGCCGTCGAGATGGTCAACGCCCTGCCGCTGACCCAGAGCGACGTCAAGGGTGATATCTACGAGTACCTGCTGAGCAAGCTCACCACTGCGGGGATCAACGGCCAGTTCCGTACCCCGCGGCATATCATCGACGCGATGATCGAGCTGATCGCGCCGCAGCCGAGCGACGTCATCTGCGACCCATCCTGCGGTACCGCCGGTTTCCTTGCCCGGACCATGGAGTACCTGAACCAGGTGCATTCCAGCGACGCCGGCATCTTCACCGACGAGGATGGCAACCTGCACTACAGCGGCGACCTGCTGGAGCCCTATCGCGAGCACATCAACAAGCACATGTTCTGGGGCTTCGACTTCGACACCACCATGTTGCGGGTGTCCAGCATGAACATGATGCTGCACGGGGTGAACGGCGCGAACATCCATTACCTGGACACGCTGAACAAGGACATCCTCGAAAAGTATCCGCAGCAGCAGGAGAACTTCTTCGATGTGGTCCTCGCCAACCCGCCATTCAAGGGCAGCCTGGACGATAGCAACGTCAATCCTCGCCTGACCGAGATGGTGAAGACCAAGAAGACCGAGTTGCTGTTCGTCGCGCATATCCTGCGCTCGCTGAAACTGGGTGGGCGGGCTGCGGTGATTGTGCCGGATGGGGTGTTGTTTGGTGGCAGCAAGGCACATCAGCAGTTGCGCGAGGAGTTGCTCGACAACAACCAGCTTGAAGGTGTCATCAGTCTGCCAAGCGGGGTGTTCAGGCCCTACGCGGGAGTCAGCACCGCCATCCTGATGTTCGCCAAGGGCGGCACCACCGAAAGGGTCTGGTTCTACGACCTGCAGGCCGATGGTTACTCGCTGGATGACAAGCGCATCGAACTGAAAGGCGAAGGCAGCAATGATTTGCCGGACGCTATCGCGCAGTGGAAAAAATACCGGCAACTGGTCGAGGGCGATGTCAGCGGTAATACCATCGCTGCTGTGTTCGGCGACAAGACCAAGAGCGCGTTTGTCGTATCGGCTGAAGATATAGCCGCTAAAAAATACGATCTGTCTATAAACCGATACAAGGAAATAGTGCATCAGCACCGGGAACATGGCGACCCCAAGGTGATTCTGCAGAAGCTTAGAGAGCTGGAGCGTGAAATTCTGACAGAGCTGGACGACTTGGAGGGGATGTTGTGAGCTGGCCGCTGGTAAAGTTGAAAGACTGTTGCGAGGTTGTAGGCGGGGCCACTCCAAGACGTGAAGTGCCAGAGTACTGGAGCAGTCGTGATGTGCCGTGGGTCACCCCGAAAGATGTTTCTTGCTTGACGGGGCCGGTTCTGGATGATGCACCTGAATACATATCAGATGCTGGTTACAAGAGTTGCTCGACGTCGATTCTTCCAAAAGGAAGTGTTCTGGTAACGTCGCGTGCACCGATTGGCAATGTGGCGATCTCTGGCAGGGAGCTTTGTACAAACCAAGGCTTCAAGAGCCTGGTTCCAGGCCCTTTGGTAGACGGGCTTTATCTGTACTACTGTATGAGGCACAGTTCTGCTCGCCTGCAGGCACTTGGCAATGGTGCAACTTTTAAAGAAGTTTCAAAGAAAATTGTCGAGGAGTTTGAAATTCCCCTGCCTCCCCTGGCGGAGCAAAAACGTATTGCGGCCATTCTTGACAAGGCTGATACCATTCTCCAAAAACGCCGAAAAGTTATCGAGCTTGCTGATGACTTCCTGAATTCGGTGTTTCTGGATATGTTTGGCGAGCCAGTGGCTAATCCGAAGAATTGGCCTCGGAAGGAAATCTCTAGTGGATTGGAATCAATCAAGTCTGGCTGGAGTGCTGTTGGAGAGAATGTGCCTTGCCAACCCGATGGGTTGGGGGTTCTTAAAATAAGCTCGGTTACTACTGGGACTTTCAAACCTGCAGAAAACAAGAAAGTCGATCCGGAGAGCATTCCCGAAGGAAAAATCCTGATATTTCCTCGAAAAGGAGACTTGCTTTTCAGTCGGGCCAATACCAGGGAGTTGGTGGCTGCTACCTGCATTGTCGGGTCTGATTTCGATAATGTATTTTTACCAGACAAGTTGTGGCTGATTAAAACGGATCAAAAGCAGCTGCTTCCCGAGTTTTTGAATTATTTGCTCTGGCAGCCAAGATTCAAGGAAGTCCTCACGTCGCAGGCGACGGGTACAAGTGGGTCGATGTTGAATATTTCAAAGGCCAAGTTTGAGGAGACTACTGCCATTTTTCCGAGCCTGGCGCTTCAGAAGGAATTTGCAGGTATTTTCTGGAAGTTCCAGAAGGTTTTCCAGTCGGTAAGTATTTCGGCAGGGCGAGCAGAGCGGCTTTTTGAATCGTTGAATCAGAAGGCATTTTCTGGTCGGTAACGCATCCGTGCCGGCGGGTAAGGTACCGTACCTGACCAAGCCCGGCATGGACGAACTGATGCCCGCTCCCCGGATCACCCCGTAATCGCTCGGTTCCGAACCTCAGCGCACAAAAAAAGGCCCAGGTTTTCACCTGGGCCTTCTCGTATGTGGCGCACTCGGCGGGATTCGAACCCACGACCCCTGCCTTCGGAGGGCAGTACTCTATCCAGCTGAGCTACGAGTGCAACGCGGGCGCCATGATACCCATCTTGGGGTATGGCGTCCATCGCCTTGATCTTCGGCCTTTTTCCCCCTGCCACCGCGGACTATCCATATTCGATATCGGTATTTCCTCGCCTTCCGTTAGATCGCCTAATCTCTCGTCACAACTTGTTATAACAAGTCACCCAGTGAAGAGAACCATGGCCGAACTGCTCCCCCTGTCCCCGGTACCGCTCTACTCCCAGCTCAAGGAATTGCTGCGCGAGCGCATCCTTGATGGCACCTATCCGCCGCACAGCCGCATGCCCTCGGAGAACGAGCTGGGCAAGGCTTTCGAGGTCAGCCGCATCACCGTGCGCCAGGCGCTGGGGGATCTGCAGAAAGAGGGGCTGATCTTCAAGATCCACGGCAAGGGCACCTTCGTCGCCAAGCCCAAGGCGTTCCAGAACGTCAGCACCTTGCAGGGCCTGGCCGAGTCGATGACGCAAATGGGCTACGAGGTGATCAACCGCCTGCGCAGCCTGCGTCATGTGCCGGCCAGCGCCCTGGTGGCGGCACGCCTGCAGATCGAGGAGGGGGCGCCGGTCACCGAGATCCGCCGCGTGCGCCTGATCAATCGCGAGCCGGTGTCGCTGGAACTGACCTGGCTGCCCCAGGCCATCGGCGAAAAACTGGAGAAGGCCGACCTGGTGACCCGCGACATCTTCCTGGTCCTGGAAAACGACTGCGGCATCGCCCTTGGCCACGCCGACCTGGCCATCGACGCGGTGCTGGCCGACAGCGACCTGACCCAGGCCCTGGACGTGGAAGAAGGCTCGCCGATCATGCGCATCGAGCGCCTGACCCACGCCGCCGACGGCACGCCGCTGGACTTCGAACACCTCTATTACCGCGGCGACGCCTTCCAGTATCGCCTGCGCATCGACCGGCAGAAGGGGCCCCAGGCATGAGCATCACGACCCAGGACTACGACATCGTCATCATCGGCGGCGGCACCGCCGGGCCCATGGCCGCGATCAAGGCCAAGGAGCAGGACAAGAGCCTGCGCGTGCTGCTGCTGGACAAGGCCAACGTCAAGCGCAGCGGCGCCATCAGCATGGGCATGGACGGCCTGAACAACGCGATCATTCCCGGCCACGCCACGCCGGAGCAGTACACCAAGGAAATCACCGTGGCCAACGACGGCATCGTCAACCAGGCCGCGGTGCATGCCTATGCCACCCACAGTTTCGAGACCATCGAGCAGCTCGACCGCTGGGGCGTGAAGTTCGAGAAGGACGAGACCGGCGACTACGCGGTGAAGAAGGTCCACCACATGGGCGCCTACGTGCTGCCGATGCCGGAAGGGCACGACATCAAGAAGGTCCTGTACCGCCAGCTCAAGCGCGCCCGGGTCGAGATCAGCAACCGCATGGTCTGCACCCGCGTGCTGCTGGATGGCGAAGGCGCCGCTGCCGGGGTGCTGGGCTTCGATTGCCGCAGCGGCGAATTCCGCGTGATCCGCGCCAAGGCGGTGATCCTCGCCTGCGGCGCCGCCGGCCGCCTGGGTCTGCCGTCGTCGGGCTACCTGATGGGCACCTACGAGAACCCGACTAACGCCGGCGACGGCTACGCCATGGCCTATCACGCCGGGGCTGAGCTGGCGAACCTCGAATGCTTCCAGATCAACCCGCTGATCAAGGACTACAACGGCCCGGCCTGCGCCTACGTCACCGGCCCGCTGGGCGGCTACACCGCCAACAGCAAGGGCGAGCGCTTCATCGAGTGCGACTACTGGAGCGGACAGATGATGTGGGAGTTCCACCAGGAGCTGGAGGGCGGCAACGGGCCGGTGTTCCTCAAGCTGGATCACCTGGCCGAGGAAACCATCCAGAACATCGAGGAGATCCTGCACAGCAACGAGCGCCCCAGCCGCGGGCAGTTCCACGCCAACCGCGGCACCGACTACCGCCAGCACATGGTGGAAATGCATATCTCCGAGATCGGCTTCTGCTCGGGACATTCGGCGTCCGGGGTGTGGGTCAACGAGAAGGCCGAGACCAGCGTCAAGGGGCTGTATGCCGCCGGGGACATGGCCGCGGTGCCGCACAACTACATGCTCGGGGCGTTCACCTATGGCTGGTTCGCCGGGATCAATGCGGCGCACTACGTGGCGCAGCGTGACTTCGCCGAGGTCGACGAGGCCCAGGTCGAGCGCGAGAAGGCGCGGGTGTTCGCGCCGCTGAATCGCGAGCACGGCCTGCCGCCGGCGCAGGTCGAGTACAAGCTGCGGCGCATGGTCAACGACTACCTGCAGCCGCCCAAGGTGACCAAGAAGATGGAAATCGGCCTGGCCCGCTTCGCCGAGATCGAGCGCGACCTGGCGCAGATGAAGGCGCACAACCCCCATGAGCTGATGCGGGCGATGGAGGTGGCGGTGATCCGCGACTGTGCCGAGATGGCGGCGCGGGCTTCGTTGTTCCGGGAGGAGAGCCGGTGGGGGTTGTATCACCACCGGGTGGATTTCCCGGAGCGCAATGATGGTGAGTGGTTCTGCCATTGCCATCTGAAGAAGGACGAGAACGGTGAGATGACCAGTTTCAAGAAACCGGTCGAGCCATACCTGATCGCACTGGATGCCGATGAGCAGACGGCCTACGAGCGCCTGCGCGTCCGGGTAGACGCCGCCTGATTTTGCAGTGGTCTTGCGGGCCTCATCGCTGGCAAGCCAGCTCCCACAGGGACCGCGCCGCTCTCTGGAACAGTTGCAAGGTAGATCACAGGGAGCGGATGCGACGCGAATCCTGTGGGAGCTGGCTTGCCAGCGATGAGGCCATCAAGAACACCACAAATTGTCAGCCACAGATAAAGAGAGCCACAGGCTCCAAGGACTCCGTGAAATGGCCTATCAAGCCCAGGACATCTTCTTCCGCAGCAGCGCCCCGGTCACCATCGACGAAGACAAGTGCATCGCCGAAAAAGGCTGCACCGTCTGCGTCGAGGTCTGCCCCATGGACCTCCTGGCGATCAACCCGGCGACCCAGAAGGCCTACATGGCCTTCGACGAATGCTGGTACTGCATGCCCTGCGAAAAAGACTGCCCCACCGGCGCGGTCAAGGTAGAGATCCCCTACCTGCTGCGCTGAGCCACCGACACCCAGCAACACGCCATCCGGCCGAACCACCGGACGCCCATCCCGATGCCCCTCGTTTCCCACCACCCAGCCCGGTGGCGGAGACGATTCCAATACTTAACGATTCGAGGGGAAACACCCATGCGCCTTGCAACCACCGTGGCCGGCCTCGCGCTGGCGATCGCCAGCCTCAACGCCAGTGCCGAAACCATCCGCGTCGCCATCGGCACCCAGGACACCACCATCAACTGCGCCACCGGCGGCCTGCTCATCCGCGAGCTGGGCCTGCTCGACAAGTACCTGCCCCACGACGGCAAGTACAAGGACGCCAAATACGAGATCGAATGGAAGAACTTCACCAGCGGCGCCCCGCTGACCAACGAGATGGTCGCCGGCAAGCTGGACTTCGGCGCCATGGCCGACTTCCCCGGCTCGTTCAACGGCGTCGCCCACCTCGACGCCGGCAAGCGCAGCCTGTTCATCAGCGTGCTGTCCGGCAGCGTGCACGGCAGCGGCAACGGCATCGTGGTGCCGGCGGCCTCCAGCGTGCAGTCCCTGGCCGAACTCAAGGGCAAGACCATCTCCGTGCCCTTCGCCTCCACCGCCCACGGCATGCTCCTGCGCGCCATCGCCGCCCAGGGCTGGGACCCGCAGAAAGACGTGAAGATCATTGCCCAGGCCCCGGAAATCGCCGGTTCCGCCCTGCGCAGCAACCGCATCGAAGCCCACGCCGACTTCGTGCCGTTCGCCGAGCTGTTCCCCAACCGCGGCTTCGCCCGCAAGATCTACGACGGTGCCCAGGCCAACGCACCGACCTTCCACGGCGCATTGGTCGATGCCGACTATGCGAAGAAGTACCCGGAAGTGGTCACCGCCTACCTGCGCGCCAGCCTGGAGGCCGACCGCCTGATCGCCGCCGAGCCGGAGAAGTACAGCGAGCTGATCGAGAAAGTCACCGGCATCGAGGCCGAGGTCAATTACCTGTTCCACGGCCCGCTCGGCCTGCAGACCCGTGACCTGACCTGGAAGCCCGAGTACCGCAAGGCGGTGGCCACGTCCATCGATACCCTCAAGCTGCTGAAGAAGACCGACCGCGGCCTGGACACCGACAAGTTCATCGACGACCAGTACATCCGCGCCGCCTTCAAGCAGGCCGGCCAGGACTACGACGCCGCGCTGAACAACTACGCGCCGCTGCCCCTCAAGGCCAACGACGCCGCGACCGGCAAGCCGATCACCGACTTCAGCCGCCTGGCGCAGATCTGGGTGCGCGGCGAGGACAAGGTCCGTCACTACGCGTCGCCGGAAGCCGCGCTGAGCGCCCTGGCCCAGCTGGAGCAGGAGGGCAAGGACATCCGCGCCATCTACGCCCAGGCGGCGGACAGCGGCATCAAGCTGCTGGCCAACCAGGCCTGGTTCGTGCGCAACGGCCAAGGTGAGCTGTCCGCCTTCCTGCTCAAGGACCAGGCCGAGCAGTACGCCAAGGCCCATGGCGGCGAGGCCGTGGACTTCGTCGACGCCAGCCGCAAGCTGGTCGCCCAGCGCTGACCGGAGGCCATTCGCATGACCAGCCCTTTGATTCGCTGGCCCGTGCGCGTGGCGTCGCTGCTGGCCTGCCTGTTGTTCTGGCAGGTCGCGGCGAGTCACAAGCTCGACCTGGGCCTGTTCACCTTCACCTACGTACCGACACCGGGGGCGGTGCTCGACGCCGCCTGGCAACTGTTCACCTCCAGCACCCTGGTCATGCACCTGGCCAGCAGCCTGTCGCGGGTGTTTTCCGGCTACGTGGTGGCGGCGGTGCTGGGCGTTGGCCTCGGCCTGCTGATCGGCCGTTCGCGCTGGGCCGAGGACACCCTGCTGCCGCCCCTGGAAGTGCTGCGGCCGATCCCGGCGGTAGCGTGGATTCCGCTGGCGATCCTGATGTTCCCGTCGTCCGAGCTGTCCATGGTGTTCATTACCTTCACCGGCGCGCTGTTCCCGGTGCTGCTCAACACCGTGCACGGCGTCGAGGCGGTGGATCCGCGGCTGGTGGCGTCGGCGCGCAGCCTCGGCGCCGGGCGCTGGGCGATCCTGCGCGAGGTGGTGCTGCCGGGCGCCTTGCCGAGCATCGTCACTGGCCTGGCCATCGGCATGGGCACCTCGTGGTTCTGCCTGGTCACCGCCGAGATGATCTCCGGGCAGTTCGGTATCGGCTACTACACCTGGGAGTCCTACACCTTGCAGAACTACCCGGACATCATTGTCGGCATGCTGCTGATCGGCGTGCTGGGCATGGGCAGCAGCGCCCTGGTCAAGCGCCTCGGTGCGCTGGCCACGCCCTGGTACCGCGTGCGGAGGACGTCCTGATGACGAGTTATCAACAGGCGCCGGAACCGGGGCGCATCGATGCCCGTGGCGTGTCCATTCGCCTGGGGCAGGGCGCCCAGGCCTTCGAGGCGGTACAGGCGCTGGATTTCACCGTCGAGCCTGGGGAGTTCGTGTGCATCCTCGGGCCCTCCGGTTGCGGCAAGTCCACCTTGCTGGGCGCGCTGGCCGGGCACCTGGTGCCCAGTGGCGGCGAACTGCAGGTCGATGGTCGCGCCGTCGACGGCCCGTCGCCGCAGCGGGGCATGGTCTTCCAGCACCACACCCTGCTGCCGTGGCGCAGCGTGCTGGACAACGTCGCCTTCGGCCTGAAGATGCAGGGCCTGGGCAAGGCCGAGCGGCAGCACCGGGCGCTGGACATGCTGCAACTGGTCGGCCTGGCCGACTTCGCCGGGCGCTGGCCCAGCCAGTTGTCCGGCGGCATGCAGCAGCGCGCCGAGATCGCCCGGGTGCTGATCAACCGGCCGCGCCTGCTGCTGATGGACGAGCCCTTCGGCGCCCTCGACGCGCAGACCCGCTCGCGCATGCAGGAGCTGCTGCTGGATATCTGGACGCGCATTCGCACCACCGTGGTCTTCGTCACCCATGACATCGACGAGGCGCTGTTCCTCGCCGACCGCATCCTGGTGATGAGCCCGCGTCCCGGGCGCTTTATCGAGGACCTGCGCCTGAGCTTTCCCCGTCCGCGCCATGCCAGCCTGCTGACCAGCCCGGAATTCACCCATCTCAAGCGTCACTGCCTGGCCCTGCTGCGCCACGAGGAGGGCCGCGAACTGCCGCGCCTGACCCCGCTCGGCCTGCCGGACAGCGACCATCCACCGCTACGGATCGCCCTATGACCGACAGAACCAGCGACAACCCCGACATTCTCGAACTGCTGCCGCGCCTGAATGACAGCGATGCCGCCGTGCGTCGCATCGCCCTGATCGACCTCGCCGACCTGGAAGACCCGGACGGCCTGCCATGGCTGACCGATGCCCTGCTGGTGGACCCGGCGGCGGAGGTCCGCGCCGAGGCCGCGCGCCTGCTGGAGGCCTGGGAGGAACCGGAAGTGGTGCAGGGGCTCTGTGCGGCCCTGGCCGACAGCGCCGAGCCGGTGCGGCTGGCGGCGGCGCAGAGTCTCAGTGAGCTGAAAAGCCTGGAAGCCGGCCAGTTGATCCTGCCGTGGGCCAAGCACACCGATGCCTTCGTCCGCGCCAGTGCCTTGCGTGCCCTGCGCGAGCTGCGCCTGGAGGATGCGGCGCAGCCTGCGCTGCTGGCGCTGGAAGACAAGGAGGCTGCGGTGCGCCGCGAGGCGGTGGGGATTCTCGGCTGGCTCAAGCATGAGCCGGCATTGCCGGCGCTGGCGCGACTGGCGGCCGAGGAGCCGGATACCGAGGTGCGTCGTGCCGCTATTGGCGCCCTGGGACTGGCCCGAGACAGCGCCGTGCTGGCTGCGCTGACTGCCGCATTGCGGGACGAGGCCTGGCAGGTGCGCGAGGAAGCGGCCACCACGCTGGGCAAGGTCGGCCACGAGGCGGCCGGTCCGGCGTTGATTGACGCTTTGCAGGACGGTTACTGGCAAGTACGCCTGCGTGCGGCGCGGTCCCTCGGGCGGTTGCGGCATCGTCCGGCGCTGGCGGGTCTGGCCGAATTGCTGGGCCATGGCATCGCCAACCTGCGCAAGGAAGCGGCGCTGGCGCTCGGCGAGCTGGGCGATGCGGCGGCCTTGCCGGCATTGCGCGCCGCCGAGGCGGACGGCGATCCCGAGGTGCGCAAGGCCGTGCGCATTGCCCTGGTGCAGTTGCAGTGACCGTGCCTCGGGGCGTGCGCAACCGGCGCGAGCATGGCGAGCTGGTCCTGCAATGGGATGACGGCGAGCAGGTGATCGGCCATGCCCGGCTGCGCGGCGCGTGTCCGTGTTCGCAATGTCGAGCGGGGCGGCTGGGTGGGCGCATCGACCTGGTTGCCGACACGGTGCGGGTGGAGCGGATCGAAGGGCAGGGCTATGGTATCCAGCTGGTGTTCAGCGATGGGCATGAGCGGGGGATCTATCCTTGGGCGTACCTGAAGGAGCTTGGGTGTTGCTGATGGCCTCATCGCTGGCAAGCCAGCTCCCACAGGGATTGCATGCACCGCGGACCCTGTGGGAGCTGGCTTGCCAGCGATAGGGCCAGTGAGGTCACCGCCGGTCGCCTGCCCCTACCACCCATTCCGTCAATCGTTCTTTTTTTCAAACGCCCTATTGTCCTTTTAGGGAGTTGCTCCTAGGATTCGTTCGAGATTTCAAACGCTCGACGCCTGCGAGTGGAACATTGGCCCGAATCCGGTGCCTCAATTCCTACAGGCAAGTGCCCACGCCGGGCACTGACTCCACAATCAATAATTCGCGCCGTCCGTGCACGGTGTTCAAGGGAAGTCGACATGCAGCTCAAAGACACTCAGTTGTTCCGTCAGCAAGCCTTCATCAACGGTGAGTGGCTGGATGCGGACAGCGGCCAGACCATCAAGGTGACCAACCCGGCCACCGGCGAAGTCATTGGTACCGTGCCGAAAATGGGCGCTGCCGAAACCCGTCGTGCCATCGAAGCCGCCGACAAGGCCCTGCCGGCCTGGCGTGCGCTGACCGCCAAGGAGCGCGCTGGCAAGCTGCGCCGCTGGTTCGAGCTGATGATCGAGAACCAGGACGACCTGGCCCGCCTGATGACCACCGAGCAAGGCAAGCCACTGGCCGAAGCCAAGGGCGAGATCGCCTACGCCGCTTCCTTCATCGAGTGGTTCGCCGAAGAAGCCAAGCGCGTCTACGGCGACGTCATCCCTGGCCACCAGCCGGACAAGCGCCTGATCGTCATCAAGCAGCCGATCGGCGTCACCGCCGCCATCACCCCGTGGAACTTCCCGGCCGCGATGATCACCCGTAAAGCCGGCCCGGCCCTGGCCGCTGGCTGCACCATGGTGCTCAAGCCTGCTTCGCAGACCCCGTACTCCGCCCTGGCCCTGGTCGAGCTGGCTACCCGTGCCGGCATCCCGGCTGGCGTGCTGAGCGTGATCACCGGCAGCGCCGGCGAAGTCGGCTCCGAGCTGACCGGCAACTCCCTGGTTCGCAAGCTGTCCTTCACCGGCTCGACCGAAATCGGTCGCCAGCTGATGGAAGAATGCGCCAAGGACATCAAGAAGGTTTCCCTGGAACTGGGCGGTAACGCACCGTTCATCGTGTTCGACGACGCCGACCTGGACAAGGCCGTCGAGGGCGCGATCATTTCCAAGTACCGCAACAACGGCCAGACCTGCGTCTGCGCCAACCGCATCTACGTGCAGGACGGTGTCTACGACGCCTTCGCCGAGAAGCTGAAAGCCGCGGTCGCCAAGCTGAAGATCGGCAACGGTCTGGAAGAAGGCACCACCACCGGTCCGCTGATCGACGGCAAGGCTGTTGCCAAGGTCCAGGAGCACATCGAAGACGCAGTATCGAAAGGCGCCAAGGTCCTGTCCGGTGGCAAGCTGATCGAAGGCAACTTCTTCGAGCCGACCATCCTGGTCGACGTACCGAAGACTGCCGCTGTCGCCAAGGAAGAGACCTTCGGCCCGCTGGCGCCGCTGTTCCGCTTCAAGGACGAGGCCGAAGTCATCGCCATGTCCAACGACACCGAATTCGGCCTGGCCTCGTACTTCTACGCCCGTGACATGAGCCGTGTGTTCCGTGTCGCCGAAGCGCTGGAATACGGCATGGTCGGCATCAACACTGGCCTGATCTCCAACGAGGTCGCGCCGTTCGGTGGTATCAAGGCGTCGGGCCTGGGCCGCGAAGGCTCCAAGTACGGCATCGAAGACTACCTGGAAATCAAATACCTGTGCCTCAGCATCTGAGCCGGGTCTAAGGCTTTACCTCTGCCAGCGGGGCGCGAGAGCGACGTCTCGCTGGCCTTTTTTACACAGGAACACCCGGCGGCCCGGGCCACGCCAGCAGTCGATCAACGAATACTGTCTGCCGTGAATACCGGTCGCCACTCTGAACTCGCCGCCTGATCGGCGAACTGAGGACTTTATGAGCAAGACCAACGAATCCCTGATGCAGCGTCGCGTCAACGCCGTTCCACGCGGTGTAGGCCAGATCCACCCGATCTTCGTCGATACCGCGAAGAACTCCACCGTGATCGACGTTGAAGGCCGCGAACTGATCGACTTCGCCGGCGGCATCGCAGTACTGAACACCGGTCACCTGCACCCGAAAGTGGTTGCCGCTGTCCAGGAACAACTGACCAAGGTCAGCCACACCTGCTTCCAGGTCCTGGCCTACGAGCCTTACGTCGAGCTGTGCGAGAAGATCAACGCTCGCGTTCCAGGCGACTTCGCCAAGAAGACCCTGCTGGTCACCACCGGCTCCGAAGCCGTTGAAAACGCCGTGAAGATCGCCCGTGCCGCCACTGGCCGCGCTGGCGTTATCGCCTTCACCGGCGGCTACCACGGCCGTACCATGATGACCCTGGGCCTGACCGGTAAAGTCGTGCCTTACTCCGCAGGCATGGGCCTGATGCCAGGCGGCATCTTCCGCGCCCTGTTCCCGAACGAGCTGCACGGCGTGAGCGTCGACGAGTCGATCGCTTCCATCGAGCGCATCTTCAAGAACGACGCCGAGCCACGTGACATCGCCGCGATCATCATCGAGCCAGTCCAGGGCGAAGGCGGCTTCCTGCCGGCGCCAAAAGAGCTGATGAAGCGTCTGCGCGCCCTGTGCGACCAGCACGGCATCCTGCTGATCGCCGACGAAGTGCAGACCGGCGCTGGCCGTACCGGCACCTTCTTCGCCATGGAGCAGATGGGCGTCGCGCCTGACCTGACCACCTTCGCCAAGTCCATCGCTGGCGGCTTCCCGCTGGCCGGTGTGTGCGGCAAGGCCGAGTACATGGACGCCATCGCCCCGGGCGGCCTGGGCGGTACCTACGCCGGTTCGCCGATCGCTTGCGCCGCGGCCCTGGCCGTGATCGAAGTGTTCGAGGAAGAGAAACTGCTGGAGCGCAGCCAGGCTGTTGGCGAGCACTTGGTTACTGGCCTGAAGGCCATCCAGGCCAAGCACCCGATCATCGGTGACGTGCGTGCCCTGGGCTCGATGATCGCCATCGAAGTCTTCGAGAAAGGCACCCACACCCCGAACGCTGCTGCGGTCAACGCCGTGGTCGCCAAGGCGCGTGACAAGGGCCTGATCCTGCTGTCCTGCGGCACCTACGGCAACGTCCTGCGTATCCTGGTTCCGCTGACCGCCGAAGACGCGCTGCTGGACAAAGGCCTGGCCATCATCGAAGAGTGCTTCGCTGAACTTGCCTGATCTGTGACGCGTTAGAAAAAACCCGCTTCGGCGGGTTTTTTTTCGTCTCCAGGATGAACTTTGGGCGCTAAGGTTTCTAAGGGTTACAGGAGATGTCCTGGAAGGTACGCTGGAACGCGTGATGGTTGTAAGGAGATTCCGATGACTGCTGTAGACCGCGCCGCCGCGCCCAAGGTGATGATTGCCGAGGGTGACCCCTGGGTGCGGGACATGCTGACCCAGATGCTGCTCAGTGTGCGCTGCGATGCTGAAGTGAGGGTCTGTGCCAATGGCAACGAAGCGCTGGACGGCCTGGCGGGCAAGCCCGACCTGATCATCGCTGCCCGCGAGCTGCCGGGCCTCGATGGCCTCGACCTGCTGCGCAAGGTGCGCTCGCGGCCGCGTACGCCGGCGTTGCCGTTCATCATCATCAGCAGCCGCAGCGACGTGAACAGCGTGCGCGAGGCGCTGCCATTGGCGCCGACGGCGTACCTGAGCAAGCCGCTGAACCTCGACCTGCTGCGCCAGCGCCTGGAAGAGCAGTTGCTCAAGGTGGGCGAGTCGATTGCCTGCGAGGTGCCGCCGCTGCGAGCGGGGCTGACCCTGTCGCGTTTCATCGAGGAACACCGCGCCACCGCTGACGGCGGGCCGTTGTTCGCCGATGTGCAGCAGGCGATCAAGCGTGCCTTGAATCCCCAGGGGCTGGACTTGCGGGTGCTGGAAGAAGAGGTGCGCCAGGATCCGCAGATTACCGCCGTGCTGATCGCCGCCGCCAACAGCGCCGCGCTGCACCGCGAGGGTGCCGTGCAGACCCTGCTGCAGGCGTTGAACAAGCTGGGCACGACCCAGAGCATGAACCTGATCCTGGGGCTGGCGCTCAAGCGCAGCGCGAAGCTCAGCGACCCGCTGTTGAGCCGCTATGCGGAGGAATACTGGACCCTGTCGCTGCGCTGTGCCGAGTACGGGCGCAACCTGGCGCAGATGCTCGAGCTGGACCTGGAGCGTTGTTATTGCGCCGGGTTGCTGCATTGCCTGGGCGATCTGGCCTTGCTGCGTTGCCTGCAGGAATGGCGGCTGGCCGGCGGCGAGCTGGACGAGAACGAGATCGAACTGGCGCTGAAGCAGTCGGGGGCGGCCTATGGTTCGGCCTTGCGTACGCGCTGGCGTTTGCCGCTGGAGCTGCGGGAGTTGATCGCGGCGATCTATCAGCTGGGTGGCGGGGTGTATTCGCGGGAAGACCTGGTGATGAACCTGGCCGGGCAGATGGCGCGGTTGGGGGCGGAGGATGGTCTGGAGGAGATTGCGGCGGGCAAGACTGCGCGGTTGCTCAAGGTAGGGCGGGCGGAGCTGGCGCGGTTGCGCAAGGAATAGGATTCTTCATTGATCTTCCGGGCCCTATCGCTGGCAAGCCAGCTCCCACAGGGATTGCATGCACCGCGGACCCTGGACTGCCCCCCAAGGGTTGGATTGGTGTGCAACTTCTTGGGGGCAGTCCACCCTGTGGGAGCTGGCTTGCCAGCGATAGGGCCCTCAAGGGCAACATCGAATCAGGATCAGCCCAGAACGATCTGGTTCTTCCCCTGCCGCTTCGCCTGGTACATCGCCGCGTCCGCCCGGGCGAACAGGTCATCCAGCAGCCTGTCGTCCGCGGTCATCCCGGTCAGTCCCTGGCTCACCGTCACGCCATAAGTCTGCCCCTCATGGCTGAAGCTCAGGCGCTGGATCTCGCGCTGCAAGCGCTGCGCCACCTGCATCGCCATCTCCGGCGGACACCCCGGAAACACCGCGGCAAATTCCTCACCGCCAATCCGCCCGAACAGATCCCCCCGGCGCAACGCCGTCTTGCCGCTGTCGGCAATACGCTGCAGCACCTGGTCGCCCTCGGGATGCCCGTAGGTGTCGTTCACATGCTTGAAGTCATCGATATCCAGCAACAGGAACGACAACGGCGCGCCTTCCGCCCGGGCCTTGTCGAAGGCCTCCCCGGCGCATTCGAAGAAGTGCCGGCGGTTGCTGCTCTGGGTCAGCACGTCGGTGGTCGCCAAGCGCTGCAACTCGCCTTCGAGCTGCTTCTTCTCGGTGATGTCCTCGGCCATGCCGACCACGATCACCCGCTCGCCTTCCTGCTGATTGATGAAGCACTTGTCGCTGAGCCAGCGCACCTGGCCGTCGCCGTCGATGATGCGGTACTCGCGATCCTCCACCGCGCCCTTGACCAGCACATCGGCCAGGGTGCGCTCGGCGTAGTCGAGGTCGTCGGGGTAGATCGCGTCGCGCCACTGGTTGTAGTCGGCCAGCAACAGGCTCGCCGAGCGACCGAAGATGCGCTCGTAGGCCGGGCTGACGTAGAGCACCTGCCGCGTCTCCCAGTCGAAGGCCCAGAGCACGGCATTGACGCTGTCCAGCAGCGAACTGAATAGCTGCTCGCGCTCGCTCAGGCGCGCGACTTCGCCCTGTGCATGCATCAGGGCCAGCAGGGTCTGGGCAGCCTCGGGAGGCGGGTTGAACGGCGGGGACGGCGTGGTGATCTTGACCATGTTCGCAGTACTTCTAGTAAGGCGCAGGGGCGTGGCCACGGCCCGGCCCGCCAGGCGGGCGACATATCTCGTAAGAACTTGATCGGGGAGGGAAGTTCCGAAGCGGGCGCCCCATTGCGGGGCGCTCCGATCAGTGGCCGTCAGGCCAGGGCAGGGCGCAGCGAGTAGGTCTTCAGTTGCGCGGCGAACTCACGCAGCGAGTGGATGCCGCTGGTCTCGGCCTCGTGCACCCAGTCCTTGATCGCCGCGAGCATGTCGTGGCCATTGGCGCTGGTGCGGGCCCAGATCTGTTGCAGGGCCAGGCGTTTCTCGTAGATCACCTTCAGCGCCTGGCTGTGCTCCAGCATGGTCTGGATGCGCTGGTGGTGACGGTCTTCCAGCAGGCTGGTCTCCCGCGACAGCAGGCGCTTGGCGCGGCGGAACTGGTGGCGCACCGAGTCGTCGACCCTGGCCAGTTCCTGTTTCACCAGCGGGCCGATCACCAGCTTGCGGTACTGGGCCATGATCTGGAAACGGTTGTTGAGGATGGCCATGGCGGTGTCCATGTCCAGCTGGCCCTTGCCCTCGACGCGGTGGGCGATCGGCGCGACGCGCTGCACCTTGGCCAGGCGCAGCCAGGTGAACAGCTTGATCCAGGCCCAGCCCATGTCGAACTCCCAGCGCTTGACCGACAGCTTGGCCGAGTTGGGGTAGGTGTGATGGTTGTTGTGCAGTTCCTCGCCACCGATGACGATGCCCCACGGCACCAGGTTGGTGGCGGCGTCGCGGCATTCGAAGTTGCGATAGCCAACCGCATGGCCCAGGCCATTGACCACGCCGGCGGCCCAGAACGGAATCCACATCATCTGCACCGCCCAGATGGTGATGCCGATGGTGCCGAACAGCAGCAGGTCGATCACCGCCATCAGGGCGATGCCGCCGAGCTTGTAGCGCGAATAGAGGTTGCGCTCGATCCAGTCCTCGGGGCAGTTCTTGCCGTAGATGCGCAGGGTTTCCGGGTTTTTCGCCTCTTCGCGATACAGCTCGGCGCCCTTGCGCAGCACGGTGGACAGGCCCTTGATCACCGGGCTGTGGGGATCGTCCGGGGTTTCGCACTTGGCGTGGTGCTTGCGGTGGACGGCGGTCCACTCGCGGGTGTTCTGCGCCGTGGTCAGCCACAGCCAGAAACGGAAGAAATGCTTGAGCCCGGCGTTCAGCTCCAGGGAGCGGTGCGCCGAGTAGCGATGCAGATAGACCGTGACGGCGACGATGGTCACATGGGTCATCAGCAGGGTGACCGCCAGCAGTTGCCAGGCCGACAGGTCGAGTAAACCGTAATACCACATAGGTGGGAGAGCCCTCTTGGAGCGGTTGGACAGCGATCGACATTATTACCACGATGTCAAATAAAACCAGTCGGCCTTTTAGATAAGAGGTCAACCGGGAAAAGTGTCCCTATAATGCCCCATCTTTTGATGTGGGCATCCGAGACGCTATGTCTGTTTCCGCACGAGACGCCTTGCGCATGGCCGCGCTGTACCTGGTGCTGTCGCTGTTGTGGCTGGTCGTATCTGATCAAATATTAAGCAGTGTTTTCGATGATCCGGTGGAAAAGGCCAGCTGGCAGCTGATCAACGCCTACACCTGGGCGGCTTGCAGCGCCGTGCTCATCTTCCTGTCGCGGGTGCGCCTGCTCAATTTCATCGGCGTGGGTGCGCGCTTGCGCCGCGAGGACCGCGAGCGCCTGCGCATGGCCGCGGCGGTGTTCGACAGCACCCTGGAAGGGGTGCTGGTCAGCGACAGCGACGGCATCATCGTCCACGTCAACCGTGCCTTCATGAGCATCACCGGCTACCAGCGCGAGGAAGTCATCGGCCAGCGGCCGAACAAGTTCAAGTCCGGCCGCCACGACGCGGCGTTCTACCAGGCGATGTACGCCACCCTGCATGAGAAGGGCGAGTGGAGCGGCGAGGTGTGGAACCGGCGCAAGAGCGGCGAGATCTACCCGCAATGGCAGACCATCTGCGCGATCCGCGACGATGGCGGCGAACTGACCCACTATGTCGCCGTGTTCAGCGACATCAGCGTGATCAAGCACACCGAGCGCGAGCTGGCCCACCTGGTCCACCACGACCCGCTGACCAACCTGCCCAACCGCCTGCTGTTCAACGACCGCGCCGCCCAGGCGCTGGCGGCGGCACAGGCCAACAAGCGCGGCTGCGCCTTGCTGCTGCTCGACCTCGACCACTTCCAGAACATCAACGACAGCCTTGGCCACAACATCGGCGACCAGCTGCTCAAGGCCGTGGCCGAGCGACTCCAACTGGTGATCGACCCCGGCGTCACCCTGGCCCGGCTGGGCGGCGACGAGTTCGCCATCCTCAGCGAGAACTGCGCCCAGGTGGGGCAGGCGGCGGACCTGGCGCAACTGATCGTCAACGTGCTGAAAGAGCCCTACGAGCTGGAGAATCACCGTCTGTTCAGCAGCGTCAGCATCGGCATCAGCCTGTTCCCCGGCGATGCGCAGAGTGCCGAGCAACTGCTGCGCAATGCCGACGCGGCGCTGTTCAAGGCCAAGAGCAACGGCCGTTCCGGCTACGCGCTGTACACCGAGGAACTCACCGCCCACGCCCAGCAGCGGGTGGAAACCGCCAGCGAACTGCGCCGTGCCCTGGAGCAGGGCGAGTTGCGGGTGTACTACCAGCCGGTGCACGACCTGTTCAGCGGCAAGATGATCGGCGCCGAGGCCCTGGTGCGCTGGCTGCATCCACAGCGCGGTCTGGTGCCGCCGGGGGAGTTCATCCCCATCGCCGAGCGCACCGGGTTGATCGCCGATATCGACATGTGGGTCATGCGCGAGTCCTGCCAGCAGATGGTGCGCTGGCTGGGGGAGGGCAAGGTACTCGACTTCGTCGCCTGCAACGTGTCCAGCCGCCTGTTCGCCCATCGCGAGATGTACAAGCAGGTAGCGCAGGTGCTTGACGACACCGGGCTTGAGCCGTCGCGGCTGGAGGTCGAGGTGACCGAGAGTGCGGTGATGGATGATCCGGAGGTAGCGCTGGAGCAGCTGCATCGCCTGCGGGACCTGGGGTTGCGCCTGGCCATCGATGACTTCGGCACCGGCTATTCGTCTCTGCTGCGGCTCAAGCGCCTGCCGGTGCAGAAGCTCAAGATCGACCAGGGCTTCGTGGCCGGGTTGCCTGGTGACGACGATGACGTGGCCATCGTGCGGGTGATCATCGCGCTGGCGCGGAGCATGGGCATGCAGATCCACGCCGAAGGGATCGAGCAGTCCGAGCAGGCGCGGTTCCTGCTGGAGCACCAGTGCGACATGGGCCAGGGTTACTGGTATGGCCGGCCAGTCCCGCCGCAGGATCTTCGGATTTGAGCTTCAAGCTTTAAGCTTCAAGCTGCAAGAAAGAGCAAAAGCAGTCCGCTGCAACGCCGACTGCTTTTTCTTATGGCTTAAAGCTTCAAGCTTAAATCTGCTTTTCAGTTATATAAAAATTCTTAAATAGTATTTTTAAGAATATTCAGCCCCCCATAAGATTGCTCCCACACCAGGCGCAGTCACCTTCCTACCTCGCTGCTCCCGGGCCCCCACACTCAAAGGAGCACGAGCATGAGCGCATCCCTGCGTAGCGTTGACGGTCAGGACGAAGCCACCATCCTGCGCGAAATCCAGAGCGCACTGCGTGACCTGCGTTTCGGCGCAGTCGAGATCACCGTGCACAACGCTCAGGTCGTGCAGATCGAACGCAAGGAAAAATTCCGCCTGCAGAACCCGGGCAACAAGCCGAGCTGAAGCTCGCTGCCATCGGGTCACCTAACTAGAAAAAAGCCAAATCGGGAGCTTCACCATGTCTATCCGCCGTTATGCCCTGGCCGCACTCGCCAGCGCCGTGTTTGCCGGTTCCGCCATCGCCAAGGACTACGAACTGCTGAACGTGTCCTACGACCCAACCCGTGAGCTGTACCAGCAGTACAACGCCGAGTTCATCAAGCACTGGCAACAGGCCAACCCCGGCGACAAGGTGAAGATCCAGCAATCCCACGGCGGTTCGGGCAAGCAGGCCCGCGCGGTGATCGACGGCCTGCGCGCCGACGTGGTGACCCTGGCCCTGGCCGGCGACATCGACGAAGTGGCCAAGCTCGGCAAGACCCTGCCGGAGAACTGGCAGACCCGCCTGCCGGACGCCAGCACCCCGTACACCTCGACCATCGTGTTCCTGGTGCGCAAGGGCAACCCGAAAGGCATCAAGGACTGGGGCGACCTGATCAAGAAGGACGTTTCGGTCATCACCCCGAACCCGAAAACCTCCGGCGGCGCCCGCTGGAACTTCCTCGCCGCCTGGGCCTATGGCCTGAAAACCGGCGGTAGCGACGCCAAGGCGCAGGAATACGTGAAGGAGCTGTTCAAGCACGTCCCCGTACTGGACACCGGTGCCCGCGGCTCGACCATCACCTTCGTCAACAACGGCCAGGGCGACGTCCTGCTGGCCTGGGAAAACGAAGCCTTCCTGGCGCTGAAGGAAGACGGTGGCAGCGACAAGTTCGAGATCGTCGTGCCGTCCCTGTCGATCCTCGCCGAACCGCCGGTGGCCGTGGTCGACAAGAACGCCGAGAAGAAGGGCAACGAGAAGATCGCCGAGGAATACCTGAAGCACCTGTACAGCCCGGCTGGCCAGAAGATCGCCGCGGACAACTTCTACCGTCCGCGTGACGAGAAGGTCGCCGCGCAGTACGCCGCCCAGTTCCCGAAACTGGACCTGGTGACTATCGACAAAGACTTCGGTGGCTGGAAGACTGCCCAACCCAAGTTCTTCAATGATGGCGGCGTGTTCGACCAGATCTATTCTGCTCAGTGATTTTTTCTGGGGCTGCTTTGCAGCCCTTCGCAGGCAAGCCAGCTCCTACAGGGTTCACGAATCCGTCCGTAGGAGCTGGCTTGTCGGTATGCCGAACCACTGCGAAGGGCTGCAAAGCAGCCCCCGAACACCCCGAGTAAAAACCAGCTAGACCAAGGACCTTTATGTCACGTCGTATATCCCCCGTCATACCCGGCTTCGGGCTGACGCTGGGCTACACCTTGGTGTACCTCAGTCTGATTGTGCTCATACCGCTGGGAGCCATGTTCGTGCATGCCTCGCAGCTCACCTGGGAGCAGTTCTGGAACATCGTCAGCGCCCCGCGAGTCCTCGCCGCGCTGCAACTGAGTTTCGGCACCGCCCTCTGCGCCGCCATCATCAACGGCCTTATCGGCACCCTGCTGGCCTGGGTGCTGGTGCGCTACACCTTCCCCGGCCGCAAGATCATCGACGCCATGATCGACCTGCCGTTCGCCCTGCCCACCGCCGTCGCCGGCATCGCCCTGACCGCCCTGTACGCCCCGTCCGGCTGGGTCGGCCAGTTCGCCACCGACCTCGGTTTCAAGATCGCCTACACCCCGCTCGGCATCACCCTGGCACTGACCTTCGTCACCCTGCCGTTCGTGGTGCGCACGGTGCAGCCGGTGCTCGCCGACATCCCCCGGGAAGTCGAAGAGGCCGCCGCCTGCCTCGGTGCCAAGCCGCTGCAGGTGTTCCGCCATGTGCTGCTGCCGGCGCTGCTGCCGGCCTGGCTGACCGGCTTCGCCCTGGCCTTCGCCCGTGGCGTCGGCGAGTACGGCTCGGTGATCTTCATCGCCGGCAACATGCCGATGAAGACCGAGATCCTGCCGCTGCTGATCATGGTCAAGCTGGACCAGTACGACTACACCGGCGCCACCGCCATCGGCGTGCTGATGCTGGTGGTTTCCTTCATCCTGCTGCTGCTGATCAACCTGCTGCAGCGGCGCATCGAAACCCCTTGAAGGAGGCCTGAGCATGTCTGCATCCGCAATTGGCGCGGCCGCTTCGGCCAACGCCGCCCGCCGTGGCAGCGCCACCGCCCGGCGCGTGCTGATCGGCCTTGGCTGGCTGATCTTCGCCCTGTTCCTCCTGCTGCC
This sequence comes from Paucimonas sp., assembly GCA_031253995.1. Classification (GTDB taxonomy): domain Bacteria; phylum Pseudomonadota; class Gammaproteobacteria; order Pseudomonadales; family Pseudomonadaceae; genus Aquipseudomonas. The sequence continues at coordinate 116,518 of JAIRVG010000061.1, read as the reverse complement.
GCTGGTGATCGTGGTGTCCCAGGGCCTGAAGATGGGCCTGGGCACCTTCTTCGAAGCGATCTTCGAAGCCGACGCCCTGTCCGCCCTGAAACTGACCCTGCTCGCCGTGGCCATCTCGGTGCCGCTGAACCTGGTGTTCGGCGTGTGCGCGGCCTGGTGCGTGAGCAAGTACGACTTCCGCGGCAAGAGCATCCTGGTCACCCTGATCGACCTGCCGTTCTCGGTCTCGCCGGTGATCGCCGGTCTCGTCTACGTGCTGATGTTCGGCGCCCAGGGCCTGTTCGGGCCGTGGCTGCAGGACCATGACATCCAGATCGTCTTCGCCCTGCCGGGCATCGTGCTGGCGACCATCTTCGTCACCGTGCCCTTCGTCGCCCGTGAACTGATCCCGCTGATGCAGGAGCAGGGCACCCAGGAAGAAGAAGCCGCGCGCCTGCTCGGCGCCAACGGCTGGCAGATGTTCTGGCACGTGACCCTGCCGAACATCAAGTGGGGCCTGATCTACGGCGTGGTGCTGTGCACCGCGCGGGCGATGGGCGAGTTCGGCGCGGTGTCGGTGGTGTCCGGCCACATCCGCGGCGTGACCAACACCCTGCCGCTGCATGTCGAGATCCTCTACAACGAATACAACCATGTCGCGGCCTTCAGCGTGGCCAGCCTGCTGCTGATCCTGGCGCTCTTCATCCTGCTGCTCAAGCAGTGGAGCGAGAACCGCATTAACCGTCTGCGCCACAGTGCGGCGGAGGAATAATTCATGTCGATCGAAGTTCGTAACGTCAGCAAGCGCTTCAACGCCTTCCAGGCCCTGGACAACATCAACCTGGACATCAACAGCGGCGAGCTGGTGGCCCTGCTCGGCCCGTCCGGCTGCGGCAAGACCACCCTGCTGCGCATCATCGCCGGCCTGGAAACCCCGGACAGCGGCAATATCGTCTTCCATGGCGAGGACGTGTCCGGCCACGACGTGCGGGATCGCAACGTCGGATTCGTGTTCCAGCACTACGCGCTGTTCCGCCACATGAGCGTGTTCGACAACGTCGCCTTCGGCCTGCGCATGAAGCCCAAGGGCGAGCGGCCGAGCGAAAGCAAGATTGCCGAGAAGGTCCATGAGCTGCTGAACATGGTCCAGCTCGACTGGCTGTCCGACCGCTACCCGGAGCAGCTGTCCGGTGGCCAGCGCCAGCGTATCGCCCTGGCCCGCGCCCTGGCGGTGGAGCCCAAGGTGCTGCTGCTGGACGAGCCGTTCGGCGCGCTGGACGCCAAGGTGCGCAAGGAGCTGCGCCGCTGGCTGGCGCGGCTGCACGAGGACATCAACCTGACTTCCGTGTTCGTGACCCACGACCAGGAAGAAGCCATGGAAGTGGCCGACCGCATCGTGGTGATGAACAAGGGCGTGATCGAGCAGATCGGCTCGCCGGGCGAGGTGTACGAGAACCCGGCCAGCGATTTCGTCTATCACTTCCTTGGGGACTCGAACCGCCTGCACCTGAGCGACAACCATCATGTGCTGTTCCGTCCGCACGAGGTGTCGCTGTCGCGGCATGAAGTGGAAGGGCATCACGTGGCGGAAGTACGGGATATCCGGCCGCTGGGCGCGACCACCCGGGTGACCCTGAAGGTGGAAGGGCAGAACGAGCTGATCGAGGCCGAGGTGGTCAAGGACCATGACAGCCTGACCGGGCTGGCGCGGGGTGAGACCTTGTTCTTCAAGCCGAAGGTCTGGCAGAAGGTCGAGAATATCTGAGGCCTTGAGGGCCTCATCGCTGGCAAGCCCGCTGCGATCCCTGTGGGAGCTGGCTTGCCAGCGATAGGGCCCTCAAATCCACTGAAAACCTCTCAGACCGCCATCAACCCCAGATCCATCTCATCCCCCACCCGATCCACCTCCAGCACCCACTCCACCATGGCCTGAGCCAAGGGTGACAAGCGCTGCCGTGCCCGGCTGACAATCCCATACCGCGCCTCGGGCACCTCGATCCCTCTTGTCTGCAACCGCACCAGTCCGATCCCGCCATGGCTGACCCCGATCGCATCCGATCCGGCCACCAGCGCCTGCAGTCCTTCTGTACATTCGATAGTTGCACCCAGCTCGCCCAGGCTCGACTCCCCGGCGTAAATGGCCAGCGGCCAGGCCTTCAGGTCCTCTTCGGTAACGCGGCCCTGTTCAGCCAGCGGATGTCCGTGACGCACGAAGAACTGCCAGGCCCTCGGTTTCAATCGCAGGACCTGATACGCAGCATCCCCCTCGAAACCACGACTGTCGGCCACGAAGAATTCCAGCTCATCCGCCATCAACTGCTTGCCCAGCTCTTCTGTCTGGACGCGTATCCGTGCCTTCGGATAACGCCCGACAAACCCGGCCATGGCCCGCGTCACCAGCCCGCTCGCCGGCGAATACCCGAAGCGCAGTTCCCCGGCTTCCAGGTCATTGAACTGACGAATCTCGTTGCTCAACTGATGCGCCCCGCTTACCAGCCTGCGCGCATGCTCCAGCACCACCAGCCCCTGCCGGGTCGGCGCCAGGTCCTTGCTCGCGCGGTCCACCAGCTGGCAGCCGACACTCAGCTCCAGCGCCTGGATGCTCCGGCTGAAAGCGGATTGTGAAAGGCGCACGGAACCCGCCGCAGCCACGAAGCTGCGGTGTTCGGCGAGGGCGAGGAGGTGGCGCAACTGGCGCAGGTCGATGTGCATGGCACACCTTATAAAGGCAATCTTTTATTCAGTAAAAGCATGTAAAAACATAAATAAAGAACTGAAATGCATATGATTTCAGTCAGCAAAAGCGCCGATTTCCCATGCCTTTGGGGAATATTTTCCATGCAGCAAAGGCATGGCAAAAAGCCTTGTTCGCTGCAGCCCTTGATCTGCAAGGGCTCCAGCGATCCTCCCAAACAACATATTCCTGAAAATTCTATTCATAACTTTAAAGATTACTTTCGGAGATAAGGGCCTGCCACGGATCATTCCTGCCAAGCGAAGGCCCAGTTCAGTGCCTTCGATGGAATGCACCGAACCCCCAGGAGTTGATCAATGGGTAATGTCCAGACCGCCGCCAGCGCCCGTGACGTGCTGTGGCGCCCGACGCCGGGCGAACTGGTCGATATTGGCCGGCCGCACCGTTCGCCGCTCGGGCAGCAGCGCTTGCAGCAGGCGCCGCGCAGTGCGCTGAAGCGCCGCGAGAAAGTCCTGCTGGGGATCTTCGCCCTGGTGCTGCATGGCGCGGCCGCGTACTGGATCAGCCAGAAGCCGACCCCGGTGCTGCCGGTGGTGCCACCGGAAATTCCGCCGATGACCATCGAATTCTCCCAACCGGCGCCGCCGGTGGTGGAACCGCCTCCACCCGTGGTCGAGCCACCGCCGCCGGTGGTCGAGCCGCCACCGCCAGTCGAGGACGAGCTGGCCGTGAAGCCACCGCCGCCCAAGCCGGTACCGAAACCCAAGCCCAAGCCGGTGCCCAAGCCAACGCCCAAGCCCGAGCCGAAACCGGTGGAACAGCCGCCAACCCCGGCCCCGCCGGTCGCCGCGCCACAACCGCCAGCGCCACCGGCGCCGGCACCGGTGACCCCGGCCTCGGCCAACGCCGCGTACCTGAAGAACCCGGCGCCGGAATACCCGTCGCTAGCCCAGCGTCGCGGCTGGGAAGGCACGGTGCTGTTGCGGGTCAAGGTGCTCGCCAGCGGCAAGCCGGGCGAGATCCAGATCCAGCAGAGCAGCGGTCGCCAGCAGCTCGATGACGCCGCGCTGGCTGCGGTGAAGCGCTGGAGCTTCGTGCCGGCCAAGCAGGGCGATGTACCCCAGGAAGGCTGGGTGAGCGTGCCCATCGATTTCAAGATTCGCTAACCCAAATTCGCGCAACCCGAGAGAGAACACATCATGAGCGTATTGGCTTCCCCCCTTGAATCCATCGAAAGCGCGGTGATCTGGCTGCTGGTGGGCTTCTCCGTGGTCACCTGGGGCCTGGCCCTGGTCAAGACCGTGCAGTTCGTCCGCCTGAAGAACCAGGACAAGCGTTTCCACAAGCAATTCTGGGCCGCTTCCAGTCTTGATTCGGCGGCCGAACTGGCCCACTCGCAGCCGGGTTCCGCTGCCCGTGTCGCCCAGGCCGGCTATGCCGCCATCGCCGTTGGCGAGCCGGGCCAGGCCACCGACCTGAGTCATGCGATCAACCATCAGGACCGTCTTGAGCGTGCCCTGCGCCAGCAGATCGTGCGGGAACGCCGCTCGCTGGAAACCGGCCTGGCCGTGGTCGCCAGTATCGGCAGCACCTCGCCCTTCATCGGTCTGTTCGGCACCGTGTGGGGGATCATGGAAGCGCTCAAGGGCATCAGCGCGGCGGGCTCGGCGAGCCTGGAAACCGTGGCCGGTCCCATCGGTGCGGCGCTGGTCGCCACGGGCGTGGGTATCGCCGTCGCCGTGCCGGCGGTGCTGGTTTACAACTACTTCCTGCGTCGCCTCAAGCTCACGGCGGCTGACCTGGACGACTTCGCCCACGACTTCTACAGCCTCGCGCAGAAGAGCGCCTTCCGCGTCATCGCCCACCCAACGCTGCTCAAGGCCGGTAACGCCGCGGGCCAGCCTGTGAAAGAGGCGGTGTGACATGGCCTTCTCGACCCAGGACAGCGACGAGGTACTCAGCGAGATCAACGTGACGCCGCTGGTGGACGTGATGCTGGTGCTGCTGGTGGTGTTCATCGTCACCGCGCCGCTGCTGACCAACGCCATCCCGATCAACCTGCCCAAGACCGAGGCCGTGGCCCCGGTGGAACAGAAGGATCCGTTGGTGGTGAGCATCGACGGGGCAGGGAAGCTGTTCATCAACAAGGATGAAATCCAGCCGGATCTGCTGGAAACCAACCTGCAGGCGGCCAAGGCCAAGGACCCCGAGGTACGGGTGCAACTGCAGGCGGATGATGGAGTGAATTATGGGGAAGTGGCGCGTGCCATGGCCTCGATCGAACGTGCGGGGATTACCAAGTTGTCGGTGATCACCGCCCGCTGAGCAACACGCAACTCAGGCAAACTTGAAGCCGGTCCTGTGGCAGGGGCTGGCTTTTTTTTCGGGTGATTGTGGTGCTCTGGTTGTAAAGGTTTTTTGGATTTTGCTTGTTTAGCTGTACAGCTAATCAAGGTGATTCGCAAAATCCATTTTTTGTTTTTGCTTGTTTTTCTGTACAGCTAAAGTAGGCTTTTTTCCAAATCAAGACGGTCTGTTTGAATGGAGGAGCCGTGGACGGAGCAAACGAGTTGCTTATGCAGGCGTTCGCCGATGCGGTGCGCGGTGCAACGGGGGCCGGTGTAAGCGATATCCGATTCAGTCCGATGAACAATCAGGGTGAGCCTGACGCTTTCGCCAATCTCGATACCTCTGACGGACAGTGGCCGCTGGTTTTCTCCATGGGCAAGACGCTTCATCCTCGGGACGTCAGGGCCGCACTCTGGCAGCTGGACGCCAGGCGTCAGTCCGGGACGGTCTGCATCTTGCTGGCCGAGCACCTGAGCAAGGGCGCGCGGGAGATGCTCAGGCAGCAGGGCGTCGGTTTCTTCGACTCCACTGGCGCGCTATTTCTCAAACATCGCAATTGGCTGATCAACATCGAGCCTAGCGCACCCAAGACGCGCTCTGCCCCTCGTGAAATCGAGATCTTTCGGGGCGCCCGGGAGATGGTGGTTCATGCGGTGCTCCAGTCTCGCGGGGAATGGTTTCATGGCCTCGACATCGTCGAGGTGTCGAACACCTCCGGCTACTCCGTCTCGACGGTTCTGCAAGCGCTTGAGCGACTTGAATGGGTCGAGTCCAAGGGGCAAGGTCGCAACCGTCTACGGCGATTGACCAACCCGGGCGCGCTGCTGGACGGCTGGGCCCATGACTGGTTGCAACGCAAGCACTGCAAGACGCGCTGGTACCTGTTCTGTCCTGATCCCAAGCGCCTTGCGCAAGAAATTGCGGCCAGGCTGGCAGGTCTCAAGGGGCCGGTAGCGCTCACCGGTGCCATTGCTGCCAACCGGCTCTCGCCACTGCTGACCCATGTGGATATGGCTGAGGTGGTCGTTCCCGGCGGCGCACAGGCGCTGGCTGCAGATATCGGGCTCAAGCCGGCGGAGAAGGGGGCTAACGTCACCTTGATCGAACGCTCTGGCGCCACTCAGTTGTTTCAGGAGTATTCACCGACGGAAAGAACGTGGTCGACCAGCCCGTTCATTCAGTACCTTGACCTGCTTGATGGCCGCGGACGCAATGCAGAGCTCGCGGCGCAACTTCGGAGCGAGATACTGAGGATATGACGTGGGCAAAGAAGCCAAGCCAACGACGGCAGCCGGATACATCGCAACCCATACCGAGAGCTGTGGGCAGGTTCTTGTTACGCTTCTGGGGTGACTCTAGTGAGATACGTTCTTTCGACTGTGTCTGGTTGCCTGTGGGATAAGAACAGCAGGCATTTCAACACACTACTACAGGAGGCGAGATGGCCGGGGGCGAACTGATCCTCTACAGCACGGACGATGGTCAGGCGCAGTTCGTCCTGCGTGAGCTGGAGGGGCAGGTTTGGTTGACTCAGTTGGAGATCGCTGAGCTTTACCAGACCAGCAAGCAGAACATTGGCAAGCACGTTCAAGGCGTAATCGCCGATGCGGAGCTGGCTGAGGCGGCAGTTGTAAAGCAAAAGTTTACAACTGCCGCAGACGGCAAGGACTACCTGACGCTCCTCTATGCGTTGCCGATGATCATCGCCGTGGGTTACCGCGTCCGGTCCACAAGGGGCACTCAATTTCGCCAATGGGCAACCCGCACGTTGGGTGAGTACCTCCAGAAAGGCTTCGTCATGGATGATGCCCGGCTGAAAGAGCCAAGCTGGGACTACTTCGATGAACTGCTCAAGCGCATTCGCGATATACGGGCTTCGGAGAAGCGCTTCTATCAGAAGGTTCGAGACCTTTTCACGCTGGCAGAGGATTACCGCGCCAATGAGCAGGAAACGGCGCACCTGTTTGCGGAAGTTCAAAACAAGCTTTTCTTTGCCGTGACCAATCACACGGCGGCAGAGTTGATAGTGCAACGCGCGGATGCCACTGCTCCGAACATGAATCTGCTCAGCTTCAAGGGCGACAAGGTCCGCAAAGCCGACGTTGTGATAGCCAAGAATTATCTGAATGCCGAGGAGCTGGATCAGCTCAACCGTCTGGTCAGCATGTTTCTCGATTTCGCCGAACTGCGAGCGGAGCAACGGCAGCATTTGCAACTTGCTGACTGGCGCAGGTACATCGATAGCTTCATGGCGTTTAACGAACAACCTCTGCTGCGTACTGCTGGGAAGGTGAGCCATGAAGACATGAAGCAGGTGGCTCATGAATGCTACGAAACGTTCGACAAACAGCGTCGAGTTGCCGAGGCGCAGGCTGCCGATACACGAGAGCTCTCCGAGTTGGAGCAGTTGGCGAAGCGGTTGGGAAGAAAGAAGAAAGCAGACTGACGAGTTTTTCACCACAGATTTTCAAACATAAAGCCGCTGGCTGCTCCTGGGGCTGGAGGGATACCGTTTCCTGGCTCAATGGCTGCTGCATAGGTGAGGCGTAATGGCCTGCCGGGTTTCTCCATTCACCGGTTTTCCACCGCCTATGCAGTGGCCACCTTCCGGGACCGCTTTGCGGTCCTTCGCGGGCAAGCCTCGCTCCTACCGGGGGAGGGCGATCAACCGCAAATTTTCGGATGGCCATTCCCCCGTAGGAGCGTGGCTTGCCCGCGAAGGCCTGCGCAGCAGGCCCATTCCAGACACCTCCAAACATAAAGTTTCTGGCACCTGAAAATCCTAGGACGTACCCTACGCGTTCTGTCGGTCTTTGCTTCCTTGCTCGGGGGAACCACTCCTTCTAGGCTTCCGGGGTCGCTGAACGGTCAGCGGCCGGGGTGTGGAAACCTCGCAACATGGTGGTAAGGGTCTGCTTTATGGCAGCTGTGCGCGGGAGGCTTTCGGGCCTGCCGGGTATCTCCTTACCGCTCGGTTTTCCACCCCGCGTACAGCCGCCACCCATTTGTGTGGAAACAAAAGGATGTTGGCAAAACTGGTAAGGAAAATACCGATGAAGAAAGTCGTCCCCGACCCACCCCTGGCCCCAACCTGCTCCCGCCCCTTCGGCGCATGCCCCAACCACCCCCCACTCTTCACCGTAAACCCCGGCATCGACCCCCACAGCACCCTGATTCACGCCTCGATGTTCCTGCGCTGCGCCTATGAATCCACTCAACTCGCCCTGACCCCGGCCCCCGGCACCAGCAGCTTCCCCTGGCTGACCCTGCACGCCGTGGAAGCCGCGAAAAGCCTGATCGACGCCCTGATCGAAGGCTACGAAACCGCCGAGTGGAACCAGGCCGTCAACTGACGGCACGCGGGACCGCCTGCCGGTCCCGCTTTCAATATGGTTATTAATAAATAGCTTCTTATTCCTTTACGGATATAACTCCCTCGCCAATACTTCCTCGCATGCAAGCAACCGCAGCAGGAGGCAATTCCCCATGCGCAACGAGTCGATCCGTTACCTGATTGTGCCGGGCTGGCAGGGTTCGCCCGAGCAGCACTGGCAAAGCCATTGGCACAAGACGCTGCCCAACAGCGCCCGTGTCGAGCAGGCCGACTGGCTGACGCCGAAGCGCGGGGACTGGGTCGCGGCGCTGGAGGAGGCGATTGCCGCCGATGACGCGCCGGTGATCCTCATCGCCCACAGCCTGGGTTGCATCACCGTCGCCCATTGGGCCGCCCAGGCCAGCCCGGCCTTGCGCCGCCGGGTGCGTGGCGCGCTGCTGGTGGCGCCGGCGGATGTCGAGCGTCCGGCCTGCTCGCCGGCCCTGCGCAACTTCGCCCCGATCCCCATGGACCTGCTGCCGTTCCCCAGCCAGGTGGTCACTTCCGACAACGACCCCGCCGTCAGCGCGCCGCGCGCCATGCAACTGGCCCGCGCCTGGGGCGCCGAGGCCGGGGTGCTCGGCGGCGCCGGGCATATCAACGTCAAGTCCGGCCACCACACCTGGGAACAGGGCTTCGCCTACCTGTACCGCCTGCAGAGCCGAATGGAACAGGGCGCCCTGCGCCGCGCCTGATCCGCTACCCGTTTTCCCTATTTCCTCTTTCGCAACGCCCGGGCCAGGAGCCCGGGCGGGAGCTTTGCCATGACCGCACAAGACACCTTCGGCCAGCCGCTGCTGACCTTCCCCGAGCTCGACAAGAGCCCGCTGAGCATCCGCGCCAAGGCGCTGGTGTTCGTCGATCCGCGCTCGCGCCAGCTGCGCGAGGAACTGGAACTGCTGGCGCCGCTGGCCCTGCCGGTGTTGATCCGCGGCGAAAGCGGCACCGGCAAGGAACTGCTGGCCCGGCAGATCCACCGCGCCAGCGACCGCGGCGGGCTGTTCGTCTCGGTCAACTGCGGGGCGATCAGCCCCACCTACGCCGACGCCGAGCTGTTCGGCTACACCGCCGGCGCCCATAGCGGCACCGCCAGCAGCCGCGCCGGCTGGTTCGGGTCGGCCAATGGTGGAACGCTCTATCTCGATGAAATCGCCGACCTGCCGCTGCCCATCCAGGTCAAGCTGCTGGCCGCCCTGGAAAACCGCGAGGTCTACCGCGTCGGCGCGCAACAGCCGCATCCGGTGGATGTGCGCCTGGTCGCCGCATCGAGCATCGACCTGGCCGAGGCGGTGGCCGCCGGGCACTTCCACCCGCGGCTGTTCGACTACCTGCACGAAGGCCGCCTGGAACTGCCGGCGCTGCGCGAGCGGGTCGGCGATATCCTGCCGCTGGCCGAGTACTTCGTCGGCATCTACAGCCCGAAACTCAACCGCCCGGTGCCACTGCTCAGCGAAGAGGCCCAGCGCGTGCTGGAACTGCACGACTGGCCGGGTAACACCCGCGAGCTGGAGAACGTCATCCACTTCGCCCTGCTCCAGGGCAGCGGCGACGAGATCCTCGCCGATCACCTCAACCTGCCGACCCCGCTGCACGCCCTGGCCCAGCGCCTGGAGCGCATTTCCGATCTGGGTGACGCCCAGGAACGCCGCGCCTTGCAGAAGTTGCTGGAGCAAACCTTGTTGCGCCTCACGCAAGCCGCCAGCTAGAGCGTTGCACTCCATGCATGGCGAGAATTTCGAAAAAAGGAATAAGCGGCTAACCAAAAGATATTGTTAAGGAATAAAAAATCCCGATATTGTCCGCCTCACGCCGGGCAATACGGGCCCGGCCAGCCAACACGATCGACGCCCACGAGGCGCGGAATACCAATAAGGACTGCACATGAAAAAAGCTCTGTTGATGACTGCTCTGGCCGCCGCGCTGTCGGTTGCCGGTTTTGCCCAGGCTGCCGAGAAACTGGTGGTAGCTGCTACCCCGGTTCCGCATGCCGAGATTCTGGAGCTGATCAAGCCGACCCTGGCCAAAGAGGGCGTGGACCTGGAAATCAAGGTCTTCACCGACTACGTGCAGCCTAACGTGCAGGTCGACCAGAAGCGCCTGGACGCCAACTACTTCCAGACCCTGCCGTACCTGAAGAACTTCAACGAAGGCAAGGGCACCCACCTGGAAACCGTGATCGGCGTTCACGTCGAGCCGTTTGGTGGTTACTCGAAGAAGGTCAAGAGCCTGTCCGAGCTGAAGGAAGGCGCCACTGTCGCCATCCCGAACGAAGGCAGCAACAGCGGTCGCGCCCTGCTGCTCCTGCAGAAGGCTGGCCTGATCACCCTGAAGGATCCGCAAAACGCCCTGGCGACCCCGAAAGACATCGCCGAGAACCCGAAAAAGCTGAAATTCCGCGAACTGGAATCGGCCATGCTGCCGCGTGTGCTGGACCAGGTCGACCTGGACATGATCAACACCAACTACGCCCTGGAAGCCGGCCTGAACCCGGCGAAAGACGCGCTGGTGATCGAAGGCAGCGACTCGCCTTACGTGAACTTCCTGGTAGCCCGTCCGGACAACAAGGACAGCGACGCCATCCAGAAGCTGGCCAAGGCCCTGACCTCGCCTGAGGTGAAGCAGTTCATCGAGAAGAAGTACAGCGGCGCGGTATTGCCAGCGTTCTGATTCACGGTTGATTGGGGCTGCTTTGCAGCCCCAATGCATATCCGGACCTGACATTTCTGCCAGTTATGAGCCGACAAATGCAGCGTTACACTTGAGCATCCCTTGTTCGAAAGAGCGTGTCGGAGATGCCAAATCTGGGATTCAACGGCGAACTGCCTGAACCCGTTACCGGTCATTACCTGCTGGGTAATGGCTACCGTGCCTACAGTCCGGTGCTGATGACCTTCCTCCAGCCGGACAGCTGGAGCCCGTTCGGGGCAGGTGGGCTCAATGCCTACGCCTACTGCGAGGGCGATTCGGTGAATGCGGTAGACCCGACTGGCCATTGGCCGCTCTTTGGTCGGGTTCGCTTCAACAACATGCTCAAGACGCCGGCTTTCAGCCCTCATGACAGCCGACCCAGCAGCCCTTTTACCGGGAATGCGCTAGCCTCCCAATACCTCGTGGACAACGTTGCGGAGCAAGCGACGATAGTGCCCTTGGTGGCGGTGACGTCGCCGAGAGGCCTTGCTCCGGCTCTCGCTTTGCCTTCACGTTCCATATCTCCTTCGCCCCAGACTTCGGCTCAGGCCTCTCGACCACATCCGTCCTTGGCGTCTTCGGGGGCGCACACGTCCGCCAAGAAGCATCACCCTTCGAATCAAATAACGGAGATAAGGCGTAACGAAATAGCGAGTGCGCTCCCCGACATGATTGATTCCAACAATGCGAAGGATATCCTGGCTCTTGCTGGTAAAGATCGGTACAGAAAACCGGTTTTGCGGGAGTTGCTCGACAAATTACCGCTTACAGATCAGGACCGTGCTAATTCCATAGAGCTTAGGGTAAGGCATCTCAATAACTTGGCGAGCAGGGCGCGGTATGCCCGCGACTTCAAACGTGCCCGATTCTATGATGCGTTGCAGCCCATTGCAGCTGATCGGCGTAGTCCCCGTAGTTTCCGTCCTAAACCTCGGGTCAGAAAATGAATTCACGGCTGATTGGGGCATGGATTGCGTATTCCCCCTGTAGGAGCGAGCTTGCTCGCGAAGGGCCGCAAAGCGGCCCCAATACATATCCGGACCTGGCATTTCTGCCAGTTATGAGCCGGCACCTACGGCGATACACTCCGAGCATCCTTGCTTCGGAGGTCCGCGATGGATACGCCAGACGACGTCGTGCAACAGCAGCGCTTACCCGCGGGAAGACAGGGATTCAACGGCGAACTGCCCGAACCCGTTACCGGTCATTACCTGCTGGGCAATGGCTACCGTGCCTACAGCCCGGTGCTGATGATCTTTCTCCAGCCGGACAGCTGGAGCCCGTTCGGGGCAGGTGGGATCAATGCCTATGCCTACTGCGAGGGCGATACGGTGAATGCGGTAGACCCGACCGGCCATGTGCCGATGCTTGGCCGGATTAACTTCAACAACAGGCTCAAGGCGCCGGCTTTCAGCCCTTCTAACAGCCGCCCCAGCAGCCCTTTTACAGCGAGTGCGCAAGCCTCCCGATACCTCGCGGACTTCGTTAAAGAGCCAACGCCGACACCGCCCTTGGTGGCGGTGACGTCGCAGAGAGCGCTTGCTCCCGCTTCGCCTTTACGTTCCAGATCTCGTTTGCCCAAACCTTCGCGCCAGGCCTCTGCATCAAGGTCGGCCTCGGCGTCTTCGGGGGCGCACACGAGACCTCCGCGGCCCGCCACGACCGCTAGCGATCGTCGTTCAGCGAGGGATAAGCGTAACAACCGCATAACGATAGAACTTCCTCGCATGATTGCTGCCAGAGACACGCCGGGTATCGTGGAACTTTATAATCAACCGTTGAGCAAATCCGAGGTTGTGCGACAGTTGCGCTACCACTTACCGTTTACAGATCAGGAGCGTTCTGGGATATGGGGTAATGTTCGGCAACACGACCTCAAGTCCCTGGCGACCAGGGTGCGGAGTGAAGGCGATTTCGCAAATGCCGAATTCTATGAAACGTTGTATCCCCTTGTAACTACTTAGCATGTTGCCAGTGGATCACGTCAGGTCAGACGATGAATTCACGGCGGATTGGGGCCGCAAAGCGGCCCCAATGCATATCCAGACCTGACATTTCTGCCAGTTATGAGCCGGCACATACGGCGATACACTCGGAGCATCCTTGATTCGGAGGCCCGCGATGGATACGCCAGACAATGCCGCGCAACCGCAGCGCTCAACCGCGGGAAGACAGGGATTCAACGGCGAACTGCCCGAACCCGTTACCGGTCATTACCTGCTGGGTAATGGCTACCGTGCCTACAGCCCGGTGCTGATGATCTTCCTTCAGCCGGACAGCTGGAGCCCGTTCGGGGCAGGTGGGCTCAATGCCTACGCCTACTGCGAGGGCGATTCGGTGAATGCGGTAGACCCGACCGGCCATATGCCGATGACTCGCCCGATCCGCTTAAGCAACAGGCCCAAGTCGCCGGCTTTCAGTCCCTATGACTACCCACCTAGCAGCCCTTTTACCGCGAGTAAGCAAGCCTCCCAATACCTCGCGGACTTCGTTAAGGAGTCGACGCCTCCACCGCCCTCGGTGGAGGCGATGTCGCCGAGAGCTCTTGCTCCGGCTCTCGCTTCGCCTTTACGTTCCAGATCTCCTTCGCCCCAACCTTCGCGCCAGGCCTCTCCATCAAGTTCGGCCTCGGCGTCTTCGGGGGCGCACACGGAACCTTTGCTGCCCCCTACATCAGATTATGCTGTGCGTGCCAATCGCATAGCGACTGAACTTCCCCCCATGATCGATTCCAACAACGCGCAGGCTATCCTGGCTCTTGCTCGTGAAGATCTCAGCAGGCTCCCGGTTGTGCGGCAGTTGCTCAAGCGATTACCGTTTGCACCGAACGAGCGTACTTCGGATACGCGTAGAATTCAGGCATGGCAACTCACGTCCTTGGCGCTCAGGGCGCGGCGTGATGGCATGCTTGCAAAGGCCGAATTCTATGATGCGTTGCGTCCCCTTGCAGGTAATGGGCCTGTCGCTCGCCCTAGAGTACCTCGCGCCAGACGATGAATTCACGGCTGATTGGGCCTTCAAAGCGGCCCCAATGCCCATCCGGACCTGACATTTCTACCAGTTATGAGCCGCCACATACGGCGATACACTCCAAGCATCCTTGCTTCGGAGGCCCGCGATGGATACGCCAGACGATGTCGTGCAACAGCAGCGCTCACCCGCGGGACGACAGGGATTCAACGGCGAACTGCCCGACCCCGTTACCGGTCATTATCTGCTGGGCAATGGCTACCGTGCCTACAGCTCGGTGTTGATGATCTTCCTCCAGCCGGACAGCTGGAGCCCGTTCGGCGCCGGAGGGCTCAACGCCTACCAGTATTGCCTTGGCGATCCGCTCAACCATCGTGATCCCACCGGCCATGCTGCGCAGGGAAGCGGGGACTCGACGGACGCCTCGCCTTGGCTGTGGATTTCCATCGCGCTTGGCGTGGCGGCAGTGGGCGCGGGCGTTGGCATTCATGGGCTCAAGAAGAGATGGACAGCCTCCTATATATCTCAGCAGCCTTCATCTCCACCGCCATCTCCACCGCCACCCCGTACTCCGACCCCGATCCCTGTTTCAGCGACTGTGGAAAATCCTTCACGCCCCTTGGCAAATCCGGTGCTGCCACCTGCTCAATTGACGGCGACGTCATCGCGCCGCCCAGGTCGGCAGGTACAGCGTCAGGGTGCTCGAGCTCGACGCGTGGTGGACCCAAACACTCAACCTTTCTACGAACTTTCGGAAGCGGTCAAGCGCCTGGATGGCGCCAGTTTCAGCAGCCTTGCCGTACAGAACGGCTATGGATCGGCTGCCGCGAAAGCGCTGGATATACATCTCCCCTATCGCGACGTACTCAGAAACAGGCTAGGGAAAAATCGATTCGGGGCGAACGACTTCTACAATCTGCGCGATTACGTGGACAAGGTGCCAGCATCGGAGCGCAATCCGAAGTTGATCCCTTTTCTTGATGCCGCCGCAGGCGCGATGTCCAAAGTCAGATCTGGAGGCTTGATGCATCACAAGCCTCACAGAAGGGGCCCTCGCTCCTGACGACACCTGACATTTCTGCCAGTTATGAGCCGGCACATACAGTTGAGTATCCTTTGTTTGAAGAGCGCTATGGAAATGCAAGACAGGGATTCAACGGTGAACTACCCGAGCCTGCCACCAACCATTATCTGCCGGGCAATGTCTACCGTGCCTACTCAGGGCGGTCAGGTAAAGAAATGCTATGAATATGCAATAACGGTATTTAAATAATTATTTTTATACCTTTAGAGTCTTTCCCCAGTGAGGCTTACCCGCCTCGAACCCTGTGGACAACCACCCGTCTACCCCCGGGCCGGTTTGGAAAAGACTTCCCTTCATGAGCTTCGATTTCGCTTTCATCCTCGGCACGCTCCCCGCCTTCCTCAAGGCCGTGGGCGTCACCCTGCAGGTCGGCCTGATCGCCATCGCCACCTCGCTGCTGGTGGCACTGGTCAACGCCCCGATCCTGCTTTACCGCACGCCGGTCCTGCACCGCCTGGTCGGCCTCTACGTCGAACTGGCGCGCAACACCCCGCTGCTGATCCAGCTGTTCTTCGTCTACTTCGCCCTGCCGGCCCTGGGCGTGAAGGTCTCCGGCTTCGCCGCCGCCATCATCACCATGACCTTCCTCGGCGGCGCCTACCTCACCGAGGTGCTGCGTGCCGGGGTCGAGGCGGTACCGGCGGCGCAACTGGAATCCGGCCGTTCCATCGGCCTCTCCGAAGGTCAGCTGCTGCGCCATGTGATCCTGCCCCAAGCGGGCCTGCTGAGCCTGCCGGCGCTGTTCGCCAACTTCATCTTCCTGCTCAAGGAAACCACCGTGGTCTCGGCGGTGGCGGTGCCGGAAATCCTCTACACCACCAAGAGCTACATCGCCCTCTACTACAAGACCTACGAAATGCTCGCGGTGATGACGCTGATCTGCGTCCTGCTGTTCCTGCCGCTGTCGCTGCTGCTGAGCCGCCTGGAAAGGAGGCTGCAACATGGCCAGTTCGGGTCTTGAGCTGTTGCTGGTGTCCTTGCCGCAACTGGGCAAGGGCGCCGCGCAAACCCTGGCGATCTCGGGGCTGGGCATCCTTTTCGCGACCCTGGGCGGCGTGCTCTACGGCGTGCTGGCCACCCTCGGCAAGCGCAGCGTGAACCTGGTGCTGAGGATCTACCTGGAGCTGTTCCGCGCCATCCCGGTGCTGGTGTGGCTGTACCTGCTGTTCTTCGGCCTGCCGATCTTCCTTGGCATCAGCCTGCCGAGCTTCTGGTGCGCAGTGCTGGTGCTGGCGCTGTGGGGCGCCAGCGAGGTGGGCGAGGTGGTGCGCGGTGCGCTGCATTCGCTGCCCCGCGGCCAGCGTGAAGCCGGCCTGTCCATCGGCCTGGCCGGCTGGCAGCTGTACGGCTACGTGCTGCTGCCCCAGGCGCTGAAGCGCATGACCCCGCCGACCATCAACATCTACACGCGCATCATCAAGACCAGCTCCCTGGCGGTGCTGATCGGCGTGGTGGACGTGATCAAGGTCGGCCAGCAGATCATCGAGCGCACCTACGAATCGGTGCTGATCTACGGCGCGCTGTTCCTGTTCTTCTTCTTTATCTGCTACCCGCTCTCGGCCGCCTCCAAGGCCCTGGAGCGGCGCTGGACGCACGCATGAGCGCATTGATCGAATTCAAGGGTTTCAACAAGTACTTCGGCGAGCAGCAGGTGCTCAAGGACCTCGACCTGGTCGTGCAGGCCGGCGAAACCGTGGTGATCCTCGGCCCCAGCGGCTGCGGCAAGAGCACCCTGCTGCGCTGCCTCAACGGCCTAGAAGTGGCCCACAGCGGCAGCCTGCTCCTGGAAGGCCGCGAGCTGCTGGACCCGAAGACCGACTGGCGCGAGATCCGCCAGCAGGTCGGCATGGTGTTCCAGAGTTATCACCTGTTCGGCCACATGACCGTGCTCGACAACCTGCTGCTCGGCCCGCTCAACGTGCAGAAGCGCGAGCGCCGCGAGGCCCAGGCCCAGGCCGAGGCGCTGCTGGCCCGGGTAGGCCTGCTGGACAAGCGCGACGTGTACCCGCGCCAGCTCTCCGGCGGCCAGCAGCAACGCATCGCCATCGTCCGGTCGCTGTGCATGAACCCGCGGGTGATGCTGTTCGACGAGGTCACTGCGGCCCTTGACCCGGAGATGGTCAAGGAAGTCCTGCAGGTGATCCAGGGCCTGGCCCGCGACGGCATGACCCTGCTTATCGTCACCCACGAAATGGCCTTCGCTCGCGCGGTGGCCGATCGGATCGTGTTCATGGAGTCCGGCAGGATCCTTGAACAGAGTCCCCCCGAGCGCTTCTTCACGAACCCGCGGACCGCACGCGCGCAGCAGTTCCTGGAGAAATTCTCCTACGTCGAAAACCTGCCGGAGCGACCTCAAAAGGAACTGATATGAAGACTGCCAAGACCTCGAAACTGCTGTTGTCCCTGCTCGGCCTGGCCTTGCTCGCCGGCTGCAACAAGGCTGAAGAGCCGCCCAAGTCCGCCGCCGCCACCCCGGCGCCGGCCACCTCCAGCTACCTGGACACCATCAAGGCCCGCGACAAGCTGATCGTCGGCGTGTTCACCGACAAGCCGCCGTTCGGCTTCGTCGACGAGACGGGCCGCTATGTCGGCTTCGATACCGATATCGGCCGCGCCTTCGCCAAGTCGCTGCTGGGCGACGAGAACAAGGTGGAGTTCGTCGCCGTCGAGCCGGCCAGCCGCATTCCCTTCCTGCAGAGCGACAAGGTCGACCTGATCCTGGCCAACATGACCGTCACCCCCGAGCGCAAGGAAGCGGTGGAATTCACCAACCCCAACCTGCGCGTGGCCGTGCAGGCCCTGGTGGCGGACGGCAGCAGCGTGCAGAAGCTGGATGACCTGGCGGACAAGACCACCATCGTCACCACCGGCACCACCGCCGATATCTGGCTGACCAAGAACCATCCGGACTGGAAGCTGCTCAAGTTCGAGAAGAACAGCGAGTCGCTGCAGGCCCTGGCCAATGGTCGTGGCGATGCCTATGCCCAAGACAACCTGATCCTGTTCAGCTGGTCCAAGCAGAACCCGGGCTACCGCGTGCTGCCGGAGTTCCTTGGCGAGGAAGCGCCGATCGCGCCGGCGGTGAAGAAGGGCAATATCGAGCTGCGTGACTGGGTCAACGCCGAGCTGGCGCGCCTGGGCGAGCAGAAGTATCTGCTGAAGCTGTACGACCAGTACGTGCGCAAGGAACTGAGCGACGACACCAAGCCGGAAAGCGTGATCGTCGAAGGGGGCAAATGGCAGGGTTGAGGTACGGTCCGGGCCCTGTCCGGTGGACGGTCGCAGCCGGGGCATTATCCCTGGCTCGACCTGACAGATCTGCTAGCTAGGCAGGGTGGCACCGGTGGATATGCTGTAGGTACGTCCTGCCCAGAGTCCTCAGGTGTCGCCCATGTCCCCAAAGACCGCACAGTCCCTGGATTCCCCGGCCCGCAAAACCGGCTACTACCTGCTGGGCCAGGGTTATCGTGGCTACAGCCCGGTGCTGATGCGCTTCAACAATCCGGACGACTTGAGTCCTTTCGGACGAGGTGGGCTGAATGCCTATGCCTATTGCGTGGGTGATCCGGTCAACCTTGTCGATCCGGACGGACATTCGCCGCTGACCCGCATGTTCGGCCAGCTAAGGAAACTCCTTGCCCGTACAGCCAGCCGCCTTAACAAACCCAAGGGGATGAAGCGCCTGGTTGAAACGTCCTCCCCGAGTATTGCAAGTGTCGCTGGATCGCCGCCGCCCAGCCCGCCGCCGCGTCCGCCGAAACGCAAGACTGCGATTGACGCTTCTGATGTCGATGGCCCCCCGCCAGCGCTGCCGCCCCGCAAGCCTGTGATTGAAGCTGGTCGTGTCAGCCCCCCCCCGCCACCGCTGCCACCTCGCAAGGCTGGAAACAACGGTTCCGGTAGGCCAACGTCCGGCAGGCAGCAGAGCGGCGTTATCCTGGGGCCTCGTACTGGGCTTGATACATCCCAACAGACCCTCGATGAGGCGAAAGCGTGGTTGAAGCTCCGGCGTAGTCGGCAACTGATCGACAGTAATGTCGTACTGGTAATAGGTGACCCTATCCGTCCGGTGGGGCAGATTCGTGCTGGAAATAACACCCGACAGCTGACAAAGGCGAGGGACGATATTCGCTCGTAAGCGCCTGCGCCAACACCCGATTGAACCAATCACCCACCGGGATGACTGATCTATCTCAACTCTCTGCAAGAGAGTTCTCATAGTCGCGTGGGCAGTATTCAAGCGCTGATCTACGCTAACAATCGCATTAATCACATTGCCCACGAACCGGCACATGCAAAGGAGCCCGCATGAAGCTGTCGCGTTCTTGTTGTTTCGCGTTTCTGGGGCTGGCGCTGGTGCTGGCCGGCTGTCGCGAGAAACCCGTGCAGGCGCCGCAGCACCCGCGGGTGGCGGTGCAGAAGGTCGAACCGGGCGACTTCGCCGCCCAGGTGACCCTCACCGGCGATGTGCAGGCCAGGGTGCACAGCGACCTGTCGTTCCGCGTGGGCGGCAAGATCATTTCCCGCAGCGTCGACGTGGGCGATCACGTCAAGGCCAACCAGGTGCTGGCGCGCCTCGATCCCAAGGATCTGCAGACCAATGTCGACTCGGCCAACGCCGAGGTGCTGGCGGCGCGGGCGCGGGTGACGCAGAGCTCGGCGGCCTTCGTGCGCCAGCAGAAGCTGCTGCCCAAGGGCTACACCAGCCAGAGCGAATACGATTCCGCCCAGGCGGCACTGCGCAGCAGCCAGAGCGCGCTGAAGGCCGCCGAGGCGCAACTGGCCAATGCCAGGGAGCAACTGAGCTACACCGCCCTGGTGGCCGATGCCGCCGGGGTCATCACCGAGCGCCAGGCCGAGGTCGGCCAGGTGGTCCAGGCCACCGTGCCGATCTTCAGCCTGGCCCGGGATGGCGGGCGTGACGCCGTATTCAACGTCTACGAGTCGCTGTTGCTGGCGCCGGACAGCGGCAAGGCGATCACCGTCAGCCTGATCGACGATCCCAAGGTGCAGACCACCGGCCACGTGCGCGAAATCACCCCGACGGTGTCGGCGCAGAGCGGTACGGTGCAGGTGAAGATCGCCCTCGACGCCGTGCCCGATGGCATGGAACTGGGCTCGGCGGTGAGTGCCACCGGCAATGCCCAGGGCCGCCCGGGCATCGAGCTGCCGTGGTCGGCGCTGACCAAGGCGCTGAGCGAGCCGGCCGTGTGGCTGGTGGGCGAGGGCAACAAGGTGCAGCTGCAGAAGGTCACGGTCGGGCGCTACCTGACCGGCAAGGTGGTGATCAGCGACGGCCTGCAGAGCGGGCAATCGGTGGTGATCCTCGGTGGCCAGTTGCTGCACCCCGGCATGCAGGTGGAAATTGCCGATAACGCGGGGGTGAAGCCATGAAGGCCGGCGTGCTGCTTGCGGGTTGCCTGCTGCTGGTGGCCTGCAGCGGGGAAAAGGAGGCGCCGGAGCCGATCCGCCCGGTGCTGTCGATGACGGTGCAGACCCTGGACGCCCTCGACCTGGGGCGTTTCGCCGGGACCATCCAGGCCCGCTACGAAAGCACCCTGGGTTTCCGGGTCGGTGGGCGCATCGCCCGGCGCTGGGTGGATGTGGGCGCCACGGTCAAACCGGGCGACGTGCTCGCCAGCCTCGACCCCACCGACCAGCGCAACCAGCTGCGCGCCGCGGAGGGCGACCTGGCCCGGGTCCAGGCGCAGTGGATCAACGCCCAGGCCAATGCCCGCCGCCAGCAACAGCTGTATGACCGCGGTGTCGGTGCCCAGGCGCAACTGGATATCGCCCAGACCGACCTGAAGACCACCGGCGCCACCCTCGAACAGGCCAAGGCCTCGGTCCAGCAGG
This sequence comes from Paucimonas sp., assembly GCA_031253995.1. Taxonomy (GTDB): domain Bacteria; phylum Pseudomonadota; class Gammaproteobacteria; order Pseudomonadales; family Pseudomonadaceae; genus Aquipseudomonas. The sequence continues at coordinate 95,524 of JAIRVG010000061.1, read as the reverse complement.
CCCGCGACCAGCTGGACTACGCGGAACTGCGCACCGACCACGCCGCAGTGGTCACCAACTGGCAGGCCGAAGCCGGGCAGACCGTGGCCGCCGGGCAGGCGGTGGTGACCCTGGCGCGGCCGGACGTCAAGGAAGCGGTGATCGACCTGCCGACTTCCCTTGCCGATGCCCTGAGCCAGGGCGTGGAATTCACCGTCATGGCGCAGCTCGACAACAACATCCGCACCCGCGCCGTGGTCCGTGAGATCGAGCCCCAGGCCGACGCCAGCACGCGCACCCGGCGTACCCGGCTGACCCTGGACGAGACCCCGGAAGGCTTCCGCCTCGGCACTTCGATCAGCGTCGCCCTCAGCTCGGCGGTGGTGCCGCGCAGCGAGGTGCCGCCCAGCGCGGTGCAGGAGGTCGACGGCAAGAGCCGGGTGTGGATCGTCGATACGCAGCAGAAAGTGGTCAATCCGCGCGACGTGCAAGTGCTGGAACGCAGGCCCGATACGGTGCTGCTGGCGTCGGGAGTGCAGCCTGGCGAACGGGTGGTCACGGCCGGGGTGAACAGCCTCAAGCCGGGGCAGAAGGTCATGTTCGATGAGGACGGGACACGATGAAAGGAAGCTTCAACCTCTCCGAATGGGCCCTGCGCCACCAGTCGTTCGTCTGGTACCTGATGTTCGTCGCGCTGCTGATGGGGGTGTTTTCCTACTTCAACCTCGGGCGTGAGGAAGACCCGTCCTTCACCATCAAGACCATGGTGATCCAGACCCGCTGGCCCGGTGCGACCCAGGAAGAAACCCTGCTGCAGGTCACCGACCGCATCGAGAAGAAGCTGGAGGAACTGGACTCCCTCGACTACGTGAAGAGCTACACCCGGCCGGGGGAATCCACGGTCTACGTGTACCTGCGCGACACCACCAAGGCCGCGGACATCCCGCAGATCTGGTACCAGGTGCGCAAGAAGGTCCAGGACATCCGCGGCGAGTTTCCCCAGGGTATCCAGGGGCCGGGGTTCAACGACGAATTCGGCGATGTGTTCGGCTCGATCTACGCCTTTACCGCCGACGGCCTGAGCATGCGCGAGCTGCGCGACTACGTGGAGCAGGTGCGCGCCGAGATCCGCGAGGTGCCGAACCTGGGCAAGGTCGAGATGATCGGCACCCAGGACGAAGTGCTCTACCTCAATTTCTCCACCCGCAAGCTGGCGGCCCTGGGCATCGACCAGCGCCAGGTGGTGCAGGCCCTGCAGACGCAGAACGCGGTGACCCCGGCCGGGGTGATCGAGGCCGGGCCGGAGCGGATTTCCGTGCGCACCAGCGGCCAGTTCGCCTCGGAGAAGGATCTGGCCGAGGTCAACCTGCGCCTCGACGACCGCTTCTACCGCCTCGCCGATATCGCCGAGATCCGCCGTGGCTACGCCGATCCGCCCACGGTGCAGTTCCGCTACAACGGGCAGCAGGCGATTGGTCTGGCGATCGGCATGAAGGCCGGCGGCAACATGCAGGTGTTCGGCGAACTGCTGCGCGAGAAGATGGACCAGGTCATCACCGAACTGCCGGTGGGGGTCGGCGTGCACACCGTGTCCGACCAGGCGGTGGTGGTGAAGGAGGCTGTCGGCGGCTTCACCAGCGCGCTGTTCGAGGCGGTGGTGATCGTGCTGCTGGTGAGCTTCGTCAGCCTGGGCGTGCGCGCCGGGCTGGTGGTGGCCTGCTCGATTCCGCTGGTGCTGGCGATGGTCTTCGTGTTCATGGAATACAGCGGCATCACCATGCAGCGGATTTCCCTCGGGGCGCTGATCATCGCCCTGGGCCTGTTGGTGGACGACGCGATGATCACCGTGGAGGTGATGGTTACCCGCCTGGAAATGGGCGAGAGCAAGGAGCAGGCGGCGACTTTCGCCTACACCTCGACGGCCTTCCCGATGCTCACCGGGACCCTGGTGACCGTGGCCGGCTTCGTGCCCATCGGGCTCAACGCCAGTTCGGCGGGGGAGTACACCTTCACCCTGTTCGCGGTGATCGCCGTGGCCTTGCTGGTGTCATGGATCGTCGCGGTGCTGTTCGCCCCGGTGCTGGGCGTGCATCTGCTGAACAGCAACCTGAAGAAGCACGAAGCCGAGCCCGGGCGGGTCGGCAAGGCCTTCCATGGCGGCCTGCTGTGGTGCATGCGTCATCGCTGGCTGACCATCGTCGGCACGGTGTTGCTGTTCGCGTTGTCGATCTTCTGCATGCGCTTCGTACAGAACCAGTTCTTCCCGTCCTCGGACCGGCCGGAGCTGCTGGTGGACATCAACTTGCCGCAGAACGCCTCCATCGAGGAAACCCGCAAGGTGGTCGACCGCTTCGAGGCGACCTTCAAGGACGACCCGGACATTGCCCACTGGAGCACCTATATCGGCCAGGGCGCGGTGCGTTTCTACCTGCCGCTGGACCAGCAGTTGCAGAACCCGTACTACGCGCAGCTGGTGGTGGTGAGCAAGGGCTTCGAGTCGCGGGAGGCGCTCAAGGCGCGGCTGGAGAAACGGTTGCGGGATGATTTCGTCGGGATCGGCAGCAACGTCCAGTCGCTGGAGATGGGCCCGCCGGTGGGGCGGCCGATCCAGTACCGGGTCAGCGGCAAGGACATCGACCTAGTGCGCAAGCACGCCATCGACCTGGCCACGTTGCTGGACAGCAACCCGCATATCGGCGAGATGATTTATGACTGGAACGAGCCGGGCAAGGTGCTGCGTGTCGAGATCGCCCAGGACAAGGCGCGGCAGCTTGGCTTGTCGTCGGAGGACGTGGCCAACGTGATGCAGGCCATCGTCAGCGGCGCGCCGGTGACCGAGGTGCACGACAACATCTACCTGATCGATGTGGTGGCGCGGGCCGAGGACAGCGAGCGAGGGTCGCCGCAGACCTTGCAGAACCTGCAGATCGTCACCCCCAGCGGCACCTCGATTCCGTTGCTGGCGTTCGCCACGGTGCGTTACGAGCTGGAGCAGCCGCTGGTATGGCGGCGTGACCGCAAGCCGACCATCACCATCAAGGCCTCGGTGCGGGATGAGATCCAGCCGACCGATCTGGTCAAGCAGCTCAAGCCGAAGATCGACGAGTTCGCCGGCAAGCTGCCTGCCGGGTATGAGGTGGCGACGGGCGGGACGGTGGAGGAGAGCGGCAAGGCGCAGGGGCCGATTGCCAGTGTGATTCCGTTGATGCTGTTCCTGATGGCGACGTTCCTGATGATCCAGTTGCACAGTGTGCAGAAGCTGTTCCTGGTGGCCAGCGTGGCCCCCTTGGGGCTGATCGGCGTGGTGCTGGCGCTGGTGCCTACGGGGACGCCGATGGGGTTCGTGGCGATTCTCGGGATATTGGCGTTGATCGGCATCATCATCCGCAACTCGGTGATCCTGGTGACGCAGATCGACGAGTACGAGGCGCAGGGGTATGCGCCGTGGGATGCGGTGGTGGAAGCGACCAACCACCGGCGCCGGCCGATCTTGCTGACGGCGGCGGCGGCGAGTCTGGGGATGATCCCGATCGCGCGGGAGGTGTTCTGGGGGCCGATGGCGTACGCGATGATTGGCGGGATCATCGTGGCGACGTTGCTGACGCTGTTGTTCCTGCCGGCGTTGTATGTGGCCTGGTACAAGATCAAGGAGCCGGAGCACACTGCGTAATCTTTGTTGCGCTGTCGCGCAGAGAACTAAACCGCAAGTGCGCCGCGGTCGGCGTGGGAGCGGATTCATCCGCGATCGGCGGCGCAGCCGTCGTAAAACCTGAGTCCCGAGCTTTCCTGACACACCGTAGATACAGGTTTTATGGCCGCTTCGCGCCCAATCGCGGATGAATCCGCTCCCACGCCGTCCCTGCTAGATCAATGAGTTATGTGTTGTTCCATGAGGGTGAGTACATATCCGGAACCATGTGTGTCCGGCGCAGCGTTGTTCACCGAACTACCTTGAAAACTCTCCTTTTCAAGGACTCACCTCATGCCCTATCCCGCCTCCGAGCGCCTTCGCACAGGCCGCTATTCCGAACGTGGACGCATGTATCTTCTGACCTGTGTTGTCAGTGAACGCAAACCGCTGTTCGATGATTTGAAACTGGCCCGTCTGGTTGTTCAGCAGCTCCGTGCGGCACAAACAGAAGGTGCAGTTGAGTCGCTGGCCTGGGTCGTGATGCCCGACCATGTTCACTGGCTGGTGCAATTGAACGAGATCGCGCTCGATGTCCTGATGCGCCGGGTCAAAGCCCGTAGTGCCTTGGAAATCAATAAAACCCGTGGTTTTCGCGGGCGTTTATGGCAATCCGGATTTCACGACCGCGCTTTGCGCCGAGAAGAGGATTTGCGTGCCGTGGCCCGCTACATCATCGCCAATCCCCTGAGAGCCGGGCTTGTCAGCAAGGTAGGAGACTACCCCCACTGGGACGCAATTTGGCTGTAACCGCGATCGGCGTGGGAGCGGATTAATCCGCGATTGGCCGCAAAGCGGCCATAAAACCTGAGTCCCGAATCTCCCTGACTCATCGCTTGTTCAACCGCCTCGCCAACCGATCCCCACTCACCTGGATCACCGCCACCAACGCCACCAGCATCACGATCACCGTCAGCATGATCTGACTATCGAACCGCTGATACCCATACCGATACGCAATATCCCCCAACCCCCCCGCACCAATGGCCCCGGCCATCGCCGACGAGTTGATCATGGTCACCAGGGTAATGGTGAACCCGCCGACAATCCCCGGCAGCGCCTCCGGCAACAGCACATGCCAGACGATATGCCAACGCCGGCACCCCATCGCCTGCGCCGCTTCGATCAAGCCATGATCCACCTCGCGCAAACTCACCTCGGCAATCCGCGCAAAAAACGGTGTCGCTGCAATGGTCAGCGGCACCACCGCCGCCCACACCCCATAGGTGGTCCCCACGATCAACCGGGTGAACGGAATCAAGGCCACCATCAGGATCAGGAACGGAATCGACCTGAACAGATTGACGAACGCCCCCAGCACCCGGTTCACGTTGGGCGCCTCGAAGATCCCGCCCTTGCCGCTGGTAACCAGGATCACCGCCAGCGGAATCCCCGCCAGCAAGGCGATCAGCGACGACACGCCAACCATCAGCAGGGTATCGATCACCCCCTGCAACAAACGATCAAACCACATGGCCCAGCACCTCCACCTGTGCCGCCCAGTTGCGGGCGCGCTGAATGATTTCCTCGCGCGCGTGCGGCGAGCCGGACACGGAAATGACCAACTGCCCAAGGGCCCGGTCCTGGATCGGTTCGATCCCGCCCTGCAACAGGCTCACCCGCCCACCCAGCGCCGCGAACAACGCCGCCAGGTCCGGCGCCTCGCGGTCCTGCCCGCTGATCCGCAGCCGCAGCACCAAGGCCGCCCGCGCATCCGGCGCGTCCGGCAGCAGGCGTTCCAGCAAGGACGCCGGCAACGCTGGCTGCAATGGCGCCAGCAGCGTCCTGCTCACCTCATGCCGCGGATCGCCGAACACCCGCCACACCTCGCCCTGCTCGACGATGCGCCCGCGCTCCAGCACCACCACGCGGTGGCAGATATCGCGGATCACCGCCATCTCGTGGGTGATCAGCACGATGGTCAGCCCCAGCCGCCGGTTGATATCCCGCAGCAGGCCGAGGATCGATTCGGTGGTCTCCGGATCCAGCGCCGAGGTGGCCTCGTCGCACAGCAGGATCGCCGGGTCATGCACCAGCGCCCGGGCAATGCCCACGCGCTGCTTCTGCCCGCCGGACAACTGCGCCGGGTAGACATGGTGCTTCTCCTGCAATCCCACCAACTCCAGCAGCGCCTCCACCTTGCGCCGCCGCTCGGCCTTCGGCACCCCGGCCACCTTCAGCGGCAGCTCGACGTTCTGCCACACCGTCTTGGCCGACATCAGGTTGAAGTGCTGGAAGATCATGCCGATGCGCCGGCGCAGCGCCACCAGCTTGTCTTCGTCGTAGGCGGCGATATCCACCTGGTCGATCAGCACCCGCCCGCCGCTGGGTTGCTCCAGGCGGTTGATGGTGCGGATCAGCGACGACTTGCCAGCACCGCTACGACCGATGATGCCGAAGATCTCGCCGTGCTGGATGTTCAGGTCGATGTCGGCCAGGGCCGGGGCGTCCTGCCCAGGGTAGGTCTTGTGCAGACCGACGAAGCGGATATGGGCGCTGTTCAGCTCGGGATGCAACGCCCGGCGAACGGCTTCGAGCGGCGGCGTATCCAGTGCCACGCGAGCGTTGGCGGTAGCCATCTCAGCTCTCCCAGCCCGGCTGGTAGAGCTTGCCGTGAGCCTTGTCCAGCGCCGCGCGAACCACCGGCGAGTGCTGGTAGATATCGATGAACTTCGCCAGGCGCGGATCGTCCTTGCTCTTCGGCTTGATTACGAACTGGATCACGTATTCCTTGTGGTCGATGCCATCGAACAGCAGCGCCGACTCGGCATCGAAGGTCTTGGCCAGGCGAATGTAGTGCGGATAACCCTGCACCAGGTCGGCGTCATCGTAGGCGCGCACCAGTTGCACGGCCTCGACCTGGAGGATCTTGATCCCTTTCGGGTTGGCGACGATGTCTTCCTCGGTGGCCTTGTAACCGACCCCCGGCTTGAGGGTGATCAGCCCCGCCTTGGCCAGCAGCTGCAGGCCGCGACCGCTGTTGATCGGGTCGTTGGCGATGGCCACGGTGGCGCCCTTGGGCAGTTCGTCGAAGGATTTGTACTTCTTCGAATACAGCCCGACGTTGTTGATGATCCCCGGCGCATAGGGCACCAGGTCGAAGCCGCCGGCGGCCTTGGCGTTTTCCAGGAAAGGAATGTGCTGGAAGTAGTTCACGTCGATATCGCCGGCATTGAGGCTGACGTTGGGTGCGATCCAGTCGCTGAACTCGATCAGCTCGACGTCCAGGCCCTGCTTCTTCGCTTCGGAAACCGCAGCCTCCAGGGGCACGGCGAAGGCCGCGGTGGTGCCGACTTTCAGGGCCTCGGCGGCGTGGCTGGCGCCGATCAGGCCGAGGGACAGGGCCAGTGCCGCGACGGGGCGGCCGATAAGGGTCTTAAGCATGCTGGAGCGCTCCGGTCGTGGTGACGGTCTGGGTGGTGTGGCGGTAGCCGGCGCCGGGATGGTCGACGGGCAGGTGGGCGGTGCCGGCGGGGAAGAGTTTCTGCCGCAGGCTGCCCGGGTCGTAGGCGGTCTTGTACGAGCCGCGTGCTTGCAGCTCGGGGATCACCAGGTCGATGAAGTCTTCGTAGCTTTCCGGGGTGACGGTACGGGCCAGGTTGAAGCCGTCCAGGCCGGTCTCGGCGATCCAGCTTTCCAGTTCGTCTGCGATCTGTTCGGGTGAGCCGACGAGGGTGATGTAGCGCCCGCCGAGGGCGTGCTGGTCGAGCAGGCGACGGCGGGTCCAGTCGTTGTTCTGCAGGTGCTTGGTGGCCGACTGGATGGCGTTGCTCTTCACGTACTGGATCGGTTCGTCGAGCGCGTAGGCGGAAAAGTCGATGCCGGTGGAGCTGGAGAAATGCGCGACGCCGGCCTCGGCGCTGGCATGGCGCAGGTACTCGGCATGCTTGGCCCGGGCCTGTTCTTCGGTGGCGGCGACGATCACCGTGATGCCCATGAACACCTTGATCGCCTCGGGATCACGGCCGGCGGCCACGGCGGCGGCGCGTACCTTGTCCACCTGGGCGCGGGTCGCGGCCTTGGTCTGGCCGCTGATGAACACGCACTCGGCATGCTGCCCGGCAAAGCCCAGGCCGCGCTCCGAGGCGCCGGCCTGGAACAGCACCGGCGTGCGCTGCGGCGACGGCTCACAGAGGTGATAGCCCTCGACCTTGTAGAACTCGCCCTGGTGACGAACCTTGTGCACCTTCTCCGGCCGCGCGTAGATGCGCTGCTGGCGGTCCTCGATCACCGCGTCGTTTTCCCAACTGCCTTCCCACAACTTGTAGAGCACTTCCAGGTACTCGTCGGCCTGGTCGTAGCGGCGGTCGTGCTCGGGCTGTTGGTCCAGGCCCATGGCCTTGGCGGCGCTGTCCAGGTAGCCGGTGACGATGTTCCAGCCGACCCGGCCGCGGCTCAGGTGATCGAGGGTGGAAAGGCGTCGGGCGAACAGGTACGGCGGCTCGTAGGTGAGGTTGGCGGTAAGGCCGAAACCGAGGTTTTTCGTCACGGCGGCCATGGCCGAGACCAGCAGCAACGGGTCGTTCACCGGCAGCTGGATCGACTCCTTCAGCGGCACGTCCACCGACTGCTGGTAGACGTCGTAGACGCCGACGATATCGGCCAGGAACAGTCCGTCGAACAGCCCGCGCTCCAGCAGCCTGGCCAGTTCGGTCCAGTACTCGATGGTCTTGTACTGGCTCGACGTGTCCCGCGGATGGGTCCACAGGCCATGGTTGATATGCCCCACGCAGTTCATGTTGAAGGCGTTGAGCAGGATCTTTTTCTTCACCATCAGATGGTCCCCCGCAACGGTGGGTTCTGCTCGTTGAGGTAGTAGTTGCCGATGGCGTGGTACTTCCAGCGCACCGGGTCGTGCAGGGTGTGGGTGCGGGCGTTGCGCCAGTGACGGTCGAGGCCGTGTTCGGCCAGCGTCGCCTGGCTGCCGGCCAGCTCGAACAGGGTGCTGCCGGCGGCCAGGGAAATCTCCGTGCTGATGGCGCGGGCCTCGGCCACGGCGATGGACGCGGCGGCGATCGTCTCGGCGTTCGGCTCGGCCTGGGCGCGGTCGAGGAATTCGCCGGCGCGCTCAAGCAGGGCTTCGCTGGCATGCAGACGGATCGCCAGGTGGCCGAAGGACTTCAGGGTCAGCGGGTCTTCGCTGGCCTTGTCGCTGGTGGCGTCGATCCATGGCCGGGTGCGGGTGCGCACGAAGTGCAGGGCATCCTCGTAGGCGGCGCGGGCGATGCCGGTATCGATGGCGGCGTGGAGGATCTGCGCCAGCGGGCCGACCGGAGTCGGGCGCTCGAAGGCGCTCTGGAATGGCACCACATCCCCGGCTTCGACCCGCACGTTGTCGAACAGCACCGAGCCGCTGCCGGTGGTGCGCTGGCCGAAGCCGCTCCAGTCGTCGATCACCTTGAGGCCGCTGCTGTCGGCGGGGACGTAGGCCAGTTGCTGCACGCCCTGTTCATCCACCACCGAGGTGGGGATGCGCTGGGCATAGATCGCGCCGGTGGCGTAGAACTTGCGGCCGTTGATGCGCCAGTGATCGCCGTCGCGGGTCAGGGCGGTGGTGCGTTCGTTGGCGGTTTTCGTGCCCAGTTCGGCCAGGGCATTGCCGAAGCGCACGCCGGCCAGGACTTCGGCGTACAGACGCTGTTTCTGCGCCTCGTTGCCGTTCACCCGGAGTACTTCCAGGGCGTAGAAATGGTTCTGCGGGATCTGGCCCAGGGAGCTGTCGGCCCGGGCAATCCGGGCGATCACCCTGGCCAGGGTGACATTGGACACGCCGGCGCCACCGTAGGCTTTCGGCACGCTGATGCCCCACAGGCCGGAGCGCGAGAACAGCTCCAGCTCGGCATGGGGCAGGCGCCGTTCGCGGTCGCGCAGGATGCTGTCCTGCTGCAGTCGGGCGGCAATCTGCTCGGCGATGGCCAGGGCCTGGGCGTCGTCGACGATCACCGGCACGTCGTAGTGCGGGAGGGAAACATGGCTCATGAAACGGGCTCCAGTGGTCTGGTCAAATCCAGGAATGCCGGGCGGGCAGGGTGCCGTTGAGGTGGTAGGCGCCGACTGCGTGATACTTCCAGCGCACCGGGTCGTGCAGGGTGTGCACCCGGGCGTTGCGCCAGTGGCGGTCGAGGTTGAATTCGGCAAGGGTGGCGCGGCTGCCGGACAGCTCCAGCAGCTTCTCGCTGGCGAGCAGGGAGATTTCCGTGGTCAGCACCTTGGCCTCGGCCACGGCGATGGAGGCGCGGGCGGCGGAGGCGGCGTCCACCGGCGCGGCGTTGACCTCGTCTAGGACCTTGCCGGCCTTGGCCAGCAGGGCCTGGGCCGCGTGCAGTTCGAGCTTCAGGCGGCCGATATCGGCGATCACGTAAGGGTCGTCGCCTGCCTTGTCGACGCCGGCATCGACCCATGGACGGGCGCGTTCGCGGACAAAGGCGATGGCATCTTCGATGGCGTTCTCGGCGATGCCGGCATCGATGGCGGCCTGGATCAGTTGCGACACCGAGCCCTGAATGTTGGGGGTTTCGCCGATGCGCCAGTTTTCCACAACCAGCTCGGCGTCCACCGGCACTTCGTTGAGCAGCACGGTGCCGCTGGCGGTGGTGCGCTGGCCGAAGCCGGACCAGTCGTCGACGATGCGCAGCCCCGGGCTGCCGCGACGGATGAAGGCCAGCACCAGGCGGCCGTCTTCGTTCAGCGCCTTGGCCGCGACCCAGTGGGCGAACAGGGCGCCGGTGGAATAGAACTTCTGGCCGCTGATGATGTGCCCGTCGCCGTCACGGACGATGCGCGCCTTCAGTTCCAGGGTGTTTTTCGTGCCGCGTTCGGGGCCTGCGTTGCCGATGCGCCAGCCGTCCAGCACGGACTTGAACAGCAGCTGTTTCTGCCGCTCGCTGGCGGCGCCGCGCAGCAGTTGCAGGAGGCCGAACTGGTTCTGCGGAATCTGGCCCAGCGCCGGGTCGGCGGCGCTGATGATGCGGAAGACTTCGGCGATGGTGACGAAGGACACCTCGGGACCGCCGTATTCGCGGGGAATGCTGATGCTGCCGAGGCCGCTGCGGGTGAACTGCTCGACTTCGGCCCAGGGCAGCTTGCGTTGCTGGTCGCGCTTTGCCGCCTGGAGGCGGGCGCTGGCGGCCAGCTCATGGGCGGCCGCGATGGCCTCGGCGTCGCTCTGCAGCACGGTGGCCGGGAGCAGCAGCGGCGCGGTGTCCAGATCGCTGTGGACGGTGGTGGTGGCGAGATTGGACATACCTGACCTCATCAAGGGAAGACGTTGCAATGGGGTCCGGTGGTCCGGTTCATATACCGTAAATGCGCATAAAAAATATTTGAAATAACTATTGGGGATATGGATAGAAAGTCAGTTGTTGCTGTGGCAACACAAAATCAACAAGCGCTGCGGATGTTTGTCTCCTAAGCTAATTCTAAAAAGTTATTTATTTTTTATTTCTTAGATCAATTAGTCTTTCAACCATTCACCACCGAACCCGCCTGCCAGGAGTCACTCATGACCTTCTTCGCCCCGTTGCGCCTGTTTTCTGCCCTGACCCTGGCCGGTGCTGCCATGTTCGTGCAGGCCGCCGACCTCACCGTCGCCTACCAGACCACCGTCGACCCGGCCAAGGTGGCCCAGGTCGATGGCCGCTACGAGCAGGCCAGCAAGGCCAGCATCGACTGGCGCAAATTCGAAAACGGCGCCGACGTGATCACCGCCGTGGCCTCCGGCGACGTGCAGATCGGCTACCTCGGCTCCAGCCCGCTGGCCGCCGCCGCAACCCGCAAGCTGCCGGTGGAAACCTTCCTCATCGCCACCCAGATCGGCGCCGCCGAAGCCCTGGTCGCCCGTGACGGCGCCGGCATCAACTCGCCCCAGGACCTGGTGGGCAAGAAAGTCGCCGTGCCGTTCGTTTCCACCGGCCACTACAGCCTGCTGGCCGCGCTGAAGCAGTGGAACATCGACCCGTCCAAGGTGCAGATCCTCAACCTCGCGCCACCGGCCATCACCGCCGCCTGGAAGCGCGGCGACATCGACGCCACCTACGTCTGGGACCCGGCCCTGGGCGTGGCCAAGGAAAACGGCAAGGTGCTGATCACCTCCGGCGAGCTGGCGCAGAAAGGCGCGCCGACCTTCGACGCCTGGATCGTGCGCAAGGACTTCGCCGCCAAGCACCCGGAAGTGGTCAAGGCCTTCGCCAAGGTGACCCTCGATGCCTACGCCGACTACCGCAAGGACCCGCAAGCCTGGCTGGCGGACAAGGCCAACGTCGACAAGCTGGCCAAGCTGTCCGGTGCCAAGACCAGCGACATCCCTGGCCTGCTGCAAGGCAACGTGTTCCCGCTGGCCGCCGACCAGGTCGCCGCCCTTGGCGCGCCGACCACCCAGGCGATCACCGAGACTGCGAAATTCCTCAAGGAGCAGGGCAAGGTCGAGGCGGTCCTGCCGGACTACTCGCCGTACGTCAGCTCCAAGTTCATCACCAACTGAGTCCCGGAGTCGTCATGGCCCTGCTACAGCTGGAGCGCATCAGCGCACAGTACCCCGGCGCCGCCGCACCGGTACTCGCCGACATCTCACTGAGCCTGGGACCGCAGCAACTGCTGGTGGCCCTCGGCCCTTCCGGCAGCGGCAAGACCTCGCTGCTCAACCTGATCGCCGGCTTCGTCAGCCCCAGCGCCGGACGCATCACCCTCGACGGGGTGCCGGTGCAAGGGCCGGGCGCCGAGCGCGGCGTGGTGTTCCAGGACGATGCCCTGCTGCCGTGGCAGGACGTGCTGGCCAACGTCGCCTTCGGCCTCGAACTGGCCGGCGTGCCCCGTGCCCAGCGTGAGAAGAAAGCGCGGGAAATGCTGGCGCTGGTGGATCTTGCCGACTTCGCCGACCGGCGTGTCTGGCAGCTTTCCGGCGGCCAGAAACAGCGCGTCGGCCTGGCCCGGGCGCTGGCCGCCGATCCACGGGTGTTGCTGATGGACGAGCCGTTCGGCGCCCTCGATGCCTTCACCCGCGAGCAGATGCAGGAGCTGCTGCTGCAGGTCTGGCAGCGCACGGCCAAGCCGGTGTTCCTGATTACCCACGACATCGAGGAAGCGGTTTTCCTCGCCACCGACCTGGTCCTGCTCGCGCCCAATCCGGGGCGGGTGGTGGAGCGCCTGCACCTCGACTTCGGCCAGCGCTATGCGGCCGGCGAGTCGGCGCGCTCGATCAAGTCCGATCCGCTCTTCATCGAAACCCGCGAGCACGTGCTGGCGCGGGTCTTCTCGCAACGCAGGGAGTCCGCATGAGCAGCCTCGAACTGCCGGTAACGGCCAAACCGACCGCCGCCGCCCCCCGCGTGCGGCGCACCTTGAGCACCCGCTGGATCAGCGGCCTGACCCTCGGCGGCCTGCTCGCCCTGTGGTGGCTGGTGACCGCTGCGGAATGGATCGAGCCGCTGTTCCTGCCGTCGCCGGAAGCGGTGCTGGGCAAGGCCTGGGTGCTGCTGACCCAGGGCTACATGGAATCGACCCTGTGGCAGCACCTCGGTGCCAGCCTCGGCCGTATCGGCCTGGCCCTGGGCGCGGCGATCCTCACCGCGATCCCGATCGGCATCGCCATCGGCCACAACCGCATCGCCCGCGGCATCCTCGACCCGCTGATCGAGTTCTACCGGCCGATCCCTCCGCTGGCCTACCTGCCGCTGATCGTGATCTGGTGCGGCATCGGCGAGCTGTCCAAGGTGTTGCTGATCTACCTGGCGATCTTCGCCCCTATCGCCATTGCCACCGCCACCGGCGTGCGCACCGTCGACCCGGCCAAGCTGCGCGCGGCGCAGTCGCTGGGGGCGAGCAAGGCGCAACTGATTCGCCACGTGATCCTGCCCAGCGCCTTGCCGGACATCCTTACCGGCGTGCGCATCGGCCTGGGCGTGGGCTGGTCGACCCTGGTGGCGGCCGAGTTGATCGCGGCCACCAGCGGGCTGGGTTTCATGGTGCAGTCGGCGGCGCAGTTTCTGGTTACCGACGTGGTGGTGCTGGGCATTCTGGTCATCGCCCTGATCGCCTTCGCTCTTGAAATGGGCCTGCGCGCCCTGCAACGCAGGTTGGTGCCGTGGCACGGCCAGAGCCACTGAAACGAATTCATAGTGAGACAGACATGAGCCTGATCATTACCCCGCTGAGCCCTGCGCTCGGCGCGCACATCAGTGGCGTGGACCTGAGCCGCCCGCTCGACGCCGACACCCGCGATGCCATCGAGCAGGCCCTGCTCGCGCACCAGGTGCTGTTCTTCCGCGAGCAGGCGATCACCCCGCGGCAGCAGGCGGATTTCGCCGCGCGTTTCGGTGACCTGCATATCCATCCGATCTACCCGAATGTGCCGGATACCCCGCAGGTGCTGGTGCTGGATACCGCCGTGACCGATGTGCGCGACAACGCCATCTGGCACACCGACGTGACCTTCCTGCCGACCCCGGCGCTGGGGGCGGTGCTGGCGGCGAAGCAGGTTCCGGTGTTTGGCGGGGATACCTTGTGGGCTAGCGGGATCGCGGCCTACGAGGCGCTGTCCGAGCCATTGAAGCGCCTGCTGGACGGGCTGACCGCGACCCACGACTTCACCAAGTCCTTCCCCCTGGCGCGCTTCGGCAGCACCCCGGAGGACCTGGCGCGCTGGGAAGCGACGCGCAAGGCCAACCCGCCGATTTCCCATCCGGTGATCCGCACGCATCCGGTGAGCGGGCGCAAGTCGTTGTTCGTCAGTGATGGGTTCACGACGCGGATCAATGAGCTGGAAGAGTTGGAGAGCGAGGCGATCCTGAAGCTGCTGTTTGCCCATGCGACGCGGCCGGAGTTCACCATTCGCTGGCGCTGGCAGGAGGGGGATGTGGCGTTCTGGGATAACCGGGTGACGCAGCATTACGCGGTGGATGACTACCGGCCGCAGCGGCGGGTAATGCACCGGGCGACGATTTTGGGGGATGTGCCCTTTTAACAGGCGGCTCAATACGGCGTGGGAGCGGATTCATCCGCGATCGGCGGCGTAGCCGTCGTAAAACCTGAGTCCCGAGTCTGTCTGACACACTGCGGACTCAGGTTTTATGGCCGCTTCGCGCCCAATCGCGGATGAATCCGCTCCCACGCCGTCCCTGCTAACTCAATGATTTATGGGGGGGCCATGGGAGCGTGTCCGGCTTTTAGATGATCCGGGCCTCGAAACTGGCAGGCTTCAGCTGGATCGCCACGAACTTCGACGTCGGCGTATGGCTGCCATCGCCAACACTCTCCAGCGGCACCAGCGGATTCACCTCCGGATAGTAGGCCGCCGCCTGCCCCGCCGGGATATCGAAGGCCAGCAGGGTAAAGCCCGTCACCCGCCGCTCCAGCCCATCTCCCCACAACGAAACGATGTCGGCCTTGTCCCCCGGATTGAAGCCCAGGCGAATGATGTCGGCCTCGTTGGCGAACAGCACGTTGCGTTGCCCGCGCACCCCGCGATAACGGTCATCCAGCCCATAGATGGTGGTGTTGTACTGATCGTGGGAACGCATCGACTGCATGATCAGGTCCGGCAGCTTGCCGGTCGCGCGCACGCCTTCGTGGAGCAGGTCGTCCGGCAGGCGGTTGGCCTTGAAGTTGGCCTTGCCGCTGGCGGTCTTCCAGATGCGCTTGCCGGCGTTGTTGCCCAGGTAGAAACCTCCCGGATGCTGCAGCCGTTCATTGAACTGCTCGAAGCCCGGGATGGTGTGCATGATCAGGTCGCGGATACGGTCGTAGTCGGCGATCAGCCAGTTCCAGTCCACCGGATGATTGCCCAGGGTCGCCGCAGCGATGCCGGCCACCACCGCCGGCTCCGAACGCATGTGCCGCGACAGCGGCTTGAGCTGGCCATTGGAGGCGTGGACCATGCTGAACGAGTCTTCCACGGTCACCGCCTGCGGGCCTTCGCCCTGCTGGTCGATGTCGGTACGGCCCAGGCACGGCAGGATCAGCGCTTCCTTGCCATGGATCAGGTGGCTGCGGTTGAGCTTGGTGCTGATCTGCACGGTCAGGTCGCAGTTGCGCAGGGCCTGGGCGGTACGGTCGGTGTCCGGGGTGGCCTGGGCGAAGTTGCCGCCCAGACCGATGAACACCTTGGCCCGGCCTTCGAGCATGGCGTGGATGGCCTCGACGGTGTTGTGGCCGTTGTGCCGCGGCACCGGGAAGCCGAAGTGGCGCTCCAGCGAGTCCAGCAAGGCCACCGGCGGGCGCTCGTTGATGCCCATGGTGCGGTCGCCCTGCACGTTGCTGTGGCCGCGCACCGGGCACAGGCCGGCGCCCGGCTGGCCGAGGTTGCCGCGCAGCAGCATGAGGTTGGCGATTTCCTGGATGGTCGGCACCGAGTGGCGGTGCTGGGTAATGCCCATGGCCCAGCACATGATGACCTTCTTGGCCTTCACGTACATCCGCGCGGCCAGCTCGATCTCGCCCAGCGGCAGGCCGGACTGGCTTTCGATCTGCTCCCATGGGGTGGCATCGACCACCGCCAGGTACTCGTCGACGGTGGCGGTGTGCTCGGCGATGAAGGCGTGGTCGAACACCGGTTCATCGCCCTTGGCCAGGGCCTCGCGTTCCCACTGCAGGAGGAACTTGGCCATGCCGCGCATCATCGCCATGTCGCCGCCCAGGGCCGGGCGGAAGAAGGCGGTGTTGGTCGGGCGGTCGCCGTTGGTGAGCATCTCGATCGGGTGCTGCGGGTGCTGGAAACGTTCCAGGCCGCGCTCCTTGAGCGGGTTGATGCACACCACCTGGGCACCACGCTGCACCGCCTCGCGCAGCGGTTCGAGCATGCGCGGGTGGTTGGTGCCGGGGTTCTGGCCCCAGACGAACAGGGCGTCGGCATGCTCGAAGTCGTCGAAGGTCACCGTGCCCTTGCCCACGCCGACGCTCTGGCCCAGGGCCACGCCGCTGGCCTCGTGGCACATGTTCGAGCAGTCGGGGAAGTTGTTGGTGCCGTAGGCGCGGACGAACAATTGGTACAGGTACGCCGCTTCGTTGCTGGCCCGGCCCGAGGTGTAGAACTCGGCCTGGTCGGGGCTTTCCAGCGCCTTCAGGTGACGGGCGATGGTGGCGAAGGCGTCGTCCCAGCTGATCGGCTTGTAGCGGTCGCTGGCCGGGTCGTAGACCATCGGTTCGGTCAGGCGACCCTGGTATTCGAGCCAGTAGTCGCTCTGGGCGAGCAGCGAGGTGATGCTGTGGCGGGCGAAGAAGGCCGGGTCGACGCGGCGCTTGGTCGCTTCCCAGTTCACCGCCTTGGCGCCGTTCTCGCAGAACTTGACCATGCCGGATTCCGGCGAGTCGCCCCAGGCGCAGCCGGGGCAGTCGAAACCGCCGTTCTGGTTGGTCTTGAGCAGGGCGCGGATGTTCTTCAGGGCGTTGTCGCTGCCGATCCACGCCTGCGCAACGCTGCGCAGCGCACCCCAGCCGCCGGCGGCACCGTGGTAGGGCTTGTAGCGCGGAACGGGTTTCTGGTCGGCTTGATGATGCAGGCTCACGATCGTTTCTCCCGCGCCGGGCTGTAGACCCGTGGCGCACTGTGTTGCGGCAGGTGGATGAGGTTCAGGTTGTGCCGACGGGCCCATTGCAGGGCCAGGCCGGTGGGCGACGACAGGCTGACCAGGGTCTGGATGCCGGCGCGCAGGACTTTCTGGATCAGTTCCAGGCTGCAGCGGCTGGTGACGATGGCCAGGCCGCCAGTGGTGTCGATGCGCTGGCGGACCAGGGCGCCGATCAGCTTGTCGAGGGCGTTGTGCCGGCCGATGTCTTCGCGGCCCAGCAGCAGTTCACCGGTCGAATCCATGAACAGCGCGGCATGCACCGCACCGCAGTGCTGGCCGAGGGGCTGGAAGGCGCTGATGCGCTGACGCAGGCCGGCCAGCCATTCGGCGGGCGGCAAGGGAGCGTCGGGCAGGACCTTGAGGTCGGGCAGGGCCTGTTCCACGGCCTCGACGCCGCACAGGCCGCAGCCGCTGGTGCCGGCCAGCTGGCGACGCTGGGTCTTGAGGTTCCAGAACGCACGGCTGGCGATTTCCACCTGGGCGTGCAGGGCCGAACCGCTGCCGGCCAGCTTGATGTCGTAGATGTCGTCGGCGCTGTCGACGATGCCGCTGCCAATGCTGAAGCCGACCACGAAATCGTCGAGGTCGGTGGGACTGACCAGCATCACCGCCTGGCTGATGCCGTTGTAGGCGATGGCCAGGGCCACTTCCTCGGCGAGGTCGGCACTGGCAGGGGAACGATCTTCTAGCTGGCTGTACTCGTATCGCACGCTGGCGGCAGGGGCTTCCAGTGTTGTGGAGGCCGCGCAAACCGGTGGTTTGCTGCTCATTTTATTGGGCTTACCCGAAGGCTAATCAGTCTTAAGCCTAGGCCTGAGCTCGGGTATCGTCTAATCGCTTCTACCGATGCCTTGATAGAGGCCGTCGATCATGCCTCGTCGAGCAATTTCCGGTACTCGGCGATGCATGCTTCGGCCAGCGCCGAGCGTGGCGCAGTGCGGCGCATGATCAGGCCCAGCGGGGCCAGGGTGGAGGCCGCCTGGATGGCTTGCAGGCGCAGGCCGCCGGTCATCGCTTCGAGGCCGCTGCCCAGTGGCATCACCGCGCAGCACAGGCCGCCGTGCACGGCCTGGACCAGCTGATGGACGGCATCGGTCTGCAGCAGCAGGCGCGGGTTGAGGCCGCGGCTGTGGAAGTTGTGGTCCACCGACTGGCGGAAATGCATGCCGGCGGTGAGCAGGCCCAGCGGCAGTTCGGCCAGGGTTTCCCAGTGCAGCGGCGCGTCGTCGAAGTGGAAGTGCGCCGGGTTGAAGAGCAGGCCCATGGGGGATTCGCCCAGCGGGAGGGCTTCGAAGCGTTCCTGGTCGAGGCGTTCCAGGTAGGACAGGCCGAGGTCGAGGCGGTTGCTGGTGAGCTGTTCGAGGATCTGCTCGGAGCTGAGGGCGCTGAGTTCGAAGGCCAGGTCCGGGTGCTGGCGGTGCAGGCGTTGCAGCAGCGGCAGCGGGTCGAAGCTGGACAGCGGCACCATGCCCAGGCGCAGTGTCCCGGCGAGATGCCCGCGACAGGCGGCGGCCTCGGCCTGCAGGCCGTCGTAGGCGGCCAGTACCGAGCGGGCCCAGGCCAGCACCCGTTCTCCCTGGGCGGTGAAGCCTTCGAAGCGCTGGCCGCGATTGACCAGTTCCAGCCCCAGCTCGCGCTCCAGGTTGCGCAGGCGCATGGACAGGGTCGGCTGGGTCACGTGGCACAGCGCGGCGGCCTGGCCGAAGTGGCGGGTTTCGTCCAGGGCGATGAGGAATTTCAGCTGTTTGATGTCCATCGTCGTCTCGGGGCTGGCGGGCGAGGCATTCTAACCTGACCTAGACTTTGGGCTCCGAGATTCCTTTGAAAGGGAGAGCACCATGAGTCTGTTCAGTTTCGTGAAAGAAGCGGGGGAAAAGCTCATCGATCTGCTGACGCCGGGCAATGCCAATGCCGGTGAACAGCTCAAGGAGCATGTGGCGAAGGTGGGGCTGGGCAATCCCAATGTGCAGGCTACGGTGAGCGGTGACACAGTGACGGTCACGGGCGAAGTGAGCAGTCAGGAAGAGAAGGAGAAGATCCTTCTGGCCCTGGGCAATATCGCGGGGGTGGCGTCGGTGGATGACCAGATCACCGTGGCCGGGCCGGTGGCGCAGGCGGCGCGGTTCGTGACGGTGAAGAAGGGCGACACCCTCAGTGCGATTGCCAAGGCCGAGTACGGCGATGCCAACAAGTACAACAAGATCTTCGAAGCCAACAAGCCGATGCTGAGCCACCCGGACAAGATCTATCCGGGGCAGGTGCTGCGTATTCCGGAGTAATCCCCCGAGCCTTGTGTTGTGTCTGAGGGCCTCATCGCTGGCAAGCCAGCTCCCACAGGGATCGCATGCACCGCGGACCCTGTGGGAGCTGGCTTGCCAGCGATGAGGCCGGATCAGCTTTCACAGTCCTTCCAGTAAAGCCCGGTAGTCTTCCTGCGCCGCGAATTCCTCGGTATCGCGCGCAGGCTTGCGGCTGTCCGGCTGGCGCACCGCCAGAAGGTGGGCGACACCGAAGGTACGGGCGCTGCGCAGGATCGCCAGGGTGTCGTCGATGAACAGGCTGCGCGCCGGGTCGAAGCCGGTATCGGCCTGCAACGCGCTCCAGAACTGCTGGTTCTCCTTGGGAAACCCATAGTCGTGCGAGCTGATCATCCGCTCGAAATACGGCGCCAGCGCCACCCGCTCCAGCTTCAGCGACAGCGAATCACGGTGCGCATTGGTGATCAGGATCACCCGCTTGCCGGCCTCCCGCAGCGCCGCGAGAAACACATCGGCATCCGGGCGCAGGGCGATCAGGTCGGCGCTCTGTTGCTTGAGTTCGCGGATCGGCAGTTTCAGTTCGGTGGTCCAGAAATCCAGGCAGTACCAGTTCAGCGAGCCGGCATGGCGCTCGAACAGCGGCTGGATCTCAAGCTCGGCCATGGCCCGGCTGATGCCGTGGTGTTCGGCGTAGCGCTGCGGCAGCAGCTCCATCCAGAAATGGTTGTCGTAGTGCAGGTCGAGCAGGGTGCCGTCCATGTCCAGCAGGACGGTGTCGATATCGCGCCAGGCAAGGGCAGGCATGTGCAAGATTCTCGTTCGATCAGGCCGTGGTGGGCGGTATAGTACCCCGTTACCGCCAAGGAGCCGCCCCCTCATGCGCCAGAAACCCACCGTCCTTTCCAGCGAGATCGTCGCCAGCAGTCGCCTGTTCCGTGTCGAAGCCGTGCAGTTGCGCTTTTCCAACGGCGTCGAGCGCACCTACGAGCGCCTGGTGGGCCGCGGCAACGGCTATGGCGCGGTGATGATCGTGGCGATGCTCGACAGCGAGCACGCGGTGCTGGTGGAGGAATACTGCGGTGGCACCGACGAATACGAGCTGTCCCTGCCCAAGGGCCTGATCGAGCCGGGCGAGGACGTGCTGGCAGCCGCCAACCGCGAGCTGAAGGAGGAGGCCGGTTTCGGCGCCCATCAGCTGGAGCACATCACCGAGCTGTCGCTGTCCCCCGGCTACATGAGCCAGAAGATCCAGGTGGTGCTGGCCACCGACCTCTACGAAGAACACCTGCCGGGGGACGAACCGGAGCCGATGCGGGTCGACCGCGTCAGCCTGCGCGAGCTGTCGGCCCTGGCCCAGCATCCGCAGTTCTCCGAGGGGCGGGCGCTGGCGGCGCTGTACCTGGTGCGCGACCTGCTGACCCAACGTGGAGTATTCCAGGCATGAACTACGTCGATCTGATGCCGCAAGTGGTAGACCTGGCCCGTCGTGCCGGCACGGCGATCCTGCCGTTCTGGCGGGCCGGTGTGGAAGTGGTGACCAAGGCCGATGAATCGCCGGTGACCGCCGCCGACCTGGCTGCGCACAAGGTCATCGCCGAAGGCCTGAAGGCCCTGGCCCCGGAGATTCCGGTGCTGTCCGAAGAAGACTGCGACATCCCCCTGGAGCAACGCCAGGCCTGGCAGCGCTGGTGGCTGGTGGACCCGCTGGACGGGACCAAGGAGTTCATCGCCGGCACCGACGAGTTCACCGTCAACATCGCCCTGATCGAGCAGGGCCGGGTGGTCTTCGGCGTGGTGGCGATGCCGGTCAACGGCCGCTGCTACTACGGCGGGCAGGGCATCGGTGCCTGGCGTGCCGAGGCCGATGGCAGCGCCGAACCGATCCAGGTGCGCCTGGCGCCTCCCGCTGGGGAATCGTTCACCGTGGTTGCCAGCCGTCGCCATTCCAGCCCGGAGCAGGAGCGGCTGCTGGCCGGTCTCGGTGAGGCGCTGGGTGAGCTGGAACTGGCCAATATCGGCAGTTCCCTGAAGTTCTGCCTGCTGGCCGAAGGCGCCGCCGATTGCTATCCGCGCCTGGCGCCGACCTCGCAGTGGGACACCGCGGCGGCCCAGGGCGTGCTGGAAGGGGCGGGCGGCGAAGTGCTCGGCCTGGATGGCGAGGCCTTCGTCTACCCGGTGCGGGAGTCGCTGCGCAATCCGTTCTTCCTCGGCCTGCCCGCCGCCGCGCCATGGCGCGGCAAGCTGCTGGCCCTCGCCTCAGCGATGTAGGACGTACTGCCCGTCGAACACCACGGCGGGCAGTTCTGCGTTTTCGTTGAAGATCCGCGTGTGCAGCGTCAGGCGCGCGCGGCCGTAGCGCTGGTAGGTGCTGACGAAACGCTTCCACACCTTCTCTTCCGGCGCCTCGCACAGCGCGATGGCCGCGCCGGTCACCGGCAGCGGATAACTGATCGCGCCTTCCTGGATGACGATATGCCCGTCATCGATCCCGGCCTCGCGCAAGCGCAGGTGCAGCCAGCCCCAGCCCACCAGCACCGCGCCGCAGTACAGGCTGCCGCCGAACATGGTGCTCTTGTGGTTGACGTTGGGCGCCAGCGGCAGGCGCAGGCGCAGCCGTTGTTCTTCCCAGTCGAGGACCTGCATCTGCATGTCGCGGGTCAGCGGGATGTCCTGGTGCAGGACGTTTTCCAGGTACTGGCTGTCACTGCTCATCAGCGCTGGTCCTCCAGGTCGTCGGCGGCGCTGGCGTTGCTGTCGGCGAAGCTCAGGCCGTGCTTGCGCAGCTTGTCGTGCAGGGTCTTGCGCGGGATGCCGAGGGCTTCGGCGAGGCTGCGCATGGAGCCGTGGGGACGGGCCAGCTCGGCGGCGATCAGCGAGCGCTCGAAGTGCTCGACCTGCTCGCTGAGGTTGCCGTCTGCCGGCGGCAGTTCCTGCGCTGCGCCGGGGCTTTCCACCTGGCCGTCGAGGGCCAGTTCCAGGCCGAGGGCGAAGCGTTCGGCGGCGTTCTGCAGTTCGCGCACGTTGCCCGGCCAGTTGTGCCGCAGCAGCAGCGCCCGTTGCGCCGGCTGCAGTGCGTGGGCCGGCAGGCCGTGGCGCTCGCTGGCGGCATCGGCGAAGTGCTGGAACAACACAAGGATGTCATCACCACGCTCGCGCAGCGGCGGGATGCGCAGCGGCGCGACATTGAGGCGGTAATACAGGTCGGCGCGGAAGCGGCCCTGGTCGGCGGCCTGGCGCAGGTCTTCCTTGGTCGCGGCGATCACGCGGATATCCAGGGGGATCTGCTGGTTGCCACCGAGGCGCTCCAGCACCCGCTCCTGCAGCATGCGCAGCAGCTTGACCTGCACGTCCAGGCTCATGCTCTCGATCTCGTCGAGGAACAGGGTGCCGCCATTGGCGAATTCGAACTTGCCGATCCGGCGTTTCTGCGCGCCGGTGAAGGCCCCCGGCTCGTGGCCGAACAGCTCGCTTTCCACCACCGACTCGGCCAGGGCACCGGCGTTGATCGCCACGAACGGACCGTCACGGCGCCCCGACAGATCGTGCAGGGCGCGGGCCACCACCTCCTTGCCGGCGCCGGTCTCGCCGAGGATCAGCACGTCGGCGCGGGTCGCGGCGAGGGCGCCGATCTGCTCGCGCAGGCGCTGGATCGACGGCGACTGGCCGACCAGGCGGCCGCTCAGCTCCTGGCGGTCGCTCAGGGCCAGGCGCAGGCTGCGGTTGTCCAGCACCAGGCGGCGCAGGGCCAGGGCGCGGCGCACGCTGTCGAGCAGGGCATCGCTGGCGAAGGGTTTTTCCAGGAAGTCATAGGCCCCGGCGCGCATCGCCTGTACCGCCAGCGGCACGTCGCCATGGCCGGTGATCAGCAGCACCGGCAGCTCCGGGTCCTGGCCGTGCAGTTGTTCCAGCAGTTGCAGGCCGTCGATGCCGGGCATGCGGATATCGCTGACCACCACGCCGGGCCAGTCGGCCTCGATGCGCTGGGCCAGGCCCTGGGCGTCGCTCAGCGGCAGCACGTGCAGGCCGGCGAGGTCGAGGGTCTGGCTGAGGGCCTGGCGCAGGTGCGGGTCGTCGTCCACCAGGATGACCTGGGTACGGCTGTCGATCAGGGGCTCTGCACTCATGCCGAGAGGTCCTCCGAAGTCTGAAGATTGGCGCCGGGCTTGGCCACGCGCAGTTGCAGGGTCAGCAAGGCGCCGCCCTCGGGGTGGTTGGCCAGCAGCAACTCGCCACCCAGGGCACGCATCAGCGTGTCGCAGATCGCCAGGCCCAGGCCAAGGCCCTGGGTACGGGTCTTGGTGGTGAAGAAGGGTTCGCGGGCACGGGCCAGGGCCTGGCTGGTGAAGCCCGGGCCGTTGTCGCGAATCGTCAGGTAGACGCAGTCTTCGCGGCGCTCGGCACTTATCCACAGTTTGCGCGGGTTGGCCTTCTCGGTAAGTGCGTCGAGGGCGTTGGCCAGCAGGTTGCCGAGCACCTGGCGCAGGCGGGTTTCCCCGGCCTGGACCCACAGGGTGGCTTCCGGCAGGTCGCGTACCAGTTCCACGGCCATGGCCCGGCGGCGCTTGGCCAGCAGGGCCAGGGCATCGTCCAGCGCCGGTTGCAGGGCCACGCTTTCCGGGGCGTGGCGGTCGCGGCGGGCGAAGGCGCGCAGGTGGGCGATGATCGAGGCCATGCGCCCGGTCAGTTCGTTGATCAGCTTGAGGTTGCCGCGCACGTCCTCGGTGCGCTGGTGGTCGAGCAGGACCTCGGCGTTTTCCGCGTAGCTGCGGATCGCCGCCAGCGGCTGGTTGAGTTCGTGGCTGATGCTCGCCGACATGGTGCCGAGTACCGACAGCTTGCCGGCCTGGACCAGTTCGTCCTGGGCGCGGGCGGCTTCCTGCTGGGCCTGTTCGCGCTCCAGCACTTCGGTCTTCAGGCGGCTGTTGAGGCCTTCGAGGTCGGCGGTACGTTCGGCCACGCGTTTTTCCAGGTCATGGCGGGCGCGGGCCTCGAAGTCGATGCGGTCCATGTAGTGACGGCGCCGCTGCATCACCAGGCCGACCAGGAGCATCACCACCAGCAGGGTGGCGCCGCCCACGGCCATCACGGTGCTGACGGAACGGTCCACCAGTACCCGCGGCGCGAGAATGTTCACTTCCCAGCCGGTTTCCGGGATCGAGCGGGTCTGCACCAGCCAGGCCTGGCGGTTGATCTTGAGCGGCTGCGGTTCCTGGGTGGGGTAGGGCTGGATCGCGGTGATCGCCTGGCGCTCTTCATCGCTCAGCGGCCGGGTGGCGCGGAAACGCCATTCCGGGCGCGAGGTCAGCACCACCACGCCGTTGCTGTCGGTCAGCAGCAGCTGTTCCGGGCTCTTGCCCCAGAGGTTTTCGGTGTGGTCGAGGTCGACCTTGACCACCAGCACGCCGATGACCTGGCCGTTGTCCCACACCGGCGCGCCGAAGAAGTAGCCGCGCTTGGCCGAGGTGGTGCCCTGGCCGAAGAAGCGTCCCAGGCGTCCGGCAGTGGCATCGCTGAAGTACGGACGGAAGGCGAAGTTGCGGCCGATGAAGCTGTCTTTCTTGTCCCAGTTGGACGCGGCGAGGGTGTTGCCCTTGGCGTCCATCAGGTAGATCACTTCGGCGCCGGTCTGGCTGCTGATCTCCCTGAGCCGGCGGTTGGCGTTGGTCAGCAGTTCCAGGCGCAGCGGGTCGGCGAGCACGGCGCGCAGGGTCGGCAGGTCGCCGAGGATCTGTGGCAGGGTCTCGTAGCGGTGCAGGGTACCGAGCAGGTTGGCGACGTAGAGGTCGAGGGTCTGGCTGTTCTGGCTGGCCAGCTCTTCCTGGTAGTAGTGTTCGGCGAGGTGCTTGAGCGGCCAGAGCAGCGGCGCCAGGCACAGGGCCAACAGGGCGAGGCTGCGCCAGCGGGGACGGCGGGGTGGGCTGGGAATCATGGTCATCGCGAAAAATGCGCCAGAAGGATCTGGCGCATTATGCGCTACTTCAGGCAGTCGATCAGTGCCTGATGCCAGTCGGGCTGGCTGACGTTCCACTCGCGTTGCAGGCGACTGCAGTCGAGGCGCGAGTTGAGCGGGCGACGGGCCGGGGTCGGATAGTCGCTGGACGGGATCGGCAGCAGGTTGGCGCAGGGCTTGCCCTGGGCCTTGAGCTGTTCGCCGATGGCCTGGGCGAAGCCGAACCACGAGGTTTCACCCTGCGCGGTCAGGTGGTAGGTGCCCCAGGCTCCCGCCTGGCCAGCCTGCCAGCGTTCGATCAACTGGCGGGTGCTGGCGGCGATGGTCCCGGCCCAGGTCGGCGCGCCGATCTGGTCGGCCACCACGCGCAGTTCCGGTTTTTCCTGCAGCAGGCGCTGCATGGTCAGCAGGAAGTTGCGGCCATGAGTCGAGTACACCCAGCTGGTGCGCAGGATCAGGTGCTGCCCGCCGACCGCGGTGATCGCCTGTTCGCCGGCCAGCTTGCTCTGGCCATAGACACCCAGGGGATTGGTCGCGTCGTCCTCGGTGTAGGGCGAAGCCTTTTCACCGTCGAAGACGTAGTCGGTGGAGTAGTGGATCAGCGGGATGCCCAGGCGCGCGGCTTCCTCGGCGAACACGCCAGGGGAACGGGCGTTGATCGCGAAGGCCAGTTCCGGCTCGCTCTCTGCCTGGTCTACCGCCGTGTGGGCGGCGGCGTTGATGATCAGGTCGGGAGCGATGGCGCGGACCTGCTCGGCAATGCGCTCGGGGTGCGCAAGGTCGAGCTGGTCGCGGCCGAGGACCTGCAGGCGACCGAGGTCGCCCAGACGTGCCTGCAACTCCCGGGAGACCTGACCCTGCTGGCCGCTGACAAGAATGTTCAGCGTCATGGGCGCAACTCCCCGTGGATCATTTGCGCTCACCCGCGAGGGTGAACAGGTACTGGCCGTAGCCGGTCTTGCCGAACGCCTTGGCGCGCACCAGCAGCTGCTCGCGATCGATCCAGCCGTGGTCGTAGGCGATCTCTTCGAGGCAGGCGACCTTCAGGCCCTGGCGGTGCTCGATGGTCTGCACGTACTGCGAAGCTTCCAGCAGGCTGTCGTGGGTGCCGGTGTCGAGCCAGGCGAAGCCGCGGCCGAAGCGCTCGACGCGCAGGTCGCCGCGCTTGAGGTAGGCATTGTTGACGTCGGTGATTTCCAGCTCGCCGCGTGGCGACGGCTTGACGTCCTTGGCGATGCGCACGACGTCGTTGTCATAGAAGTACAGGCCGGTGACCGCGTAGTGCGACTTGGGCTCGGTCGGCTTCTCTTCGATGGACAGGGCACGGCCGGTCTGGTCGAAGTCGACCACGCCGAAGCGCTCGGGATCCTTGACCCAGTAGCCGAACACCGTGGCGCCCGAAGGCTGCTTGATGGCGCGCAGCAACTGCTCGCTGAAGCCCTGGCCGTGGAAGATGTTGTCGCCGAGGATCAGGCACACCGGGTCGTTGCCGATGAATTCCTCGCCGATCAGGAAGGCCTGGGCCAGGCCGTCCGGAGAAGGCTGCTCGGCGTAGCTGATCTCGATGCCGAACTGGCTGCCGTCGCCCAGCAGCTGGCGGTATTGCGGCAGGTCCTGCGGGGTGGAAATCAGCAGGATCTCGCGGATGCCGGCGAGCATCAGCACCGAGATCGGGTAGTAGATCATCGGCTTGTCGTAGATCGGCAGCAGCTGCTTGGAAACGCCGAGGGTGATGGGGTGCAGACGGGTGCCGGAGCCACCCGCCAGGACGATACCTTTGGTCATGCAATCAGGTCCTTGAAGTCGGAGGTGCCCAGGCGTTGCCCTTGGTAGCTACCGTCCTGCACGTGGCGGCACCATTCCAGGTTATCCAGATACCACTGGACAGTCTTGCGCAGGCCGGTCTCGAAGGTTTCCTCCGGAACCCAGCCCAGTTCACGTTCGATCTTGCTGGCGTCGATGGCGTAGCGCTGATCGTGGCCAGGGCGGTCCTTGACGTAGGTGATCAGGTCGGCGTAGTTGGCCACGCCCGCCGGACGCTGTGGCGCCAGCTCTTCGAGAAGGGCGCAGATGCCGCGCACCACGTCGATGTTCTTCTGCTCGTTATGCCCGCCGATGTTGTAGGTCTCGCCGACCACGCCTTCGGTCACCACCTTGAACAGGGCACGGGCGTGGTCTTCGACGAACAGCCAGTCGCGCACTTGCAGGCCATTGCCGTAGACCGGCAGCGGCTTGCCCGCCAGGGCGTTGAGGATCACCAGCGGAATGAGCTTTTCCGGGAAGTGGAACGGGCCGTAGTTGTTCGAGCAGTTGGTCAGCAGCACGGGCAGGCCGTAGGTGCGGTTCCAGGCGCGGACCAGGTGGTCGGACGCGGCCTTGCTCGCCGAGTACGGCGAGCTTGGCGCGTACGGGGTGGTCTCGGTGAACAGGTCGTCGACGCCGTGCAGGTCACCGTACACCTCGTCGGTGGAGATATGGTGGAAGCGGAAGGCTTCGCGCTCGCCGGCCGGCAGCTTCGACCAGTAGCCGCGTGCGGCTTCCAGCAGGCTGTAGGTGCCGACGATGTTGGTCTGGATGAAGTCAGACGGGCCGTCGATCGAGCGGTCGACATGCGACTCTGCCGCCAGGTGCATGATCGCGTGGGGCTGGAATCGTTCGAGGATGGCGCTCACGGCAGCCTGGTCGACGATATCGGCCTGGACGAACTCGTAGCGGGTGTTGGTGGCGATGCGGGCCAGCGACTCCAGGTTGCCCGCGTAGGTCAACTTGTCCAGGTTGAGCACTTCGTGCTCGGTGTTGTCGATGAGGTGACGCACCAGCGCCGAACCAATGAAACCGGCTCCACCGGTGATGAGAATTCGCATGTCGGGCTGCCTTTCTTCCATAACTGACATTTACAAAGGTGCATAGCTTGTGTGTAGGGACGAGCCGGTGCAAGCAGATTGCGCTGGATAACCGCTTTGTGTCGTTTTAATCAACGTTTCCTACAAACTTTGTGCGCAATTTTAATCACCGTACTTGCTTAATGGGAGTGCAGATGGCGATATACGGCAAAAAAACCGAGGTCTCCATGATGCCCATCAGCGTTCTGATCCACCGCGCCAGCCAGCCTTGCCCGACCGTCAGCGAACGACAGGCCCGTGCCTTGCTCAACCAGCACTACGGCCTGGACGGGGGCCTGCAGGCGCTGGGCAGCCAGCAGGACCTGAACTTCCGCGTCGACAGCGATCAAGGGCGTTTTGTATTGAAGGTCTGCCACGGCGCGTATTCGGCGCTAGAGCTGGAGGCCCAGCACGCGGCCCTCGGACACCTGGACGCACGCGGCGTTCCCGTGCCGGCGGTGCGCGTGGCGACCTCCGGCGAACAGTTGCTGTCCCTGGACATCGATGGGCAGGCCATCCGCGCTCGGGTGCTGGACTACATCGACGGGCAGACCCTGACCCGCCTCAAGCACATGGAGCCGCGCCTGGTCGCCGAGCTTGGCGCGCTGTGCGCCCGGGTCGACCAGGCCCTGGCCGACTTCAGCCACCCGGGGCTGACCCGTACCCTGCAATGGGACCCGCAGCATGCCCAGGCCCTGATCGCCCATCTGTTGCCGGTGCTGGCCGACGGCCCGCGCAAGGTGCGTGTTGCCGCCGCCGCAGCCCAGGCGCAGCAAGCCCTGGGGTTGGTCCAGCACGACCTGCCGAAACAGGCCGTGCACCTCGACATCACCGACGACAACGCGGTGTGGCAGCGCGACGCCGAACGCCAGTGGCAACTGCAAGGGGTGATCGACTTCGGCGACCTGCTGCACACCTGGCGCATCGCCGACCTTTCGGTGACCTGCGCTGCGCTGTTGCACCACGCCGAAGGCGATCCGCTGCGCATCCTCCCGGCGGTCTGCGCTTATCACGCCATCAACCCGCTGAGCGAAGCCGAACTGAAGGCGCTTTGGCCGCTGGTGGTCGCCCGTGCCGCCGTGCTGGTACTCAGCGGCGAGCAACAGGTGAGCATCGATCCGGACAATGAGTACAGCCGTGCCAACCTGGCCCATGAGTGGGAAATCTTCGAGGTCGCCGACAGCGTGCCGTTCGCCCTGATGGAAGCGGCGATCCTCCAGGCCGCCGGCCTGGTGCCCGCCGCAGCGGACCTGAGCGGTTGTGCGCCACTGTTGCCGGGGCTGGACGGCGAGGCGGTGACGCGGGTGGACCTCGGTGTCCTCAGCGAGCATTTCAGCGCCGGCAACTGGGAAGCGCCGGGCGTCGACCAGCAACTGCTGTTGCAGCACCCGGCCCCGGCCTCGTCGCTGTACGGCCAGTACCGCCTGTCGCGCACCCATATCGACAACCCGCGCGAGCCCGACACCTTCGCCCTGCAGGTCGAACTGCACCTGGCGGCCGGCAGCGAACTGCAGGCGCCCTTTGCCGGCACCTGGCACCTGGACGGGCCGAACAGCGGTTGCCTGCAAGGCGAACAGCTCAGCCTGTGGCTGTGGGGCTGTGGCGACGACCTGGCCGAGGGCCAGATCGTCGTGGCCGGGCAGGCGATCGGCCGCAGCGGCAGCAGCATCACCGTGCAACTGTGCCGGGTGCCGGGGCTGCGTCCGCCGGCCTTTGTCGTGCCGTCCCGTGCCGAGGCCTGGCGCGTCGTCTGCCCGTCGCCGGCTGCGCTGCTCGGCTTCGATTGTGACGCCGAACGGCTGGGCGATGCCCAGGCCCTGCTGGCGCGCCGCGATGCCAGCTTCGCCCGCTCGCAGAAGCACTATTACCAGCAGCCGCCGCAGATCGAGCGCGGCTGGCGCAACTACCTGATCGACCTGCAGGGCCGTTCCTACCTGGACATGCTCAACAACGTCGCGGTGCTCGGCCATGGGCATCCGCGCATGGTCAGCGAAGCCGCGAAGCAGTGGTCGTTGCTCAACACCAACTCGCGCTTCCACTACGCGGCCATCGCCGAGTTCTCCGAACGCCTGCTGGCCCTGGCGCCGCAGGGCATGGACCGGGTGTTCCTGGTCAACAGCGGCACCGAGGCCAACGACCTAGCGATCCGACTGGCCTGGGCCGCCAGCGGCGGGCGCGACGTGCTCAGCGTGCTGGAGGCGTACCACGGCTGGTCGGTGGCCACCGATGCGATCTCCACCTCCATCGCCGACAACCCGCAGGCGCTGACCACCCGTCCGGAATGGGTGCACCCGGTGACCGCGCCGAACACCTACCGCGGCAAGTACCGCGGTAGCGACAGCACCGCCGACTATGTACGGGATGTCGATGCCACCCTGGCCGAAGTGGACGCCACCGGGCGCCAGCTGGCCGGTTTCATCTGCGAGCCGGTGTACGGCAACGCTGGCGGCATCCCGCTGCCGCCGGGCTACCTGGAGCAGGTCTATGGGCGGGTGCGCGAGCGCGGCGGTGTGTGCATCGCCGACGAGGTGCAGGTGGGCTACGGGCGCATGGGCGAGCATTTCTGGGGCTTCGAAGAGCAGGGCGTGGTGCCGGACATCATCACCATGGCCAAGGGCATGGGCAACGGCCACCCGTTGGGCGCAGTGATCACCCGGCGCGAGATTGCCGAGGCGCTGGAAGCCGAGGGCTATTTCTTCTCCTCCGCCGGCGGCAGTCCGGTGAGCTGCCGGATCGGCATGGCGGTGCTCGACGTGATGGCCGAGGAAGGCCTGTGGGAAAACGCCCGGGATGTCGGCGGCTACTTCAAGGCGCGCCTGCAGCAACTGGTCGATGAATATCCGCTTGCGGGTGCGGTGCACGGATCCGGTTTCTACCTTGGCCTGGAGCTGGTACGCAGCCCCGACACCCTGGAGCCGGCCACGGAAGAAACCATGTACCTGTGCAACCGCCTGCGGGACCTGGGCATCTTCATGCAGCCCACCGGTGACTACCTGAACATCCTCAAGATCAAGCCGCCGATGTGCACCACGCGGGACAGTGTCGATTTCTTCGTCGACAGTAT
This sequence comes from Paucimonas sp., assembly GCA_031253995.1. Taxonomy (GTDB): domain Bacteria; phylum Pseudomonadota; class Gammaproteobacteria; order Pseudomonadales; family Pseudomonadaceae; genus Aquipseudomonas. The sequence continues at coordinate 64,144 of JAIRVG010000061.1, read as the reverse complement.
CGCGCGGGTGTTGTCAGAAGAGCTCTAGCGCGTGAATCGAAGCCGGTCAGTTCGATTCTTATCGAGTTGACCGGCTTTTTTATGCGTGAAGAGTTTGTGATATGACTTTCAATGTCGATATTTATCGGATATAAATCGGCTCACTGAACCTCCAACCCAAGGCCCGAACCATGAAGACGCTGACCTCCACTCCCCGTGCCGATGGCTTCCACATGCCCGCCGAATGGGCGCCGCAGACCCAGGTCTGGATGATCTGGCCGGAGCGTCCGGACAACTGGCGCCTGGGCGGCAAGCCGGCGCAGGCTGCCCACACCGCCGTGGCCAAGGCCATCGCCCGTTTCGAGCCGGTGACCGTTGGTGTTTCCGCGGGGCAGTACGAGAACGCCGTGTCGCGCCTGGGTAACGAGCCGAACATCCGCGTGGTGGAAATCAGCAACGACGACGCCTGGGTGCGTGACACCGGCCCGACCTTCGTCATCAACGACAGCGGCGAAGTGCGCGGCGTGGACTGGGGCTTCAATGCCTGGGGCGGTTTCAATGGCGGCCTGTATGCGCCGTGGAACCGTGACGAGCAGGTGGCCGGCAAGATCATGGGCATGGAGCGTACTGCGCGCTACGTCACCGAGGGCTTCGTGCTCGAAGGTGGTTCGATCCACGTCGACGGCGAAGGCACCCTGATCACCACCGAGGAATGCCTGCTCAACGCCAACCGCAACCCGCACCTGAACCGCGAGCAGATCGAAGCCATCCTGCGCGAGAACCTGGCGGTGGACACCATCGTCTGGCTGCCGGACGGCCTGTACAACGACGAGACCGACGGCCACGTCGACAACTTCTGCTGTTACGTCAGCCCGGGCGAAGTGTTACTGGCCTGGACCGATGATTCCAAGGACCCCAACTACAGCCGCTGCCGCGCTGCCCTGGCGGTGCTGGAAAGCCAGCGTGATGCCAAGGGTCGTTCGTTCGTGGTGCACAAGATGCCGATTCCGGGCCCGCTGTACGCCACCCAGGACGAATGCGACGGCGTCGACCTGGTCGCTGGCAGCCAGGAGCGCAACCCTTCGGTGCGCCTGGCAGGTTCCTATGTCAACTTCCTGATCGTCAACGGCGGCATCATCGCGCCGAGCTTCAACGACCCTGCGGATGCCGAGGCCAGAGCGATCCTCGCGCGTCTCTTCCCGGCGCACGAAGTGGTGATGGTGCCTGGTCGTGAGCTGCTGCTCGGTGGGGGCAACATCCACTGCCTGACCCAGCAGCAACCGGCGCCAGTAACGCGTTGAAAAACCAGTGAAAAGAAGCCCGTCCGATGACGGGCTTTTTTCTGCCCGGACGACGGCCGGCCTGGGGCATGGCACAGCTCTTGTATTGGTTTTGGAGTGTTACTCGGCAGATGGATGGCGGTTGCTCTGCGCGGAGTTGTCATAAAAGTTGAGTAATTTAGTCGCTCACGCCTCTGGGGGAGTACGTGTGAAATGAATGCAGCACGTGAGACGGCTATGCACCCGACAGTCATGAATCACGAAGCGCTCCAGGTCTTGGCGCAGTGGTTGAAGCACAACGGACCAATCCGGGTCAGGAAGACCGATCCACGGCGTTTGCTGGAGGAGCGTTATCCAGCGGGTCTGATCACCGAAGCCGAGCTCGATGCTCTGGCAGGGATCTGGCACGGCTGAGAGGGCAGCGGTTGAAATGAAAGAAGGGCGCCACCGGGGGACGGGGGCGCCCTTTTTCGTTGATTTAGCAGGGACGGCGTAGGAGCGGATTTATCCGCGATTGGGCGCGAAGCGGCCATAAAACCTGAGTCCGCGGTGTGTCAGGAGAACTCGGGACTCAGGTTTTACGACGGCTGCGCCGCCGATCGCGGATGAATCCGCTCCTACGCTGATCGCGGCGCACTTGCGGTCTGGTTCTCTGAGGGTCCGATTCAGAAGCTATAGGTCCCCGTCACCACCAGGCTGCGCGGATCACCGAACTGGATCTGTGCCGCACTGGTCGCCGACGCATAGTAGGTCTTGTCGGTGATGTTGCTCAGCGCCGCGCGCAGGTCCCAGTCCTTGGTCCGGTAGCCCGCCAGTGCATCCCAGGTGCCATAGCCCGGCAGGACGATGCTGTTCCTGGTATCGGCATAACGCTCGCCGACGAAGGTCAGGCCGGTCTCGGCGTACCAGCCCATTTCCGGTTTCCAGGTAATGAACAGGCTGCCATTGCGCTCGGCCACGTCCGCCACGCGGTTGCCGGCGTTGCCGTCGGTGTCGTCGACGATGGTCGCGTCCTGCAGGCCGATCCCGCCACGCACGTACCAGTCGCCACCCAGCTTGCCGGTGGCCGTCAGCTCGATGCCGCGGGAGCGTTGCAAGCCGGTGAGGATCCAGCGTTCCAGGTCCAGCGGGTCGCGGTTGCGGCGGTTGTACAGTTCCAGCTCGTACACCGCGAGGGTGGTGCTCAGGCGCTCGTCCAGCCAGTCGCTCTTGACCCCGATTTCCTTCTGCCGGGTGGTTTCCGGGTCGGTCGAGTTGGTGTTGCCCGCCGCGCCGGGAGTGATGCCGATCAGGCCGCCACCCGGTGGCGAGAAGGTCTTGCTCCACGAGGCGTAGAAGGAGTGCTCCTTCCACGGCGAATAGACCACGCCCAGGCGCGGACTGGTGCCGGTGCTGTCCTGCTTCTCGTTGCGACCGTTGACCTTGCTGGTGGTTTCCACCTCGAAACGGTCGAAGCGCACGCCGGCCAGGATCTGCCACTGATCGTTGAGGCGGATCTGGTCCTGCACATACAGGCCGCTGCTTTCGACGCGGGTGTGGTTGTCGCTGGACACGGTCATGCGTCCGGTGTGTTGCAGGTTCTGGTTCGGATTGAAGATGTTCACCGCTGGCACGCTGGTGCCGCCGGTGTGCAGCAGCGAATTGCGTCGCTGTTCACCCAGCTCCAGGCCGACCAGCAGCGTGTGCTCCAGGCCATAGGTGTCGATCCGGCCTTCGGCTTCCAGGTTGTTGAGCAGGTTGCGGGTGTCCAGGTCCTGCTGCCAGCGCTGGCGGGTCACCAGGCCGGTGGCCGGGGTGTAGCCGGTCAGGTAGGTGTTGTCGAAGTCGCTGGCCAGGGTGATCAGGCCGAGGGTGTGGCGCAGCTGCCAGTTTTCGTTCAACTGGTAGTTGAGGCGCGAGCGCAGCGATTCGGCACGGTCGTCGATGTAGTCGCGCCGGGTGTCGCCGTAGGTGGTGCTGCGGCTGACATCCGCCGGACGGCCCGTCAGCGGGTTGCCAGGAATGCCACGGTCCGGGGTGCGGTTGAAGCGGCTGTATTCGTATTGCACCAGCCAGTTCAGGTCCGGCGTCAGTTGCCAGCTCATGGACGGCGCGAACAGTTGGCGGTTGCCATCGACGCCGTCGCGGAAACTGTTGTTGTCGCGATTGCCCATGTTCAGGCGCAGGCTGATGGTGTCGCTCGGGTCGGCGCTGAGGTCGGCGTAGAGGCTGCGCAGGTCTTCGCTGCCGCCCTGGACTTCGATGGAGGAACGGCGACCGGCCTCCGGCGCCTTGCTCACCCGGTTGATGATCCCGCCCTGGCTGCCCCGGCCATAGAGCACCGCCGCCGGGCCCTTGAGCACCTCGACCCGTTCGATGTTGTTCAGATCGCGGACGTACTGGCTGTCGTCGCGGATGCCGTCCAGGTAGAAGTCGTTGCTGGCGTCGAAGCCGCGGATGCGCACGCTGTCGAAACGAGTGTCGGCACCGCTGCTGACGTTGGGCAGGCCGCTCAGGGCCTTGCCTAGCTCGGTGGTGCCGTAGTCCAGCGTGTTGCTGGTCTTGATCGAGTCGACCGCCTGCGGCACGTAGCGCACCGGGGTCGAGGTGCGGGTCGCCGTGGTCACCTCCTTGACCCGTGGATCATCGCGTTCGCTATCGCGGTCTGCGGTGACCGACAGTTCCGGCAGGGTGGTGCTGGCAGCCAGGGCCAGGCTGGAGCCGAACAATAGGGATAAACCCAGGGACACAGGGGTAAGGCGGCAGTGGGAAGGCATCTGAATAGATATCCGGCGGTGTTGTTGGGTGTAAAAACGCGCGGATGATAATGCTTGGCATTTGCAAACGTTAACCCTTTAGTCGTTTGCGTAATGGCTATTTGTATCTAAATGTATCAGATTTGGATTTTCGGAGTTTCTGCCAAGAACGCGGCACGTTCCTGGTGATTTTGGATCCAGGTTCCTGGATTTTTCTCGCTGCGGATTGAATGGTTTCACCCGACTTCGTCGGAATTTGCGCCATCGGTAGCAAAAATCATGAAACTTGCCATCATTCTTTCACGATTTTTTGACAGGCCGTTCCGCCCACGGATAGGATTCGACCCCTACGCCTGTAGGCCCTTCGGCCAAGACTCAAATAATAAAAGGCCCGCTGCGATCACTCGCACGCGGGCCTTTTGTTTTCAGTCCGTGAGCGTCAACCCACGCAGGGGGCGTGGTCTGGCGTTTGGCTGCAGCGCGTATCAAATCACGTAATAAGGAAAACAAGATGTTGAAAACCCGGATCAGTCTGCTCGCACTGGGGCTCATGGCCGCTACCCAAGCAATGGCCAACGATCAGGCAGCCTCCAAGGGCTTCGTTGAAGACAGCAGCGCCACCCTGCTGCTGCGCAATGCCTACATGAACCGCGACAAGAAGCACACCAACAATGACCAGATGATGTGGGGTCAGGGCTTCATCGGTAAATTCAGCTCCGGCTTCACCCAGGGCACCGTGGGTGTCGGCGTCGACGCATTCGGCCTGTACGGCGTGCGTCTGGATGGCGGCACTGGCCATAACGATGCTCCCGGCATCGACTTCTTCAAGCGTGGCGACAGCGGCAACGCCCAGCACGACATCTCCCGTGGTGGTGCAGCGATCAAGTTCCGCGTTTCCAACACCGTGCTGAAGTACGGCGACCAGATGCCGGCCCTGCCGGTCCTGCAATACGACGACGCCCGCCTGCTGCCAGAAAGCTACACCGGCACCTCGATCAACTCCAAGGAAATCGAAGGCCTGGAGCTGAACGCCGGTCGTTACACCCGCGAAGCGCGCAAGTCCACCGAGCAGCGTGACAGCGGCCTGAAGTCGATCAACGTCTTCGGCGGTAGCTACAAGTTCATGCCGAACCTGACCGCCTCGCTGTACACCTCCGATGTCGAAGACGTGCTGAAGAAGCACTACCTGGGCGTCAACTACGTACACGCTATCTCCAACGACCAGTCCCTGACCCTGGACTTCAACGGCTACAAGTCGGACATCGACAAGAAGTACGTACAGAAGGCCAAGCTGAGCGGCGACGACAACACCATCTGGAGCCTGGCGGCCACCTACGCCTTCGGTCCTCACTCGGTGACCATCGCTCACCAGCGCAGCACCGGCAGCACTGGCTACCTGTACGGCTCGTACCAGAATGTCGGCGACGTTGGTGACGGTGGTTCGACCATCTACCTGGCCAACTCCTACTGGTCCGACTTCAACGCTGAAGACGAGCGTTCCTGGCAGATTGCCTACGGTCTGGACTTCGGCGCCTTCGGCGTACCGGGCCTGACCTACAACGTTGCTTACGTGCGTGGTGACAACATCAACACCAACGGCAATGGCGAAGGTACCGAGCGCGAAATCTTCAACCAGTTCAAGTACGTCGTTCAGGAAGGCCCTGCCAAGGACCTGAGCCTGAAAGTACGTAGCTCCTGGCTGCGCACTTCGGAAAACGTCCGTGTTTCCAAGTACAACGACGACGGCAACGAAGTCCGTATCTTCGTCGAGTACCCGATCAGCATCTTCTGATCCTGATGCCGTACGAAAAGGGGCCGCTTATGCGGCCCCTTTTTCGTTTCTTTCATGAGTTCATGGAACAACACATAACTCATTGATTTAGCAGGGACCTTGTGGGAGCGGGTTTACCCGCGATTACGGAGGTGAATCCACCATCGCCATCGCGGGTGAACCCGCTCCCACAAGGTCCGCGTCGAGCACTCGATCCATGTTCTCTGCGCGGCAGCGCAGCCCCGCAGGGCTGGGTGAACTCCCACAAGCCACTGCGTGCCGTTCGGCGGTGCCTGCTGGCTTTTGATGAAAGTTATGTATACGTTACTTTCAATCTAATTTGTTACGTATACATAACATGGACGCCACACTGCTTGTCACACGTCTGGCAGAGAAGATCCGCCTGCGCCGATTGAATCGTGGTCTGACCCAGGCCGACCTCGCCTCGCTTGCCGGGTTGACCCGGCAAAAGGTCATAGCTGTCGAAAAGGGCAGCATGGCGGTAGGCATGTCTGCCTATGCAAAGGTGCTGGCGGCGCTGGATTGCGAGCTGGAAGTCATACCGGCAGCCATGCCCACACTGGATGAAATTCACGGGTTGTTCGATTGATGAGCATGTCGATGAAGGTCACTACGCCTCAAGGGAGCAGCGGGCTCATCCTGAGCGGTGCAGAAGATTATCTGTTCCGTTATCACGATGATGCTGATGTCCGTGCCGCCATCAGCCTGTTGATGCCGATCAGGCTCGATGAGTATCGAAGCCGTGACCTGCACCCGGTCTTCCAGATGAACCTGCCGGAAGGCTATGTGCTGGAGCAGTTGCGTAACCGTCTGGCCAAACTTGTCAACGTCGATCCCATGTTGTTGCTGGCGTTGTCCGGCAGTAGCGCACCGATCGGTCGGGTTGCGGTCAGTTCGAAGGCCGTCGATGACCTGCTGGAGCGGCAGAGATTTCCGGGTGAACGCCTGGAGGAGATTCTTGCCTGGGATGGAGCCGAGGATATTTTTGCGGGCCTTGTTGACCGCTACATCCTTCGGGCAGGCATTTCAGGTGTGCAGCCAAAGGTAATGGTTCCAGAACACATCTCGGACAATACGCAGCGCTTCACCTCGAAGACTTCCGATCTGATCATCAAGAGCGGCCGCGCCGATTTTCCTGGTCTGGCGATCAACGAATTCCTCTGTATGTCAGTGGCAAAGGAAGCCGGGCTGACGGTGCCGGAATTTCATCTCTCGAACAACGGGAAGCTGTTTGTGATGCGTCGCTTCGACCGTGATGAGCAACTCAACCCGATAGGCTTCGAGGACATGGCCGTGCTGATGGGGCTTTCCACCGAGCAGAAATACAGCAAGAGCTATGCAGCCATCGCCAAGGCGATCCGGCTGTTTTGTCCGGCACAGCATCAACAGCACTCGCTGCAGGAGCTTTTTGCCAGTGTCGCGTTGAGTTGCATCGTCGGCAATGGTGATGCCCATCTTAAGAACTTTGGCTTGCTGTACTCGGACCCGACCCAGCGTGACGCCCGTCTGGCGCCGGCCTACGACATCGTCAATACCACTGCCTACATTCCGGAAGACGTGCTGGCATTGGACCTGGCGGGCAACAAATCGTTGTTCGCATCACGGCAGGGATTACTGGACTTTGCCGTTCAGTGCAACGTGGAACGACCAGACGAGGTTATCCGCAATCATCTGGCGGCCCTGGAGCGTGTGCTGGCCCGATTCCCGGAGTTGTGCGAGCGGGCAGGGCATGTGGTGACAGCGATCAGAAAGAGTGCCGGGCCGTTCATTCGTACCTTTGGTCACTGACAGCCAAGTGACACCTGCCCAAGCACCGCTTCTACCTGGTGGGTGATCATGACCTGTGGGGAGAGCTGCCGCATTTCAGAGAGGCAGCCCGGGGCAAGCACGCGCTGCCACGTGCAACGCGGGCGGTGTTCAAGGTGATCCGTCAGGGGAGCAAGGTGGTGTAGCGAGCCCGGCAGGTTTCACCCGTGCACCTCACGGTATGCACTCGGCGAAACCCCGAACTCACTCTTGAACGCCCGGGAAAAATGACTCAGTTCCTTGAACCCCCAGCTCAGCGCGATATGGGTGATCTTCAGCTCGCTTTGCAGGATCGCTTCGGCGCAACGCTGCAGGCGGCGCAGGAGGATGTAGCGGCCGACGCTGGTGTCGGCCAGGGCGAACAGGCGGTGCAGGTTGCGCACCGAAGTGCCGGCGGCCGCCGCGATGCGTTCCGGGCAGAGGGTTTCATCCGCCAGGTGATGCTCGATGAAGGCCTTGGCCTTGTTCATCACTACGGACGGCGCGACCTGGGCTGCCTCGCTCGGTTGTGAAGTCAGCACCGGACGAAGCAAGGCCAGGATCGCATCGAGCACGGCCTGGGATTCCTGGCTGGACAGCTGGCTGTCGAGGGTCAGTTGCCGGACCAGCATGGCACTCATCGCCCCGATGGCCGAACCCGCCTCGATCCGCTGGTTGAGGCACAGGCGTTGTTCCTTGAAGCGCAGCAGCACCTCGCTGCGCGGCAGGATCACCGAGACCTGGTCGCTCAGGCCACGAAAGCGGAAGTCGCTGGGCCGGGCCACGTCCAGCAGCACCAGGTCGCCACGGGTCAGGCGGGTTTCGCGGTCGCACTGGTCGATCAGGGCTTCGCCGTCGAGTTGCATCACCAGGTAGAAGAAATCCTTGTCGTCGCCACGGATGTCCCGCAACGAGCGGTGCACATGGGAGCAGTTGCTGGTGATGCGCGCGCCCTCGATATGGCTGTGCCGGCTGTCCAGCGCGGTGACGGCGCCCTGGAAACGGGTGATGCGTTCGTCGAGCGGGGGCTCGACATGGAAGGTGCCGCAACTGGAGGCGAGATCGCCGTGCCAGGCTTCGAAGCCTTCGCGACCGCGGAACAGATGGGCGTGCTGCAAGGAATGATTCATCGCTCACCTCGGGCGGCAGATGTTGTTCTTGTGGTGAGCAAATTTACTAACATGTTAATTGTTGTTTCAAGGTGCCTTGTCGCTCGCTGACCGGTGGCACGGCCAGGCAAGCGCCTGGCACGGCAGGACGTGGTGGCGTGGGCGAGAAGGGCAGATGATCAGGGCTCGTATCCCTCACTGCGTACCCGGCCATGAATAACAACAACAGCCAGCACCTGCAGCAGACCCTGCGCTGGACCGATGCCTTCGCCCTGTCGATGGCGGTGTCCGGCTCCATCTTCGCCTCCTTCGGCTTCGCCCTCGGCGTGCTCGGCCCGGTGGGCGCCCTGGCGCTCTGGGTTGGCTCGGCCACCATCGGCGCCTGCCAGAACTGGATCTTCCTCGAAGTCTCGGCAATGTTCCCGGACAAGCCCGGCGGCATCGCCATGATCGCCACCGAGGGCTGGCGCCGGCGCTGCACCCTGGTCGGGCCGCTGGCCTCGTTCGGCTACTGGCTGGGCTGGTCGGCGGTGCTGTCCATCGTCAGCGTCAGCACCGGTGCGCTGATCCAGGCGCAGTGGTTTGCCAGCCAGGGCTGGGTCCATGAATTCGGCCCGCTCAGCGTCGGGCTGCCGCAACTGATCGGTGCCGGCCTGTTGCTGCTGTTCTGGCAGTTCAACCGCCTGGGCGTGCACATGGCAGCGTCCGTGTCCAAGTACATGGGCGCGTTGTTGCTGGTGCCGATCCTGGTGCTGGCGGTGTCGCCGGTGTTCGGCGAGGGCTGGAGCTTCGCCCGTTTCCAGCATGCCCTGGACGAGCCGCTGGTGCTGGACTGGACCTTCTGGCGCACCGCGCTGGTGTGGCTGTTCCTGGTCAGCTGGAGCGCCTATGGCACCGAGATGTGCGCCGCCTTCGGCCCGGAATACCGTAGCCAGCGCGACATGCGCCTGGCCCTGCTGACGTCTGGCAGCTACACGGTGCTGGTCTTCGCCGCCGTGGCCTTCGGCCTTGGCGGGCTGGTGGACCGCGAGGCGGCGCTGGCCAATCCGAGCGGTTTCTATATCGATGCCTTCAACGCGGTGGTCGGCAACGGCTTCAGCGACTTCTTCATCGCCGCGCTGCTGGTCGGCCTGTTCATGGGCCTCAATGCGGCCCTGGCCGACGGTTCCCGCGCGCTCTACGGCATGGCCCTGGAAGGCCTGACCATCCGCCAGCTGGGCACCCTGAACAAGCACCAGGTGCCGGGGCGCTGCATGAGCGTCGCTGTGGTGCTGAACCTGGCGATGATCTTCCTGCTGTCCTCGCCGCTGGCGATGCTGGTGACCGCCAATATCGGCTACCTGGTGGCGATCTTCTTCGCGCTGTCCGGCTTCATCCTGTTGCGCCGCGATGCGCCCGACCTGCCGCGCCCGGTGCGCCTGGGCCGTGGCTGGATCGCGGTGGCCTGGGTGCTCAGCCTGTTTACCGGCGTGGTCGTGGTGGTGGGCACTGCCTCTGCGGAGCTTGCCGGCTATGGCGGCCTTAAGGAAGTCGCCACGGGCATCGGCATCCTCATGTTGTCCCTGGTGCTTTACACCATTCGCCGTCTACAGGACCGCAAAGCGATCCCCCACCCGACAACAACAAGGTAACCCCATGCTGTCCGTAGAAACCCCCACCACCTACTACACCGCCACGCGCAAGTACGACCTGAAGTTTCCCGACCTCGAACAGGACCTGGAAGCCGAAGTCGTGGTCATCGGCGGTGGCTTTTCCGGGGTCAATACGGCCCTGGAACTGGCCGAGCGCGGCGTCACCGATGTCATCGTGCTGGAAGCGCGCTACCTCGGCTTCGGCGGCTCCGGCCGCAATGGCGGGCACATCATGGCCGGCATCGGCCACGACCTGGAAAAGATCCGCAAGAGCGTCGGCGACGAAGGCCTGAAGGCGGTCTTCGAGATCAGCGACCTCGGCTCCTCGATCATCCAGTCGCGCATCGCCAGGTACGGCATCGACGCCGATTTCCGCCATGGCTACGGCTACCTCGGCTTCAACAAGCGTCAGGGCAAGCTGCTGCAAGCGTGGGAAAAGGAGTTCAGGCAGCTCAACCCGAATCACGAGATCGCCTATCTGGAAGGCAGCGAAGTGCGTGGCATCGTCGGCTCCGATGTGTACAGCTGCGCCCTCAAGCACATGGGCAATGGCCACCTGCATTCGCTGAACATGCTGCTGGGTTCGGCCAAGGCCCTGGTGGAGCAGGGCGGCCGGATCTTCGAGAACACCCCGGTGCTGGAAGTGACCTACGGCGACACCATCCATATCCGCACGGCCAAGGGCTCGGTTCGGGCGAAGAAAATCCTCTGGTCCTGCGGTGCCTTTCTCGACCGCCTGGAGCCCGAGCTGCACAAGAGCATCGTCAACACCTACGCCTTCCAGCTGGTCACCGAACCGCTGCCGGATGCGCTGATCCAGCAGATCAGCCCGATCCGCGGGGCCTTCAGCGATATCCGCCCGGTGATCGAGTACTACCGGGTGACCAACGAAAACCGCCTGCTGTTCGGCTCGGCCACGCGCTTGCTGGAGTACATCCCCAACGACCTGAAGGACTGGAACCGCCAGCTGATGCTCAAGGTGTTCCCGTACCTGGAGCCGGTGTGCATCGACCTGGCCTGGGGCGGGCCGATGGAGTGCACGGCCAACCTGTTCCCGCAGATCGGCACGCTGCCGGGCAGGCCCAATGCCTTTTTCGTGCAGGGCTATTCCGGCTTCGGCGTCACCCCCAGCCATGTCATCAGCCAGGTGGTGGCAGACGGCATGACCAGTGGTTCGCGGCACTGGGACGTGATGAGCGCTATCCCGCGCACGACCATCCCGGCCAAGGACCGCCTGCGCAACCTGATCTGCACCTTCGGCAAGGTCAGCCACCAGCTCGCCGGTTACCGCAACGGCCGACGCTGATTTCCTACAGAACACCCCTACATCGACCGAGAGGATTCGATCATGCCTTCTGCTGCCCTGAAAAACGCGTTGCAAGCCCGTCTCGACCTGTTGCAACAGCTTTGGGAGCGCCGCGACAGCGACGCCATCGTGCGTGAGCTGTACACGGAAACCACCGAAATCGCCGGCGCCGGCAGTGACGTCCTGTACCACGGCACTGCCCAGCTTCGTGAGTTGCTGGCGGTATTGGTCAACGACTCCCGTGGCGCCTCGATCCGCATCGATCGCCTTACCGCACTGGGCGACAGCGCGGCTTACACCTGGGTGACCTGGAGCGTGCTGCCGCTGGCAGGCGAGGCCTTCTCGATGAAGAGCCTGTTCGTCTGGGGACTGGTCGACGGCTCCTGGCGCGTGCTCGCCGACATGTACGCCGAAGGCGAAATTCCTGCCTGACTTTTCCGAGGACTGACGATGCGAAAACAACAACTACAGGCATCCCTGACCCTGCTCTTCACGCTCTCGCCGCTGGCTGGCGCGGTCACGGTGTACGAAGACGCCGACACCGAAATCGCCGCCCGGCTGCAGGGCGCTGTCGGGGTTTTCCACAGCGATGAAAGTTATGCACAGACCGGCGTGCGCGAGCCGGGCAGTGTCGATTGGCAGGAAGCCACGCTGCAATACGGTGTCGAGTTCAAGCGCCGTGGTATTGGCCCGGGTCAGCTGTTCGGCGCCCTGGACTGGGTCAGCAGCGCCAGTTTCGGCGAGGGTGATGCGGCGGGCTGGAGCGTTGGCGATGAACGTACGACGAAGATCGAAAATGCCTACCTCGGCTGGCGGACCGATATGGTCGAGATTTCCGGCGGGCGGCAGAACGTGGTGGTGGGCGATGGCTTCCTGATCTCCGGCGACGCGCTGAATATCGGCCGGGGCCTGCTGGATGGCGAGGTCAATCGGGGTGGTGCCTACTACCTCACCGGGCGCAAGGCTTTCGACCAGACCGCGATTCTGCGCTGGGGTGGTGAGCAAGGCTGGCGTGGCGACCTGATGTGGCTCAAGTCCGACAACCTGGCGCAGGCCAGTCCTGAACTGGGTGTCGCGACCCTGGAGCATGTCGCCGAAGCCGGCACGCTAGGTCTCACGGCGATCAAGGTCACCGATACCGACGAGGCGCTGGCCGACATCCTCTACCCGGAGCGCAAGGGCATGAAGCTCTACAGCGTGCGCGGGCAGGGTAATGCCGGGGTTAGCGACCTGTTCCTGGCGGGGGAGCATGCCTGGGAGCGCAAGGCTGGCGGCAATGAAAGCGCCTGGTACCTGGAAGCCGGCTGGACCTTCTCGCAACTGCCGGGCAAGCCGGTGGTGAACTACCGCTACAGCCGGTTTTCCGAGGGCTACGACCCGTTGTTCTACGGCAATGGCCGGGCGCTGGGGACCTGGTTCCAGGGTGAGGTTGCGTCCAACTATGCCGGGCCGTTCAACAGCAATACGCGGGTGCAGCATGTCGGGGTGAAGGCGGCGGTGGCGGATAGCGTCAATGTCGGGGCGCTGTTCTACGACTTCGACACGATTGACCGCGGCCTTGGTGATCGGGATGCGCGGGAGCTGGATCTGTATGCGGAATGGGCGATCGACGAGCATTGGTCGGTGCTGCCGTTGGTGGGGTATTACAAGCCGCGGCGGGGGGCGGAGGAGGGCGGGAGCCAGTTGGGTGGGGCGGGGGGGAATGTGTATGGGCAGGTGTTGGTGGTGTTTGGGTTCTGAGCAACACGTAACTCATTGACTTAGCAGGGACCTGTGGGAGCGGGTGGACCCCCACAGTTTTCGTGTTGTCGGCGATGGAGCCATGAGCAGCAACGTAGATATCGGTCCTACAAAATCCGATAGCGAGTGCTCCGCCCACCACCGGGCAACTTCTCCAGCACACCTTTCTCCAGCAAATCCGCCAGATGCCGTGTTGCCGTCGCCTTGCTCACCTTGGCGACGGCCTGGTATTGGCCGGCGCTGATGCCATCCTCGAATCCTTTGGTGCCGCCATCCAGCAGGCGATTTACCACCTTCATCTGTTCCACCGACAGCGGCGTCAGACGATGCGCCTGCCAGAAGCGCGCCTTGTCCAGCACGCGGTCGACGGTCGCCAGCGCCTGCTCCAACGCTGCCAGCAGGATTTGCAGGAACCACACCAGCCACCCCGTCACATCCAGCGTGCCTTTCTGCGTCTGTTCGAGGATGCGGTAATAGCTCTGGCGATTGTCGAGAATGCTTGCCGACATCGCATAGAAACGGATCGCCTGATGCTCGCCTTGCGCCAGGGCCAGGTCGGTGAGGGCGCGGGTCAGGCGGCCATTGCCGTCGTCGAACGGGTGCAGGGTGACGAACCAGAGGTGCGCAAGACCGGCGCGCAGCAGTGGATCGAGGGTGCGTGAGTCGCCGTTGAACCAGTCGATGAAGGTGGTCAGCTGCTGTTCCAGCCCCTGGCGCGGCGGCGCCTCGAAATGCACGGTCGGGCGGTCCAGGCGGCCGGAAACCACCTGCATGGGTTCGTCGCCGCGCAGGCTGCCGATGCGCAGGGGGCGGTGAGCCAAGGCCGTGTCCTGATTCGGGAACAGCAGTTCGTGCCAGTGCAGCAGGCGCTCCAGTGTCAGGGGATGGTCGGGCTGGGCAATGGCATCGAGCATCAGCTCGGCGAGCCCTTCGCTGCGGGCGCTGGTGTGGCTGGCCTCGGGTTCCTCCACGCCCAGCCGGCGCGCGAGGGACGAGCGCACCGAGCCGGCATTGAGGGTTTCGCCTTCGATGGCGGACGAGGTGATGATGTTTTGCAGGAGGGCGTCGAGCATGCTTTGGCGGCGCTGTTCATCGCTCAAGGCCGCCACTTTCCTGAGCAACCGGGCTTGTAGATGAGCGCACTGGTGCAATGATTCGGCGAGTCGATCTGGTTGCCATTGGAAGGCTGGCCACTGCGGTTGTTGCCAGATCCAGAAAGGGGACATCTGCTGCCTCTTAGCCATTGAGTGCGGTCGGGGATTAGAAACGTGAGCCGAATACCGAGTTTATTCGGCTCACGGGTGATCGCTAGTGGCTCGGCCTTGCTTGATCGATAGTGGGGCGTTAGGCTCTCGCGGTCGCTGCGGTTTGGCGACCCAGGTTTGGTCGCCTGGAATTACACAGTAGTCGTGCAGATGCCTGACTTTCTCTTTGCTGGCGCTTCTTGAGCGTTGGCAATGCCGTGTTATGGCAGCTGTGCGTAGGAGGGCTTCGGCCCTGCCGGGTTCCTACTGTGTCCGGTCGACCAACCTGCGTACAGTTGCCACCCTATTGTTTGGTCGCAATGGGAGTGGTGGTTCGAGTTCACAGTAGGAGTTTCATCATGAACAAGATCGTTCCAGATCCACCCTCCGCCCTCGTTGGCAAAACGGCCATGGTTGCCTTCGGGCACTGCAAGGCCGGTCACAGTCCCATGTTCACTGTCCGCGCGGAGATCGACGCGGAAGACGCCCTGGTCCATACGTCCCTGTTGCTCAAGGGGCTCTACGACACCCTCCAGCAACTCACCGAATTTGCCGAAGACGTGCCCAAGAACGGGCTGCTCTTCTCGTCGCTGTACTCGGCGGAAATGGCGAAGGGGTTGGTGGATGCGGTGCTCGATGGCATGGAGATGGGGCGCGTGGGTGTGAGTAACTGACGACCCGCTGCGGGAAGGCTCACCGAGAGGTGGGCCTTTCGAGCTTCAGAGCTGGGCCAGCTTTTCCAGAAAACGCATCAGCAGGCTTTCTTCATCCCGCAGTCCCTTGCGGGCGGCCGCCATACGCAGGCCAGCCAATTCCCCCGCATGGAACGCCTCGATCAGCGCCGGATGGATGTAGCACTTGCGGCAAACGGCCGGGGTGTTGCGCAGCTCGCTGGCGACTTCCTTGATGATCGACACCACATGTTTCTTCGCCGTGGTTTCCGGTTGCCATTCCAGCTCCCGCAACAGGGTCAGGGCCAGGGCACTGCCGGCCCAGGTGCGGTAGTGCTTGGCGGTGAACTCGGCGCCGGTCAGTTCCTGCAGGTAGCGGTTGATATCGCTGGAGGTGACGCTGTGGCGCTCGCCGTTTTCGTCCAGGTACTGGAACAGTTGCTGGCCGGGCAGTTCCAGGCAGCGCTTGATGATGCGGGCGAGGCGCCGGTCGTTGACGCTGACTTCGTGCTCGATGCCGCTCTTGCCGCGGAAGTGGAAGCGGATGGTGCTGCCGCTGACATCGACATGACGGTTGCGCAGGGTGGTGAGGCCGTAGGAGCGGTTCTGCTCGGCGTAGCGGGCGTTGCCGATGCGGATCAGGGTTTCGTCCAGAAGGTAGATCACGGTGGCCAGGACTTTCTCGCGACTGTGTTCGGGTTTGGCGAGGTGCTGCTGCAGGGTTTCGCGCAGGGAGGGCAGGGCTTTGCCGAAAGCGAGCAGGCTGCCGTACTTGTCCTCGTCGCGGATCTCGCGCCAGCGTGGGTGATAGCGGTACTGCTTGCGACCCCGGGCATCGCGGCCGGTGGCCTGGAGATGGCCGTTGGGGTCGGGGCAGATCCAGACGCTGGTGTAGGCCGGGGGGATGGCCAGGGCGTTGATACGCTTGATTTCGTCGGGGTCGCGGATGCGTTCGCCCTGTGGGTCGAAGTAGGCGAATTTGCCACGGAGCTTGCGGCGGGTGAGGCCGGGGGTGGTGTCGTCGACGTAGTGGAGGCCGGCGGGGAGGGTTGGGGGTTCGCTCACGGTGGGGGCTCGTTTGGGGGTTGCCGGTTCGTTACTGGTTTAGCCCTTGGTTTGGTTGATTAAGTTCCGATGCTTTCGTGCAGGGCTTCCGGATTGGATAGCTACCTGTCGGGAGAATCCCGAGCGGGGTTGCTCATCAGCTCGCTTTAAGTCACTGTAAAGACGTTTGTCATTACGTATAAGGTGGAGTCATGGCCTCAATCAACGTTCGCATCGATGACGATCTCAAGATGCGCGCTTACCGTGAGCTGGAAAAACTGGGTGTCACACCTTCTGAACTGATGCGCCAGGCATTGCAGTACGTGGCAGATCGCGGGCAGCTACCCTTCAAGCCGGCGCTTCTGACGGAAGATGACGAAGCGTTGCTGGCGACAGTGCGGGAGCGGCTTGCTGATCCGCAGCGAGTGAAGGTCTCCCTGGATGACCTATAGCCTTGAATTCGATGCAAGGGCACTGAAGGAGTGGCACAAGCTCGGCGACACCGTACGGGCTCAGTTCAAGAAGAAGCTCGAGCTGTTTTACGGCACAAGGAGTCGAGCGGGCTTATAAGGCTCTGATAGAAATCAGTTTTATAGACCAGAGCAGCTAAGAATATCCCTATTTGTATCCTTTTCGCTTCCACCGTTTAGGTGAACCGCCACAAGACTGCTCCCCGTCTCAGATTAACTCTCACCCATCGCTATCGCACATCCAGTGATCGGCTAGCCGGAGTAAATGCGCGTGAGACTACCATGGCGCTACTTTCTATTTCTGGTGTGATTTCTGAAGTTGCATATATTAGCTGGAATTGGTGCTTGTAGTTGGCGCACTCTTCAACAATGATTTGTTGTAAGTTATGGCTTCTGTTTTTTTCCATGCCGCCGTCGTCAATTCCGTCCAAAATCATTAATCTTGGAACTCTCATTTCAGGAATTTGCAAGCTTGTCGTTAGCAAGGCTAAGTGGAATATGTGTCGTAAAACTACCGCTGAGCTTTCCGAAAAATTCCTAGAACCATTCACATAAACAGAATTTTCTTCAAAATCAAATTTTACTGATTCGGCGTTGATGAATTCGACTTGAAGTGGTAGGTCTTTTTTTAGAAGTCGAATTACATTGTTCTCGACGGCTTTGGCGACTTCCAGCTTTCGACTTTCTTGAGCTAGCTCAAGAGATTTGATTGTATCGTTGAGAGAGCTTTGCTCCCCAGAGAGCTTATCGCGCTGAGATTGTAGTTCTTTAATTATCAAAGAAAGCTTCTGTTTCTCGTAAGCTTGTTTGATTTCTTCGTCAAGCGATCCCAGTTCTCGAACCTTTTGTTCGAGAAAGATCTCGGTATCGCTTAACCAGATTTGGGAAATTGACTTATATTCTTTTTCTAATTTCTTGACTTCCGCGCTGGCGAGAGGGATGTCTTTTTTAAGAGTACTTGCCTCTTGTTCTTTGGTTTTAAGTATAAGTTTCGATTCTTTTATTTGAATTGAGAGCTCATTCCGCATTCTCAACATCTGGGCGCCATTCTTATCTTGTGTGCTGGATTTGCAAAGATGGCAAGTATCAGGCTTGTCGCTAGTCTTTATTTCAGACAAACACCCAGGGCAAAACTGAAAAGAGATATTTTCAAAGTAGTCGCGTGTAGTTTTGGACTCGTCAAGGTTTTCAATCCTAGAAGAAAGCTCTTTGATGAATAGATTTGAGTCCAGGATTTCTAATTCTAATGATGCTAGTTTGTCTTTCAGAACTGATTCGTAACCTTTTGCTGCACTCAATTTTTTACGCAGCGACTCGTTAACTTTGCTCGCGTCGTTCGCCTCTTTTCGAGAGATTTCTCGATCTTTCTTGAAAGTCTCGATACGAGATGCGAGCTCCGCTCTACTATCTTCAAGCTTTTTTATTGCCGTTGTGGGGTCTGCTAATTCAGGTGTTTGTCCGGACTTACCTAGGACACTAAATATCCCTCGAAGCTCGGAGATTTTTTTGTCCAGTTCTCGTTCGATTTCTCTAACTCTAAGCTGCGCATTATAAAGCTCGTCGCTATATACGCCGCTCAAGTATCCGCCAATAGTTTCACGGGTCAGTGCGTTATCGAAAGAATCAATCCTAAATATAGGGCTGTGAACGGATGGCTGATCCGCGTAAATAACTCTAAGCAGCTGATGCATAGTGATATTTGAGGCCCCGGAACCTTGGGCTTGCGGGATGTCAAGTGCGCCAAATAGAGCCTGAGTAAAGCTTATTTTTTGTTCTGATCTTTTAAAAGGATAGCGTTCCCACTGATCGGCACTCGCTTTGGAAGCGTCGGCCATTCGTCCCCAGAAAAAAGACATAGGTCTCATTGTCTGGGTGCTTATTTCTCTCATTAGTGTGACTGGAATGCCATTAAGCTCAACCTCAACAATAGTAAAAGTGCATTTTAAAGCTTGAGGTTTCCAGCGTATGTTTTCTGCTCCGAGCGAATATGCAAGGAGGTCCATCACAGTGGTTTTTCCGGAGCTATTTCGCCCTCGTATGACGTTAACGCCTTCGTGGAAGTCGGCATCGAAAGCAGAGTGACCACCTTGCTTTAC
Organism: Paucimonas sp.; assembly: GCA_031253995.1. Taxonomy (GTDB): domain Bacteria; phylum Pseudomonadota; class Gammaproteobacteria; order Pseudomonadales; family Pseudomonadaceae; genus Aquipseudomonas. The sequence continues at coordinate 45,262 of JAIRVG010000061.1, read as the reverse complement.
TACCAGGTTGCAAACTTTCAGCGTTGGCTTAATCAATGTCATATCGATACTCTAATAGATCAGTCCTGTGTTTTAGCCCGTTTATCCCTTGAAGAGGGATGGCTGAAAGCTCTTTAACCAGGAACTCAAAGGTTTCCCCTGAACTGATCTCGAAGGTCGAGATTTTTTCTTTAATTTGTTCAGGTATTGCACTTGAGGAGATGATTTTTAACTTGCCTTTCTCAAAAAGGTCAAGATCTATGAAGCCCGAGGCAGCTATATTTCGCAGTGCAGATATTTGGATTTCCGCCATGTCACGGAATACACTCTTTGGATTAATCGGGTCTCGGTAGATATTGGCGGCTGATTTTGCAATTTTTCTACCATGGGCCATGCCGCTAGGAAGCCTGACGGTGGCAATTGCGGATGGAAAGGTTAAATAAAAATCGCAAATTCGCAGAAGATCAATCTCTGCTTCTTTCAGTGCGACCGCTAGGGCAAGCATTCTGAAAACGCAGTGATAAGCGTCAAACGCCGGGTGGTATATCAGCATCTTTGTCCCACCGTATATGGCAATTCCCAGCGAGGAAATATAGTAGTCCCAATAGATCCTTTACGGTGAATTCTAAGAAATTTTCACCGAGCATAGACTTTATGGTAAATAAAGCTTGGTTTATGGAGGTATCTACATCTAGACGATTGCCGCCACTTTCAATGATTGGTGTTACGGTTAGCATGTAAATAGTGTGAAGCTCATCGAGAATAATGGTGAACACGCGTTGAGCGCTTCTCGAGGTTTGATATTTCATTATCAGTTTTGCTGCGGTCTCTTTTTGCTGTATAGCAAAATTTAACATGTCGAGGCGACCGCTTGACTTAAGTTTTTCCTCTAGTCCGCGCACATCTCCGTCAGTTGGAACTGCCATATAGTGCTGCAGCTTGTGTGAGAAACCAGTACTAGCAGGGTCGCCTACGCCATCAACTTTAAGCTTTGCATATAAAAGTGCCAGCTCATCAGAGGATGGCGAGTTGATGACGTTGTATGTGCTATGTTTGATAATGTCGCGGCCAGCGTTGTCGCCGCCAATGACGTTATCTGATTGTCTTGTATACAATGCGAGTCAACGCCTTGTTTGTTTTTTTATATCGCCACCAGCCATGTCACCACCCACGGTATTACCCTTTTGAGAGGCGAAGCTGTTACGCGAATTACTGGAAGACATCTTTGTGATGGCAACCTTTAAAGTCCAGCCTGTACCTAGGCCAGCTATAAAAGTAACAATATGAGAGAGATATTCCATTATCGGGCCTCACCAGATAGCGTAAGTTGAATCCGTGTGCTGTCTTTGCGATCGTAGCTTATGGCCATTATTGCGTAAAGCCTCTTTTGCGTACCTTAGACTAAGCGCTGCAGGAAAGACAAAACCTACAGTGCGGTAATCCCCACGTCATCCCGCCAAGAATGTTGAGTGTTATCAAGGCCCCTGCGACCTGTGGGGATGGCCTCTAACGCGAGACTGACGACTCCTTACAGCCGGGAGCAAGGGCATCTCATGATCTGGCCTCCTGAGCACCGATACCGGTGGGCGGGTGGAGGCCGCGCTGGCTGACGAAAAAAGCGCCTGAAGATCCTGAGTCGGGTGAACACCGCGATGCGATGACCGAGGCATGCCTGACTGTCAGCCAGGTGCAGTCCATTCCCTGGTCTGCGGCACCATCATCTGCATGGCTGTTGCTGGTGACATCGGCGTTTGTAATGCCAATTGCCACGAAGGGAAGTGCCGCTGAGCCATGTGCGATCAGGGCTGCAGCAGTGATCGGAGCCCGTCTCTTTCCGGCGAAGAGACGGGGGCAGGTTGGCGCGCACGAAATGGGAGCTTACGGGTTGAACTACGCCCTTGCGGCACGTATCAACGCTCTATAGTCATCGATGATGTCTTGCCGATCATCATCCCCATACTCCTCGTAGAAATCCCTTTGAAATGGAGCTTTGCGAATCACGGCGTATCTGTCGTGCCATCCCCCGGCTTGGGTAATGAGCACATGGGGGAGGGCTGCATCGAATTGCTTAGCCGTGATATCTACATTGTGCCCTTCGAGCCGCAGCCAGATGTGCGGGTGCTCCCTATCTCCCTTCAACTCACCCATCACCACGTCGATACTGATGCCCTCATGTTCCTCGCACAGGAACCACGCCAGCAGCAGACTCGCGTATTCACAGCAGCTCGTGGGGAACATGGAAAGTAGGCTAAACGCAAAATCGTCCGGAGGGTGTCGCCGGAAGGCTTTTGAGAACGCCATCGCGGAATGCACGATGCCGCGCGCAAGGCGGGGTGAATTAGCCATTTGAATCACATCTCGCGGCCAAAACAAAAAAGGCCCACCTTTCGGTGAGCCTTCTTTGGAACTGCGTATGGTGCCGGCACCAGGAATCGAACCCGGGACCTACTGATTACAAGTCAGTTGCTCTACCATCTGAGCTATACCGGCCGGTAGGCGCGCTATTATAGCGATCGGTTTGGTTCTGTAAACCTATTCCTTGTGAGAGTCGTGGAAGCCCCGTGTTTCGGGGCTTTTGGCGTTGTGGGGGTTGGGTTGGGAGGGCTGGTGATCCGGGGGCTTTGTGGGAGCTGAGCCGGCGGGATGGCAAACCTCCGGGAGGGGGCTCGGAGCGGGCATGAAGCCGATACCCAGGTGTGTCAGGCAGATTCGGGATTCAGGTTTTACGACGGCTGCGCCGCCGATCGCGGGTGAACCCGCTCCCACACCGATCGCGGCGCGCTTATGGGCTTGGTTCTCTATTCGACAGCGTAGCGCGAGTTCCGCGCGCAAGCCGATACAGCCCCCGCCCAACCCGATCTGAACCACCCCCGCCTAATTCGCTTTAACGCTTATGCACAAACCACATCAACCCCTTGCACCCCATGCAAGTGCGCTACCCCGCCGCATTGACGCCGCTGAAAACGGCTGTTTTCTCAAGCCTTTAACAGGTCCGCAAAAACCGCTCAAGCACGGCACTCTCCATGGACAGGTGCTTTTTCAGCCCTGCGCGGTGAAGTTGCTCACAGACTTATCCACAGGTTGTTCCGCCAGCAGCATGAGGTTGCGCGGGGTGAGGTGGTGGGGGCAGAAGGTGCCGAGGCGGACGGTGTAGCCCTGTTCCCGCAAGTACAAGGCTCGGTCGAGGACCAGCCAGAGTTCGAGGGGGCGGCGGAAGAGGTTGCGCACCAGCTCCAGGTTGCGGACCTGGGCCAGGCGCTGCCAGCCAGCGGCTTCGAGGGCCGGCCAGTCGGGGGCTTCCTTTATAAGCAGACCCTTGAGGGCGGCGAGGTCCTGGCAGTAGTCGGCGAAGGGTTTTTGCAGCCAGCCGCTCGGCAGGGACGGCGTGGGGAGGTAGTCGTCGCTTTCCCGCAGGCGGCGCTGGAGCAAGTCGAAGCCCAGCCGCCAGGCCATGGACTGATCCCGCTGACGACGCACTCGGCTGCCAGCCGTCACGGTTTCGCTCAGGGGCAGGCCGAGGTCGTCGAGGTCGAGTTGCAGCGTCGAGGCGCGGGCGGCTGTGGATAAGGGGTGGTAGTAGGGGCCAGTGGTGCGGTTGTAGCAACACGGGGCGATCGCCAGTTGCTGGCAGCTGGTGGCGCTGGCGAGCTGGATCAGGCGCACATGCAGGTCGCCGCAGGCATGCAGGGCGACGGGGGTGTGGGACGCGCTCAATGCGGTAGCAGCGCTTTCGGCCATGACATCCTGCAGGCGGTGTTCGGCAGTCAGGTGATGGTGCTGGCTGAGCTGTTCACCGGCGGCGACCAGTGCCGGGTCGTATTCGAGGCAGGTGAGTTGCTGGTCGGCGTTCAGCAGGCGGCGGCCGAGATGACCCTTGCCGGAGCACCAGTCGAGCCAGCGCCGCGGACGGCGGGCGAAGTCGAGGTGTTCGGCGAAGGCTTCGATCTGCTGCCATTTGCGGCCGGGGACGTCGACGTTGAGGCGTGGGCTGGCGGGGGCGATAGCCGTTGTGGACAAGTCGCCGACGGCAGCGAGGTCGCGGGCTTGGGCGGCCAGTTGTGGATAAGGGGCCGGGGACGGGACGCTGTAGGGGTCGTTGTGGGCGGATTCGGCGTCGGTCAGGGTCTGGTTACGCAGCCACTCTGCCAGCTCCGGGTGGGTGGATTCCCACGGCAGGTGCAAGGTGGTGAAGGGGCGCGGGTGCCAGAGGGATTGGTGCTGGCGCAGGAAGTGGTCCAGGGCCTGGAAGCGGGGGAGAAGTTGGTCGTTTTCCAGATAAGGGATCATGGGCCAGCCTGGTGTCTACGGGGTAACACATAACCCATTGCTTTAGCAGGGACAGTGTGGGAGCGGGTTTACCCGCGATGGCGGAGGTGAATCCACCATCGCAATCGCGGGTGAACCCGCTCCCACAGGGGGCTGCGTCGAGCTCTCGAATCGATTACCGTCCCTGCGCCGCATCCACCCGCAACCAGCGCTCCAGCAGCTTGAAGCCTTGCACCAGCACGAACGAGATCACCAGGTAGAACACGCCCGCGGCAAAGAAGATCTCCACCGGCATGTAGGTCCGGGCAATGATCGTGCGGGCCATGCCGGTGATGTCCAGCAGGGTCACGGTACTGGCCAGGGCGCTGGCCTTGAGCATGAGGATCACTTCGTTGCTGTACGCCGGCAGGCCGATGCGCGCGGCACGCGGCAGCATGATGTGCAGCATCGCCTTGGCCCGGGACATGCCCAGCGCCCGCGCCGCTTCGATCTCGCCCCGCGGGATGGCCTGCAGCGAACCGCGCAGGATCTCGGCGATATAGGCGGCGGTGTGCAGGGTCATGGTCAGCGCGGTACACCAGAACGGATCACGCAGGTACGGCCACAGCGAGCTGGAACGCACCACGTCGAACTGCGCCAGGCCGTAGTACACCAAAAACAGCTGCACCAGCAGCGGCGTGCCACGGAAGAAGAAGATGTAGCCATACGGCAGCGCGCGCACGTACCACAGCCGCGAGGAACGGGCGATGCCCAGCGGGATGGCGATGATCAGGCCGATGATGACGGCGATGGCCAGCAGCTCCAGGGTCAGGGTCGCGCCCTGGGCCAGGCGCGGCAGCCACTTGATGATGACTTCCCAATTCATGAGTTGGCCCTCGCGAAACCGCGTCCGGCGCGTTTTTCCATGAAGTGCATGCCGGTCATGGCGAGGATGGTCAGGCCCAGGTAGATCATGGCCGCCACCATGTAGAAGGTGAACGGCTCCTTGGTGGTGGTCACGCCGTTCTGCGACTGGCGCATGATCTCTTCAAGGCCGATCACCGACACCAGCGCGGTGTCCTTCATCAGGATCATGAACAGGTTGCCCAGGCCCGGCAGGGCGATGCGCCACATCTGCGGCAGGACCAGGCGCGAGAAGATCCGGCCCTTCGACAGGCCCAGGGCCATGCCCGCCTCGCGGTGCCCCTTGGGGATCGCCAGCAGCGCGCCGCGGAACACTTCGGTGGCATAGGCGCCGAAGCACAGGCCCAGGGCGATGACGCCGGCGGCGAAGGCGCTCAGTTCCAGCCCGGGAATGCCCAGCAGGTCACCGAGCTTGCCCATCAGCGCGACCGAGCCGAAATAGATGAAGAGTACCCAGAGCAGTTCCGGTACGCCGCGCACGATGGTCGAGTAGGTGCCGCCAACCCAGCGCAGGGGCTTGTAGGGCGAAGTCTTGGCCAGCGCACCGAGCAGGCCGAGGACCAGGCCCAGGCACAGCGCCGCGAGCGCCAGTTTGACGGTCATCAGCGTGCCAGCGGCCAGCGCCGGACCGAATCCGTGTAGATCAATATTCATGGGCAGGATTGTTCAAGGGACCGGCACCGCGCGAGGCGATGCCGGTCGGGGCGAATCAATAGATGCTGAACGGGAAGTACTTGTCGTTGATCTTCTTGTACGTGCCGTCGGCGATGATTTCCTTCAGCGCGGCGTTCAGCTTGTCTTTCAGCGGATCACCCTTGCGCACGGCGATGCCGATCTCGTCGCTTTCGACCACAGGCTCGCCCTTGAACTCGTAGTCCTTGCCGGCTTCGGATTTCAGCCAGTCGTAGTTCACGTACTTGTCGGCCAGCAGGGCGTCGACACGACCGGAAGTCAGGTCGAGGTAGGCGTTTTCCTGGGTGTCGTACAGCTTCAGGGTGATGTCGTTGCCGTAGGTGTCTTCCAGCCAGGTGCCGGACAGGGTGGCGCGCTGGGTGCCGATGGTCTTGCCCTTCAGGTAGTCCTTGTCGGTCTTGAAGTCGACGTTCTTCGGCGCGATGAACTGCAGCTTGTTGGAGTAGTAGCGGTCGGTGAAGTCGACAGCCTGCTTGCGCTCAGGGGTGATCGACAGCGAGGAGACGATGAAGTCGTACTTCTTGGCCAGCAGCGAGGGAATGATGCCGTCCCAGTCGGAGGTGACCACTTCGCACTCGACTTTCATCTTGGCGCACAGGGCGTCGCCGATGTCCTTGTCGAAGCCGACCACCTGGCCGCTGGCGTCCTTGCTGTTGAACGGTGGGTAAGCGGCTTCGATACCCATCTTGAGTTTTTCGGCGGCCATGGCATTGGCCGAGAACACCAGCGAGGCGGCAGCGGCCAGGAGGAATTTCTTGTAGTTCTGCATGCGTGTTGCTCCGTTAGCGGTTGCTGGACATGAATTGTTTACAACGCGCCGAGGTCGGGTTTTCGAAAACCTGCTGCGGCGATCCCTGCTCTTCGATCAGGCCTTGATGAAGGAAGACGACTTCGCTGGAGACTTGTCGGGCGAAGTTCATTTCGTGGGTCACCAGCAGCATGGTGCGGCCTTCGTCGGCCAGCGCGCGGATGACGTTGAGCACTTCCTGGACCATTTCCGGGTCCAGCGCGGAGGTGGGTTCGTCGAACAGGATGACCTTGGGCTTCATCGCCAGGGTGCGGGCGATGGCCGCGCGTTGCTGCTGGCCGCCCGAGAGTTCGGTGGGGTAGCTGTGCCGCTTGTTGTGGATGCCGACCTTGTCCAGCAGTGCCTCGGCGTGCTCGATGGCCTCGGCCTTGCTCTGGCCCAGCACCCGGCGCGGCGCCTCGATGATGTTGTCGAGGATGGTCATGTGCGGCCACAGGTTGAAGTTCTGGAACACGAAGCCGATTTCGCTGCGCATCCGGTTGATCTGCTTGCCGTCGGCAGCGACCAGTTCGCCGTTGCGCGCGGCTTTGAGCTTGAGCGTCTCGCCGGCGACGAGGATTTCGCCCTGGTGCGGGTTTTCCAGGAGGTTGATGCAGCGCAGCAGGGTCGACTTGCCGGAACCGGAGGAACCGAGGATGGAGATCACGTCGCCGTCACGGGCGGTGAGGGAAATGCCCTTGAGAATCTCCTGCTCACCGTAGCGTTTGTGCAGGTTGCGGATTTCCAGCGCGGGCGTGGCCTGGGCCATGTGCGGTCCTCATATGTTCTGTGCGTTCTGCTTGTTGGCGGCCGTCCTGGCGAGGCGCCACGCTAGCATAGCGCTCGGATCGCAGCCAAGAAGGTCGAGCAGCGTGGTCGGCCAGGGGAACGGCAGGTGTCGCATCGTCGCAGTGGACTGTCGCGTCGCTGTCCGTCGTTTCGCTTTGCGGGGCCGGATCCGGGATGAAAAAAGGCGCGATGGTGCCAGTTTTGGCCGCTGCTGGAAAGTCGTATTTGGTCGCGGGGTTTTTATTCGTCTGCGTCCGCAGCTTCAGCCGAATTTCTTTTGTTTCGACACCAGCTCCGATGCCGCTACATAGGCATCCTGGAACTCTTCGCTTTCCAGCCAGGCCATGGCCTCGGCTTCCTCGGTGCCATCCAGCCATTTGCGGTAGGCGCAGAAGACCATGCAAATGTAGTCGGTCGCGTGCTCTTCCTTGTGGCCCTTGAGTACCAGGGTCAGCAGCGGGTCGACCATGAACACCGCGATCATCGCTTCCAGGCTGGTTTCCTGGGCGCTTTTCATCTTGTCGAACAGGCCGGCATAGCTGTTCGAGCTCATGGCCTTGTCGAACACCTGCTGCACGCTGGCGCTGGACTGTTCGCCACCACCCTTGACCGCCTGGCCGCTGCGCACCATGCGGTTCTCGCGGGCTTTGGCGGCGGCGCGCTTGGCGCGTTTCTGTTGCTTGGTATTCGAGGCCATCGGGGTGTTCCTTTTTGCGAAGTCAGTCAAATTGCGCGTATTGAATCGCAGTTGGCCGGGAAACCCAAGCCGGGGAGGGCGGTCACAGGCTGGTTATCGGACCACAGGAAGGGAATCCCCATGAAAGCCATCGCCTCGCTATGCCTCGCCAGCGCTGTCCTGAGCGGCTGCGGCAACATCGCTGCGGTCAAATCCTTCAATTCGAAATTCGTCTCGCCCACCGGCGGCGAGACGGCGCGCCTGCGGGTGATCGCCGACGGCATGGTGCGCGGCGTGCCGGGGTTGCAGTGCGTGGACTGGTACAGCCCCGGTGCCGGGGTGATCGTGGTGCCGCAGAAGGGCTTCGCCGACCGCAATGGCGAGCACCTGGGCATGCCCGCCGCCAAGGAAGTGCCGGCGGGCGCGGTGAGCAGTGAGGTGCTGGTGGCGGCGGGCAAGCCGATGACCCTGGCCTTCCTCGATGGCGGTCGCCCCAACAGCTACAACTCGACGACCAACTGCCTGGGGATGTTCACCTTCACCCCCAGGGCCGGCGCCGACTACGAACTGACCCTGCGCGGCTACAGCGCCTGCGGCGTGCAGTTCGAACGCATCGATGGCGCCCAGCCGGAGCCGGTGAACGCCACCAAGGCCGACTACTGCAGCAAGCTGGCCAACTTCTAGCGCGGCAGCGTCAGCGCGCTCACCCGGCCGCGCAGTTCCACTTCATCCTCGTCCCGCAGGTCTTCCTCGATCTCTCGCGAGGCGCGACCCACCAGTAGCGGGTCGGGCTCGTGGGCGACACGGAAGTCCTTGCCCGGGTAGTCCAGCGAATGCAGGAAGTGACGGATGCAGTTGATCCGCGCGCGCTTCTTGTCGTCGGACTTGATCACCGTCCATGGCGCATCGGCGGTGTCGGTGTGGAAGAACATGGCTTCCTTGGCGGCGGTGTACTCGCCCCATTTGTCCAGCGACTTGATGTCGATGGGCGACAGCTTCCAGTGCTTGAGCGGGTCGTCGCGGCGCGAGATGAAGCGGCGCAGCTGTTCCTCGCGGTTCACCGAGAACCAGTACTTGAACAGCAGGATGCCGCTGTTGCACAGCATGCGCTCCAGCTCCGGGGCCTGGCGCATGAATTCCAGGTATTGCAGCGGCGAGCAGAAGTCCATGACCCGCTCGACGCCGGCGCGGTTGTACCAGGAGCGGTCGAAGAAGACCATTTCGCCCGAGGTCGGCAGGTGCTGGATGTAGCGCTGGAAGTACCACTGGCCCTTTTCCTGCTCGGAAGGCTTCTCCAGGGCGACGATCCTTGCGCCGCGCGGGTTGAGGTGCTCCATGAAGCGCTTGATGGTCCCGCCCTTGCCCGCGGCATCGCGGCCTTCGAAGAGGATGACCACGCGCTGGCCGGTTTCCTTGACCCAGTTCTGCACCTTCAGCAGCTCGATCTGCAGCGCGTGCTTGGCCTTGTCGTATTCGGCGCGGCGCATGCGGGTGCTGTACGGGTAGCTGTGGGGCAACTTGGCGGACGAGCTGTCCTCGCTGGTGCCGTGGGGCGCATGGGCGACCTCGATGGCGGCGGGGCTGTCGGCCTCGATATCGGTCTCGACGATCGGCGCAGGCTTGCGTGGGCGGCGGTGCGGGCGTGCGGGGGCGGGGGAATGTGGGGTGACGTGATGCGTGTTTACCCCGGGCTCTGCGAGCGGGAGGACGGGGGTTTCTTCACTCATGGGATTGGGCCTTCTGTTCCTTCGACTGTCCAATCCAACAACTTACATAGAACGGGTGATGGCGTATTGATGTCGGTCAATGCATCACGATGCGACGCGCCCCCACAGAGTCCGCGGTATGGCTTTTTTCGGGGCAAAACAAAAAGCCCCTGAATCTTTCGATTCAGGGGCTTTGCGTTGTCTTGGTGCCCAGAGACGGAGTCGAACCGCCGACACGAGGATTTTCAATCCTCTGCTCTACCGACTGAGCTATCTGGGCAACGGGGCGCATTAAAAGGCTTTTTCAGGTTTGCGTCAACAACAATTTCAAAATTTTTTTAATTAATACCGACGCTTACGTTTTTCGGGGCTCAGGCGCTCGGTGGAACGTAGCCTTCGGCCTTCTCGAAATCTTCGCCGGAGAAGAACTTGTCCATCTCGCCCTGGATGAACTTGCGGTCATCGGCATTCATCATGTTCAGGCGCTTCTCGTTGATGAGCATGGTTTGCTCCTTCTGCCAGTCGGCCCAGGCCTTCTGCGAGATGTGTTCGTAGATGTCCTGGCCCTTCGGACCCGGGTACGGCGGGCGCTCCAGGCCTGGCAATTCTTCTTTGTACTTGCGGCACATTACGGTGCGGGTCATCGCGACTCTCCTGCAATCAATACGTCGGCCGCGCGTTTCAGCAGCTTCTTGACCGGGGCGGCGAGGCCCAGGCGCGGCGGGGTGGCGAGGTTATACCAGAGCCAGTCGGCCTCGGCCACGTGCTCGCCGGACTGGCCGACACGCACCAGCCACGGCTCGATGGCCAGCTGGAAATGGCTGAAGGTGTGGGTCAGGCCATCGAGGGCGTGACGGGTCTCGATGTGCAGCTGGTGCTGGTCGGCGAGGTGTTCGAGGTCGTCCAGGTCGTCCAGTTCCGGCAGGCTCCACAGCCCGCCCCACAGGCCCGTGGACGGGCGCCGGTAAAGCAGGATGGCGCCTTCGTCGTTGGCCAGCAGCGGCATCAGCGTGCGCTTCTGCGGCAGCTCCTTGCGCGGCTTGGGCAGCGGGTAGCGGATCTCCTGGCCGAGCATGTGCGCTTCGCAGCCCCGCTCCAGCGGACACAGTAGGCAACTGGGCTTGCTGCGGGTGCATACGGTGGCACCCAGGTCCATCATTGCCTGGGTGTAGTTGTTGACCCGGCTGTGCGGCGTGAAACGCTCGGCGTTGGCCCACAGCGCCTTGGCCACCTTGGGCTCGCCCGGATAGCCTTCCTGAGCGGTATAGCGGGCCAGCACGCGCTTGACGTTGCCGTCGAGGATCGGCGCACGCAGGCCCATGCTGATGCTGGCGATGGCGCCGGCGGTGGACAGGCCGATGCCGGGCAGCTCGGTGAGCTTTTCCACATCACGGGGGAACTCGCCGCCGTACTGCTCGACCACGATCTTCGCGGTCTTCTGCAGGTTGCGCGCGCGGGTGTAGTAGCCGAGGCCGGTCCACAGGTGCAGCACTTCGTCTTCCGGCGCAGCGGCCAGCGCGTGGACGTCCGGCAGGGCGTCCATGAAGCGGCTGAAGTAGTTGAGCACGGTGCTGACCTGGGTCTGCTGCAGCATGATCTCGGAGACCCACACCCGGTACGGGGTGATGCCCTGTTGCCAGGGCAGGTCGTGGCGGCCGTTGCGGTCGAACCAGTCGAGGACCGCGGTGGAAAACTGCTCGGGGGTCATCGTTTGAACAGGCCCTTCAGTGCGTCTTTGAGCTCGGGACTGACCTTGTCACCCAGCTTCTCGTCGAGTTTTTCATTGAGTTTTTCGTTGATGCGGTTGCTCAGCGCCTGGCCGGCCAGCTTGCCGACACCGTCCTGGTCGACCCGGCAGGCCCGTGCACCCAGCTCCAGCGGGCCACGGCAGCGCAGCGGGAATTCCAGCCCGGCAAAGCGCTCGTTGACCTGGCAGGCCGGGTCCGGCATCTCGCGCTTGTCGCCTTCGACGATGACGCCGACGCGGTAGTCCATGCCCAGCACGCGCAGGTCTATATCGCCATTGCCGTTGACGGTGAGGCCAGGGATGCGGACCTTGAGGTCCGGGTTGCTGGCCACGCCGTTGCGCAGCACCAGGCTGCCTTTGAGCTCCTGGAACGGCGTGTCCTTGCCGCGCGGCTCGCCGCTGAGGGGCTTGCGGTTGAGCATGGCGATGCCCTGGCACAGCTGCTGTTCCAGGTTGGCGTTGACCAGCACGCCGTCGTTGATGACGAAGTCGGCCTTGCCGTTGAGGGTGTCGATCAGCGCCTTCTGGCTGTTGCCGCTGGCGGTCAGGTCGCTGTTGAGGGTGAGCAGGCCCTTGACCGGCGGAGTGTCGCCGTCGTGCTTGATGAAGTGTTCCACCGGCACGCGGCTGATCTTCGTGTCGAGGCCGATCTGTGGCACGGCCGGGCGCACGTCGAGGGTGCCGCGGGTTTCGAAGGTGCCGTTGTACAGGCCGCCGCGCAGGGCTTCCAGGGTGATCAGGCCACCCTGGCCGTTGGTTTTCAGCTCGGCGTTCTGGATCGGCAACTTGTTCAGGGTCAGCACGCCGAAGCTGAGGTCGGCCTGCAGGTCGAGGGCGCGCAGGCGGTCCACGGGCAGCAGCTTGTCGTTGCTCCAGGCGACCTGGGTCGGCGCGTCCGGCAAGGGCGAGGTGCCCGGGCCGGAGATGGCGGCGGCTTCGCTGCTCTTCACTTCGGCCTGGCGGGCGGCACCCGCGCTGGCCGCGGCCTCGCTCTTGGCCAGCAGGTAGCGGTCGGCGTCGAACTTGTCGTTCTTCAGCTGGATGCGCAGGGCCTGTTTGGCGAAGTCTTCCACCGCGAGGCGGCCGGTGAACATGCTGGCGTCCAGCTTCAGGGCCAGGTCTTCCAGGGCCAGGCTGGTTTTCGTGCCTTCCAGGCGGCCGACCAGCTCGACGGCGGTGAGGGTGGTGGGGTCGTTCATTGCCGGCAGCTCGACGCCGACGCTATCGAGGAACTTGCGCAGGTCGAACTGGGCGATGGAAATCCCGCCGGTCAGCTTCGGCTCGCTGTTCAGGTCGCGCACATGCAGTTCGCCGAGGGCGCGCAGCTGGTTGGCGGAGAGCTTCAGGCCGTTCCACTCGGCGACGTTGGCCGCCAGGTCAGCCAGCAACTGGCCCTGGGCGGAGAAGGTCATGCTCTTCTGCGCCAGCGGTTCGCCGGACAGTTCGCCGGTGAGCTTCATGTCTTCCAGCTGGTAGCGGCGCAGGGCACGGTCGAAACGGGCTTCGCCCTTGAGCTCGACGCGGGCGCGCAGCACCGGCTGGCCGGAGCTGAGGAAGGCGGTGAGGGTCAGCGGGATGTTGACCCCGTCATGCACGGCCTCGGTGCTCAGCTGGATGCTCTCGGCGCTGAAGCTCTGGCCGCTGCGGGCGTCGCTGTACTGCACCCGGGCGTTGTTGACGGTGAGGCTGTCGATATCCAGCTTCAGTGGGCGCTCGGCGGCGGCCGGTTTGGCCGGGCTTTCGGTCGAGGCCGGGGCCGGGGAGGCTTCGGCGGTGGTCGCCGGGGCGCTGGACGGCAGTGGCTTGCCGATGTCTTCCCAGTTGCCGTGGCCGTTCTCGTCGCGAACCAGGTTGAGGTTCAGGCCTTCGACGCGCACGTCGCTCATCTGCACTTCGCGGCGCAGCAGCGGCAGCACGCGCACCGACAGGCCGAGCATCTGCAGGTCGGCGAAGGGTTCGGTGGGCTTGTTCAGCGTGGCGACGCTGGCTTCGTGCAGCTCCAGGCCGAGCCAGGGGAACAGGCTCCAGCCGATGTCGCCATTGAGGGTCAGCTCGACATGAGCCTTGTCGCGAGCCAGTTGGCGGATCTCGTCTTTGTAGTCGTTGGGATCGAAGAGGTGGGTGAGGGCGAAGCCTCCGGCCACCACGATCAGCAACAGCCCGAGCACCACCAACCCCAGGATTTTGCCGAACGCTTTCATGGGCGAGTCCTTGTAGTCCGATGTCATTTCAAGTCAGCCGCAGAGTATAGCCTTGCGGCCTTGGCGACCGCGATCACTGCGTGGCAAGGGGTTCGACCGTCATTCGGGGCAAGGTTTCGCGGAATAAAGTCTCAGTTGCGAAAGAATCAATGATGTCAGTTTGGATTTTGTTAGCTAGCTAAATGCTACTCTTGCACCCGTTCCCGGGTCTTGCTGCGACGGATTGTCGCGACAGGGCCGGCTGCCCGAAAAAACGACTCGCTGCCTGCGTGCGCCAAAGTCGAGGGGCGTCCGGTTGCGGCCCGAGGGGACCACCTATCTACGAGGGCAATAATAATGAGCACCATCACTGCGGGAGCCGTCGACAGCACGCCTGGCTTCCTCTCCAAGGAGCGCATCGTCGCTCGCACCGGTTTCAACCGCTGGCTGGTTCCACCGGCGGCCCTGGCCATCCACCTGTGCATCGGCATGGCCTACGGCTTCTCGGTGTTCTGGCTGCCACTGTCCAAGGCCATCGGCATCACTGCGCCCGTGGCCTGTTCGGCGGACATCGGTTTCTTCGCCCAGGTCTTCTCGTCCAGCTGCGACTGGCCGATTTCCATGCTGGGCTGGATCTACACCCTGTTCTTCATCTTCCTCGGCTGCTCGGCGGCGATCTGGGGTGGCTGGCTTGAGCACGCCGGGCCGCGCAAGGCAGGTGTGGTCTCGGCACTGTGCTGGTGCGGCGGCCTGCTGATTTCCGCGCTGGGCGTCTATACCCACCAGATCTGGCTGATGTGGCTGGGTTCGGGGGTGATCGGCGGTATCGGCCTGGGCCTGGGCTACATCTCGCCGGTGTCGACCCTGATCAAGTGGTTCCCGGACAAGCGCGGCATGGCCACCGGCATGGCGATCATGGGCTTCGGTGGTGGTGCGATGGTCGGTGCGCCATTGGCCGCGGCACTGATGAACCACTTCGCCAGCCCTGAAGGTGTCGGCGTATGGCAGAGCTTCGTGGTGATGGCGGCGATCTACTTCGTCTTCATGATCGGCGGTGCCTTGTCCTACCGCGTGCCGCCTACCGGTTGGAAACCGGAAGGCTGGACCGCCCCGGCGAAGAAGGTCAACAACGCGATGATCACCCACCGTCACGTGCACGTCAGCGTGGCCTGGAAGACCCCGCAGTTCGCCCTGATCTGGCTGGTGCTGTGCCTCAACGTCTCCGCCGGTATCGGCATCCTCGGCATGGCTTCGCCGCTGCTGCAGGAAGTCTTCGCCGGCAAGCTGCTGGGCAACAACCTGACCTTCAGTGAACTGGACGCCGCGCAACTGGCCCAGATCGCGGCGATCGCCGCCGGCTTCACCGGTCTGCTCAGCCTGTTCAACATCGGCGGGCGCTTCTTCTGGGCGTCGTTCTCCGACTATATCGGGCGCAAGAACACCTACTTCGCCTTCTTCGCGCTGGGCTTCGCCCTGTACTCGCTGGTGCCGAACATGGGCCACCTGGGCAACATCGCCCTGTTCGTGGCGGCGTTCTGCATCATCCTGTCGATGTACGGTGGCGGTTTCGCCACGGTGCCGGCGTACCTGGCTGACCTGTTCGGCACGCAGATGGTCGGCGCGATCCACGGGCGCCTGCTGACTGCATGGGCGGCGGCGGGCGTGCTGGGGCCGGTGCTGGTCAACTACCTGCGCGAGTACCAGCTCAAGATCGGCGTCGAGCGGGCCGCGGCCTACGACATGACTCTGTACATCCTCGCCGGCCTGCTGGTGCTGGGCTTCATCTGCAACGCCCTGGTGCGTCCGGTGGCCGACAAGTACTTCATGACCGAAGAGCAACTGGCGGCCGAGCAGGCGCTGGGGCATGACAAAGGCGCTGATGCCAGCACCGTGCTGGAGTGGTCGGCTTCGCCGGGCAGCAAGCCGCTGGTGATCGCGGCCTGGCTGGTGGTGGGCATTCCGCTGGCCTGGGGTGTGTGGGCGACGCTGCAGAAGACGGCCGTTTTGTTCCACTGATTCGGGGTTTTGGGTCGCTCTTGCGGCCCAATCGCTGGCAAGCCAGCTCCCACAGGGATCGCATGCACCGCGGACCTGTGGGAGCTGGCTTGCCAGCGATGAAGCCCTCGAATTCCCCATCAGCCCGAAAATCGGGCGCAAAACCCCACCACCACACGTCATCTTCGTTTCAAGATGCGACGTTCTCGGCCTATAATGACCGCCTTTTTCGCCCAATGATTTTGCGGAGCTGGTGATGGTCGAACGTAAGGCATCCGTCGAGCGCAATACCCTGGAAACCCAGATCAAGGCCTCGATCAACCTGGATGGCACTGGCAAGGCCCGATTCGATATCGGCGTGCCGTTCCTTGAGCACATGCTGGACCAGATCGCCCGACACGGGCTGATCGACCTCGACATCGAGTGCAAGGGCGACCTGCATATCGACGATCACCATACCGTCGAGGACGTCGGCATCACCCTCGGCCAGGCCTTCAACCAGGCCATCGGCGACAAGAAAGGCATCTACCGCTACGGCCACGCCTACGTGCCGCTGGACGAAGCGCTGTCGCGCGTGGTGATCGACTTCTCCGGCCGCCCAGGCCTGCAGATGCACGTGCCGTACACCCGCGCCAGCGTCGGTGGCTTCGACGTCGACCTGTTCCAGGAATTCTTCCAGGGCTTCGTCAACCACGCCAACGTCACCCTGCACATCGACAACCTGCGCGGGCACAACACCCACCACCAGATCGAGACCGTGTTCAAGGCCTTCGGCCGCGCGCTGCGCATGGCCATCGAGCTGGACGAGCGCATGGCCGGGCAGATGCCTTCCACCAAGGGATGCCTCTAATGCAGACAGTCGCCGTTATCGACTATGGCATGGGCAACCTGCACTCGGTGGCCAAGGCCCTGGAGCACGTGGGTGCCGGCAAGGTGCTGATCACCAGCGATGCCAACATCATCCGCGAAGCTGATCGCGTGGTGTTCCCAGGCGTCGGCGCGATGCGCGACTGCATGGGCGAGATCCGCCGCCTGGGCTTCGACGCCCTGGTCCGCGAAGTCAGCCAGGACCGTCCGTTCCTCGGCATCTGCGTCGGCATGCAGGCGCTGCTCGACCACAGCGAGGAAAACGACGGTGTCGACGGCATCGGCCTGTTCCCCGGCAAGGTGCGCTTCTTCGGCAAGGACCTGCATGAAGACGGCGAGCACCTGAAAGTGCCGCACATGGGCTGGAACGAAGTCAGCCAGGTGGTCGACCACCCGCTCTGGCACGACATCCCCGACCGCGCGCGTTTCTACTTCGTGCACAGCTACTACATCGAGTCCGGCAAGCCGACCCAGGTGGTCGGTCGCGGTCACTACGGCGTGGATTTCGCCGCGGTGCTGGCCGAGGGCTCGCGCTTCGCCACCCAGTTCCACCCGGAGAAGAGCCACACCCACGGCCTGCAGTTGCTGCAGAACTTCGCCGCCTGGGATGGTCGCTGGTAATGAGCCGTTCCCGGAACAAGACCCCGGTCATGACCCTCAGCTCCGAGCAGGAGCGTGAGGCCCTGGACACCCTCAAGCGCTTTCTCGAAGACCGTTTCGAGCTGCAGCTGGGGTCGTTCGAGGTGGCCGAGGTCCTGGAACTGATCGGCAAAGAAATCGCACCGCATTACTACAACAGGGCGATCTTCGATGTTCAGGCGCAGCTCAAGGAGCGCTTCGAGAGCATCGAGAGCGACCTGTGGGCGCTCGAGAAGAACTGACTTCCCGGGCATCGCTGTTTACTGATTAGACAGGTTTTCCAGATGCTGATTATCCCCGCTATCGATCTCAAGGACGGTGCCTGCGTACGTCTGCGCCAAGGCCGCATGGAAGATTCCACCGTATTCTCCGACGACCCGGTGAGCATGGCCGCCAAATGGGTGGAAGGTGGCTGCCGGCGTCTGCATCTGGTTGACCTGAACGGCGCTTTCGAAGGCCAGCCGGTCAACGGCGAAGTGGTCACCGCCATCGCCAAGCGCTACCCGAACCTGCCGATCCAGATCGGCGGCGGCATCCGCTCGCTGGAAACCATCGAGCACTACGTCAAGGCTGGCGTGAGCTACGTGATCATCGGCACCAAGGCGGTCAAGCAGCCTGAGTTCGTCGCCGAAGCCTGCCGCGCCTTCCCGGGCAAGGTCATCGTCGGCCTGGACGCCAAGGATGGCTTCGTCGCCACCGACGGCTGGGCCGAAGTCAGCTCGGTGCAGGTCATCGACCTGGCCAAGCGTTTCGAGGCCGATGGCGTCTCGGCGATCGTCTACACCGACATCGCCAAGGACGGCATGATGCAGGGCTGCAACGTGCCCTTCACCAAGGCCCTGGCCGAAGCCACGAAGATCCCGGTGATCGCCTCCGGCGGCATCCACAACCTGGGCGACATCAAGGCCCTGCTGGACGCCAAGGCCCCGGGCATCATCGGCGCCATCACCGGCCGTGCCATCTACGAAGGCACCCTGGATGTCGCCGAGGCGCAAGCCTTCTGCGACAGCTACTGAGAAGCCCCAAGCTTCAAGCCGTAAGCTGCAAGCAAGAGCGATCGTGATTCGCTCTTTCTTGCGGCTTATAGCTTGAAGCTTGCAGCTGAGGATTCTGATATGGCCCTGGCCAAACGCATCATCCCTTGCCTGGACGTGGACAACGGCCGGGTCGTCAAGGGCGTCAAGTTCGAGAACATCCGCGATGCCGGTGACCCGGTGGAAATCGCCCGTCGCTACGATGAGCAGGGTGCCGACGAGATCACTTTCCTCGACATCACCGCCAGCGTCGATGGCCGTGACACCACGCTGCATACCGTCGAGCGCATGGCCAGCCAGGTGTTCATCCCGCTGACCGTGGGCGGTGGCGTGCGTACCGTGCAGGACATCCGCAACCTGCTCAACGCCGGGGCCGACAAGGTCTCGATCAACACCGCGGCGGTGTTCAATCCGGAGTTCGTCGGCGAAGCGGCGGCGCATTTCGGTTCGCAGTGCATCGTCGTTGCCATCGATGCCAAGAAGGTTTCCGGTCCGGGCGAGACCCCGCGCTGGGAGATCTTCACCCATGGCGGGCGCAAGCCTACCGGGCTGGACGCGGTGGAGTGGGCGAAGAAGATGGAAGGCCTGGGCGCCGGTGAGATCCTGCTCACCAGCATGGACCAGGACGGCATGAAGAGCGGCTTCGACCTCGGCGTCACCCGGGCCATCAGCGATGCCCTGGGTATCCCGGTGATTGCCTCGGGTGGCGTGGGCAACCTGCAGCACCTGGCCGATGGCATTCTCGAAGGCCACGCCAGTGCGGTGCTGGCGGCGAGCATCTTCCACTTCGGCGAGTACACCGTGCCGGAGGCCAAGGCCTACATGGCGCAGCGCGGGATCGTTGTGCGCTGACCTCCAGGGCCTCATCGCTGGCAAGCCAGCTCCCAAAGGGATTGCATGCACCGCGGACCCTGTGGGAGCTGGCTTGCCAGCGATGAGGCCATCAGCATCACCCAAAAAATCAGATCCCTCTCGATGCTGACCAAACTCCTCTTTCTCCTCTCCCTGACCACCGCCGCCCAAGCCAGCGAGCCCGTGGTCCTGGTGACCGAAAACTTCCCCCCCTACAACATGTCCAGCGACGGCAAGAGCTTCGCCCGCGAGCCTGAAATCCAGGGCATCGCCGCCGATCTCGTGCGCGAGATGTTCCGCCGCGCCGACGTCCCCTACAGCATGACCCTGCGTTTCCCCTGGACCCGGGTCTACCAGCAGGCCAAGGACACCCCCAACCACGGTGTCTTCGTCCTCGCCCGCGAGCCGGACCGCGAGCACCTGTTCAAATGGGTCGGCCCGCTGGGCCCGGATGACTGGGTCCTGCTGGCCCGCGCCGGCAGCACCCTGCAACTGGACAGCCTGGAACAGGCCAAGGGCCTGCGCGTCGGTGCCTACAAGGGCGATGCCATTGCCGAAAGCCTGCAGAAGAGTGGCTTGAAACCAGTGCTGGTGCTGCGCGACCAGGACAACGCGAAGAAGTTGTCCACAGGCGAAATCGACCTCTGGGCCACCGGCGACCCCGCCGGCCGCTACCTGGCGCGGCAGATCGGCATGACCGCGTTCAAGACCGTGCTGCGCTTCAATGGCACGCAGCTCTACCTGGCGCTGAACAAGAGCGTGCCGGATGAGCTGGTGAAGAAACTCCAGGACAACCTGGACCAGATGCGCGAAGACGGTTTCGTCGACGCCACGTTCGCCCGCTACCTGTAGATCCCGCCCTTGCCGTGGGCGGGCATGGCGCGGTTGCTGCGCTCGCCGATCATCTGCCGCAACTCGATCAATTCCACGCCCTGGGCCTTGAGCCGCGGCAGCTCACGCTCCAGCACTTCCAGGGTCTGTGGATAAGGGTGCCCGATCGCTACCGCGGTGCCCTGCTTGCGGGCCATCTCCACGGCCAGGCGTAGCTGCCCGGCAATCGCCTCGGGGGTGCGCTCGTCATCGAGGAACACATCCCGCGACACGCTGGCCAGGCCGATGGCCTGGGCCTTGGCCGCTGCCACGGTGGCCGCGCTGGTGCGGCTGTCGACGAAGAACAGCTCACGGCGCTGCAACTCGCCCATCAGCCAGGCCATGGCCTCCGGCTGTGCGGTCATGCGGCTGCCCATGTGGTTGTTGACCCCGGCGGCATAGGGGACCTTGGCCAGCGCGGCATCCAGGCGCTGTTCCAGTTCCGGCAGCGGCGTGCCCGGATGCCAGGCGTAGGGCCCGGTGGCGGGGTCCATCGGCATGTGCAGTATCACCGTGCGCCCGGCCTTATGGGCCTGGCGGGCGAAGTCGCTGGCGTGAGGGGTGTCCGGCATGATCGCCATGGTGACGGGGCCGGGCAGGGCGAGGGTGCGCGAATCCCTGGCCGGGCTCTGGCCAAGGTCGTCGATGATGATGCTGAGGTAGGCCTTCTGCACCGTGGCCGGCGCCGCGTGAGCGACACCGGCCAGCAGGCAGAGGAGGGCGAGGCAGAACGCGCGCATCACTTGTCGCGGGTGATGCTCAGTCCCTTGAGCAGGCTGAGGGCCTGGCTGAGCTGGAAGTCGTCGTCCTGCGGACGCTCCTTCTTGCTCGCGGCACTGGCCTTGCTGGAGGACGGCCGGTCGGCGCCGCCGTTGCCATTGCCCAGGTGACCCTGCAGGTCGGCTTCCTTGAAGTTCTCGCTGTCCTGCTCGCGGGTGATCTTGGCGCGGCTGACCTCGATGTCCGGGACGATGCCCTGGGCCTGGATCGAGCGGCCGTTGGGGGTGTAGTACAACGCGGTGGTGATCTTCAGGGCGCGGTCGTTGTTCAGCGGCAGCACGGTCTGCACCGAGCCCTTGCCGAAGCTGTCGGTACCCATCAGCACGCCGCGCTTCTGGTCCTGCAGGGCGCCGGCGACGATTTCCGCCGCCGAGGCGCTGCCGCCGTTGATCAGCACCACCAGCGGCACGCCTTCGCTGGCGTCGGCCGGGTCGGCGGAGAAGCGCAGCTCGGAGTTGGCGATGCGGCCCTTGGTGTAGACGATCAGGCCCTTGGTCAGGAAGTGGTCGGCCACTTCCACCGCGGACTGCAGCACGCCGCCGGGGTTGTTGCGCAGGTCGAGGACCAGGCCGCGCAGCTTGCCGTTGTTGTCCTTGCGCAGCTTGGCCAGGGCCTTGCCGACTTCCTCGCCGGTCTTGACCTGGAACTGGGTGATGCGGATGTAGCCGTAGCCGGACTCCAGCAGCTGGCTCTTCACGCTCTTCACCTGGATGGTGGCGCGGGCCAGGGTCACGTCGAACGGCGTGCCGCCGTCGCGCACCAGGGTCAGGGTGATCTTCTCGCCGATCTTGCCGCGCATCTTGTCCACGGCTTCGGTCATGGTCTGGCCGCGGGTCGGCGCGCCGTTGATCTTGACGATCAGGTCGCCGGCCTCGATGCCGGCGCGGGAGGCCGGGGTGTCGTCGATCGGCGACACCACCTTGACGAAGCCGTCTTCCATGCCGACCTCGATGCCGAGGCCGCCGAATTCGCCGCTGGTGCTTTCCTGCAGCTCCTGGAAGTCTTCCGGGCCGAGGTAGGCGGAGTGCGGGTCGAGGTTGCTGAGCATGCCCTTGATGGCGTTTTCCAGCAGGGTCTTGTCATCCACGGGTTCGACGTAGGCGGCCTTGACCCGGTCCAGCACCTCGGCAAAGGTGCGCAGCTCGTCCAGTGGCAGCGGCGCCTTGGCCGTCACCGTGGTCGGCGCGACCGCCGCCGCGGGCTTGGCCGGCTCGGCGGCGAAGGCCAGGGACGCGCCGCTGACCAATGCGACGGCCAGGGCCAGCGAAGTAAGGCGAGGCGAATGCAGCATGTCGAACGAACTCCTGATCCTGTGTGAGCCCCGTGGGGAGCCTCGCGCCAGGCGGCTGGCGCGTTAAAAAAGGGGTAAAGCCTATCCTTGACCGCGGCACCACTGCGTGGGGTCGGTCGGTTGACCCTGCTGGCGGATGGCGAAGTACAACGCCGGGCTGCTCTGCCCACCGCTGTTGCCAACGGTGGAGATTGCCTCGCCAGCCTTGACGATGTCGCCAGCGCCCTTGAGCAGGGTCTGGTTGTGACCGTACAGGCTGAGGTAACCGTTACCATGGTCGAGAATGACCAGAAGTCCAGCCCCGCGCAACCAGTCGGCGAACACCACGCGTCCGCCGTGCACCGCGTGCACCTGGCTGCCGGCCGAAGCGCTGATCATCACGCCGTCCCATTTGGCCCGGGAATCCTCGCCGCGGTTTTCACCGAAGCGTGCCAACAATCGACCATTGACCGGCCACGGAAGTTTTCCACGTGCCGCAGAAAATGCCCCGCCATACACCGCGCCGTCGCTGGAAACCAGCGGGCCCGGGGTGCGCACGGGCTTTTTCGGTTCGTCATCGTCGCGCGGCTGGCGGGCCTGGTTGGCGGCCAGGGCGGCCTCGCGCTGGCGTTGCTTCTCGGCCTCCTGCGCGGCCAGCAGGGCACGCTGGCGTGCTTCCTCGGCTTCGCGGGCCTGGCGGGCGAGGGTTTCCTCGATGGTCTTGAGCACCTTGCCCAGCTCGGCCTGCTCCTGTTCGCGGGCGGCGAGCTTCTGGTCGTTGTTCTTCAGGTTGCTGTTGAGCCTGGCAAGGATTTCCTGGCGTTCGGCGCGGGTCTTTTCCAGTTCCTGGCGCTGGGCGTCGAGGGTGCCCTGCTGTACCAGCAACTGGGCCTGCTGCTGGGCGATGTCCTTCTCGACGTTGGCCAGCTGGCGCAGGGTCTCGTTGAAGCTGCGCAGCTGTTCGAGACGGGCCTTGCTCAGGTAGTCGTAATAGGTGAGGGTCCGGGCGAATTTCTCCGGGTTCTGCTGGTTGAGCAGCAGCTTGAGGTATTCCTCGCGGCCGTTGTTCTGGTAGGCGGAACGGGCCTGGATGGCGATCAGTCGTTGCTGTTCGGTGCGGGCGGACTGGAGTTTTTTCTTTTCAGTGTCGAGGCGCTCCAGTTCGCCCTCGCTCTTTTTTAGTTCTTTCTGTAGCTCCTCTACCTGCTTCTCCAGCTTGCCGATGTCGGTTTCCGTGCCGCGCAGGTCTTTCTGCACGCCGGATTTCTCTTCCTGCAGCGCCCCGAGCTTCTTTTTCAGCTCGGCGATGTCCTGGCGCGTGGCGTCCAGTTGTTGCTGGGTTTGTGCGCGCTCGTCGGCGAAGGCCGGGCCGAGCAGGCAGGTCAGGGCTAGAAGGATCAGGGCGCGGAGCATGGAATGGCGATAACCAGGGGATGGAGACCGGCCTAGTATGCCCGCCGCTGGCGCCAAAAAAAACGCCCCATGGGGGCGTTTGTCTGGAATCGCGGGGACTATCGCTGGCAAGCCAGCTCCCACAACGGTTGCGGTGCACGCGGACCCTGTGGGAGCTGGCTTGCCAGCGATGAGGCCCGACCGGGCGAAATCAGGCTTTGACGAGGATCGAGGTACCGGTCATTTCCGCCGGAATCTCCATGCCCATCAGGGTCAGCATGGTCGGCGCCACATCCGCCAGCACGCCGCCTTCACGGACCTTCAGTGGGCGCTTGCCGTAATAGATGAACGGCACCGGCTCGGTGGTATGGGCGGTGTGCGCCTGGCCGGTGCACTCGTCTTCCATCTGCTCGACGTTGCCGTGGTCGGCAGTGATCAGGGCTTCGCCGCCAACCTTGTCCAGCGCCTCGGTGATCCGGCCGACGCAGCCGTCCAGGGCTTCCACGGCCTTGACCGCAGCGTCGAACACGCCGGTATGGCCGACCATGTCGCCGTTGGCGTAGTTGACCACGATCACGTCGTAACGCTGCTGCTCGATGGCCTCGACGATGCGGTCGGTGACTTCCGGCGCGCTCATTTCCGGCTGCAGGTCGTAGGTGGCGACCTTCGGCGACGGGATCAGGATGCGCTCTTCGCCTTCGAACGGCTCTTCGCGGCCGCCGGAGAAGAAGAAGGTGACGTGGGCGTACTTCTCGGTCTCGGCGATGCGCAGCTGGGTCTTGCCGTTGTTCGCCAGGTATTCGCCGAGCACGTTGTGCAGGCTGGCCGGAGCGAAGGCCGCCGGGGCCGGGATCTTCGCCGAGTACTGGGTCAGGCCGATATACGCCGCCAGCTTCGGCAGGCGCGCGCGGGGGAATTCGTTGAAGTCGGCTTCGACGAACACGCGGGAGATCTCGCGGGCGCGGTCGGCGCGGAAGTTCATGAAGATCACGGCGTCGCCGTCCTCCACCTTCACGGCTTCGCCGATGCGGGTGGCCTTGACGAACTCGTCGCTCTCGTCACGGGCGTAGGCGGCTTCCAGGCCGGCCACGGCGGTGTCGGCGCTGTATTCGGCAACGCTGTCGACGATCAGGTTGTAGGCGGCGCTGACGCGGTCCCAGCGGTTGTCGCGGTCCATCGCGTAGTAGCGGCCGATCAGGCTGGCGATGCGGCCCTTGCCCAGCCTGGCGAAGGTGGCGTCGAGCAGTTCGATGGAGGATTGCGCGCTGCGCGGCGGGGTGTCGCGACCGTCGAGGAAGGCGTGCAGGTAGATGCGCTCGGCACCACGCTGGGCCGCCAGTTCGGCCATGGCCACCAGGTGATCCTGGTGGCTGTGCACGCCGCCGTCGGAGAGCAGGCCGAGGATATGCACGGCCTTGCCGGCACTGGCTGCCTTGTCCACTGCGCCGGTGAGCACGGGATTTTCGAAGAACTCGCCGTCGCGAATGGCCTTGGTCACACGGGTGAAGTCCTGGTACACGACGCGGCCGGCACCAAGGTTCATGTGGCCGACCTCGGAGTTGCCCATCTGCCCGTCAGGCAGGCCGACATCCATGCCGGACCCGGAGATCAGGCCGTGCGGCTGGGTGGCGCGCAGGCGATCGTAGACCGGGGTGTTGGCGGCGAAGATGGCGTTGTACTCAGGGCTTTCGCTGTGACCGAAACCATCCAGGATGATCAGGACCAAAGGCTTGGGCGTGCTCGTCATCAAAATCTACTCACGGTTGTAGATGAGAAAGGACCGCATTTTAGGGCAAATTGGCCAGTCGTGACGAATTCCGCGTATCGCCGGGCCGACGGGCTGCACGGGGAAGATGAGAATTACTGTCGACAACCCCATTCGACGGGGTTTGGCGGCCCATGGCTGCTGTGTATACTGGCCGCCATTTTCTATGACCTGGAACACCCTCCGATGGTTGCTCATCTGATTGAATTCGCGACAAATCACTACCTGCTGGTTGCTCTCTTCCTGGTTCTGCTGGTTCTGCTGATCGTCTACGAAGCCCGCAAAGGCGGCCGCAGCCTGAGCAACGGCGAGCTGACCGCACTGGTCAACGGCGACAAGGGCCTGGTGATCGACATCCGCCCAAGCAAGGATTTCTCCGCCGGCCACATCGTGGGTGCGATCAACATCCCGCAGGACAAGTTCGCGGCCCGCACCGGCGAGCTGGAAAAGCACAAGGCCAACAAGACCCTGATCATCGTCGACAACATGGGCCAGCACTCCGGCGCCATTTGCCGCGACCTGCTCAAGGCCGGCTTCACCGCTGCCAAGCTGTCCGGCGGCGTGTCCAGCTGGAAAGCCGACAACCTGCCGCTGGTGAAGTGATATGGCCCAGGTCATCGTCTACTCCAGCGACTACTGCCCTTACTGCATGCGCGCCAAGCAGTTGCTGGCGAGCAAGGATGTGGCCTTCGAAGAAATCAAGGTCGACGGCAAGCCACAGTTGCGTGCGGAAATGGCCCAGAAGGCCGGCCGCACCTCGGTGCCGCAGATCTGGATCGGCAATACCCACGTCGGTGGTTGCGACGACCTCTATGCGCTGGAGCGCGCCGGCAAGCTCGACGCCCTGCTCAACGCTTGAACTCCCAAACCCTCTAAAGACCCTGCAAGGAAGGATCTGCCATGACCGAGCAAAACAACGGCGCTGCCGAAGACAACGCACCACAATTCTCCCTGCAGCGCATCTACGTGCGTGACCTGTCGTTCGAGGCGCCGAAAAGCCCGGCGATCTTCCGCCAGCAGTGGGAGCCGAGCGTTGGCCTGGACCTGAACACCAAGCAGAAAGGCCTGGAAGGCGATTTCCACGAAGTGGTCCTGACCCTGTCGGTCACCGTGAAGAATGGTGAAGAAGTTGCCTTCATCGCTGAAGTCCAGCAGGCCGGTATCTTCCTGATCAAGAACCTGGACGCGGCTTCGATGAGCCACACCCTGGGTGCGTTCTGCCCGAACATCCTGTTCCCGTATGCTCGCGAAGCCCTGGACAGCCTGGTGACCCGTGGTTCGTTCCCGGCGCTGATGCTGTCCCCGGTCAACTTCGACGCCCTGTACGCGCAGGAAATGCAGCGCATGCAGGAAGCCGGCGAAGCGCCTTCGCTGCAGTAAGCGGTGGTGGTTTGAGAAAACGCCCTTCGGGGCGTTTTTTTATGGCAGTGGGATTTGTGCTGGGGCTGATTGCCTCATCGCTGGCAAGCCAGCTCCCACAGGGTTCTGTGTGCGCCGCCGGGTCAGCATCCAGCTTCACATACCCAGGGCATGGTTGGAATGCGTTCTCAAGGCTGGCAGAAATCCTTGTGGGAGCTGGCTTGCCAGCGATGATCCATCAGGCGAAACCTTGCTGGCGCCAGGCCTCGTAGACGGCCACCGCCACGGTATTGGACAGGTTCAGGCTGCGACACCCCGGCCGCATCGGCAGGCGCAGGCGCTGCCCGGTTTCCAGGGCGTCCAGCACCTCAGCCGGCAAGCCACGGCTCTCCGGGCCGAACAGGAAGGCATCCCCCGGCTCGAACGCCACCTCATGGAACGGCTGCGAGCCCTTGGTGGTGAAGGCGAACAGGCGCGGCTGCCCCAGGCTTTCCAGGCACGATGCCAGGTCGGCATGGCGCTTGAGCGTGGCGTATTCGTGATAGTCCAGGCCCGCACGGCGCAGGCGCTTGTCGTCCAGTTCGAAGCCCAGCGGCTCGATCAGGTGCAGGTCGCACCCGCTGTTGGCGCAGAGCCTGATAATGTTGCCGGTATTCGGCGGAATTTCTGGTTGAAAAAGGATCACGTGAAACATGCACGGCTCCGAGCATAAAGATGACGCGCATTCTACTCCCGACGAGCCGGACCCGCGTTCGAAATCATGGCCGCGCGTCCTGTTCTCCCTGGCCCTGTTCGGCATGCTGGTGGGGCTGATGATCGGCCGCATCACCGCGCCCGAGCCCCGCGTGCTGGAACGCATCGAGGTGGTCGCCGGTGGCCTGGACCTGTGGTTCAACGAAGAGCCCAAGCTGCACGGTGAGGTGGTCGACGGCACCGTGGCGCTGTTGTTCGATTCGGAAGGGAAAGGTCAGAAAGGCCAACTGAGCTACGACGGTAAACCGGTGAGCTGGCGGCTGCGCAAGACGGATGGAGGGTTGTTGCTGAGCCTGGTGGCGGCCCGTCCACTGCAGGCCCGCTGGGCGGGCGAGTCAGTGGAGGACCGCTGGCGAGTGCAGGTGAGACTGCACGAATAAAAGAGGGGATTCCCCGGCCTGCCTGTACCAAGGTCCCCAAAACTGGAGATGTCTGTATTAATGCAGGCGCTGTGCCAACTTTGCGAAACCCAGTGAAATCAAGGCTTCCAGCGTATATGGCGGGGTTTTCAGGGGGGATTTGCAGGGTTTTTGCCTTGCGGCGGTGCGCGGGGGGCCATTTCGGTTCAGGAATGGGGCATTCGCGCCGCAGTACGGCTGAAACGACCGCGGGGCCGGGCCTGTTCAAGACAGGCGCCGGCCCCGCGTTCATTTGTGGCGGGCGAATCAGGACTCTTCGTCTTCCCCGTCGTCGCCACCGTCCACCTTCATGCCCAGCTCCTTGATCTTGCGGGTCAGGGTGTTGCGACCCCAGCCCAGCAGCACGGCGGCATCGCGGCGGCGGCCGGCGGTGTGCTTGAGGGCGGTCTCGATCATGATGCGCTCGAAGCTCGGCACCGCGCTGTCGAGCAGGCTCGACTGGCCACGGGTCAGGGCCTGGTCGGCCCACTGGCGCAGCGCCTGCTCCCAGTTGGTCACTGGTGCGGCGTCTTGCGGCAGGCTCAGCAGCTCCGGCGGCAGGTCGCCGATATGCACTTCGCGGCCGGACGCCATGACGGTGATCCAGCGGCAGGTGTTCTCCAGCTGGCGCACGTTGCCGGGCCACGGCAGGTTGCGCATGAACTCCTCGGTTTCCGCCTTGAGCAGCTTCGGCTCCACCGCCAGCTCCTGGGCCGCACGGCCGAGGAAGTGGCGGGCCAGGGTCGGGATGTCCTCGCGGCGGTCGGCCAGGCGTGGGATATGGATGCGGATCACGTTCAGGCGGTGGAACAGGTCTTCGCGGAACTTGCCGGCCTGGACCAGGGTTTCCAGGTTCTGGTGGGTCGCGGCGATGATGCGCACGTCCACCTTCACCGGGGTGTGGCCACCGACACGATAGAACTCGCCATCGGCCAGCACCCGCAGCAGGCGGGTCTGGGTGTCGGCGGGCATGTCGCCGATCTCGTCGAGGAACAGGGTGCCGCCGTCGGCCTGCTCGAAACGGCCACGGCGCAGGTTGGCGGCGCCGGTGAAGGCGCCTTTCTCATGGCCGAACAGCTCGGATTCCATCAGATCCTTGGGAATCGCCGCCATGTTCAGCGCGATGAACGGTGCTGCGGCACGCGGGCTGTGGCGGTGCAGGGCATGGGCCACCAGCTCCTTGCCGGTACCGGACTCGCCGTTGATCAGCACGGTGATATTGGAGTGGCTGAGTCGGCCGATGGCGCGGAACACCTCCTGCATCGCCGGCGCCTCGCCGATGATCTCCGGGGTGCGGGTCAGGGTTGGGGCGACGTCCATGCCCTGCTGTTCCTGGGCATGCTGGTTGGCGCGCTTGACCAGCGACACCGCCTCGTCGACGTCGAACGGCTTGGGCAGGTACTCGAACGCACCGCCCTGGTAGGACGCCACCGCGCTGTCCAGGTCGGAATGCGCGGTCATGATGATCACTGGCAGGCGGGGGTGCTGTTCGCGGATCTGCGCCAGCAGGTCGAGGCCGCTGGCACCGGGCATGCGGATGTCCGAGATGATCACGTCCGGCTGCTGGCGGGACAGGCGGCTCATGACGCCGTCGGCGCTGTCGAAGCTCTGGGTGGTCATGCCTTCCTGTTGCAAGGCTTTTTCCAGAACCCAGCGGATTGAGCGGTCGTCGTCGACGATCCAGACGGTTTCACTACGGCTCATGAGGAAGCGGCTCCTTGTTCCAGTGGCAGGAAGATCGAGAAGGTGGTGTGGCCCGGGTGGCTGTCACACTCGATCAGGCCCTGGTGCTGGCTGATGATGTTCTGGGTGATGGCCAGGCCCAGCCCGGTACCGTCCGGGCGGCCGCTGACCATGGGATAGAAGAGGGTGTCCTGCAGTTCCGCGGGAATGCCCGGGCCGTTGTCGATGATCTCGATGCGGGCCACCAGGCGGTGGCGCACATGGCCGATGGTGAACTGGCGCATGGCGCGGCTGCGCAGGGTGATGCGACCCAGGCGCAGCTCGTTCTGGCCGCTGATCGCCTGCATGGCGTTGCGCACGATGTTGAGCACGGCCTGGATCATCTGTTCGCGGTCGATCAGCACGTCCGGCAGGCTCGGGTCGTAGTCGCGCACCAGGGTGATGCCGCCCTGGCTTTCCGCCTCCACCAGGCTGCAGACCCGCTCCAGCACTTCGTGGATGTTGGTCGGCGCCAGCATCGGCAGCTTGTTCGAGCCGAGCATGCGGTCCACCAGGTTCCGCAGGCGGTCGGCTTCCTCGATGATGACGTTGGTGTAGTCCTTCAGCCCTTCGTCAGGCAGCTCCCGGGCCAGCAGCTGGGCGGCACCACGGATGCCACCGAGGGGGTTCTTGATCTCGTGGGCCATGCCGCGCACCAGCATCTTGGTGGTTTCCTGCTTGGACAGCTGGGCCTCCTCCTTGGTGATGCGCAGCAGGCGGTCACGGGGATGGACTTCGAGCAGGAGCAGGGTGCGGCCGTTGTTGAGGATCGGCGTGACGGCGTAGTCGACGGTCAGGCTCTGGCCGGTGAGCGAGGTGAGCTGGGCCTCGCGCTTGGTGAACGGGTGCGCGTGTTCCACCGCCTGGCGCAGGGAGTTCAGGGCCTCGACGGACTCGGTGAACAGCTCGCTGATGAATTGGCCATGGCTGCGCTGGCCGCTGATGGCCAGGAGCATTTCCGCCGCCGGGTTCATGTACTCAAGGCGCAATTCGGCATTGAGCAGGATGGTGGCGGTGGTCAGGTTGTCCAGTAGTAGTCGGTGCAGTGCATCGCTGATGGTCATGTGGCGTCTTTGACCTCTTTTGGCACATGTCGGACCTGGCACTGGCCAGGGGCGCGAACGCAGGTGATCCGCTGGTCCAGGGAAAATGCAAAAAGCAAACCAAGGCTCCGAAAAGAAGCGGAATCCCCGGAAATTTCCCTGGTTCTGCCCGAAAAAGGCCTACAAAGTCCCGAATTTCAAGATTTTGTGACCCAAAATGGGTTGGATCACCCTCGCGAACGTGCGGTTACGCACCAATATAGAGCATAGGCGCCGCCGGTCAGGTTTCTTCGCACAGACGCCCGCTGGCCCGGGTCAATGCCGCGTTGCGCAAGGCATCCCCATCGCGCTGCTGGATGGCCTGGGCCAGCACCTGTTCGCAACGGGGTGGCTTCTGCTGGTCGAACGCCGCCAGTTGGCGGAGCAACTGGTCCCTCAGGCGATCGAGGCTCGGGCGCAGGTCACGGGTCAGGTCGCGCTGCGCCAGGTTGTCCGACACCCGGCCTTCGGCATGCCATCCGGACAATGCACCATATTGAAGCAGCTTGTTGGCTTCGATCTGGTCGTTGAAGAAATCGCCCACCCGTTGCTCGTCCAGGCCATGGCTGGCGGCCTGGCTCCGGGCCTGGGCGACGACCTGCTGCTCGCGATCCTCGGCCTGCACCGACTGGCCGGTTCCCCACTTGTGCAGGGCCACCGCTTCGGCGATGGCCAGGCGCTGGTCGATGCCGTCGAGCAGGGCGCTCAGGGTGGCAGGTGTGGGCAGGGCATGGGCGACGGCGGTTGGCGAGGCTTCGCGTTCCGCCAGGGGCAGGCCCGGACTGCCGGCGTAGAACACCACCAGTTCCGCGCCCCTGGGGCCAGCGTGTCCGCGGTGGATCACGTCGACCACCTCGGCCAGGGCGTCCCCCGCGCGCAGGCGGGTTTCACGTCCCTCGCGGGTTTCCACCCGCAGGTCACCGGCCAGCAGGTAACCGGCGTTCGGCGCCCGGTGGAGGTGCCAGTCCAGGCTGGTGTTCGGGGCAATGCGGATTTTCAGCAGGCTCAGTTCGGGCCGGCCGTCGGGATAGTCGGGGTAGGGCGAACCGTCCCAGGCGTTGCTGGCACGCAGCAGGACCTGTGTTTCGACTGGATCGCTGGAAGGCAGGCTGCTGCAGGCGCCCAGCAGGGCCAGCAGGCAAAGAAGGGAGAGGCGTCGGATCATGGTGGTGCTCGCTGAGAGAAGGAGCGGACCAGCATGGGTGACGGGGAAAAGCTGAACTATCAGCCGGGGCGCTTGAACCTGTAAGAAAAAGGCCTCCCGAAGGAGGCCTTTTCTTCAGCTTCAAGTTTCAAGCTGCAAGCCACAAGAAAAAGCCGTGGCGTTGCCGACTGCTTCTTCTTGCCGCTTGAAACTTGTCGCTTGTAACTGCCCGACGGATCAGCAGCTGTAGTACAGCTCGTATTCCAGTGGGTGTACGAAGGTGCGAACCTTGATTTCTTCTTCCGATTTCAGGGCGATGTAGGCATCGATGAAGTCGTCGGAGAACACGCCGCCCTTGGTCAGGAACGCACGGCCTTTGTCCAGTTCTTCCAGGGCCTCTTTCAGGCTGCCGCAAACTTGCGGGATTTCCTTGGCTTCTTCTGGTGGCAGGTCGTACAGGTTCTTGTCCGCTGCGTCGCCTGGGTGGATCTTGTTCTGGATACCGTCCAGGCCGGCCATCAGCAGGGCAGCGAAGGCCAGGTACGGGTTGGCAGCCGGATCCGGGAAGCGGGCTTCGATACGGCGGGCCTTAGGGCTGCCGACGTAAGGAATACGGATCGAGGCGGAACGGTTGCGAGCCGAGTAGGCCAGCATTACCGGAGCTTCGAAACCTGGGACCAGACGCTTGTAGGAGTTGGTCGACGGGTTGGTGAAGCCGTTCAGTGCCTTGCCGTGCTTGATGATGCCGCCGATGAAGTACAGGGCGGTGTCGGACAGGCCGGCATAGCCTTCGCCGGAGAAGGTGTTCTTGCCTTCTTTCCAGATCGACATGTGCACGTGCATGCCCGAGCCGTTGTCGCCGTACAGAGGCTTCGGCATGAAGGTCGCGGTGCGGCCGTAGGCATCGGCAACGTTGTGCACGACGTATTTCAGGGTCTGGACTTCGTCAGCCTTCTTCACCAGGGTGTTGAACTTGACGCCGATTTCGTTCTGGCCGGCAGTCGCCACTTCGTGGTGGTGAACTTCGACGACCTGGCCCATCTCTTCCAGTGCGTTGCACATGGCGGTACGGATTTCGTGGTCGTGGTCGAACGGCGGAACCGGGAAGTAGCCGCCCTTGACGCCTGGACGGTGGCCTTTGTTGCCGCCTTCGACGTCCTGGTCGGACATCCAGGAACCTTGCTCGGAGAAGATCTTGAACATCGAGCCGGAGATGTCGGACTTGAACTTCACTTCGTCGAAGATGAAGAACTCAGGCTCTGGACCTGCGAATACGGTGTCACCGATGGCGGTGCTTTTCAGGTATTCCTCGGCGCGCTTGGCGATCGCACGTGGGTCGCGATCGTAGCCTTGCATGCTCGATGGTTCGATGATGTCGCAGACCAGGATCAGGGTCGGCTCTTCGGTGAACGGGTCCAGGACGGCGGTGTCGTCGACCGGCATCAGGATCATGTCGGACGCTTCGATGCCTTTCCAGCCGGCGATGGAGGAACCGTCGAACATCTTGCCGACTTCGAAGAAGTCGTCATCCAGCGCATCACGGGCTGGCATGGTCACGTGGTGCTGAGTGCCGCGGGTGTCAGTGAAGCGCAGATCAATCCACTTTACGTCATGATCTTTGATGAGTTGAACCGACTTCGACATAGTGTCCTCCGGGTGGGGTAGAGCGTGCCTGTGCAGCCCTTGAATTTGGGTGATGCCGGGCGCGAATAGTCGGCCAGGGCAACCTGCATCACAAGGGAGCAAATTGCATGCCAGTGCCCGGAAACGGGATTTATGCCCCGTTTTCTCGCGTTTCAGACCTTTCCGTAAGAAATCTCTGTTTTTTCTGCACTCTTTGGATGCGCAGAAAAGTCGAAATGCACCAAATTGATGCAGCGCAAAGCGTTCGGACAAAAGTTGGTCAAACCTTGAGCAATTTCCGCTATAATCCGCGCCCCCCTTTTTCGACTGGCCGCTCGCGCGCTGTTTTCAATGAAACTGATCGTCAAAGTCTTCCCGGAAATCACCATCAAGAGCCGCCCTGTCCGCAAGCGGTTCATCCGTCAGCTCGGCCGTAACATTCGTGCCGTGCTGCGCGAGCTCGACCCCGAGGTCAAGGTCGACGGCGTCTGGGACAACCTCGAAGTGGTCACCCGCATCGAAGACGAGAAAGTATTGCGCGAGATGACCGAGCGCCTGACCTGCATGCCGGGCATCGCCCACTTCCTGCAGGTCGACGAATACCCGCTGGGCGACTTCGACGACATCGTCGCCAAGTGCAAGACGCACTTCGGCCACCTGCTGGCCGGCAAGCGCTTCGCCGTGCGCTGCAAGCGCGGCGGTCACCACGACTTCACCTCGATGGACGTCGACCGCTATGTCGGCAGCCAGCTGCGCCAGCAGTGCGGCGCCGCCGGTATCGACCTGCGCACCCCGGAAGTGGAAGTGCGCATCGAGGTTCGCGACAAGCGCCTGTACGTGATCCACAACCAGCACAAGGGCATCGGCGGCTACCCGCTGGGCGCGCTGGAGCAGACCCTGGTGCTGATGTCCGGTGGCTTCGACTCCACCGTGGCGGCCTACCAGATGATGCGCCGCGGCCTGATGACCCACTTCTGCTTCTTCAACCTCGGCGGCCGCGCCCACGAGCTGGGGGTGATGGAAGTCGCCCACTACCTGTGGAAGAAATACGGCAGCAGCCAGCGCGTGCTGTTCGTCAGCGTGCCGTTCGAGGAAGTGGTCGGCGAGATCCTCGGCAAGGTCGACAACAGTTATATGGGCGTGACCCTCAAGCGCATGATGCTGCGCGCGGCTGCCCGTGTTGCCGATCGCCTGGAAATCGATGCGCTGGTGACCGGCGAGGCGATTTCCCAGGTGTCCAGCCAGACCCTGCCCAACCTCGCGGTGATCGACTCGGCCACCGACAAGCTGGTGCTGCGTCCGCTGCTGGCCAGCCACAAGCAGGACATCATCGACCAGGCCAACGAAATCGGCACCGCCGAGTTCGCCAAGCACATGCCCGAATACTGCGGCGTGATCTCGGTGAACCCGACCACCTGCGCCAAGCGCCACCGCGTCGACCACGAAGAGAAGCAGTTCGACATGCAAGTGCTGGAGCGCGCCCTGGAGCGCGCCCGCTACATTTCCATCGACAACGTGATCGACGAACTGGGGCAGGACATCCAGGTCGAAGAACTGAGCGAAGCCCTGCCGGGCCAGATCGTCATCGACATCCGTCACCCGGATGCCCAGGAAGACGAACCTCTGCAGCTCGACGGCATCGAAGTCCAGGCCGTGCCGTTCTACGCCCTGAACAGCCGCTTCAAGCACCTGGATGCCAACCGTCAATATTTGCTCTATTGCGATAAAGGTGTCATGAGCCGCCTGCATGCTCATCACCTGCTCAGTGAGGGACACGCCAATGTGCGCGTTTATCGCCCCGCCTAGGAAGCACGATGGCGACCGCTCTCGCCATCGTCCTCCCGACCGGATTTCCTGCTTCGTTTACTGAAACCCGCTGCCCTGGCGGCGGCACCGAATACCTGAGATCGAGATACACACAGTGATTGAGAATCTGCGCAACATCGCCATCATCGCCCACGTTGACCATGGTAAAACCACCCTGGTCGACAAACTCCTGCGCCAGTCCGGCACCCTGGAGCGTAACGAGCTCAACGACGAGCGCGTCATGGACTCCAACGACCAGGAAAAAGAGCGCGGCATTACCATTCTGGCGAAGAACACCGCCATCAACTGGAATGGCTACCACATCAACATCGTCGACACCCCCGGCCACGCCGACTTCGGTGGCGAGGTAGAGCGCGTGATGTCGATGGTCGACTCCGTGCTGCTGCTGGTCGACGCCCAGGACGGCCCTATGCCGCAAACCCGCTTCGTGACCAAGAAGGCCTTCGAAGCCGGTCTGAAGCCGATCGTCGTGATCAACAAGGTCGACCGTCCGGGCGCGCGTCCTGACTGGGTTCTGGACCAGATCTTCGACCTGTTCGACAACCTCGGCGCCACCGACGACCAGCTGGACTTCCAGGTCGTCTACGCCTCGGCCCTGAACGGCATCGCCGGTCTCGACCACACCGCCATGGCCGAAGACATGACCCCGCTGTACCAGTCGATCGTCGACAACGTTCCAGCGCCGGCCGTTGACCGCGATGGTCCGTTCCAGATGCAGATCTCGGCACTGGACTACAACAGCTTCCTGGGTGTCATCGGCGTTGGCCGTATCGCTCGTGGCCGCGTCAAGCCGAACACCCCGGTCGTCGCCATCGACACCGAAGGCAAGCGCCGCAACGGTCGTATCCTGAAGCTGATGGGCCACCACGGCCTGCACCGCGTCGACGTCGAAGAAGCCCAGGCTGGCGACATCGTCTGCATCAGCGGTTTCGACGAGCTGTTCATCTCCGACACCCTCTGCTCGCCAGACGCCGTCGAAGCGATGAAGCCGCTGACCGTCGACGAGCCGACCGTTTCCATGACCTTCCAGGTGAACGACTCGCCGTTCTGCGGTAAAGAAGGCAAGTTCGTGACCTCCCGTAACATCAAGGAGCGTCTGGACAAAGAGCTGCTGTACAACGTTGCACTGCGCGTTGAAGAAGGCGACTCGGCTGACAAGTTCAAGGTTTCCGGCCGTGGTGAGCTGCACCTGTCGGTTCTGATCGAAACCATGCGTCGCGAAGGCTTCGAGATGGCCGTGGGCCGTCCTGAAGTGATCATCCGCGAAGTCAACGGCAGCAAGCACGAGCCGTTCGAAAACGTCACCATCGACATCCCTGAAGAATCCCAGGGCAAGGTGATGGAAGAAATGGGTCTGCGTAAGGGCGACCTGACCAACATGGCGCCGGATGGCAAGGGCCGTGTACGTCTGGAGTACAACATTCCTGCT
Organism: Paucimonas sp.; assembly: GCA_031253995.1. Lineage (GTDB taxonomy): Bacteria > Pseudomonadota > Gammaproteobacteria > Pseudomonadales > Pseudomonadaceae > Aquipseudomonas. Next base: position 8,735 of record JAIRVG010000061.1, on the reverse strand, counting down.
CGCGGTCTGATCGGTTTCCGTAACCAGTTCCTGACCCTGACCAACGGTGCTGGCATCCTGACCTCGATCTTCGATCGCTACGACACCATGAAGTCCGGTCACATGTCCGGCCGTCTGAACGGCGTACTGGTTTCGGTCGAGACCGGCAAGGCCCTGACCTACTCCCTGGAAACCCTGCAGGCGCGCGGCAAGCTGTTCGTCGAGCACGGCCAGGAGATCTACAACGGTCAGATCGTCGGTCTGAACAGCCGTGACAACGACCTGGGTGTGAACCCAACCAAAGGCAAGAAGCTCGACAACATGCGTGCTTCGGGCAAGGACGAGACCATCGCCCTGGTTCCGCCGGTTCGTTTCACCCTGGAACAGGCTCTGGAATTCATCCAGGACGACGAGCTGTGCGAAGTGACTCCTAAGTCGATCCGTCTGCGCAAGAAGATCCTCGACGAAGGCGAGCGTACCCGCGCTGCCAAGAAAGCCAAGGCCAACTAAGCCCGGCTTGAAATGAAAAAGCCCCCGGTCGAAAGGCCGGGGGCTTTTTTTTGGTTCCTGAAATTCTTGTGCTGTTTTTCAGGGCCTCATCGCTGGCAAGCCAGCTCCCACGGGGTCTGCGTGCACCGCCGGACCTGCGGGCGCTGGCTTGCCAGCGATGCCTTTAGCGGCTCGCCGGCTTCGGCTTGTACGCGCAATACCCCGGCCGCGGCCCTACCCGCGGATGGTTGCGGCAGGTGTCCGGACGCTTGTCGTAAATGGTGCACAGCCGGGTCTTGCGGTCCAGATAGAGGCAATCGTCATTGCTCATCCGGGTCAGGGTGAAGATCCCCGACTTCTGGTTGAAGCGCTCGACGATGCCATCCTTCTGCAACCGCTTGGCGATATTCTTCGGCGGTTCGCCCACTTCGAACTCATCCACCACGCCAATTCGAATCAGGTCTTTCAACTTCACTTCCACCGGCAGGGTGCAGCAGGTGGACATGCAGCCGCCGCACATATGGCTGGCGTACTTCTGCCACGTTTCGAGACGGTCAAGCTCGGCGGCGGCGATCAGGGTCGGTTTCATCAGGGGTCAGGCATATAGGTATAGGAAGGCGCGCGATCATACCGGAGTTGATCAAAATGTGAACAACCATTTGCGAAATCGCCCCCGCCCGGTCCCGCTTTTGCAGCACAACCCGCGAACCAGCGCCAACGCGCTGTGTCGAACCGTCTAGGCTGTCAGATCTCCATCCGCAATCGTCAAACTCGCCCGAGGACACCGCATGTCTCAGGAAACGAACGCTCGTGACGCAGAGGTGGCCGCGTTTCGCACCGCCGTACTGGAAAAACTGACCTATGCGGTCGGCAAGGACCCGGAACACGCCTTCGACCACGACTGGTTCGAAGCCATCGCCCTGGCTGCCAGGGACCATATGGTCGATCACTGGATGGACCACACCCGGCAGATCTATCGCAAGAGCCAGAAGCGCGTCTATTACCTCTCCCTCGAATTCCTCATCGGCCGGCTGCTCTACGACAGCCTGAGCAACCTCGGCCTGCTCGATGTGGCCCGGGAGGCCCTGGAAGGGCTGGATGTCGACCTGGAGCGCATCCGCCTGCTGGAGCCGGACGCGGCGCTGGGCAACGGCGGTCTCGGCCGCCTGGCGGCGTGCTTCATGGAAAGCATGTCGACCCTCGGCATCGCCGCCCACGGCTACGGCATCCGCTACGAGCACGGCCTGTTCCGCCAGGCGGTGGTCGATGGCTGGCAGCAGGAGCAGACCGAGAACTGGCTGGACTTCGGCAACCCCTGGGAGTTCGAGCGCGCCGAGGTGATCTACCCGATCAGCTTCGGCGGCCGGGTCGAGACCATCAGCGTCGGTGACGGCGAGCCGCGCCAGGTCTGGTGGCCGGCGGAAACCGTGCGCGCGGTGGCCTATGACACCCCGGTGGTCGGCTGGCGCGGCGCCAGCGTCAACACCCTGCGCCTGTGGCGGGCGCGGGCCCTGGAAGAGCTGCACCTGGAACGCTTCAACGCCGGCGACCACCTGGGCGCCGTGGCCGAGGTAGCCCGCGCCGAGAGCATTTCCCGGGTGCTGTACCCGGCCGACAGCACCGAGGCCGGCCAGGAGCTGCGCCTGCGCCAGGAATACTTCTTCGTCTCGGCCTCGCTGCAAGACCTGCTGCGCCGCCACCTGAACATGCACGACAGCCTGCTCAACCTGCCCGACCAGGCCGCCATCCAGCTCAACGACACCCACCCGTCGATCGCCGTTGCCGAGCTGATGCGCCTGCTGGTGGACCAGCACGAAGTGCCGTGGGACACCGCCTGGCGCCTGACCGTGGAGACGCTGGCCTACACCAACCACACCCTCCTGCCCGAGGCCCTGGAAACCTGGCCGGTGGGCCTGATGGAGCGCATGCTGCCGCGGCACATGCAGATCATCTACCTGATCAACGCCTACCATATCGACGCGCTGCGGGCCAAAGGCATCCACGACTTCGACGTGCTGCGGGCCGTGTCGCTGATCGAGGAAGACAACGGCCGCCGGGTGCGCATGGGCAACCTGGCGTTCCTCGGCTCCCACAGCGTCAACGGCGTGTCGGCGCTGCACACCAAGCTGATGCGCAGCACGGTGTTCTCCGAGCTGCACAAGCTGTACCCGGAGCGAATCAACAACAAGACCAACGGCATCACCTTCCGCCGCTGGCTGTACCAGGCCAACCCGCAACTGACGTCGATGCTGGTGGATGCCCTGGGCGAAGACCTGCTGGACAACCCCGAGACCAAGCTGCGTGGGCTCGAACCCTTCGCCGACAAGGCCGCGTTCCGCAAGAAATTCGCCGAGCAGCGCCTGCACAGCAAGCGCGCCCTGGCGAGCATCATCCAGGAACGCCTGGGTATCACCGTCAATCCGGAAGCGATGTTCGACGTTCAGGTCAAGCGCATCCACGAGTACAAGCGCCAGTTGCTCAACCTGATGCACACCGTCGCCCTGTACCAGGCGATCCGCGCCGAGCCGGGCACCGACTGGGTGCCGCGGGTGAAGATCTTCGCCGGCAAGGCGGCGGCCAGCTATCACCAGGCCAAGCTGATCATCAAGCTGGCCAACGACATCGCCAAGGTGGTCAACAACGACCCCACCGTGCGCGGCCTGCTCAAGGTGGTGTTCCTGCCCAACTACAACGTCAGCCTGGCGGAAAGCATCATTCCGGCGGCGGACCTTTCCGAGCAGATCTCCACCGCCGGCTACGAGGCCTCGGGTACCAGCAACATGAAGTTCGGCCTCAACGGCGCGCTGACCATCGGCACCCTCGACGGCGCCAACGTGGAGATGTGCGAGCAGGTCGGTGCCGAGCACATGTTCATCTTCGGCCTCACCGCGCAGCAGGTGGAAAGCCGCAAGCGCAGCGGCGATTTCGGCGCCAGCCCGATCATCGGCGCCTCGCATCGGCTCAACGACGTGCTCCAGGCGATTCGCGGCGGGGTGTTCTCGCCGGATGACCCGGCGCGCTACGTCGGCCTGGTGGACTCGCTGGTGGCCTATGACCGCTTCCTGCTGTGCGCCGACTTCGACGCCTACTGGGAAGCCCAGCGGCGGGTCGACGAGCTCTGGCACGAGCCCAACCGCTGGTGGCGCTCGGCGGTGCTCAACACCGCGCGCATGGGTTGGTTCTCCTCGGACCGGACCATCGGCGAGTACGCCCGGGAAATCTGGACCGCCCTGGAATGACCGGCGGCGGCGCGGCGGACGGCGGGAACCAGATCCCGAATGTGCCGTCTGATCGGGCAGGGTTGTCCTACTGCTCGCCCGCGCCGCGCACTCCCTGTAAACTGCGTGGGTTTTTTCCTCCCCAATCCTCCGGAGCCATACATGTCCCGCGTTACCCTGAGTCGCTATCTGATTGAGCAGACCCGTAGCAACAGCACCCCTGCCGATCTGCGCTTCCTCATCGAAGTGGTGGCGCGTGCATGCAAGGAAATCAGCCACAACGTGTCCAAGGGCGCCCTCGGCGGCGTGCTGGGCAGCATGGGCACCGAGAACGTGCAGGGCGAAGTCCAGAAGAAACTGGACGTGATTTCCAACGACATCCTCCTCGAAGCCAACGAGTGGGGCGGCCACCTGGCCGGAATGGCCTCGGAAGAGATGGACAACGCCTACCAGATCCCGGGCAAGTACCCGAAAGGCGCGTACCTGCTGGTCTTCGACCCGCTGGACGGTTCGTCGAACATCGACGTCAACGTCTCGGTCGGCACCATCTTCTCGGTTCTGCGCTGCCCTAACGAGTACCTGAGCCAGAACGAAAGCCTGAACGAAAAGGCCTTCCTGCAGCCAGGCACCAAGCAGGTCGCCGCCGGCTACGCCATCTATGGCCCGCAGACCATGCTGATCCTGACCCTGGGCAACGGCGTGAAGGGCTTCACCCTGGACCGCGAGCTGGGCAGCTTCGTCCTGACCCACGAGAACATCAAGGTTCCGGAAACCACCGCCGAATTCGCCATCAACATGTCCAACCAGCGTCACTGGGAAGCCCCGGTCAAGCGCTACGTCGGCGAGCTGCTGGAAGGCGAGACCGGCCCGCTGAAGAAGAACTACAACATGCGCTGGATCGCTTCGATGGTTGCGGACGTACACCGCATCCTGACCCGCGGCGGCCTGTTCATGTACCCGCGCGATGCCCGTGAGCCTTCCAAGCCGGGCAAGCTGCGCCTGATGTACGAAGCCAACCCGATGTCCTTCATCATCGAACAGGCCGGCGGTGCGTCCACCGACGGTACCCAGCGCATCCTCGACATCCAGCCGGACAGCCTGCACCAGCGTGTGGCGGTGTTCCTCGGTTCGAAAGAGGAAGTCCAGCGCGTCACCGGTTATCACCAGGAGTAAACAGGCCATGCTCGCACCTTGGCAGCCGTTGCTGGAGTGGTGGTTCGGATGGGGCACCAGTCCCCAGGACGTGGCTGACGAGAAGAGCACGCTGTGGTTCGGCAAGCAGCATGACGCCGAGGCGCACGAGCGCTTCGGCCCGCTGGTCGAGCAGGCGCTGGCTGGCGGCCTGGAAGAGTGGCTGGAAAGCCCGCAGGGCTGGCTGGGGCTGGTCCTGTTGCTGGACCAGCTGCCGCGGATGATCTACCGCGACACCCCGCGCGCCTTCGACGGTGACCGTCGGGCGCAGGTGCTGGTGATGCAGGGCCTGGACCGGTCCTGGGACTACCAGCTGCTGCCGCTGCAGCGGGTGTTCATCCTGCTGGTGCTGGAGCATGCCGAGGTGCTGGACTGGCAGAACACCTGCGTCGAGCGTTACCAGGACCTGCTGGCGGCGCAGCCAACGGCAGACCGGCGCTTGTTCGAAGGCTTCCTCGACTATGCCGAGCAGCATCAGCGGGTGATTGCCCGGTTCGGCCGGTTCCCGCATCGCAACCTGGTGCTGGGGCGGCCGAGCACCAGTGAAGAGATGGACTTCCTGCTGGAGCCGGGCTCCCGCTTCTGACCTGACTCTTTTGCTGTTCTTCAGGGCCCAGCTCCCACAGGTCCAGCGGTGCACGCGGTCACTGTGGGAGCTGGCTTGCCAGCGATGAGGCCCTGAAGGCCATCATCAGATCCTGAAGCTACCCACCAGGTGCTTCAACCGCTCGACCTGATGCTCCAGGTCGTTACAGGCACGCAACGTCGCCTGCAGGTTTTCCACTCCTTCCTGATTCAGCGTATTGATCTCGGTGATGTCGACATTGATCGACTCCACCACGGCCGTCTGTTCCTCGGTCGCCGTGGCCACCGACTGGTTCATCCCGTCGATCTCGCCGATGCGCTGGGTCACGCTGCCCAGGCGTTCGCCCGCCTGGTTGGCGATGCCCATGCTGTGCTGGCTCTGGTGCTGGCTCTCGGTCATGGTGCTCACCGCCACCTGGGCGCCGGATTGCAGCTCTTCGATGATCCGTTGCACCTGCTGCGCCGAGTCCTGGGTGCGGTGGGCGAGGTTGCGTACCTCGTCCGCCACCACCGCGAAACCGCGGCCCGCTTCACCGGCCCGCGCCGCCTCGATCGCGGCATTGAGCGCCAGCAGGTTGGTCTGCTGGGAGATGCCGGCGATCACTTCGAGGATCTGCCCGATATTCACCGTGTTGGCATTCAGCGTCTCGATGTTGCCGCAGGAGTCGCTGATCTTCGCCGACAGCTGGTTCATCACCTCGATGGTCTGGTTGACCACCTGCTGCCCGTCTTCCGCCAGGTTGCGCGCATCGCTGGAGTGCTGCGAGGCGAGGGCGGCGTTCTGGGCGATTTCCTGGGCGGCGGCGCCCAGTTCGTTGATCGCCGCAGCCACGCTGCTGGTGCGGCTGGATTGCTGGTCGGCGTTGTGGATCGAGGCGTTGGACGCGCTGATCACCCGCAGCGCGACTTCGTTGACCTGGCCGGTGGCCGAGGACACTTCGCGGATCGACTCATGGATCCGCTCGACGAAGCGGTTGAATGACTGGCCCAGGGTGCCGAATTCGTCGTTGGCATGGATGTTCAGGCGCCGGGTCAGGTCGCCCTTGCCCTCGGCGATGTCGTGCATGGCCCGGCCCATCACGTGCAGCGGCTCCATCAGCACGCGGATCAGCACGCCGAGCAGGGCGATGATGATCAGCACCGCGGCGATGGTCGCCACCACGGCGGAACTGCGCAGCTCGCCGAGCATGGCGAAGGCGGCGTCCTGGTCGAGCACCAGGGCGACGTACCAGTCCGCCGACGGCACGCCGTCGACATGGGTGAAGTTGATGAACTGCTTGCGGCCGTCGACCTCGACTTCCTTCAGGCCCTTGCCGATCACCGGGGCGCCCTGTGGATAAGCGTCCGCCAGGGTCTTCAGGGCCAGTTCGCCGTTGGGGTGGATCAGGATCTTGCCCTCGCCGTTGACGATGAAGGCGTGGCCATGACCGTCGAAGTTCAGCGAGTTGATGATGGCGCTGATGGTGTCCAGCGCGGTATCCGCGCCGGCGACGCCGAGCAGTTGCCCGGCCTGCTGCACCGGGGTGGCGATGGTCACCACCAGCTTGCCCATGGAGGCGGAGATGTAGGGCTCGGTGACGATGGTCTGGCCGGCGGCGCTGGCGCTCTTGTACCAGCCGCGTACCCGCGGGTCGTAGTCGGCGGCGCGATTGCCCGCCGGTACCGACTGCATGGCGCCGTCCTTGCCGCCGAAGTAGGTGAGGGCGAAGTTGGCGTTGTACACCGGCAGCGCCAGGCTGCGGGCGAGGGCGTCCTTGCCGGGGCCGTCGACGGCCACCTGCTGGGAGAAGGAGTCGAGGATCTGGATGCGGCTGTCCAGCCAGGTGCGGATGTTGCCCGCCGTCAGGGTGCCCAGCTCCTGCATCGAGGCTTCGGTGCTGACCTCCAGCGACTGGCGCTGGCGATAGTCGTTGAACAGGACGAAGCAGGTGAAGGCCACCACCACAACCAGGGCGGCAGCCAGCAGGATCTTGTGGCTGAATTTCAGGTTTTTGGTCATTTCGAGGTCACGCAATCTACGGAAAAGGCGCGGCAATCCGCCGCAGCGCCTCCTGTGTCGTCCGTCGCACGAAAAAGATTAATCGGTTCCGCAATCAATTCGACCAAAGGTGAGTGATTACGCTGGACTGAAAGCGGGCGCCTTCGGGAACCGGAGTGAGATTTATCCTTCTAAGCTGTCGGCAGTGGTCTGGCCCTGTCACCTTCATTCCCAGGAGTACCCCTTCATGTCGTTGCGTTCCCTCGCCCTGTTGTCCCTGTGCGTGCTGCTGGCTGCGTGCAGCAAGCTCAACCAGGAAAACTATTCCAAGCTCAAGACCGGCATGACCAAGGTCGAGGTCGAGAGCCTGCTGGGGAGCCCGACGGAATGTTCCGGCGCCCTGGGTGTGTCCAGCTGTACCTGGGGGGATGAGAAGACCTTCATCAGTGTCCAGTACGCAGGTGACAAAGTTTTGATGTACGCGGGGCAGGGGCTGAAATGATCCGTCGTTCGCTGCTGGCATTGGGTGCGGCGTTGCTGCTGGGTGGTTGTGCGACCCAGGACGTCGGGCCGATGCCGCCGAAGACGGTGGATCACGTCGATTTCAAGCGTTACCAGGGCAAGTGGTACGAGCTGGCCCGGCTGCCGATGTATTTCCAGCGTGACTGTGCTCAGTCTGAGGCGCACTACAACCTGCGCGCTGACGGCAGCGTCGGTGTGCTGAACCGTTGCCTGACCCTCGATGGCAAATGGCAGGAAGCCAGTGGCAGTGCCACGCCGCAGGTGCCGGGCAAGACCGACAAGCTGTGGGTGGCGTTCGACAACTGGTTCATGAAGTTGCCCGGGGCGCCCAAGGGCAACTACTGGGTGCTGTATGTGAGCAGCGACTACCAGACGGCGCTGGTGGGGAATCCGGATCGCAAGTACTTGTGGATCCTGTCGCGGACCCCGACCTTGCCGGCGGTGGAGCGGGAGAGCCTGCTGGCGAAGGCGCGGCAGCAGGGGTATGACACGACCCGGTTGGTGTGGCGGGTGTCGGACCGGGATATCGCGCGCAAGCCCTGAGATTTTATGGTGGTCTTTCGGGCGTCTTCGGCGGATTCGCCAACGCGTCAGTCCCGGTCATATTGGATCTTTCAAACAGGCCCGGCGGCCCCGATATAAAGAAGGCGTTTCTTATCATCGGCCTTGTGACCGGAGTAGTCGGCATGGGTTTCTTTTCTCTCGCAGGCTTTAAGGTAAAGGAACGTATCGTACAGTCTGAGGAAGAGCCCAGTATCCGCGAATGCTTAGAA